>JAETSI010000023.1 GCA_021769725.1 Oscillospiraceae bacterium | reverse complement strand
TCAACTTCCCAAGGAGGTCACCATTTTTTGTCCTATCCTCTTTATTTTACCTTTTTTTCGTCCGGTTGTCTATCTCTGAGCCGTCTTTGGACTATATCTTTATTATACTAGGAGGTGATCCAATGGCTCGACCAAGGAAAAAAGGCTTGGATTACTTTCCTTTGGATACCGACATTTTTGAGGACGACAAGCTTTTTGACGTACAGAACGATTACGATCCTTTGGGTGAGATCATCTACATCCGGCTTCTTTGTCTTGTATACAAAAACGGATATTATTATCAGTTTGAAAGCCTTGACAAGCTGGCGGCGATGATGATAAAGTCTATCGGAAACCGATGGGCAAAGGACAAAAAGACTGTTAAAGAAGTTATCCTTTATCTGGCTGAGATTAATCTCTTTTCAGCAGAGCTTATGCAAAGAAATGTGATAACCTCTCGAAGTATTCAGGAGCGATACCTGTTAGCGGTGGAACGTAGACAGTCAAATATCGAAGAATATAACCTTCTTGAAAAAAATAATTTTCGAGAGGGCTTATTAAGTGTACCCAAAAATGCTGAATCTGATACAAATAATCCGGTTTCTGCTGTAGAAACTCCGGTTTATGAAAGCAGAAATGCAACAAAGGAAAGTAAAGAAAAAGAAAATAAATTAAAGGAAAGTAAAGCAGAGGAAACGGCTGTGCCGTCCCCTCTTCCCACCAAGTATGGCAGATATAAATGTGCATCTCTATCAGAGGAAAAATATCAGGAACTTGTTTATGATTACGGTGAAAAAAATGTCGAAAAATATCTTGAAAAAGCCGATGACTGGGCATTCAATAAAAACAAAAAGCTCACCGGTTGTCATGCGACTATCAGAAAATGGCTTGAACAGGATTATATTCCAACGATAGATCATAGTCTGGACAAGTACAAAGAGCTTATCGGGATATTCTGAAGCAGAGGCGAGTATAACAGTTTGCTGCTGTAACGCTGCCTTCATATCATATTTCTCTGCAACGTTTTCCTCAAAAACAACACCGCACAATATTCGTGCGGTGTTGTCTTAACAATACAGGTTCTTATTTTACTATGCCTATGCCCCAAATAGTAAACTCTGTAGAGGGATCTTCAATATTTATGGAAACATTGAGAGTACCGGAATCGTTCTGCATATAAGCTGCATCTGCTTCCGGACCGCCCCATGCATACTGCTTCTTTCCGCTGATCGAAGATGTTTTTCCGTTTACCGAAATATTCAGACTGCCAAAGGAAGAATCATCCTTTGCGCTGTATACTATAAATACTCCCTTGCCCTCTGCCGAGAATGTGATCGGTATATTACCGCCTCCTGCGCTATGCTTCAAAGTATAAGGCAGCGTTGCATATCCGCTGTTCGTCTGCGTGAATGATCCTGCATTAAAATTCTTCAGCTCACTGATAGGAACGATGGATCCTGTAGAATATTCTGTTCCATATACCGTTTTCGATGGAATTGTATAGTTTCCCGACTTGTTAGCGGTCTTTAAAGCCTGTCTGTAAAAATATGCAATGGAATCAGAAATAAGAGCATTTCCTTTTTCATGTGGATGATATTCATCAGTATAATAATCCTCTTTCTGGAGGAGACCGCTGTTAAACGCATTTGTAAGCGCATTGTCCATGCTGATTATAGGCAGATCGTAATTTTTTCCTATGGCTGCCATCTGCTCCTGCATGGAATATCCTCCTTTCGCACGATTTATAATAAGGATAACTGCCGGGTTATTAGGCTGAGACAAGCATTTTTTTACCAGACTTTCATATCCCTTTTTATAAATTTCTTCCGGATGATCGTTTACAGAAAATTCTATGAATATAATATCGGGATTATCGTTGAGTATATCATTCTGCGCACGCATAAGACCTACAACAGATGATGTACCGGACAATCCTGCATTAATGAACGAAACATTATTGCCTGTACCGAACGTGTCTGCAAAATATTTAGCTGAACGGCTGACATAGCAAGTATCGGTTCTGCCGCCCTCTGTTATTGAGCCGCCGATATAAGCTATTTTTACATTTTCGCCATTCTTAGCTTTTTTTATCTTCTCGGTCACTCTTGAAGTATTTCCAAGCTGATAAACAGCATCGGAATAGAATTTCTGCATTTCGGCAGAAGCTGTTTCCTGATATGTATCCCATGGATTATCTTCAGATGTATCTGCTGCCGGGAAAGATGTGATTTTTCCAAGAATAAACTGCTGAATAAGCGAAACATCCTCAGAGTCGGCTTTACCGTTCTGATTAACGTCTGCCGCAATTTCAGCATACTTATCAGTGAATCCCTGCATAGTTCCCTTTCTTGCACAGCAGAGATCAAACGAATCAATAACGCCGTCGAAGTTCACATCGCCCGGAATAATTTTTTTAGGTTCCCCTGCCCCGATTATTGAAGTTCCTGCCACTGCTCCGATAACCTCATCAATATAGAAATCAATGGTGCTGTCAGCAGTTTCAACATATATCTGTGCATTTTGAGCATCAGCCGGTATAACATAATTTTTATTTGCAAGCTGTACCCATTCACCCTTTACTGCGGTTGCTTCTGCTATTGTGGAATAATGGGCTTCGCCTGCCGCATCGTTATACTGAAGCTTCAAGTAAAATGTATCCGTACTGTTTCCGTTATCATACATAACGTTTGCACTGAAACTATACTCATTTCCGGGAATGAACGCTCTGGAATTCAATGTTTTGTAAGCTCCGTTCCACGCCGATTCTCTTTTTTGTACCAGCAATGATTCATTGCCCACGAAAGATGTTTTGTCACTTGTTTCAATCTTTGCCGCCCCTCTGCCGTTCCAGTCGCAAAGATTTCCCTCAAAGCCGTCTACAAAATACCATCCGAATTGATTCGGCTCAACAACTTCGGGCTGATTCCAGTCAGCACGTTCATAATCGAAGAAATCAATGTCCGCATAGCCGCCTGTACTCTTTGTCGGATAGCTGTAAATAGCGCTTCTATAGCCGGTAAAAAGCTTGAGATCGTAGCTCATTTTCAGTTCATTGCCGATTTTTGTCCAGCTCTTGCCGTCGTATGAGTAGTAAAAATTCGCCTTATCAATGTTATATGAAATATTCAGATCACTGTCAACATCGTTAAATTTGAAATCTGCTTTCAGGTAGATCTCATTACCGTTGAGAGCTGTTTCCTCAATTATTTTATTGTAGCTGTCCGTAATACTTCCGCCGCTTTCAGCTATGCCGTTTTCGGACATATAGATTTTTTTCGATCCGTTATCGGCAACGTAGACACCAACATTTCCGTACTTATATTGGAAAGCTGAAAGTCCCGCATGATCGCCGGCTTTCATGTTGGATGTATCAAGTTTGATAACACTGCTGCATGCCGGCCCCTCTGTACGCTGTGTCAGCGTATTTCTTGCATTGAGTATATTAGATGCAATCGTTTTATTTTTCAGTCTGAGATAGCCTTTTCGTTCAGTTACCGACCATGCAGTGTTATCGGGATTATGATTCCACTGCCACTCAAGAGCAAGATCGTTGGAACTGTAGTTGAATTCATCATCTGCGGCAAGAAATGTTCCCTGATAATTTCCGTCAATTGCAAGCGTTTTGGGAACTTTTCCGTTTTCTCCCATAATCGGCCAGTCATTCTGCCATGTTACAGGAACAAGTACAGGGATACGTCCTACTGCACCGTGATCTCGAAAAACGAGTCCGTACCATTTACCATCCGGCGTATCAATGATTCCGCCCTGTGCAGCTCCGTCAGAATTAAGAATGGTTTTTCCCTCGTAATTACCCAGAATATCCTTACTTCTGTAGCAGAGTTCAATTCTTCCGCTGTTGCTCGGCCATGCAATAAGGAAAATGTAATAATATCCGCCTATTTTCTGAATATGAGATCCCTCGCCGCTCAAACCGTCAAGACCGGTGGAAAAAAGCGTTTTGTCTGCTCCGCCGAATTTGAAATCTGTCATTTCAGCGTTAAGTTCTTTAATTTTTATTGTGCCGCCTGCACCGTACACGAGATAATTCCTGCCGTCATCATCGAAAAAGAGCGAGGCGTCATGATACATTCCGTTTAACTCTGTTTTAGTCCATGTACCGTTTTCAATATCGTTGGTTTTATAAATGTAAGATTTTCCTGTTCCATAGCTGCCGAAGAAAACGTAGAATGTGCCTTTGTGATACCTCAGACTTGCCGCCCATTGTCCATGAGCATAATCATTCTTGCCATTCGTAAGATTCTGGACATCTCCGTCAGCAAGCGTATCATAGACGTAACTGCATATCTCCCACGAAGCAAGATCCTTAGACTTCATTATCGGTGCTCCCGGACTGAAAAACATGGTCGTGCTTATCATATAATATGTATCACCTACACGGATTGCATCAACATCCGGAACATCTGCCCATATAACAGGATTTGCAACAACAGAACTTTCTGCCGCCGTAACCGTCTGTATCGTTTTGGGCGGAATGTATATTGACGCAGTAACCAAGGCAAGCGCTGCTGTACCGGACAATACCGCCTTAAAGCATTTTTTTAAATTAATTTTCATTAAAATATCCTCCTTTGCAGATTAATCTTGTATAAATCTTGTTATTTATAATTTTATTATATTTTTGTGAATTTGACAACCCCAAATTTGAAGATTTAGTGTAAAAAATGATGTTTCAACTTCATTTTTCCATAGATAATCCACATCCTTCCTATGAACACAGGTTCTTATTTTTCTTAACGAAGCATATAAATGTAAAAAAATTTACAGGAAATAAACTATAAGGAGCTGTAAAATGACTGAAAAATATCTTGTTTACCTGCGTAAATCACGATCGGACGGCGATCACGAAACTGTTGAGGATGTTCTTTCCAAGCACGAAACCATTATTCAGGAATTCGCTTTAAAAACTTTCGGTAATACTATTCCTGACAACTGCATATACCGTGAGGTTGTTTCCGGAGAAACTATACAGGACCGTCCGATGATAAAAACTCTGCTCGACCTTATACAGAACGAACCGATCAAGGGTGTACTTACCATTGAGCCACAGCGTCTGAGCCGTGGCGATCTGAGCGACTGCGGTACTATTATAAGAGCTTTCCGCTATACCGATACACTTATAATTACTCCGACTAAAACTTATGACCTTTCAGATAAATTCGACCGCAAATTCTTTGAAATGGAACTAATGAGAGGAAATGATTATCTTGAATACATAAAAGAAATTATGATGAGAGGACGTATCGCTTCTGTAAATGAGGGCAATTTTATAGGTTCTGTACCTCCTTATGGATATGACAAAGTTAAGATCGGAAAATCGTATACGCTTGTCCCCAATGCCGAAGCTGATACTTTGCGTATGATATTTGAATTATACGCTAATGACAAGCTTGGTACAACGATGATTGCCAATCGTTTGAACGATCTTGGAATCAAGCCGAGAAAATCGCCTTACTGGACTAATGCTTCTATTCGTGATATCTTGCACAATCCTGTCTACATTGGCAAGATAAGGTGGAACTGGCGCAAAACTATCAAAAAATACGAAAACGGAGGCATCATTACATCTCGTCCTAAATCAGATCCTGATTCATGGATGATCGTAGACGGCAAACATGAGGCTATTATCTCTGAGGAACTATTTCAAGCCGTTCAGATGCGTTTCGGTAATACCCCACGTTCAAAGGTTAATCACGAACTCGTCAATCCATTTGCCGGACTTATTCGATGCCAGTGCGGAAAAGTTATGATACAGCAGGCACAACGCAAAGGAATCCGGACAAGAATCCATTGTCCGAATCAAAAATACTGCGGCAATAAATCAGCAGCCTGTGAAGATCTGGAACAAGTTATAACCGAAGCGCTAAACAATATTATTAAAGATTTCCAATCAAAACTTAGTGAAAATAAGCCTCGATATAATACAAGCTCCGAAATAATAAATACACTGTCAAAGGAACTTAACATTCTTGAAAATCAGCAGAACAAACTATACGATCTTCTTGAACAAGGAATTTATACAAGCGCCGTATTTGTCGCTCGTAACGAAGCTCTTGCAGAAAAAAGAAACAAGATCGAAGCTGCGATTATAAAAGCCAAAGAATTATTACAATCTGCCATTAATTATAAGGAAATGATAGTTTCTCTTTCTGATGCTGTAGAAGTTATACAAAGAAAAAATATTTCTCCTAAAAGAAAAAACATTCTTCTGAAATCTGTTATAAAAGAAATTACGTACAGCAGAAAAAAAGACGATTCATGCAAAAGCTATGATCCGCCTATTTTTATTTCTGTTTCTTTGATTTTTTGATATATGCAACACCGCACAAAGACCGCCTGACGGCTTTGTGCGGCGTTGCCTATATACTCGGCTCTATTGCAAAATATCCGGTAATGCTGACATAAATGGCGAGTATATATCTTTGATGTTCTGATTCTTCCGTACCAATATCAGTTAATATTCCCTTAACTTCACCATATGGCATAACATATCGCTGATTAAGATATCTTAAAGATGCAGCGAGTTCTCCGTCAGGACCGCCTGACACCAAAAGAATATAATACTCTTCCTTAGAGCCTGTTCAGTATCTTTTTTCGCACGTCTTTTCGGCAAATTTCGCCGCTTACTGCGTCAAAAATCCGCACATAAAAAGATACTGAACAGGCTCTTAGTAAAAAAAGAACTGTGAAAACAGCTCTTTTTTATTATAAACAATATTAATTATTTTTATTATTTTATTAAGAGATTGCAGTTATTTCAAAACAGAAACAGCATCAGAAATAGTTTTTTCATACGCTTCACTGCCATATTTATCAACTTCGGCTTTATCTTTCATACCGTGAGTAAGGCATCCTGCGCCGCCTATACATCCGCCCACGCACGCCATACCCTCAATAAAATTGGCGTCAAGAACATTTTTACTCTTTTTCATAAGCGCCGTCCGGCATTCTTCTATTCCGTTGCACGAAATTGCCTTAAGATCAAAGTCGATATTCTGTTCTTTAAGTCCCTGAGCCGCTGCATCGGAAAGACCTCCGGAACGTGCAAAAATCCGTCCGAAATATGATGCGTTATCAAGAACATCTTCCGGAAGTTCAGTGATATCAATATCACGACTATCAAAAAGCGCCTGAAGCTCTTCAAAAGTAAGCACAGCGTCAACATATGGCTTGACTGTATCAAGCTGAGCCTCAGCTTTTTTTGCAGTACAAGGCCCTATAAACACTGTTTTTGCATTTTCTGTCGTTTCCTTGATATATTTTGCAATCGTTGCCATTGGTGAAAGATTGTGCGAGACATACTGCTGCATATCAGGAAATGCAGATTTTATGTATTTTACAAAAGCCGGACAACAAGAACTTGTAAGAAACCCTTTTTCTGCAAGTTCTTTGGATTCTTTAAGTGCAACCATATCTGCTCCGAGTGCGGCTTCTACAACAGTATGAAATCCGAGTTTTTTCAGACCAGATATCACCTGACCAAGCTTTGCATAGGTAAACTGACTTGAAATTGACGGTGCAACAATCGCATATATTTTATAACTTTTTTCATTTTCACTTTTCTTGATAAGATCAATAACGTTGAGAATATACGACTTATCAGTAATAGCTCCGAACGGACACTGATAAACGCAAGCTCCGCAGTTTGTACATTTATCATTATCAATATACGCAGCATTCTCTTCATTTATCTTGATTGCTTTTACCTTACAGGCTATCTGACACGGACGTTTTCTGTTTATTATCGCAGAATACGGACAAACCTTTGCGCACTGTCCGCATTCAACACAAAGTGTTTTATCAATATGAGCAACATGATTGTGGTCAAAAGATATTGCTCCCCTTTTGCAGACGTCTTCGCAGCGATGAGCAAGACATCCACGGCAGGAATCGGTCACTTCATAACCGGCAGCCGGACATTCGTCACAGGCAATATCAATTACCTGTATAACGTTTGGATTGTCTTTATCTCCGCCGATAGCCATCTTTACACGCTCGGAGAGAATTGCACGTTCCTTATAAACACAGCAGCGCATAGTAGGCACTTTACCTGGCACAATGATTTCAGGAATTTTCAGAACATTTTCAAGCAGTGTATCATTCCATGCCTGTTTTGCAACTTCACGCAGAACTTTATATTTCAGATGCTGTATTTTCGTATCAAATTTTCTCATCTGACTACCTCCTAAAAATAGCTTACCTTAATACGTTTTCCCATTTTTTTCAGGCAGGCTGAGAGTTCTTCTACAAGATTCATCTTAATGCTGAAATTAATAGGCAGATCAGGATTCTGATGGGCTGGATTAATTGCCCGTCCGACAAAAAAGTTTATATCAGTAGCTTCTTCAAACAGCAGTCTGCATATCAGTGCTGCTCCGTCACGCTTAAAGTTCCACTTTTCATAACATTCGTTTTTGTCAAGATAATCACGGGCATATTCAAGCACTCTGTTTACGGTTATTACTCCCTCTGTTACAAGGTCAACCCCCTCAAGTTCAGCAATAGGCGGAATGTCAGAACTTTCAAAATTAAGACTCGGACGAAGAGGTCTGCGAAGAAATTTTGCTGCAATTGAAGAAGTCGTTCCGCCGCATATGATATGCTTTCCCTCTTTTGAAAAAAACAGAGACATCATTCTGTTGCAGTCGTTTCTGTTAGACGGAGGACCAAAAAGAATATTCATAGGCTCTCTTTTACGGATTTTTATTATACAAGCAGTAGCGTCGTCTCCCGGTTCTCCACCGTAAAGTTTATTACATTCGTCAACAAGAATAGTTGAAAGCGTTTTTGACGTATATCCGCAGTTTGAAAGCGCTTCCATAAATTCAATAATTTCTTCACGCTTCCATCCGAAATTATAACCGATACCTATTCCGGCATGAGGGCATCCGTCGCTCATTGCGATAAATATATCATTTTCACAAAGCTTTATAGTAGATTTATAAATACGTTTTCCGTCAATATTCATTTCCATTTCCGGATAAACGTAATTCTCATTATTACGGATAAGAATGACGTGCGGATTATCGTATTGAATAATATCGGCTGTATCATTATTTTTTATATGTATTATAGTAAACGTTGAATAAGCAACGCCTCTTACCGAACAGACCGGAAGAGTGGATGCAATGGTACTTACACATTCTTCTATAGACAGTCCGGCTGCCATCATGGTTGAAATTATCTTTGATGTAAGAGTCGAAAGAATACTTGCCTTAACACCGCTTCCTAATCCGTCGGCAAGAACTACGACTGTTGAATTTTCATCCTGTTCAACAATATCAACATGATCGCCGCAAAGCTCTTCGCCGTAATGATAGATACTTTTATAGCCTATATCTGCACAAAGATTATTCATCCGTGATCGACCCCTTTAACTTTGAAAGCGCTATCTTTGTTTCAGCAGCAGTCTCACCAAGCAGTGACGCTATCTCCTGAACTATTCTCATCTGCTTTTCCACTACCTTATCAGCGACCTCAGCCGTCTGACGGCTGAAATTTTCTTTTCTTTCCCTCGCTTCTTCCTCATCGGTAACATCACGCATAATTCCGATAAGCAGGTGCAGATTTTTTTCATGAACTATAGTCTGCTCGACATAGCGATTATACTCTGCGAGATACATTCGTTTGTTCCGGATATTCTTTCCCATTGTAAGAACATTAACAAAATCTGTCGGATCAAGAATACGGATAACCTGATCGCCCAGAACATCCGAGGCGTTCCGGATGTTCATAATTGATCTTGCAGCGTCATTTATCTGCTGAACTTCAAGATCTTCATTAAGAACAATAAGACCGTTGGGCGTATTCTTTACGATAGTATCGGAAAATCCCTCTGCTCTGTCTTTCAGGAACGGCAGACACATAGAATATTCAGCTTTTCCCTGACAGATAGCTATAGCCTTTTCACGACAGGTATTATAACCGCATGAACCGCAGTTAAGATGATCCGACGGCTTGTTTTTTCCCATTTTTTTAAGAACTTCGTTTATTTCCATATCTGACGGAACAGGCAGCTTATGTTCTATGAACATAAAATCCTTGTGTATTTCGTTCATATCAGGCTGAACAACGTCAAAATTATCAGTTCCGGCATAATTTGCTACCGCAGCAAAATCTCTTACCGGTGAGCGATGATATTTTTCCATTACAGGTCCGCCTATACAGCTTCCGGAACATACTGACATTTCAATAAAGCATTTATGCGTTCTGCCGCTTTCAATATCTTTCAATGCGGCTATGCAGTTTTCAACGCCGTCAATTGCCATATATGTATAGCCGTTTATTCCTTGCTCCATCGTTTTCAGTATACCGCCTGTCGTCGGAAAAAATCGGGCAAGGCTGTCTTTTCGTATGTCAACATCTTTTTTAAGTTCGATATTTTCGCTTTTAAGCCATTCTGTAAGTTCTTCAAAAGTCAGTACAGCGTCTGCTGCATCCTCGTAATATTCAGCCTCGTCCTTTTTGGCAACACAAGGCCCGATAAATACCGTCTTTGCATTTGGGATCCTCTTTCTTATATCAATACAGTGAGCGTGCATTGGCGATGCTACATCAGCAAGATATTTAAGCTCTGCCGGAAAATATTTCTGTATAAGCAGGTTAAGAGAATGACAGCATGATGAAATAAGTATATCTCTGTTTTCTTCATGAAGAATGCGTTCGTATTCATTCTTGACAATAGTTGCGCCTATTGCCGTTTCTTCGGCATCATAAAATCCCAGTTTCTTGAGCGCTTCACGCATGGAATCAATTCCAACACCCTCATAATTCGCAATAAACGACGGTGCAAGACTAACTACAACAGGCTCGCTGCCTTGGAGAAGAACTTTACATTTTTCAACGCTGTCGGTTATTTCCTTTGCATTCTGTGGGCACACAACGAAACACTGACCGCACAGAATACACTCATTTCCTATGATATGCGCCTGATTACCCGAAAAACGTATTGCCTTCACAGGACAATGGCGAATACATTTATAGCAGTTCTTACAGTTCGATTTTTTCAATGTCAGCCAATTTGTCATTAATCAGTTATTCTCCTTTCAATCGGCATTAAGGCAACACCGCACAAAGCACGCCTGACGGCTTTGCACGTCATCTGCTTGTATATTTTCCGTCATCCTGCACAGAAATTTCTTAACATACGACAGTATGCCTTCAAAATTTCTATACAATCTGACGAAAAATCTGACTGCGCATCTGCCGCACAATCTTTGTGCGGTGCTGCCTTAAAGTTTTGCCATGATTCCTGTCTCGAAAAATTCCTTTACTGTATCAGGAGTTACAGAGTAAAATTCATCGTCAACATTAACGCATACGCCTTTCTGACAATTTCCCATACAGAAAGTTCCGCCAAGTTCTACTTTATCACCGACATTATTGTCAGAAATAAGATACTGAAGCTGTTCAACAACGCTTCTTGAACCCTTTATATGGCACGAGCTGCCAATACATACTGTTACTTTCATTTGCATATTCCTCCTGATTAATTATTCATAGTCAACAACATCGACCCACGAAAGCAGAAATTCTCTTTCTTTTTCATTTCCCTTTACTGACTGTGAAGCCGCTACTATAGGCATCCACTTTTGAACATACTGTTTTGCAGTGTTGCTCTTTTTGCAGAAAAGATCAAGGTATTCACGTGCTCCTTCGATGTCTCCGCTAAGCCAGAACAGAAGATAAGTTCTGGCTGCATCGGCAGAAGCGTTTCCCTGAGTAACGTGAGCCCAGTCTATGATATACGGCATATTGTCGCTTGTGATAATGATATTTGACGGATTCAGATCTCCATGACAAACCTTGTTATGCTTTGGCATACCGTCAAGACGTGTATGAAGATCAT
Source organism: Oscillospiraceae bacterium (assembly GCA_021769725.1). GTDB lineage: Bacteria > Bacillota > Clostridia > Oscillospirales > Ruminococcaceae > Ruminococcus. Next base: position 30,359 of record JAETSI010000023.1, on the reverse strand, counting down.
ATCTTGTTGTTGCATCAAGTTCGCAGGCACTTATCTTGCGGTTCATTTTATCTTTAAGCTTATTTAAAAGCGGGCAGGTTTTAGACTGTATTTCGATCTGTATATCAACAAGCTGTTCAATATATGCCTGTTTATTATCCGGATTTTCTTCCATAAGCTGTGCAAGTGTTTTTCCCTTGATAAATTCGGAAATAATCGACCATTTTCCGTCGATCATGGTAACCTCCAGTATCTTTGGGATGTTAAGTCCGGTTTCCTCAACACGGGACTGATTAAGAGCTTCGTTCAATACATCTGCCTTTGAATAATCATTATTGAACACCTTTATGCAAGTATCACCGTCACGATAGATAGTTTTATTATTTCTGACTGCAATCACTCTGTCAAGTTTCATACCAACATTCCTCCTTTTAGCCTCTGCTGCTTTTTCTGCCGCTGTTGTATACGGCTTTGACTGAATCTGCCTTTTCGTTTTCTGCTGCATACTTAACGGGCATTTCTGCTTCTGCAAAATGTTTTCCGCCGTAATAAGCATTAAGATACATCTGCTTGATTTCGCTCATAAGAGGATATCTCGGATTTGCTCCGGTACACTGATCATCAAATGCCTGTTCGGTCATTTCATCAAGTGTTTCAAGGAAAGCACTTTCATCAATACCGTATTCCTTGATTGTTTCCTTTATGCCGACTTTTGCTTTAAGTTCGTTGACTGCATTGATAAGTCCTTCAAGCTTTTCTTCGTCGTTATTTCCTTTGATTCCAAGTGATTCAGCAACTTCTGCATATCTGGAAAGAGTATGGGGATGACCGTACTGTGAAAACGTTCCCATTTTCGCCGGAGCTTCGGATGAATTGAAACGGAGCACTTCTTCTATCATAAGAGCATTGGCAATTCCGTGCGGCAGATGATGGAAAGCCCCCAGCTTATGTGCCATTGAGTGACATACTCCGAGGAATGCATTTGCAAATGCCATACCCGCCATTGTTGCTGCATTAGCCATTTTTTCACGAGCTTCAATATCATTCTGTCCGTTTTCGTAAGCTCTCGGCAGATATTTGAATATTACCTGCAATGCCTGCTTTGCAAGACCGTCAGTATAATCAGTAGCCATCATGGATGCATAAGCTTCAAGGGCATGAGTTACAGCGTCGATACCGGATGCTGCAGTAAGTCCCTTTGGAGCGGACATATGAAAATCAGTATCTATAACAGCCATATCGGGAAGCAGTTCATAATCGGCAAGAGGATATTTTACACCTGTCTTTTCATCTGTAATTACAGCGAACGGCGTAACTTCAGAGCCTGTTCCGGCAGATGTAGGAATAGCAACAAAATATGCTTTTTCTCCCATCTTCGGAAATGTATATACTCTCTTCCGGATGTCGATAAAGCGCATTGCCATATCCATAAAGTCTGCCTCGGGATGTTCATAAAGTACCCACATTATCTTGGCTGCATCCATTGCAGAACCTCCGCCAAGAGCGATGATAGTGTCAGGCTGGAAAGCTGTCATTATTGCTGCGCCTTCCTTTGCAGAAGCAAGCGTCGGATCAGGAGCAACATTAAAGAATGTTGTATGTTCGATATTCATTTCATCGAGCTTATCGGTAATAGCTTTGGTATAACCGTTTTTATAAAGAAAAGTATCGGTTACGATAAACGCTCTCTTTTTGCCCATTACTGTTTTCAGTTCGTCAAGGGCAACAGGCAGGCAGCCTTTCTTTATATAGATCTTTTCAGGCGCACGGAACCAAAGCATATTTTCCCTTCTTTCAGCAACAGTTTTTATATTGATAAGATGCTTTACACCAACGTTTTCACTTACAGAATTTCCTCCCCATGAACCGCAGCCGAGAGTAAGTGACGGAGCAAGTTTAAAATTATAAAGATCTCCTATACCACCGTGAGAGGACGGCGTATTGATAAGGATACGGCAAGTTTTCATACGTTTGCTGAATTTATCTATTTTTTCAGTTTCAGAAACTTCGTTCAGATAAACAGAGGAAGTATGACCATAGCCGCCGTCTGCTACAAGTCTTTCTGCCTTATCAAGAGCATCGTCGAAATTCTTAGCTTTGTACATTGCAAGAACAGGAGACAGTTTCTCGTGAGCAAATTCTTCGCTGAGTTCAACGCTTTCCACTTCTCCTATAAGGATCTTTGTACCGGCAGGAACTTCAACTCCGGCAAGACCGGCAATTTTAGCGGCGGATTGTCCTACGATCTTTGCATTAAGAGCGCCGTTGATAAGCATGGTTTTACGTACTTTTTCGGTTTCCGCATCGTTGAGGAAATAACATCCCCTTTCGGCAAATTCGTTTTTTACTGTATCATAGATCTTTTCCAAAACGATTACAGACTGTTCAGATGCACAGATCATACCATTGTCAAAGGTTTTTGAATGAATTATTGAATTTACGGCAAGCAAAATATCAGCGCTGTCGTCAATAATGGCGGGAGTATTTCCGGCGCCTACTCCCAGCGCCGGTTTGCCGCTGGAATAAGCAGCCTTGACCATTCCGGGACCTCCGGTTGCAAGAATTATATCTGCTTCTTTCATGACCAGGTTTGTCATTTCAATAGACGGAATATCTATCCAGTCGATAATATTTTCAGGAGCGCCTGCTTTTACAGCAGCTTCAAGAACAATCTTTGCTGCCTCTATAGTAGATTTTTTTGCTCTCGGGTGCGGAGAAATTATGATTGCATTTCTTGTTTTCAATGCAACAAGGCATTTGAAAATAGCAGTTGAAGTAGGATTTGTAGTAGGTATTACAGCAGCAATAACGCCGATCGGTTCAGCGATCTTTTTGATTCCGTATGCCTTATCTTCTTCAATAACACCGCAGGTTTTCGTATTTTTGTATGCGTTGTAGATATACTCTGACGCATAGTTATTTTTGATAACCTTATCTTCTACAATTCCCATTCCCGTTTCTTCTACAGCAAGCTTTGCAAGTGGAATTCTTGCCTTATTTGCAGCAGACGCAGCAGCAAAAAAAATTTTATCTACCTGTTCCTGAGTATAGGTTGAAAAAATCTGCTGTGCCTTTCGTGTACGGCTGATTGCTTCTTCAAGCTTTTCAACGCTGTCCACAATTTCATAAGCCTTATTCTCCATAGTGATCCTCCTGTGTAATTATTTGTATGTCAGGTTTCCTTGACTTCGTTATAATTATAACAAACTTTTTTCGATTTGTAAAATATAAGAATGTTATAATGTATTATCATAATTGATATAGCCAGAATTAGTCTGATTATCCGCCTGACAGTGAAATTTCATTATTTCCGCATGATTGCATTATCAATCGTTATTCTCAAGATTCCGCCGACGTGACAGACACAGTTCAGTTATAAAATTATTATCAAGTTTTGTAAACTTATATCCTCTGCGATATATCAGCAGATCTTTATAAATTTTTTTATTGCTTTCACAATCACGCTGCACAAGATCATATTTTTCAAGTACTCCGGCAGGTACGGGCGATCCCCACATAAAAGTCTGCGGATTTTCAGAAAGAAGATCAAACTGACTTGCACGTTCAGAAATGTAGATACAGCGTCTTATATTATCGGTGATTTCCTCACGCATTGCTTTTGCCATTGAAAATGTCGGAACACATGGGTCAGCATGAGAAATTCTTATATAATCTTCCAGATCATCAAATATTATTGTTTCTTTCTGTGAAAGCTTATTATCTCTGCTCATTATAAGCTTATAAGTAAACTCAGCGACCATTTCGTACAAAAGTCCTTTTTCCTCAAGCATAGATTTGAAATACTTGTCATAATTGCTTGAATATCGAATTATTCCGAGTTTATAGTCAGAATCGAGCACATCCTTTATCGTACTTTTTGAATCTGTTTCTTTATAGAATATCTCCGCATCCGTATCAGGAATTGTTTTTGAGAATTTGGCAAAAGCTTCGGAAATATAGCAGGCTCTCGGAACTGATATTGAAAATCTCCGTTTTTTTGCCGCACCGGATTTATAGATCATGTCAACCTGATTTATATGGTCTATTATTCCCCTTGCATACCCTATAAATTCTTCGCCCTCTGAAGTAAGTACCATGCCTTTAACAGAACGTTCAAATATTTTTATTCCCATTTCTGCCTCCAGTTCCTTAATAGAACGGCTTAGATTAGGCTGAGCAACAATAAGATTCTGAGCCGCTTTATTAAGCGAACCAACTCTGGCAACTTCAATAGCATATTTAATATGTAATATGTTCATAAAAATTCCCCTGACTTTATCAAAAAAAGCTTGAATACGCCTTATTCACGTATTCAAGCTAATTAATATGGTCGAGGTGACAGGATTTGAACCTGCGGCCCCTACGTCCCGAACGTAGTACTCTACCAAACTGAGCCACACCTCGAACAATTTATATTATACTACAATCGAACAGAAATGTCAATACCCTGACAGAAAAAAACACAAATTTATATTTTTTAATTTATCTATCGTATTTATCTATCGTATTTTAAAATTCCTGACACTGACCTTTCTGTTCTTAGAACCTGTTCAGGCTCTTAATTTGTGAATAGATAATATATATTTCCATACCATTCCCGTACCCAGTATGACGGCAGAAGATACCATCGTGTCGATGCTGAGATATGACTGACATTAATTCCCAGTTTCTTAGCAATAAGTTCCGCTCTGAGCTGATGAAATCCATCGGTAACAATGGTAATATCACTGCACAGTCCTTGTTTCTCAATAAGATTCATTGAAAACCTGATATTTTCTTCTGTATTTACAGATCTGTCCTCAATATAGATCCGTCCGGGATCTATCCCCTTTTCCACAAGATACTCTTTCATGCACTGAGCCTCGCTGATAATTTCATCCGCTCCCTGTCCTCCGGAAACTACAACATTTACCGAATCATGCTTTGAAAGATAGTCATAAGCAGCCTCCAGACGTCTTTTCAGCATATTGCTTGGTCTGCCCTTCTTTACCTGACAGCCAAGCACTACAAGAGTAGTATTCTCGTCAGGAGGAGCGTCGTTCATAGCTTTTATCATGAAAAAACTCATTGCTGCCGATATCATTATACAGATGACGCAAACAGACGAAACGGACAAAACCAGAATTTTACCAGCCGGCGAATTCCACAAATGTCCTATAAAGGCTGAGAATCTTCTGAAGAAAACGAAAATCATGAGCAGCGCTGACGATACGGCTACCCCCGTAACACTGCCAATGTTTATTATTCCTTTTGCAAAAGGAATAATAAACCAAATCAGTGAACATAAGGAAATGACAGCAGGAATAACTTTCATTCCTGTATTTTCTATAAAATTATTCATGATTCTTCCGTTTCATTCCGGCTGAAAGTTTCAGAATACGGTCAAGATCTTCCTTTGAAGTCGAATCGCTTCCCAAGTGAGTCGGAACGCTGTTATACAGACCGTGAAAGTCCGAACCTCCGGTTTTAATCAACTCATACCTTTCTGCAATAGCGGAAAGTTCCTTCCGATAATTTTCATCGGCAGAATAATGACCGATCTCAACGCCGTCTATCTTACCTTTTTGAGCGAGTTCCTCCAGCAGCTCGATATTGTCATACTGAGCCGGATGAGCCATTACTGCAATTCCCTTTGCCGTGTGAATAAGATCTATAACAAAATTCACATCGGGATATTCACGCTCAACATAGCATGAACCTGTCTGCGGATTGAATAATTCCCTGTCAAGATCACCGTACATTTCAAGAGCATATCCGTAATCAACCAGAGCACGCATTATGTGCTGTTTGAAAATACTCTTTGATGAAGTAGTATGTTTAAGGATACTCTCGATAGGAATCGGGAATTTTTCCATGACCTTTTCTATCATTTCTTTTGAGCATGCCTTTCTGATCTCACATGATTTCAGGCATAATCCCTCCAGACGATCAGGTTTAAGAGGAGCATAGCAAAGAATATGTACCTTGCTGTTCCTATCCTTGTCCCATGCGGAAAGTTCAACGCCGTGAAGTATTTTTATGCCGGCACGTTCGCCGAGAATATCCGAGCGTGAAAAAGATGCCATTGTATCATGATCGGTAATTGACAGCCAGCTTATATTCGTTCGTTTTGCCTGTTCTATTACATCTTCTATTCCAAGCGAACCGTCGGAAAGCTTGGTGTGACAGTGCAGATCGCAAATCATTGCTGTATAATCTCCCTTAAAATTAATAATCCATAAATATTATATCATAATTATATGCAAGATGCAAGGGATTTACAATAATTTCACCTATTTTTCACAATTATTCTGTACAGAATGCCGAATAGAGGTCGCTTTTTTTGAAACCTGTATCCTTTGCTACAGCCTTGCAGGCATCAACAGGGCGCTCCCCCATATTCACAAGACAGCGAACTTGTTCAAGTGCCTGAACAATCGTCACATTTTCCCCGGATTTTTTCTCTCCTCCGCTGACAACAAGAACAAATTCTCCTTTTGGCTCATGCTCGGAATAATACTCCTGCGCCTGTCCGACAGTCATGCGAAGAATTTCCTCGTGAATTTTTGTCAGCTCACGGCAGACGGCAATAAAACGATCCGCCCCGAATATCTGCCGGAAATCTGCCAGAGTGCCTTTCAGTTTATGCGGCGCTTCATAGAACACCATAACGGAAGTCTCGTTTTTCAAGGCATCCAGCCTCTCTGTGCGTTCTTTTTTTGACACGGGGAGGAATCCCTCAAAAGTAAATCTCCGTGCCGGAACCCCTGACAAAGCAACAGCCGAAATAACGGCGCTTGGTCCGGGAACTACCCGTACTTCTATATCGTTTTCCGCACACATCTGCACAAGAACAACTCCCGGGTCAGAAATACACGGCATTCCGGCATCGGTAACTATACCGCAGTTTTCACCGCCGATGATCCTGTCTATTATCCGCTGTGCATCCGACCGTGAGCTATGTTCATGAAAACTTACAAGATGATTTTTTATGTCATATCGGTTAAGCAGTTTCAATGTGACTCTCGTATCCTCGGCACAAATGAAATCCACCGACTTCAGCGTTTCAAGCTGTCTGACGGTTATATCGCCCAGATTTCCGATAGGAGTGCCTATTATATAAAAAATTCCGCTCATAAATTTTCCTTTCCCACAGCGTAAATTTTTTTCAGTTCATCTGAAAATCCTTCTCCGCTGCGGATATAAAGCTGTTTTTCAACTTTCATGAATGGCTTTGAACCTTTTTTCCCCTCTATAAGAAACAGCCACGGTGCTTCATCAGGAGTTTTGGAGACGAACTTCAGCCGTTTTGGTTCGATGTTATGGTTCTTCATAGCAAAAATAACATCGGACAGCCTTTCGGGTCTGTTGCAGAGACAAAATCTGCCGCCGAATTTAAGCAGTCTTTCAGCAGCCCGGCATATATCGTCAATATTGCACATTATCTCGTGGCGAGCTATTCTCTGCGCATCGGACGCACTTTCAAAACCAGCGTTCGCAGCTTTGTACGGCGGATTACAGGTCACAAGATCAAGTCTGCCAAGAGGCGCATTCTCCCAGAGCTGCTTCAGATCAGAACATATCGGCACAATGCCGGTGGTTTCGCTTCTCTCCAGTCCGAGATGAAGCTGCTCAATAGCTCCCTCCTGGATATCTACTGCATAGGTCACTCTCGGAGGCAGCTTTTTCTGCATGATAAGCGGAATTATACCGCATCCTGTTCCCAGATCGCATACCATATCCTTCTGACGATAGCCGGAAAAATCAGCAAGCAAAAAGGCATCAGTCCCGAACCGGTGATCTGAGCTGGCACAAACCGTTATTTTCTCTGTAAGTTTTTCAAATTTATATTCCATAATTATTTTATAGTTCCTCCGCCGACAACTATATCACCGTCATAGAAAACAACAGCCTGACCGCTTGTGACGGCTCTCTGCGGCTGTTCAAACTCAACAAGATACTCTCCGTTTCCAAGTGACGACAGGAGCGCTGCCTGTTCGTTCTGACTGTAACGTGTTTTGGCTGTGATCCTGACAGGCGATGTAAGTTCGGGGATTGAAATGAGATTAACGTCATACGCAGTCAGAGAATTTGTATACAGATCCTTTTCATCGCCGAGTATGACGGTATTTGTATCAACTTGCTTTCTCACAACGTAAAGCGGTCTGCCTGCGGCGATTCCAAGACCCTTGCGCTGACCTATAGTATAATTTATTATTCCCTTATGTACGCCGAGAATATTTCCGTCCATATCCTCAAAGTTTCCGCATATTGGTTCTTTTCCTGTAAATTTTCTTATAAAACCGGAATAATCGCCGTCAGGAACAAAGCATATATCCTGACTGTCGGGCTTGTTTGAATTTACAAGTCCGGCTTTTTCTGCGATAGCTCTCACTTCGTTCTTTTCTAAGTTTCCAAGCGGAAAAATAACGTGGGCAAGCTGTTCCTGCGTCAGAGAATACAGCACGTAGGTCTGATCTTTACTTCTGTCGGCAGAACGTTTAAGCAGATAGCGCTGTCTTTCGCTATCATATTCACAAACAGCATAATGTCCGGTAGCTATATAATCGTATCCGAGTTCCATTGCCCGGCGCAGCATTTTATCAAATTTTACGTGCCTGTTGCATTCTATGCATGGATTGGGAGTACGCCCGCACAGATAACTTTCAGCAAAATGTCCCATGACCTTTTCACGGAAGCAGTCTTTAAAATTAAAAGTGAGATGTTCAAATCCCAGACGCCTTGCCACGCTTCTGGCATCAAGCACATCTGACAGGGCGCAGCAGGTCTTTCCGGTATTCTCCGGTTCTTCAATATCCTCACTGCCGAACATTTTCAGCGTAACGCCCATAACATCGTATCCCTGCTCCCTGAGAAGCAGTGCGGCAACAGAGCTGTCTACTCCGCCGCTCATTCCAATCATTACTTTTTTCAAGATATTTCGTTCCTTACTATATTTTCCATTTCTTTGAGAGAAGCGACATAAAAATCAGCCGTCTCTGCAATCTTTTCGCTTTCATCCGCTGAGACTTCGTCATATACACCGACCGTTACAAAACCTGCTCCGGACGCTGTTTCTATACAGTGCAGTGAATCTTCGGCGACAAGTATCTCTTCCGGACAAGCCCCGAGCATCTCCGCAGCGCCCAGAAAAATATCAGGAAAAACCTTTCCCATAGGATATTCCCTATCAGTCAGGATAAATTTCATCCTGCCGTATATGCCGCATCGGCGCATAACGGCTTCTGCAAGATTTTTATAAGTAGCCGTTGCCACTCCGTATGGGATACGCTGACTGTCAAGAAAATCAAGGAGTTCCGCTGCATATGGCTTCAGCCGGATATTTTCCTCGTACTCGGTACGCACCAGTTCTTCTATCCGCTTTATAACGTATTCTTTGCTGCACGTCAGACAAAAACGGTCGATAAAATACTGTGCGGATTCCTCCAGCGTCATCTTTTTCACGTTGTCGGAGACATCTTCCGGCGGGTCGGATATGCCGTTTTCACGAAGAAATTTTACATCCGTCCTGCTCCATACCTGCATGGAATCTATCAGCGTTCCGTCAAGATCAAATATTATGCCCTTAATCATAATTAAATTCCACCGTATTTTCATTTTCGGTAAGCTGCCGCTTTCTGCTCCACACATCGTTGTTTTCTATTTCAGGATTCGGCGTAAAGCATCCTTCGGTTTCGGCATCGCCGCAGATCACTACAGCCTGTTTGTACATAATATCGTATATGGTCTCAAAACGGCTCATTTCGTATGTCGTATTTCCCACCAGAGGATCAGCTGTGTATACTACTCCTGCATTGAGATCATATCCGTAGATCGCAACGCAGTGCTGATAATCGTTGAATACCATATCTTCGCCGTTTCCTGCCGTCCACTTATAATTTGGATATGTCTCCCTCTGTCCCATGGTAGTCCAGACAATGACCGGTCTGTCCTGAGTTATCTGAAAAAGCAGTCCTTTGAAATCAGTCCCTGTAATATCAACGGCGTAGCACGGGGAATCGACTGATTCAAAGTATTCGTATGCTGTTTTTACAATAACGGGAGCGTAGCATCCAAAACCGTTATTTGATTTAGGATCTCCGATATACGCATAATACATATTGACAGCTCCCTCGTAATCCACAGGCATAAAATTATCGCACAGCTCTACTTTGTCAATATCAAATCCAAGATAATTCAATACTTCTGCAAGCGCCGTAACCTCGCAGCCTGTCGGAAGCTCGGGTTCCTGCATGATCGCCTCAAACCCCTCTATGACGTAGGAATCCGGTATTTCGTTTTTCTCTGAGAAAAATATATCTATACTGAACGGCTGTGTTGCCGGCTCTGTAGTCATTGGGATTTCTTCTGTCAAAACAGCTACTGCTTCCTCTGCCGACGTACTTACTGAGGCGGATGTTGTATCTGTCGCACCTGACTCTTCAACGTCATAGTCTCTTACTTTTACTGTAGATCCACAGGAACAAAGCATGGCAGTCAAAAACAGAACCGCAGAAATATATGGGAATTTTTTAAGCATTGATATTTACTCCATATCTATCATTATTTTAGCGCGGTAATCCCTCTGAGCAGAAGTGACTGTTTCCATTGCAAGACCGTATACATCCGACGCCCTTATCTCCAGATCTGCAAATCTCTCGGCGCTTTCATTGATCTGCGAAAGTTTTGCTATTGAAGTGGAATACGGAATCTTCGTAAAACACTTTGCACGTGAAAGTATCTCTGTTCCACGCTCGTTAAATGCAAGTATTCTGCCGTATGCCGGAAGATTTTTCATATCGTTCTTGGTGATTCCGATAAGGAGCGACAGCATGATGCGCCTGATGCGTGACATTGTATATCTCTTCGTCTTGACGGTAAAAAGCAGTTCCTCAAGCGAACCGGACATTCTTGCACCGTATATCCTGTTTTCAAGCCCCTGTCCTACGTCGCTGATATGAGATATCTCCTCTGCGGATGTGCTTCTTAATTTATAAAGCAGAACTCTTTCAAGGCGCTCCAGAGAAGCCGTTGCGCCATTCCGGACAGCATTGGCTATTGCATCCGTCCACAGTGGAGTGGTATACTCGCTTATCTCGGACACGTCTTTTCCTGCTGCCAGGCGCTCACGCATAAAAGATGAACTGGCAAAGCCATTTTCAGGCATCAGTCCGTTGTGAGAGCTGTACACCCTTTTTATCGTGAACGGAACTATAGGCGAAGTAAACTTTATGAGGGCACGGAGATATTCAATGGCAAGCATATTGTTCGGAGAAGTAATTATTTCCGCAATTTCCGGATCTATGCCCTTGATAACCGAACTAAGCGCTCTCGGGTAAGTATAGCCTTTTTCCATTATCTGTCTTATTTCACTGTCATGAACAACTGCTGTTACTTCTATCGTTTCCATAGCCCGCTGTAACTTTTCCACATCGCCGCATTCGCTGCCGAAAGATATTTCGTCAACTACGCCGAGACTATTAAGAAGCCAGACGGCTCCCTCTGCAAATTTTTCTGCTGAGGACAAACAGTACTGCACAGGGAGTTCGACTACAAGATCGGCTCCGGAACGCACAGCAAGACGTGCACGGTCAAGCTTATCCATGTATGCCACGTCGCCTCTCTGGACAAAATTTCCGCTCATTACAGCTACTATATGGGTAGCTCCGTTTTTTCTCGTCTCCATGATGTGCCTGAGATGCCCGTTATGAAACGGATTGTACTCACAGATTATACCGCTGATCTTCATTTTACTACCTCTTCTCTTAAAATTCAATATTTTTCAGATGTTTTTTACTTCTTTCACATAATATTCGCAAAAACAAGATCTGTTTTGTTGGTTTTTTTGCTGTTTTCACAAAATTTACAAAAAAGACTTGCATTTCCCTGGAAATGGTATATAATAGAATATGCAAAGGCGGCGCATCAGGTACATTCTGTGCGGCGCTGCCTAAAATTAATTTGGAAAGGAATTTGCATATCATGATTATTTTAGTTGTTAATGCAGGAAGCTCTTCACTCAAGTATCAGCTCATCAACATGGACGATGAAAGCGTTATTGCTAAGGGTAACTGCGACAGAATCGGAATTGACGGTCACATTGCCCACAAAACAAACGACGGCAGAGAACTTAGCGCAGACTGTTCGTTCCCCACGCATACCGAGGCTTTTATGAAGCTTGTTGAAACCCTTACAACAGGCGACGCAAAGGTTATCGACAGTATGGACGAAATATCGGCTGTAGGTCACAGAATCGTGCAGGGCGCTGATGTTTTTGATAAGTCCGTTCTCGTTACTGATGAGATTATTGATAAGATCGACGAACTCCGTGAGCTTGCTCCTGTTCACAACCATGCTCATGCGCTTGCTCTCAGAGCCTGCAAGAGCGTTATTCCCGAGGGAGTTCCTCAGGTCGTTGTATTCGATACGGCATTCCACCAGACAATGCCCCCCAAGGCTTATATGTTCGGTCTCCCCTACGAGGACTACGAAAATCTTCACGTAAGAAAATACGGATTCCACGGAACATCTCACCGATTTGTTTCTGCTGCTTTGGCTGAAGCAATGGGCAGGGATATCAAGGATCTGAAGATAGTTTCATGCCACCTCGGCAACGGTTCTTCCATTACTGCTGTTAACGGCGGAAAATCTGTTGATACGTCTATGGGATTCACTCCCCTTGACGGTGTTGTTATGGGTACACGCTCAGGAGCTGTAGATCCGTCTGCCGTTACTTTTGTAGCAGACAAGCATCATTTTACTCCCGCACAGATGAGCGATTACATGAACAAAAAGTCAGGTTTCCTCGGCGTTTCAGGAATCGGCTCCGACAACCGTGACATAACTGATGCTGCCGCTCACGGAAATGAGAGAGCCAAACTCGTATCAGAAATGCTCGTTTATGAGATCAAAAAATACATCGGATCATACGCTGCTGCAATGAACGGTCTTGATGCTGTTCTCTTTACCGGCGGTATCGGCGAGAATGCCTACGATGTAAGAGAACAGGTATGCGAGAATATGGAATTCTTCGGCATCAAGCTCGACAAGTCTGTAAACGACAATCTCAGAGGAAAGCTTACAAAGATCTCCGCCGCTGATTCAAAAGTAGAAGTATGGGTCGTTCCTACAAACGAGGAACTTCTTATTGCAAGAGATACACTTGCACTTATATCTAAATAAAAATTATCCATAATTCCTGTCAGATCCCATCCGGAAACGGAAGGGATCTTTTTCTGTGTATTATACTCACATCTATTCTAAAATACAACAGTCTTGCAAGCAGAAATTCCGTCTGTCTGCGTTGTCCTCCTCACCATACAACAGTATGCTTTCGTCGTCCGCCTTGACATACGAAATTTCTGCCTGCAATCTTTATTGCATTTTAGAATAGATGTGAGTATATCTGGCTTTTATTGGAAATAATAAAGACAGTTTCTATTACGGGAGGAATACGCTTGAAAAAGATCATAAAACTGCTTGTCATTGCCGCAATACTCAGCTATGCCGGGGTCTTCGGAGAAAAATACAGGATCTCACTGCCTCCGCCGGCGGATTTCATCGACTGCGCTGACGAAATAACCGCTTCGATTTCAAAACTCGGAAAGAAAATCCGTTTTGGCTGACTCAAAGCGAAAGCGTGATATTCTTTCCGCTCGGCTTATATGCTGTCGTCTCAACGCCGCAGCGTTCAAAGAGCATACAAGCTGCCGCAGTACTGTCTGAATCGGAATACTTATTGCTGTAATAAACTACCCTTTTTATTCCTGACTGGATGATCGCTTTTGCACATTCGTTGCACGGAAAAAGAGTAACATAAACTGTACATCCCCCAAGATTTCCGATATTACTGTTGAGAATGGCATTAAGTTCAGCATGGCAGACGAAAGGGTACTTAGTATCAAGAACTGTCTCCCCTTCTCTTTCCCAAGGCATATCATCGTCTCTGCATCCCGTCGGCATACCGTTATATCCTACAGATACAATCTTGTTGTCACGGTTGACGATACAAGCTCCTACCTGAGTTGAATTATCCTTGCTTCTCTCAGCTGAAAGCATAGCTATTCCCATAAAATATTCATCCCAGCCTATATAGTCGCTTCTTTTCATTAATTATTTCCTCCTGTTCCGGATTTTTTATAATTATAACATATAATCGTGAATTTGTCTACACTATTATATTGATCCGCTTAAAAAATTTTTATTTTCTATGGATATACAGGCGTATGGTGAATTTTTTCAACGCAGCAATCAGCAAAATTTGCCGAAAAGACGTGTGGGATTTTCTATGTGGACAGGTTCTGAATCTTTAGTCACTTTTGTTTTAATTGAAAAAGAAGATGAAGAATAAAAAGGCTGTAAGTAAATAATGCTTACAGCCTTTTAAATTTATGATGAATTAGATTTTATTAATAAGCATTCTGAGGTTCACATACAAAGACGTCAGATATGCTTCGTGCGGTGTTACCTTAACATGAGCCATTGGGGTATGTATCAGCTAAACATGATTTACCACTGCAATTTTTTTATATGAAAGCCGGTGCTTTCCAAGAGCATATCGCAGATCTGATTATCATATGCTGCATAGGAAGCTGTTACGGTAAGAACCCCGTTTCCCGTATTTGTAAATGATATATACACAGCTGTTTCTTTATTACATGGTATCATCCATATTTGGTTTTCAATATTCGATTGAAGAATAAATGTTTTAGAGAATCTGGCAATTGAAGAGGCCGCAACTTCGTTTACACCTCCTGCTTTTCCATTTACCATTGTACCGATCGAATCTCCGATTTTGCATATCAAATATTCTCTTACAGTTTCAGGCATCTCTGATAAATCAAATTTATCATCAGAAGCACTTTTTATGTAGCTTTCTATTGATTGTTCATCCAATGAAATCACATATATTGGTGAAGTCTTATCAACGGAAAGATTTCTCCAGTCTTCAATTACTTTCATAACATCATCTGGGGTTGACATTGTTTTTAAATACGAATCACAAGCTGTCACCTCTGACAAGGAGTCTGTCATTTCCGTGGCAACATCCTTCAACTCTGCGTTTTCATCAAACTCTATTTCAGTTGAAACATTATTGCTTTCATTTGTTTTTTTATTCGATTTAGAAGCAGAATCTTTACTACAAGCTGTCATGCAAACCATTGATCCTAAAGCTATGAATAAAGCAGTTAATTTTCTTTTCATTACATTAAAGTTCCTTTCGTACTGATTTATTAAAATGTGTAATTGACAATCTCGTCAGCGCTACGGTTTCATGCAATGCAGTCGAAGAAATCACCTTTGGCTTGTTTCTCTTCTTTTGTTTCTTTTAGTATATCATATTATGCTGATTAAGTCAACTGTTGCTAAACTAAAAAAGTAGAGAGAAGAACTAAGACAGATTCGACTATCCAAAAACTTTATATGAACAACAAAATCAAAAAAAGAGCATAACGATTCAGCGAAACAGCTTGAATTGTTATGCTCTTATGATTATTTTTATCACAAATAATTATATATTTTTACATTATAGATTGAAATTTAGGCTTATGAATTACGTCCATCTCGAATCAAATTTTCAATCTCAGTCTTATCTGGCATCACTTTTAAAGCCCCTTTCCGTGTTGTAATCAATGATGCTCCAGCATTTGCAAAGAGGAGCAGTTCTGAAAGATTTTCCTCCTTCAGCGAATCAAAGTCATGTTCCAGAAGATAATTCAGTGCACAGCCCTCAAAGGTATCTCCGGCACCTGTTTTTTCAATTGCCTTAATTCCAGAAAAAGTCGGCTGTTCTGCCGTTAAATTCTTATAGTAGGCAAAGCTGCCGTCTTTACCGAGAGTAACAAAAATAATTTTTATATCATATCGTTCTTTGAGAATTTCGACACCCTTTGAATAGTCCTTTGTACCAGTCATAAATTCAAGCTCATTGTCGGATATTTTCAGAATATCACATTTTGATAATCCATACTCTATTTCTTTCCTTGCATCCTCCAGAGAATCCCACAACGGCTCTCTCAGATTCGGATCAAAGGAAATCAGGATACCGCTTTCTTTGGCAATATCTATGGCATATCTGGTAGCTGCACGGACGCTTTCATGAGTAGAAGACAATGTCCCAAAGTGAAAGATTTTTGCCTCTTTGATAATATCCTCCATCACTTCTTCTTTTTTTAGCATCATATCTGCACCGGGATTCCGGTAAAAGCTGAATTCACGTTCGCCGTCCGGAAATGTATACACAAAGGCAAGTGTAGTGTGCACAGTATCATCAAGAATCAGGTTTGTGATATCCGTTCCACTTTGTTGTACTTCTTCTGCAAGCTGTCTGCCAAATGTGTCATTGCCAACCTTGCCGATAAAGGCGGTTTTCTTTCCCAACTTGTTAAGCATAGCAAGGACATTGCAGGGTGCACCGCCGGGATTGGCTTCTAAAATAGGATTTCCCTGTGCACTTATTCCGTTTTCGGTAAAGTCAATCAGCAGTTCTCCTAATGCTACAACATCAAACTTTTTCATATTTATCCTCCATCTGTCAGTGTGTTTATAAATCTGTTAAATGCTCGTCTGCCTGCTTCATCTCTTTTAAACACTCCGGCATCAAGCAAAACCTGTTCAAAAACTTTACCAACCTCTGCATGGATTATATCTGAAGCATTTTCTGCGGAGAAATCCAGATGATTCTGTAATATTTTCTTTGCCCATTCAGCATGAGCAGCGGTCTGCGGATTTTCGTTGAGATCTTTTCCAGACAGAAGAGCATCCTCTACAGCACCCAGTTCTTTTGCAAGGCGTGACGGCAATACCGCCAATCCCATGACTTCAATCAGACCTATATTCTCCTTTTTGATATGATGTAAAGACGGATTCGGATGAAACAATCCCAGCGGACGTTCTTCGGTTGTACGATTGTTGCGCAAAACCAGATCACATTCATAATGACTTCCGTTCATGCGTGCAATAGGCGTGATTGTGTTATGCGGTGTTCCATTTGTTTCCGCCAGTATATCAGCACTTTCATCACTGTAAGTGCGCCATTTTTTCAGAATATAGCTACATGCTGTGGATAGACTGCTTCTGTTTTCGGATTTCAGCCGGATAACAGACATGGGCCATTTTACAATACCCGCCTGTATATTTGAAAACTGTGGGATGCAAAAATTTTTTTCAATTTGTGCTTTTTCCATTGCAAAGGTGTATCTTCCGCCCTGAAAATGTTCATGACTGAGAATTGAGCCGCCCACAATAGGCAAGTCTGCATTTGAGCCGACAAAATAATGAGGAAGGTAATCCAATACGTCAAACAATTTTTCAAAGACAGTATCATCAATTTTCATTGCCGTATGATTTTCATTGAATACAATGCAATGCTCGTTGTAGTAGCCATAGGGCGAATACTGAAACTGCCAGCTTTCACCGAAAATGTTCATGGGAATCGGGCGCAGATTTTGTCTTGCCGGATGATTTAAATTTCCTGCAAAGCCTGCGTTTTCTGGACAAAGCTGACATTTTGGATAAGACAATGCCTGTACTGCTCTTGCAGCTGCTATATCCTTCGGGTCTTTCTCTGGTTTGGAACGGTTTATGGTAATATCCAGCGTACCATAATCGGATTTGTAAGTCCACTTCAAATCCTTGGTAATTCTGCCATGACGAACATAATTTACCTTTTGGCTGAAATTAAAATACCAGTCCGTGGCTGTTTCCGGAGATTTTGCATAACGCCGACGAAATTCAGCTGTTACCTCCCTCGGCATTGGTGTGAGAACTCCCATGAGCTTTGTGTCAAACAGGTCACGGGAGGCAGTTGTGTCAGAAATGATATTGTGTGAACAGGCATAATCAACCAGCGGACAAAGTATCTCGTCAATCACTGTATTTTTACATTTTGTTTCTGATTCTTGCCAGTCAGTCAGTTGAAAGATCTCCATCAATTGATTGCGAATTACGTAAATATCTTCCGAAGCAATCAATTCATTTTTTAAGGCATAGCTTATCAACCTCTGAATATCCTCATAAATCATATGCTTCGCTTCCTATTCTTCATATCCGTTGGGATGATCCTTGTGCCAGTTCCATGCACTTGCAATGATTTCTTCCAGACTGTCATGAACTGGATTCCATCCAAAAATCTTCCTTGCCTTTTCACTGGAAGCAACCAGTCTTGCAGGATCGCCGGCACGCCGCTCAATCTCTATTGCTGGAATAGAATGTCCGGTAACAGCTCTTGCTGTTTCAATGACTTCCCTGACGGAATAGCCGACACCATTTCCCAGATTGAAAATATCGCTTTCTCCGCCGTTTATCAGATACTGAACCGCAAGAATATGCGCCTGTGCCAGATCGGTAACGTGAATATAATCACGGATGCAAGTTCCGTCAGGGGTATCATAATCCGTGCCATAAATGGAGATTGCCTCTCGCTTGCCGTTGGGCACCTGCAAAATCAAGGGAATCAAATGGCTCTCCGGATTATGTGCTTCGCCGATTGAACGGCTTTCATCTGCACCGCAGGCATTGAAATATCGCAGAGAAACATAACGCAGTCCGTGTGCTTTTGCCGTCCATTGGAACATCTTCTCCATTGCAAGCTTTGTCTCACCGTATGGATTTGTGGGACAAGTTCTGTCGCTTTCCAGAATCGGAATGTTCTCAGGTTCGCCATAGGTTGCCGCTGTGGAGGAAAATACAATTTTATCAATACCATTGCGCACCATAGCTTCCAGCAGCACCTTTGTGCCGCAGAGATTGTTGTCATAATATTTCAGAGGATTGGTGACGCTTTCGCCTACCAGAGAAAATGCTGCAAAATGAATCACTGCATCGATTTTCTCTGAACTGAACAGTTCGTCCAAAAAGTCAGCGTCCCGGATATCTCCTTCATAAAACTTTGCTGTTTTCGGGACTGCACTGCGGTATCCTGTGACGAGATTATCCGCAATAATTACATCATGTCCTGCTTTTACAAGTTCCAGTGCAGTATGAGAACCGATATAACCTGCACCGCCTAAAACTAAAATACGCATCGTTATCCCTCCGTGATTTCTATACCGCCCACAGGACGAATCCTCAGAATATAACAGCTTCCGTCACCAAAAATACGGTTCATTTCCTGTGAATATTCATTTACTTTTTCCGCAGGCACAAATGCCTGAATTGTTCCTGCAAAGCCTCCGCCGTGTACCCTGACAGCACCATTTCTTCCAAGAATACTTTTGCTTAACATAATGCCAATAGAAATTGCCTGCTCAGTCGGATTTGAACAGGAGTACAGATTTTGCAAAAGAGTTGCTGATGACTCTCCCGACTGTCTGACAAGTTCAAGGAAACAATTCATATTTTCCTCTGATAGTGCGTCTGCCTCCAGTAGTGCACGTCTGTTTTCCGCAAAGAAGTGTGCGGCTCTCATGACTGCACGGTCGGAGCATTTTTCTCTAAGCTGCGGAATTGCTCTGTAAAACTCGTTTTCATCCACATCTCTCAGAATGGCTTTTCCAAACTGTTCCGCAATACTTTCCATTTCAGAGCGCACTGAAACATAATCGTCAGTCAGATTGGCATGACTGCCCTTTGTGTCAGTAACACACAGGCAGTAACCGGATTTTTCAAAGTCATGGGGAAAGCTTTTTATGGCAGGATTTTCAGTATCATGAAAATCAATGGAAACCAGACCGCCCACAGAGCTTACCATTTGATCCATAAGACCGCTTTTTTTGCCGAAGTACACATTTTCTGCATATTGACCGATTTTTGCAATCTCAACAGCACCAGCTTTCCCATGATTGTAATGGCTGTCAATAATTGTACCGATCAGAACTTCAAATGCCGCTGACGAAGATAATCCACTTCCGCTTAAAACGTCTGAGGTAGTGTATGCGTCAAAACCGGAAATTTGGACTCCCATTTCGTGAAATCTGGAGGCAATCCCACGAATCAGCGCCGATGAACTGCCCATTTCTTTCTTCTGCACAGAAAGATCACTAAGATTTACATGGTTAGGTGAATGCCCTGCTGACTTTAAACGAATGACACCTTCGTTATGAAACGCAACCACAGCAATGACGTCCAGATCAACCGCTGCTGCAAGCACACAGCCATGCTGGTGGTCAGTGTGATTGCCGCCAATTTCTGTGCGTCCCGGTGCGGAATATATTTTTATATCGTCACGCTCAGGGAAAATTTCAGAAAATTTCTCAATTGCAGATATATATCTGTTCCTTTGACGTTTCACAGCAGATTCACCATAAAGCGTCTTTAATATAAAATCAAAGTTTCCACTGCAAAGCTTGTTTACCATTGTTTCTTTATTCATATCAGTCACCTCCGACAAGTGTGAAATGCAGTTCTATGGGACAATAATCTCCCCATGCTTTGGGTAGAAGGATTCCGCCATTCATAAGAGTTTTTCCGGTATATTGACTTCCGTCAGATTCAAGACGATACATTGCAATCGGAGAAAGTCCACGCAGGCGAATTCTGATTTGCAGGGTATTAGGGGAAGTACGGAAAATCATTCCATGCACCAAAACTTCACTGCCGTCCTCTGAAACATACTCCCATACAGCAAATTCATCTGTCATAGGATCGCTTAAACGGTAATACAAACCATTATGAATCAGATCGCCGTATTTTTTGAAGCGTACGATCTGTGATTTGATCGCCTGTTTTTCATCATCAGAAAGAGTATTCAAATCAAGTTCATACCCAAAGCTGCCTGCCATTGCTGCAACAGCTCTTGTTTCAATGGGAGTTATGCGACCTGTCTGATGATTGGGTACTGCTGAAACATGAGAACCTACTGCGGAGATCGGATAGAAAAATGATGTTCCGTATTGAATTTTTGTACGTTCAAAAGCGTCCGTATCGTCACTGCACCAGATTTGCGGACAGTAATAAAGCATTCCTGCATCAAAACGTCCGCCGCCGCCGCTGCATCCTTCAAAAAGAACGTCCGGATATGAAGTTGTTAATCGTTCAAGAAGTGAATATAATCCTAGCACATACCTGTGTGCCATTTCTCCCTGCCTATCTGAAGAGAGCGTAGAGGTATACCAATCGCTGATGCTTCGGTTCATATCCCATTTAATATAGGAAATATCAGCACTGTCCAGAATTTTGACAATGGAATCATACAGATAATCCTGAACTTTCTGCCTTGACATATCAAGAAAAAGCTGATACCTGCTCCTCATGGGATTTCTTCCGGGAATCTGTATCGCCCAATCCGGATGCAAACGGTACAGATCACTGTCCTCGGAAACCATTTCCGGTTCAAACCAGATTCCGAATTTCATACCAAGTGCAGTGATTTTTTGCGTAAGACTACCAAGACCGCCCTGCAGCTTTTTTTCATTGACAAACCAGTCACCTAAACCGGAACAATCATCATTGCGCTTGCCAAACCAGCCGTCATCAAGAACAAGCATATCCACTCCAAGCTCAGCTGCCTGCTGTGCGATACGAAAAATTTTATCAGAATCAAAATCAAAATAGGTTGCTTCCCAATTGTTTATCAGAACAGGACGTTCTGCAAGCTTGTATTTCCCTCTGCAAACATAATGGCGGATTGTTTTATGGAAATTGTGAGACAGCGTTTCCATACCAGTAGTGCTGTAAGACATAACTGCTTCGGGCGTATAGAATGCTTCTCCCGGATTCAGTTTCCAACGGAAAAGCTCAGGATTTATCCCCATGACCATACGAATCTGATTTATCTGATCAAGCTCTATCTGCGTCTGAAAGCTCCCGCTGTACATAAGAAGTACACCGATACAATTTCCATTTGTTTCAGTACAATCGGGTTCACAAATAAGCACGGCAGGATTCTGTTGATGACTTGATGCGCCTCTTGTACTGGAGCATTCCTGAATACCATGGATAAGCGGTGCTCGTTCGGGTAATCGTTCCATTGTGTGTCTGCCGTGAAAATGAATCCATTCCCAATTGCCATAAGGAATATCAAGACACAAACTTGCCGCTTTTGTAAGCGTTGCAGCTGTCGTTCCTTTGTTGCATATTACAGCACTTCTTGTGATCATATCAAGGCTTTCCAGAACGGCATATTTAAGCGTTACGCAAATATCGCTTGCTGTATCTTTCAGGTCGATTTCAAGAGTATCTGCTTCATTTTCATCTGCATAAACAGCAGGTAGTCCCGGAATGGAATATTTACCTTTTGTTATACGATAACCCTTATAACGCAAATCAATTGCACCGCTCCCGTCTGTATGCGTGATTCCAACTGCTGATATGCGGAAATCTCCGATGCCTTGACAGGAATATTCCTGCGGCATTGTATCCAGAGAATATGTGCGGCAGTTTCCAGCCTCGTAAATATTGCCGGAAAAGCCTACATCCGGATAATTTTGGAGATACTCCATATCAAAATCGGTTCGTTCCCCATACCAGATGTGTTTTAAAACACCGAACTTATCCGCCTTTATCTGATATTCAGTGTTTTTAGTGATCAGCTGAAAAAATCTATTCTTCTCATTTACTTTAATTGCCATGAAAGTCATTCCCTTCTTGTTTCAATTTCAAATCTGTATGTTGTGAGATCAGACTTCAGCGTAATAGAATCCGAACCATATTTTCTTGTAATTATCAACCTATCACCGTCTGTTTGAATTTCAATCGTTCCATCCAAAGAAAATGCCGGATGAGTGTTGCGCAGTATCATCAGTTCTTTCAGCTTCTGTACAACTGGACGCTTCTGTTCATCTTCAATTTCTTCTTTGGAATAATAATGTCTGTTAATATCACGCCCGTTTTTGGTACGCTCCATAAGCTCAATATCATTTGAACCAGCAAGCATTCCAACATAGTACACTTGCGGAATCCCTGGAGCAAAAAATTGAATAGCCCGTGCCAGCAGATAAGCATCATCGTTGTTGCCAAGTGCAGAGTAGTAGGTAGTATTCACCTGGTAGATATCCAGATTGTTATATGCCTCGGAGCTGTAAATCTTCTTTACGTTTGCTCCTTGTTTATACAACTGATCCTTGACGATTTCAATTTCCTCATCAGGCAGTAAATCTTTGACATCTACAATACCGATCCCGTCATGGGTATCCAGTGTTGTAAACTGCTTCATTGGACACATTTCCATCCAGTTCTTCAGATATTTTCCTGTATGGTTGTAGAGTGCATGGAGAGTTAGTACCGGCAAGGCAAAATCATATATCCAGAATCCCTTATCTGCGATTTTCATCGGTATCATGTAATGCTCGTGGATCTCCGGAAGAATTTCCGCACCCTCTTCTTTTACGATATTTTCGATCTCATAAAGCAATTCCCAGATAGTCGGTTCAATAAAGAAACAGCTTGTATCAGCTTTTTTCAGAGCATATGCAAAAGCGTCAAGACGTATCACGGACGCACCGTGACAGCACATTTCTTTCAGAGTATTTCTGATAAACTCCCTTGTCTTTTCTTTTGTGACATCAAGGTCGATCTGCTCCGAACAAAAAGTACACCATATTTTTTCTTTGCTTCCGTCGGCAAATTCCGCCTCAATATAAGGAGCACGAGGTTTTCGCTTGTAGATTTTGTCGATCTGTTCCTGAGTCGGTTCGCCGTTATTCCAGAATTCGTTATACCGTATGAACATATCTTTATAGGGAGAATTCTCTTTATTTTTAAGAAAATCCTGAAAATATTCCGACTGTGCAGAAATATGATTGACCATAAAGTCAAACATCAGATAGTATTCTCTCCCAATTTCCTCAATATCGGAAAAATCTCCGAATGTTTCATCCACTTTGTCATAGCACATGGGGGCAAATCCACGGTCTGCCGAGGAAGGAAAAAACGGAAGAATATGCACGCCGCCTATTGCATCTTTATAATACTTATTTAAAACTTCATGCAGTTCCTTAAGATTCTTCCCCATGCTGTCCGCATAAGTAATCAGCATAATTTTATTCTGTAAATTCATAAAAACCTCCTTATTGTTTTTGTATCTGTGGCATAATGCCACAGATACAAAAAAGGGTGTGTTGAAAATGTCAATTGTTATTATCCTTTGACAGCGCCATTTGCAATTCCACCGATGATTTGCTTCTGACAGAGAATATAGAAAATCAGAATCGGAATCAATGCAAGCAAATAGGATGCAAAAGCCAGATTATAATTTGTACCAAACTGCGACTGGAAATTCAGCTGTGCAAGAGGTAAAGTTGTTCGTTCCGAACCTGACATAATAACAAGTGGTGTCATTACATCATTCCATGTACCCAGCGCTGTAAGAACTGCTACTGTTGCGTGCATGGGTTTCATCATAGGGAAAATGATTTTACAGTATGTTTTCCATGTGGAAGCACCATCAATTTCCGCTGCTTCCTCCATTGCAAGGGGGATATTTTTTAGATAGCCGCTGTAGAGCATGACGTTCATAGGCATATAGAATACAACATAAAGAATAATTACACCGAACATATTGTCAATGTTCATTTTTGCTGTTTCCTTTACAAGAGGCATCATCAAAATAGCGAATGGTACAAACATACCACTGACAATATAAAAGTAAATCAATTTGAATCCTTTATGTTTTGCCATACTTCTTCCAATAGCATAACCAGCCATAGAATGTACTACAAGCGATATGGCAATCGTAATTCCGGTGATGAACAAACTGTTTCCAAGAGAATGCCAGAAATCAGTCACCCGCATTGCCTCTGCAAAATTTTCAAGACCAAAACTTTTGGGAAGACTCAATGCCCCTGCAACATCATTTGTCATTTCAGAGGGCGATTTCAAGGCAATAACAATGGTCATATAAAGTGGAAACAAAATGGTAAGACAGCCAAGAATCAACAGCACAGTTATAAAGATATTCGATTTGCTGTCTTTATCATTCTGAATCTCACTTGCTGGTTTCATATGCACTACCGGTGCTTTTGGAACACGATGTCTTTCAGAACTCATAACTGTTCCTCCTTTTTATTTGTAATTAAAAGCTGAATCACGGAAATTGCTACGATAGCGATAAAGAATACCACTGCATTGGCACTCTGGAATCCAAACTGTCCGCCGTCCATACCATTTTTGTAAATCAGATAGGAAATGGATTCTGTACTCTGTGCAGGTCCGCCCTTAGTCAGCGACATAATCTGATCGAATGCCATAAGCATATTTTTGGTGCTGAGTATCAGATTGGTTGAAATAAACGGCAGCAGAAGAGGCAATGTTAATTTTCTGAAAGTATACCATTTTCCCGCTCCGTCAATAGAGCTTGCTTCGTAAATATCTGCCGGAATTGTTTGCAGACCTGAAATATATATGATCGTGTTCATAGCAACGGTCTGCCATACGCCGACAATCAATACACCAACCCATGCCCACTTTTCACTTGCAAGAATGCTGCTGCTTAAAAAGTCAATATGTAAACTTTGGGCTACTGTGGGGATAATATATGTGAAAATAAAACTAAAAATATATCCCACAACTAATCCGCCTAAAATATTCGGCAGAAAATACATCCCTCGCAGCGTGCTTTTAAACTTGATTTTACTGTTCAGACCCATTGCAATCAGCAGTGAAAGCACATTGACCAGTATCGTTCCGACAATCGCATATTTGAAGGTAAACAGATAAGATTTGCCAACTCGACTGTCCTGGAAAAGATCAATAAAGTTTCTAAATCCGACAAAGTCGTAAGATCCATATCCACGATAGTTTGTAAAGCTGTAAAAAGCACCAGTAATTAATGGGATCGTATTAAATAAAACAAACAGTATCAATGCCGGTAACGTCATCAACAGTAAAGTTTTGGTTTTTTTAGACATGGGCTTTCGGATTTTTTTAGTTTCTTTCATTTTCATCACTCCCTATAGTTTTTTATTTTTTCGATCAAGTCACGATTATAGCGCACCCACTCTTTATCAAAACGATTCAGAAATTTTTCAGCAGAATCACTGCTGTCATCCATAAGATATGTCTGTATCATAGCATCTACGCTCATTTCGCTTGGATAGTGATGATCATGGAAATCAGACATTCTGTCAGATTCAATATAAGATTTCATTCCGTCAAGCATGGATGGCAGTTCAAAATCTCCCTGCTTGCATGGAACAGCGTTCTGATCGTTCAGATAAATCTGTATCGTCTCATCCTCATATAAAAACCGAAGAACTTCATAAACAGCTTCTGTGTTTTTTGTTTCTTTCATAACGCAGAATTGTAAATCCACACCGGAATTCAACACATTGTCTGCTTCATCTTCATTTGCCGGAAATGGAAATGAATCAATATTCATATCCGGATTTACAGATTGAATCTGCGGTACAGCATAACTGCCTATGGGATACATCGCAGATTCTCCTCTTGCAAAGGCGGTACAAGCATCGTTATAGTTATAAGCGTAGGGGTTCGGTTCTGAGTAATCAAGAAGAATTTTAATTTTATCTGCAACTTCTGCATAACCATCCGTAAAAGTAGTATTTCCTGCATTGACCTGCGAACAAATATCCGAATCCACAAGACCTACTGCTAGTGCATTCCATGGAGCAAGACACGTCCATGTATCTTTATATCCAAAATAAAGTGGATAAATATCTGTTGTACTTTGAATCTCTTCACAAAGATCGGTGAATTCACTCCATGTCTCTGGAATCTCCCATCCATGTTCCTCAAACATATCCCTGTTATAGAGAATGCCAGCACAGTTTGCTGCATATGGCAAAGCATAAATGCCCTCTTGTGGTATAAATTCCAGATCCTTCTCTATCTGCATATAGGAAGGTTTTATATATGAAATTCCTTCAAAATCAGAAATATCCATAAACAGATCCGCGTCAAGAAAATTGGAATAGTTAATATCTCCGCCAATGCCAACAATGTCCGGATAATCTTCTTTGATAAGTCGCGTTTTCAAAACCGTCATTGCCTCATTAGGAGATTCGATTTTCAGCACAATATCATCATGCTCTGCATTAAAACGTTCCTCCATTTCTTCAAATGCATCAACCGCCTCCGGCTTATACTGAAGCATTCTGACTACAGTTTTTCCATCACTGCGATCTGTATTGCTGCATCCTGATAAAAGAAGTGCAGATATGGCAGTTCCTGTTAAAGCCAAGCACGGTATAGTGTTTCTTTTTTTCATATTTTTGTCCTCCTCCTGAATAGAATTTTGTGTGTTGCTTTTTGTGATTATATTATAACATACCAATTTGGGGTTTGTAAATGCCGTAAATCCACTCGTTTTATACCATTATGCTATTTTTTTAATAGAATTTGCACATCATCTTGCATTTTGGTATATTTCATGTTATAATCAGAATACAAGGCAGTCATTTTCACCGAAATAAGTTGAAAGAAAGGAGAATAAATTTATGCATGATATTATCTTTTCCATTTTTCCAAACGAGAACTTTGTTGATTTAGGACTTTATCAATTTGGCTGGGAACAATGCGAATCGGCACATTCTTTCGGTCCTGCAACAAGAAACCACTATCTTTTTCATTACATTATTTCCGGAATGGGAACTCTTATGGCTGACGACAGCAAAGGGGTCACGCAAACCTATTCCGTCAAAAGTATGCAGGGATTTATGATTTTCCCTAATCAGATTACGACGTATATTGCGGACAAGAATTTACCATGGGAATATGTCTGGGTAGAATTTGACGGACTGCGTGTGAAATCAATTCTGGAATCTGCTGGATTTACGTCAGACTCACCGATTTATCATGCACGTTCCAAAGATCTGCGAGAAGAAATGATGCATGAAATGCTTTATATGACGCAAAACCGAAATTCATCCCCTTTTCACCTTATCGGGCATTTGTACCTATTTCTGGATTATCTGACACGTTCTTCAGCAAGTACCCATATTCAGCAGGGAAGTCAGCTTCGGGATTTCTATATACATGAGGCATTACATTTTATTGAACACAACTTTCAGAATGATATTTCTGTTGAGGATATTGCATCTGTATGTGGACTGAACAGAAGCTACTTTGGAAAAATTTTTAAAGAGGCAGTTGGAAAATCACCGCAGGATTTTCTTCTGAACTATCGCATGGCAAAAGCGGCAGAGCTGCTAAAGCTCACACAGCTTTCCATTGGCGATATAAGCAATGCTGTGGGATATGAAAATCAATTACACTTTTCCAGAGCATTTAAAAATATATACAAAGAATCTCCAAGGGCATGGAGGAATCACAATAGAATTGGAATATAAAAAAGAGCATTTTCTGACTTACAAAAAATAAAAAATGCTCTTTTCAGTTTTATTAATACCAATCATGCTTTTCGTCACGATTAAGAGCTTGGATTTGCTCCATTTCATCATCAGACAATTCAAAACCAAATATGTCAAGATTTTCTTTGATATGATCTGGATTGTTTGAGCCGGGAATAACAACAATGTTTCTTTGTAAATTCCAACGGAGAATTACTTGCGCCGACGAAACACCGTGTACATCTGCAATAGCATTGATCGTTTCATTGCCAAGTAAATCGGCAGTATATCCACGACCTCCGAGTGGATACCACCCCTGTACCACAATACCAAGAGACTGAATATATGGAACAACTTCAAGCTCCTGATAATACGGATGAATTTCATTTTGCACCAATGCAGGCATGATCTCGATCTGCGGCAAAAATTCCTCCAACTCTTCAATGTACCAGTTGGAAAGACCAATTGAACGTATTTTGCCGTCCTTTACAGCCTGTTCCATTTCCTTATACGCTTCGACGTCATTCGTTCCGGGATGATGCAGAAGCATGAGATCGATATAGCCAACATCCAGTTTTTCAAGAGCCTCATCAATCGCATTGGCAGCATCTGCATACTGATTCGGATAAAGCTTTGTTTCAATAAATATTTCTTCTCTCGGAACACCCGACTGCTTTATTCCTTCGCCGACCGCTTCCTCATTATGATACATATAAGCGGTATCGATCAGTCTGCCGCCGCTTTGCAGCTCGGAAACAACAGAATTAACACAAGTATCATCAAGCAGACTGTATGTGCCAAGTCCGTGAATCGGCATTTCATAGCCGCTATTCAGCATCACCGTTTTACGTTCCATGTCAAATACGCCTGCTTTTCTTTCAAGAGAAAATGTAACCGATACACTGCCTGTTCCGAGAATTTCTTTTAATTCTGCCTGTGTTATATTATTAATTTTGCCGATCCGTGTAAAATTCCATGTATTCTCATCATAGTAAATTGTAACCTGATTGCCCTGATAAAGAATAATATCCCCTGCTTCAGTCGTGATTTGTTCATCATTTCTCGGAAGATTTTCCGGCAATTTGCCGACTTTCTCAAAATTTGCATAATCATTCATGTTGATCGTAAGCGGTTCCGATTTTATCAACTCAGCAAACGCTTTTGCAGAAGAATTATCTGCGAGGGTTGCAGTAAGAAGATGACCATTTACTTCAATATTCATTTTGATTTCGTTCTCCTTTTCGGATATTGGCAGTGTATCAAGCCAGTCAGAAACATCATCCTTGGTGCTGTCTGCTGAGAAACGTCTGCCGTCCAGCAGTTCTCCATATTCAACGCCAAGATTTTTGATATTGCTCTCACTGGTACTCATACCACTGCTGTGAGAAGTACAGAACGGAATCACTGTTGCTCCCGAAAAATCATAACTTTCCAAAAACGTATCTATAATTCGAGGTTCCTGACTCCACCAGATAGGATAGCCCACAAAAATTGTGTCATAATGGTCAATATTTTCAAGTGTGTCTGCAATTTCAGGACGGACAGATT
Organism: Oscillospiraceae bacterium; assembly: GCA_021769725.1. Taxonomy (GTDB): domain Bacteria; phylum Bacillota; class Clostridia; order Oscillospirales; family Ruminococcaceae; genus Ruminococcus. The sequence continues at coordinate 669 of JAETSI010000023.1, read as the reverse complement.
TATCATTCTGTTCCTTGTTGGCACGACAGGAAGAATTGCTGTAATTGATATCTTCGTCAGTATACGGAACGGCTGCCTTGATTTCAAAACTGTCTGCTCCCATGAGGTCAATGATATATTCTGCGATTTGCTCGGTTGTACCGGTTCTTGAAAAATATGCAACAAGAATGTCATTGTTATTTTCAATCGGTTTCTGTTGATTTTTCAGATAACTTTGTTTCATCAGACACAGGTCAAATACATCCCATCTGCCATCATCATTTAAATCATAATCCTTATCGCTTAAATCTGGAGTTTCTCTTACAAGAAGAAAATTCTGCAAATTAATAATATCTTGTATAGAATAATTCGCATTGTCTTGTACATACGAAAGCACTGTCGATTCTGCACTTGTCTGAATTTCTGCACTTTCCAATACCGACTGTTTCGTCGATGAACATCCCAAAGCGAAAACAGCAGACATCATAAAAACAATTGCAGATAATAGTATTTTTTTCATAATCTCATCCTTTCACAGCCTTCAGCAAAAATGCCATGTTTCTTCCCAGATTTCTTAGAGCCTGTTCAGTATCTTTTTATGTGCGGATTTTCGAGCATAATTTTGTCGGCTACAAGGAAAAAATTCGCAGACATACTGACGTATGACAAGGATTTTTGACGCAGTAAGCG
>JAETSI010000121.1 GCA_021769725.1 Oscillospiraceae bacterium | reverse complement strand
TGCTTGTTATCTGGCTGCCTCCACTCACTCCTGTATACCACCCTGTAAATGTATAACCTGTCCTTGTCGGTGTCGGAAGCCCCCCATAAACACCTCCATAAGTTACACTCATGTTCGTTGTATTACAAATTCCACCATTCGGGTTAAATGTTACTGTATATGTATTTCCTGAAACTGGTATGAAAGTAAATATTTCCGAATAATCACTGCCGCAATCATAGATATAGGTAACCGGACTGTTCGAGTCTACCGCCGTCACTATTGTGCCTGAAATAGACGCATTCGTCCATCCAGAAGCTTTCGCCAAATCAAAGCCATCCAAATCTGAAGTATTGAAATACGACGTTCCATTAGAAAACTGGTTGCCGGAACACCTTAGTCTTGTAAGCAATGTATTGTTGCTCACATTCAAACTGCTCAAGCAGTTCTCAAAACATATCAAATGTATGAGTGCTGTACTGTCACTCACATCCAGACTACTCAGCTCATTATTAAAACAATAAATAACCGCCAGTGAAGGATTGTTACTCACATCCAAGCTTCGTAACTGGTTGTCGGAACAGTACAAGGTTGTAAGCAACGGATGGTTGCTCACATCCAGGCTGATTAACTGGTTACTGGAACAGTTTAAAGATTCAAGTGCTCTATTGTGACTCACATCTAGGCTAAGCAACTGATTACTGGCACAGGATAGCTTTTGCAAATTTTCAAAATGTTCTATTCCAACCAGACTAGAAATCGCCTCACTACCGACATCAATTTCTGTCACCACCGCTTTCTCCACATCGCTCAGATTCCCATCTGCGTCCGTATCAATCCATTGCGACACATATTCCCGAAACTTAGCGTCTGGAAAGTTCGTACTGTTTATCTCCGTGGAAGCCGCTTTTACAGTTCGTATGCCCAATCCTTGATATGGTATGCCTGAAACTGCAAACGCTCCCATCAAAATCAAAGCAAACATGCTTTTCAGCATAACAAATTTATGCTTTCCTTCCCCACTCATATCCTTGCCTCTCTTTCTTATATCGCCCACCTTGCAGCCACTGTTTCTTTCGTCAATTCACACTGTATTCAACATATTTAAAATAATTTCCAAAGGGACAGCTTATTCATTTCAACATACTTACGCTACTTAATTTTCACTGCCTTCACCTTACTCCATGCACCATAATAAAGCTTGCCTGATACAACCTTATAGCTCCTGACTCTGACATAATATTTCGCTTTTTGAACCAGTCCTGTTACCGTCACTGTGGTAATAGAATTTTTCGAAACATTAAATGCTTTTGTTCCTTTCTTGAAATTCTTCGTAGACGAATAACTGAACTGATATCCCTGCCCACTAGTATTTTTCTTCCAGGAAATCCGCATTTTTCCTGCTCCTGTTGATTTTACATTCTTTATGGCTGTTTTTTCCGGATTAACGGTCAGTGTATACTTTTTTGTAATTTTCTTTCCAGTACTGCTGACAGTCACAGTCACTGTAATGGTCGTTTTTCCAATCCCTTTCATTTTTACTGTGCCTTTTGCACTGATTGTTGCCACCTTTTTATTAGAGCTTTTGTAAGTGATTCCTTTCACTCCATTTGTACTCAAGCGAAGCGTAAAGCTTTTCTTTCCAATCTTGATGTTTCCTAGTGTGATATACCTATCTGCTACCGTAACACCTGTTGCAGATTTCAAGGAAACGTTAGCAGACGTGATTGTCTTTTGATTATTCTGCTTAGCTCTGCTTCATTGTCCGTCTTATTTTCGGAAACTGTCTTATTTCCCCCTTGCGGAAAGGAAGGAGATTCTTCATTTTTCGTCCCTTCTAAGTCTTTTCCTTCTTCCTTGATTGTTCCGTCAGAACACACTGTTCCTGCATAAGTATAAAAATCATCAGAGGATAAATTAAGCACCAAAGCCATTCGTATACCTATAAGTGTATTGTTCACAATAGCGCCATCGTCCCATACTCCCCCCTCATCATCAACATCCATTACACTACTTTTCTCATATCCGGGTGTACGCAAAAACCACATACATTCCCCCGTTCCGGCAAGACTGTCCACTCCCATCGCTTTTGCATAAGTACTGCTTTTACATCGGCGTGCTTCATCTAAAACGTACTCGCTTCTCGCAAAACCGCAGTTCACAGCTTCTTCTGTATTCCATACTTCTGCCTCTGACAGTAAATATATCTTGTCTACAGTATCACTTCCTCCATCTGTTCCGTATGTGATATTGTCCGCATTTTCTACCACGGAATCAGCTATATTTGCCTGCTCCGATGCAGAAAACGCACTGTCTATAAAATTTTTACTGCTATAATCTATCGCCCTTTGATTACAAGCAGCATCATATCCATTTAACCAGCTTCGAATCGTACATGTCTCCCAACTCACACTTTCTTTCACCGTATTATACTGCTGGTTGTCTAACGAAATATCCGATAGCAATAACGCCTGATTACCATCTGTATACAACACTCTCCATTTAATCGGCTCGTACTTAAAATAATGGTAAGAAATACTGTCTATCCACTGGTAAGACCCATCTAAATTTGTCGCATCCCCTTTGTTAATCCTTCGATATTTCACACCGTCAAGAGTAATTTCATTATTATCATCCCATGCTGCCGCACTTTGCAATGCTCCGTATATGTCATCTGAGACAATAACATCCCCCTCTCGCAGCAAACTCTTGTCCAATGCCGTATATTCTACACCTGATGGAATTATTTCAGCCTGCGGATAAGTTCCAAACCACACACAATCCCATGTCACTACCTGTCCAGACTCCATGCCAACAGCTTGAATAATGCGCGGCCACATCAGAGATACATCTATCGCTTTCACTGTTCCCATCTCAAAAATGTCCAATAAAATCAGAATTATAGCCAATACTGTTCCTACCATCATTGATGCCAGATATTTCGGTATATGTCTTTTACTTTTCCATTTTTCTCTCATAAATATCCTCTACCTTACTTTCACTGCCTTTACCTTGCTCCACGCGCCGTAGTAAGTTTTTCCAGAAACCACTTTATAGCTTCTAAGCTTCACATAATATTTCGCTTTTGATATCAGGTTTGTAATAGCAGCCGCAGTACCTGTGTTTCCTGACAAATTATATGATTTTGTGCCCTTCTTAAAATTCTTGGATTGGGAACAATAAATCTGGTATCCTGCACCACTCTTATTCTTCTTCCATGAAAGCTGTATTTTTCCTGCCCCTGTTGATTTTACTGTCTTTATAACCGTTTTGTCCGGATTGACAGTCAATGCGTACTTTTTCGTGATTTTCTTCCCTGTACTGCTTACCGTCGCAGTCACTGTAATCGTCGTCTTCCCAATTCCTTTAATTTTTACAGCACCTTTCGCACTGATCGTTGCCACTTTTTTGTTAGAACTTTTGTAAGAAAGCTTTTTTATGCTGTTTGTATTCAGCTTAAGTGTAAAACTTTTCTTCCCAAATTTAATATTACCAAGTGCTATGTATCTGTCGGCTTCTGTCACACCTGCCGCAGATTTCACGGAAACATTGGAAGAAACTGCTGTCATTTTATAATTTGCCTTGGCAATAGCATTTAACTCTGCTTCCGTAACTGTACCGCTTCCTGTACTTGGTGCATTTGTATTCGCTGGTCTATTTTCCGTCAGATTCTGCTGAGACTGTATATTCTCTATCCAATGTGCATATAATATCTGGTTATTCTTAAGGCTTACCGTCGTACTGCTTGTTATCTGGCTGCCTCCACTCACTCCTGTATACCACCCTGTAAATGTATAACCTGTCCTTGTCGGTGTCGGAAGCCCCCCATAAACACCTCCATAAGTTACACTC
>JAETSI010000120.1 GCA_021769725.1 Oscillospiraceae bacterium | reverse complement strand
TGTGCCGAAACTGTCTTTGTCCTGACGTACTGTGCGCTGCGCGATAATTTCAGCGGCGCGGGCTAAAATGGTTTCTTGTTTGTTCATGTAAATGCCTCCTTTCAGTGATGGAAATCTCAAAATGCGGTATGCCGTTTTTATTCAAACGGCAAAAAAACCCCCTATACTTTTCTATTATACAGCATACAGAAACGGTTGTATTGTATATTTCCGACATCTGCATACTCTCAGCAGCTATTCCCTTTTTGGGTAGGGTTCCCGCACGTAAAATGTGGAAGCTTCAATTTATACCGTAAAGCCATTTCTCTTGCATTCCGGATACTCATGGAATGATAGCGTTCAAATTCCCGCATCAAGTGCGGCAAATCCGTATATCCATATTTATCAACGGCATCCATCATGTTAAAATGCCCCTGACTTACAATATCCCTCCATAAACATTGATAGCGCACCAGATTGCTCAGTTTTTTTGGTGTCATTCCGATATATTCATGAAACAGCCGTTCCATCTGCCTGCTGCTGATAAGATTCTGCTTCGATAACCGACTGATTTCTAACCCGCCGTGATGCCGGAGAATATCTTGCATAACCCTGTCTACTATCACGTTCTCTCTCGCTGTTTCCAGTTTTTTCAGAAGCAGCGTTTCCGCCAATCGAATCCAATCTGCCAGATTCCCCGGCTCAGACAGACGGCTGCGCAATTCCCTATCCAACCAGCTGAATCTTTCCCTGACATCATATCTTCCATTAACCGTTCCGGCAAATGAGTCCTCGCAGAAAGCGTATGCACCCCACGCATAGAAACGGATTGCAAACACCTCTATCGTATTTTCGGCATTATTATTGCTCTGAATGAAAAAACTCCTATCATTAATCCCGACAAAATCAGAAGCAATGATGTTACCCATATCATCCATTCGATAAATAATATCTACGCAGGTATCAGGAATCACAATACCAGAAGATTCGTCTACCTCTGTACCAGACGTCATACGCCCGCCCCAAAAGCATCTGACATAAGGCTGCAGCATCCTGCATGGCTCTATTTCATGATAGACAGAATTGCATTTAAAAGGAGTTGCTGTCAACGGTCTATATAGCATTTTAGTTTCCATAAGTATATTTTCTCCATATTCCGTATCGTCTTTACAAACAATCTGATTATAGCATTTTCATTTTTTATTTTCCACTATAACGAATACCATTCCCAGTGAGCAAAATTTCTAAGATAACATATAGCCAATACAGGGAAATGTGAGCCGCCGTGCAAGCATATTAACTCTGATTTCCCCACTTTCCAACTTATTATTTTCTGAACTACTATAAAAATATCTGTAATATTTGAAATATAAAGAAACGAATTGTGAAATCTTAATAGGGTAGAGGGAGAATAATTCCTCGCCCCTCCCATTGAACCGTACATACGGGCCTCGTATACGGCTCTACAACTTGCTTGACAAATTGTACTCTTTACCCATTATTTTGCAACCCCTTTTCGTAAATTTTATGTAAAAAGAAGTTCTTAGACTGTGTACTTTACAGGCTTAAAACTTCTTCTCACATTTCTTCCAGATGCTTTACGCACCCTTGAGTTTATTTCATTTTGCGCTGTTTCTTCCGATAAGTCCACTCGCCAACCGGCTAGTCAAGGTCACTTTTTTCCCTGTTTTTATAAAAAATTCATAAAATGTGCCGTTTTTGCAATTCAATATTTTCTTTGATATTTTATTTCTCATTGTTTTTGTACCCATCTTCTTGTATACTGTAAATAAGGAAAAGTTGTTGGAGATGATAAATGTGGATAAATTAAAAGTTTATTTGGATACCTCAGTTATCAGCCATTTACTTCAAAACGATGTTCCGGAAAAGATGGCTGATACCAGACAATTATGGAAAATGTTCTGCTCTGGAAAATACGATGTATACCTTTCTACAGTAACACTTGAAGACTTGAAGAATTGAAAGGTTGCTCTGAACCAAAAAAGAGTCAATTATTTGATTATTTAGGACAAATTGATTATACTTTGGTTCAAATTAATGACAATATTGCTGAAGTTGCTCAACAGATTATTGATATGGGTATACTAACAAAGAAAAGCTATGATGATTGCCAGCATATTGGAGCTGCAATCATCAGCGAATGCGATTGCATTATGTCTTGGAATTTTAAACATATTGTAAATATCAAAACAATCAGAGGAATTCGGGCAATCACTAATTTAAAAGGATGCAAGCCGATTGAAATTTTAAATCCCACTGTATTGTTAGAAAGCGAGGAATAACTATGGATAAACCTATTTTAAGCCCTGATTTTACCATCGAAGATATCCATAAATTAAGAGAATATAATTACTATAAAACAAAAGATATGCTACCACAGGAACGCATGGACTATTACAACAACCTTGGAATGGAAGTTCACAGGGAAATCCAAATGCGTAAATTGCAGAAAGCATAAAATTGGCCCTCTATTTGGAATACAAACCATATAGAGGGCTTTTCTAATACATTCACATGTAATTTGCTAAACAAATTTGATTATTCAATCATCCCATCACTCACCGTAATAATTCGGCCGCTGCATTTTGCGGCTTCCGGCGAATGAGTAACCATGATAATTGTCTGTCTGCTTTCCCGGTTGATTTCCTGCAGCAGGCTCATAATGCCAGCCCCAGTGCGGCTGTCAAGGTTTCCGGTCGGTTCATCGTCAAACAGAATTTGGGGCTTGCTAATCATAAATCTTTCAGCGATTTCACTTTCCTTTCTGTAATCCTGTCATCCGAAGTAATATTCCCGCATAGCAGAGCTGAATCTCGATTGTATAATTTTACATTATCTTTTACCTTATTATCATTAAAATTCGCGTAACAATATTTACAGCCATTAAGGCAAGTATTATATGCCCCTACTTCAACACTTTCAAAACATCCGCACTCTTTCCTCTGATTTCTGTCCTTTTCAGCAATCAGCTTACAGCCCAACAGCCTCTCGATTAGTTTTTTGTCTATACAATTCCCATGACGAATACCAACTTCCTGAAGATTAATTTTCTCTGCACAAGTTTCAATTACCAAATTATATTTTGAAGCAATCCGAGCCATTTTTCCTGCCAGCTCAATCATTTCTTCATTTGTTATCTGCCTGATATCCAGTCCTTTTGCGTTTCGCAGCGTTTTGGCATATAAATCGACAAAGCTGATCACTGCCTTTTCCGTATAATCCTCAAGCTTATTTGCTATTTCCTCAAAAGCCTTTAAGTGGTACTCCATTGTATATCTCTTATTTATCAAAATCGGGTCATATCTCCATATTACCCTTTCTTTTCCTATTTTTTCGGACAGCCGTCTGAATGTTGGAATAAGTTCTTCTCTTTTATTTGGAAGATTTGGTTCAACATCCTTGCCATACCCTGTTAGGGTAAATTGAAAATAATACATATATTTTTGTAAATGCCCCAGCTTTTCCATCATATTTGCAGGATTCTTTGTCCAAAATACAATACAGTCCACCACCTCCGGCGACAGGTCTATTCTGCTAATTTGATGCGCATTCATAGGGTTTCTCACATATAAAAATCCTTCCTTAATTCTGGCAATAAACCAATCTGAATAATAATTGGGGATGTCTGTCCTTCTGCTCACGCTCAAAATCATATCGAACCCTTCCTCTCAAAAGCCAATACCTTTTCTTTGAAATTGGGGCAGAACTATTATTTCTTGAAGATACCAATACATTGCGACATCTCCAACCAGTCTGCCCATCCCTACAAGTTCTCCTTTATATATCGCGGAAACATTTATTAACCCATTTTGCAAAGCCTTTTTCGGTGAACCGTAACACAATCGGCGGTCTTTGTCCGGTTATTCTTCTATTTCACCCTTCACTTGTTCCCAGTCTATAAACAGTCTATAAACAGGCTATAGCGTCTGGTAGTGAAGCGAATCACGCAGAGATTGGGATCATCGGAACCGGAAAAGTGATTTGATAAACCCTCATACCACATCTCCCGGCAGGTTTCCGAATCGGTGCAGACCTCCGCCGTTCCGGTGAGGGAAATGTGATAGGTTGGAAAATTCAGGCACACGGCAGCCCTGTTGTTTTGACCAAGGCGTATAGGACTTGGAGCGCCTCTGCCTGTACAGAAAGTAATCCAGCGTATTCCTTCGCTGCGGGAAGGGCTGATGGTT
>JAETSI010000119.1 GCA_021769725.1 Oscillospiraceae bacterium | reverse complement strand
GCCACCATTGACGGCAAACGGATTGAAACGATAGAAGTGTCACTGAAAACGCTGAAAGTGGTACAGAGCAGAGGGGTATGCAATTCCAATACCGAGTACCACGACCGCATCATCCGACTTGTGGAGGACAATACCGAACTTATCCGTCAGCGGATGAACGCAGCATAATATCAACCTATAATAAAGAACAATATGGAAGTAAGATTTGAAAGCATGGTTTGCTTGTGGGACGATAAAATCCCCGCGATGTTCCTTGAATTTATGAACCTCCTCACTTTTTGTCAGAGTGAAGAGCGGTTAAGGGCGGGTGTAAAGGACTTTGCCGAGAAACACGAACTTGACAAGTTCTTCCTTTACGGCTTCGGCTCACACCATTTCTACCTGCACCAACGCTACACAAGCAATCCCGAAATGGTGATACGGAACAGAGTGCTGTCAGTACATTTCTAACCATCTAAAACAACGATTATGAGTACACGGATGACAATCAACGGAGTAAGTACCTGTACAGAAGCAGGTACGGAGAAATACGAGAAATTCCAAACGGGTATCGACAGACGCAAGCGGACACTTGTGCAATACGACTACCGCCACACGGACGGGGAATTATTCTCTTGTGTCAAGCCCACGTTGTACGAGTGCCGAACAGCACAGGACAAGTTGCTGACGGCAAAGGAAGAAAAGGAGGTCAAGCGATGAACGAAGCAGGCTACCAAACGCTGATAGTCAAATTCAGCGAGCCTATCACGGCATTGGACGGTATCTTTGACGATGCAGAAGCATGGGGAGTTGATAGCCTGAAGGGGTGGATAGACAGCTATGAAAGCAGCCGTTTCACTGCCATTGACAGCCATACGGCAGTCATAACGAGCGAGTATAACATGGAGTGTCTGAAAGAGTGGCTGGAAAGATGCACACCCATAACCAAGAAAGTAGAATTTTGAACATAGTGGCGGTGTCCGCACCGCCACAACATAACGCATAAAATACACAAATATGATAGCAAAGACAATTTTGGAGCAGATAGGTGGCAGACGCTTTGCCGCCATGACGGGAAGCAAAGACTTCATAGACATGGGCAACGGCTTACGCATGAGCCTTGCGAGGAACAAGACGAGTGCCAACCGCCTTGACATCATCTATGATGCAGGGGCAGACCTATACAATATGCGCTTCTACCGCAGGACGTTCAGCAAAAAGACATTCGAGTGCAAGACGAAGGATATCGAAACGCACGAGGGGATATATTGCGATATGCTGGAGGACATCTTCACGATAGTGACAGGACTTTACACCCATTTTTGAGAGGTGGGCGGCGAAAGCCGCCTACTTTCTTTCAGTGAGCATGATGGCGGATAAAGAAAGTAGCAAAGAAACCTTTGTGCCAATCTACGATAGCATTCACAAAAACAAGTTTTAATTATGGAAACAATCAGACAGAACGGAAAAATCATCTTGCACAGCAATGACGGAACAAGCATAAAGATGATTTTTCAGAAACCTCACGGGCAGGAATTTTCAAGGTCTGGAATATGTGGAGTATATCCGGCATATCGCAATCGGGGACATGGGATTTTCGCCCGGCACCATTGAGCATTGCAGGGATGGTGAAGTTGTCGGCAAAGGAATAATCCCGAATGTATGAAAGCGGAAAATCCGATAAAGTTGTGGCTTCATCGGATTTGTAAATCATATAATTATAACACATTCTCGACAAAAGGCATCCTCGTTGATTAAAAGTTGTAAGACCCTCCGAAAATTATTCATCTCATTCTCTTCCGCAAGTTCTTGTTCTATCTTTTTCCCTATATGTCCTACACGGAAATACATATCAATTGCCTTATCTATGCCTGTCAAAATAGTTGGCATGTCATAGATTTCTAAAGAATCGTCACCATCTTTTGTCGCAAAATGAATAGGGTAACTTCTTTGTTTTGTGTCAATCTTAGTCTCTTTTAACCCCAATTTCTTGTAATACAACATCGCACTCTTTTTTATATCTGCGTCAAGAGAATCCGGCATTACAATTTTTAAGATACCCTTGTCATATATAGTGCCATCAATTTCCAATCCTGGCGTGTTTTCTGCAAGCCATTCGGCCGCAAGTTTAACAAATCCCTCAAAATAGGAAATTGCCAAAACAGTTGATGGCAATAGCCCTAAATGACCGAGATTGATGTTTTCATCAATTTGTTTTTTTAATTTAGCTAAACCTTTTTCCAATGAATCTGTGGCGACTTTCTTCCCGTCTGCACCAATTTTCACTTCATACCGCGTAGCCGTTATGCCTAACAAATCGGTAGGTATTTTTGCTTCTTGTTGAGCAATAATAAAAGCTCGATCTAATCCTACCCGACCAAGGAAAAGACCATATTCAAATAAAACATTATCACGGGCTGATTCAAAATGTGTATCTCTGACAATAAGTTCGTCATCAGCTGAAAATACCATAAAGCCGAAATCAAATAAGCTGGCAGATTTGACCAATGTTTCTAGAAAAGATTCATTGTTCTTAAAGATATTATCTGTCCAAAGATAACAATCGTAATCCTCCTTGAAAAAGTCCTTGATTCGTTTGGCAACGTCAAGACCTTCGCTTGATGAGCCGATAAATATTCTTGGTTTCATATATTACCTAAATCCTTATTTATTTTATAAACTTCGTCTTCCAATACTTTTAATGCCGCAAGTTTTTCTGGCTTATCTTTAAAAACATATTCGTTTCCAACCACTGACTTCAGGTCATCTTGCTTGCCGTCATTCCATAAATGGAACATCGTATGCCACAAGATATAAACCAAATCCTTGTATTCTTTTTGTACGTAATCTTGTACTGGTATTGAGTAGCAGATAGCATTGATTTCAAAACTTGTAAGTGGAATATCTTTCTCAGAATCTGTACGAACATTTTTAAGGAATCTAATCATTCTTTTCAACCGTCCATTTGTATCTGCACTTCTTTGATTTATTCTTGATATGCTTAGAAACGGATAATCCGGTCCTTCGGAAAGTCCGGTGCTTTTATTATATATTTTTATACCACGTTTATCCTCTGGCATTCCATCCAATACATAATCCAATGATTGGAACCAAGATGATGTTACAATATCTACGTCTCGATGAAGATTTTGATTAGTAATTTTTACCGCCTTGGGCTTTGATATGTCACATATAGTATATGTACGTGACATTGTCTTTTCAATTTGAGTCCGCAAAGATGCCATATCCTGAGAACTATTTCCCTCATATTGAGAAAATGAGTTATCGAACTGACATAATCTGCCAATTTGGCGGTCATTATATTTCCATGTTTTCGCTAATTCTTGTCTTACCTTAAAAATGTCTGTTCCGACAAATTTCTCACATAGTACAAGCAAGTCTATATCACTGGCTCCCCTTATGTGTGTATCTGTCATAACAGAGCCTTGGTATTCATACGATACATTCGTTAGAGATTCTCTCAGATGCTGTTTAACGACCTCCCCTGCGGCTTTGGTTCGTTTTGTGTATTCTTCATCAACGGATTTCATGGCACGCAATACATACCTTGCCACATCTTTATCATATACAGACTCTCCACTGAACATTCTTTGCTCTACGAGCATTGACGAGTCTGGATTGTATCGATTATTTATTTGTCTAAGTTTTTGGGAATAATCCATATTTTTTCGCTTTTATTACAAAATACGCAAAAAGGCGTGCCAAATGACAAAATGGCACGCCTAACTATTATTTATCAGTTCTTTTAAGGCTCGTACAGCAGCGCAAACTCCGCCTTTCTCCGTTTGAGCAGCATGGCGTGCCGTTTCCCCTTGTAGTTGCAGAAAGCGATATATTCCCGGTAAATGTTCCTGTCGCCCGCCTCCAATTTTCGGATCAGTGTGCTTTTGGGTATCTTCCCGCTCCCCAAAAGCCGGTATGGACCGACATTGTAGGCGAGCGTGGCAAGGAGCAGACTGTCACGTCCGAACTTGCGGAACATGGCGCAGAACTTCCGCAAGTCTTTCCGCAGGAGAACGTCCGCCTGCCGTTTCGTCATGGTGCGTACCGAATACCTTTCCCCCGGCTGCACCTGATGCCCCCAGCCCACGTATGGGTGGTGTTTCTCCGTGTGCCAGCCCTCAAAATACTTCGTACAGCGAACCGCCCGCTCGAAAGGCGGCAGGCGGTAGATTGCCGCCTGCCCGTCCGTCCC
>JAETSI010000004.1 GCA_021769725.1 Oscillospiraceae bacterium | reverse complement strand
CTCCGCTTTCAGGCTCTGTTCTTTTAAGCGTCTTCCATTCGCCCAGTTCTTCCTTACTTACTTCGTCTCTCGCTTGTCCTCTCGTCCGACAGCTTTATTATTATATCACCTTTTTTGCACTTTGTCAACTAAAAGATTGTTCGTATTTTTAGAGTTTTTTTGTTATATTTTGCTATATTATTACCAATCAGTCTCTATGCCTTACAAAAACAGCCATCGGATCGAAAAAACAACCGCCGTTCCTGCCAGAACTGCTGCAATAATTATGTTCTTTTTTATCTCATCTTCATACTCAAACTTTGACGGATTACTGCTGTTAAATCGTATTAGTTTCTTTGTACCAACTGCAAATGCCTGATTGAATCCTGCCCTGTCGTCTTTTTCGTAGTTCTTGCCACCGTACTCAAATTTCATACGATGTATATACGAAGTCGCCATACCCTTTCGGTTTTTCTTCTCCCTGACCTCTGTCACCTCTGCAAGCACAAGCTGCCCTCTTTTTTTAAGTACTATCAGACGTATCATATATGCCGCCGCAATGACTGCTATTATCAGTCCGATTATCCCCCAGATCACGTTCTTCATATTTTCCTCCAAAAAACGGGCGGAATACACCGCCCGTAACTTTTATAAATCACGCCATAAGCTTGACCATAACGGCTTTCTGTGCGTGGAGACGATTTTCTGCTTCCTCAAAGATCTCTTTTGCATGAGCCTCAAACACTTTCTCCGTGATTTCCTCCTCACGATGTGCCGGCAGACAATGGAGCACCATTGCATCCTCATTTGCCTGTATCATGAGTTCGTCGTTGATCTGGTATCCGGCAAAAGCTTTTTTCCTCTTTTCAGCTTCGCCCTCCTGACCCATAGATGCCCATACATCTGTAATAAGTACATCAGCGCCCTTTGCAGCCTGTGCAGGTGAATTCGTCATGGAGAACTTATCCCCGTACTCTGCGGCAAAGTCAAGTATCTCCTTTGGCGGCTGATAGTCGTCGGGACAAGCAATCGAAACCGTCATGCCGACCTTGAGACAGCCTACAATAAGAGAATTTGCCATATTATTTCCGTCGCCTATAAAGCACATTTTCAGTCCGTCAAAACTGCCTTTGAACTCACGTATCGTCATGAGATCGGCAAGCACCTGGCACGGATGACAGAAATCCGTCAAACCGTTTATAATCGGAATGCTGCCGTATTCGGCAAGATCTTCGACCTCTTTCTGCTCAAAGGTACGGATCATTATGCCGTCCAGATAGCGTGAGAGTACCCTTGCCGTGTCCTGAACAGGCTCTCCACGTCCTATCTGGAGATCATTGGACGAAAGAAACAGCGGATATCCTCCAAGCTGGTACATACCCGTCTCAAAGGATACCCTTGTACGTGTAGATGATTTCTGGAATATCATCCCAAGAGTTTTTCCCTTGAGAAGATGCGTATGCGGAATCTCATGCTTTAATTCATATTTGAGCTGATCTGCAAGGTTGAGGATATCAATGATTTCCTCACTGCTAAGATCAAGCATTTTAAGTAAGTGCTTCATGTCAATTTATCCTTTCAAAATTAGTATCAGTTGCGGTTCATTTCCCCGAACGCTTTGTCTATAGCCACTGCAAACAGCGGAATATAGTCGTCAAACGCCGTATTTTCAATTTCAAGGTCATATTGCAGTGAACCGGATACACCATATTTAGTGTTTATTCTTCCAACCTTGATTTCATTAAGTATTATATCAAAATTCTTTCGGTCTTTGCTTGCGATAACAAAGTTCATTCCTTTTCCCTCTGCCGTTATCGTAGGATCAAGAAACATTGATCTGCATTCCATTTTGAGAAAAATATCGTCATTGAGGATCACTGAGAACAACGGCTTTCTTGAATCGCCCTCCTGAACAAGCGTGTAAAGATTATAATTGCTTGCATCAAGCAGGATATATCTCTGGGAAAATCCTTTTTTCTTAACGGTATACAGAAGTCTTGATTTCTTATCCTCCACAACATACCTGCTGCCTTTTTCTGCTACTGTTAATTCCATAAATCATTCCTCCAGTATTTCCATAAGGATTTTTATTCCGTCATTTATTTCATTATATGTTATATTAAGCGGAGGCAGAAGCCTTACTTTTTCCTTTGCAGTAAGCACCAACAGTCCTCTTTCAAACGCCTTTTTAGCGATATCCGCCGCCTTTGCCGACTTATCGGCAAGGGTAATACCGATCATCAGACCGAGACCACTGACGCTCTGAACTGCACTGCACTCCTCAAGCTTTGACTTTATGTAAGATGCCTTTCCGTTTACCTCGTCTAAAAATCCATCGCCGGTTATCCTGTTGATAACTGCAATTCCGCCTGCACAGGCAATGGGATTTCCGCCGAAAGTAGAGCCGTGAGTTCCCGGAACAAGCACATTCATTGTTTTTTCATTGAACAGGCACGCTCCCATAGGAACTCCTCCTGCTATACCCTTGGCAAGAGTGGTGATATCTGCCTTTCTGCCGTACCATTCCCCTGCAAGGAACTTTCCGGTACGGCCTACGCCAGTCTGTACCTCATCGGCAATCACAAGGATATCTTTCTCAGCACAGAGCTGATAAACAGCATCGACAAAGTCTTTATCGAGAGCGTTCACACCGCCCTCGCCCTGAACGTATTCCAGCATCAAAGCGCAGACCGTATCATCGAGCTTTTCTTTCAGATCGCTGATATTATTAGCCTCAACGTTAATAAATCCCTCCAGAAACGGGAAAAAATAATTGTGAAACACATCCTGTCCCGTTGCCGAAAGAGTAGCCATTGTTCTTCCGTGGAAAGAATTCACCAAAGTTATAATATTGTGCCGTCCCTTGCCGTACTTATCAAAACTGTACTTCCTTGCTGTTTTTATAGCGCATTCATTTGCTTCCGCACCGCTGTTCCCAAAAAAGACCGCCTGATATCCGGTAGTACCGCAGAGCTTTTCGGCAAATTCAGCCTGAACATCAGTATAGTAGTAATTACTGTTATGCTGGAGCGTCCGCACCTGAGCACATACCGCATCTGCCCACTGTTCATCACAGTAGCCAAGACAGTTGCATCCTATTCCGCTGCCGAAATCAATATATTTCATGCCGTTTTCATCAACACACTGTCTGCCTTGTCCCGATTTCATTGCAAGGGGATAACGTCCGTATGACTGTGCCACATAATTATTAAATTTATTTATTGTTTTTTCATTGCTGTTCATTTATTTTTCCTCCTCGGGACAAAGATGCAGAAAAATCTAAAATCAGACTCTACACCTATATATATAATTATAACTCCATAACTACTATAAAATCAACATAGTATATGAATATTGACGTAAATTTTTTATTTATTTGTAATATGATTTATAGAATTTGTGTCCAGGGCTTGTTTAAAAAATAACTTTGTTCGGAAAAATGCATAGAAATTGCTGGATGCTAGGAGAGAATCCGCAGGCGGGCTGTCGCCCGGCAAGGATTTTCGACGACACAGACAGTGATTTATGGGCATTTTAACGAATGTATGTATTTTTCAAACAAGACCTAATTCAGACAAACTGCGTTCCGATGCCTTCGTTGGAAAGTATCTCTATCAGAATTGAATGAGGAACTCTGCCGTCAATGATTACTGTCTTGTTCACTCCACGCCTTACTGCTTCAACGCAGCAATCTATCTTCGGGATCATACCGCCGGAAATTATGCCCTGTCTCTTGAGGAAGGGTACTTCGCTGACGTTCACTTCAGGAATAAGTGTGGACGGATCGTCCTTGTCACGGAGCAGTCCTGCGATATCCGTCATAAGGATAAGATTTTCCGCACCCAATTCGGCAGCGATCCTTGCTGCTGCCGTATCGGCATTTATATTATATGTGTTGCCCTCGCTGTCTGTTGCAACTGTGGCGATAACAGGCACACTTCCGTTTGCCAGGGCATCAAGGATAGGCTTGGTGTTCACTCCTGTGATCTCCCCGACAAAGCCGAGATCCTGTCCGTCGTCTGTGGTCATCTTCTTTGCGGTAAGCATTTCACCGTCGATTCCGCAAAGTCCCACTGCACTGCCTTTATGCTGTGCAAGAAGCTGTACAAGTTCCTTGTTTACCTTTCCGGCAAGAACCATTTTTACAACGTTGACTGTTTCCTCGTCAGTGTAGCGTAAACCGTTTACAAATCGGCTTTCTATACCGAGTCTTTTTAGCATATCGTTAATTTCGGGACCGCCGCCGTGAACGAGTACGACCTTAACGCCAATCTGCGAAAGCAGCACGATATCCGTCATAACTGCGTCTTTAAGCTCATTGTTTGTCATAGCGTTTCCGCCGTACTTTATAACAAGTATTTTATTATTGTATTTCTGGATATACGGCAGGGCGTCAATAAGCACCTGCGATTTATCGCTGTTTGAAATTTTTTCCATTTAATCTTTCTCCCTTTATGAACGGTAGTCACCGTTGATTTTAACGTAATCATACGTGAGATCGCAGCCCCATGCAGCAGCGCTGTGACCGCCGTTTCCGATATTGATTATAATGCAGATCTCGTCCTCGCCAAGGATCTCCTTTGCCTTTTCTTCAGAGAACTCAACGCCTGCGCCGTTCCGGCAGACTTCAACACTGCCCTTTTCAGAAGAAATTCTGACATCTACATTATTTATATCGAACTCTGCGTCCGCATATCCGACAGCGCAGAGGATACGTCCCCAGTTTGCGTCCTCGCCGAACATTGCCGCCTTTAACAGACTTGATGTAATGACCGACTTTGCAACAGTCTCCGCCGTTTTGTCGGAATCGGCGCCGCCTACAACACATTCAATGAGCTTTGTAGCTCCCTCGCCGTCACGAGCCATCATTCTGGCAAGATTCATCATAATTGCATAAAGAGCATTCTCAAAGATCTCAAAATCGCCGTCCTCATGAGCAACGATCTTATTTCCGGCAGTTCCCGAAGCCATAACGCATACCATATCATTGGTAGATGTATCTCCGTCCACGCTTGCTCGGTTAAGCGTCACCTTTACAATATCGCTTAACGCACGCTGGAGCAGCTCGGCGGAGATTCCTGCATCCGTCGTGATAAACGTCAGGGTAGTCGCCATGTTCGGATGTATCATTCCGCTGCCCTTGAGCATTCCGCCCATGGTGCAGGTCTTTCCGCCCAGTTCAAACTGCACAGCTATCTCCTTTGGCATAGTGTCTGTCGTCATAATAGCTTCGACAGCACGTGGATTACCGTCATACGTCAGTCCCTCTGCAAGTTCTTTCATTCCGTTGGCAATAGGCTCTATAGGCAGCACCTGACCGATAACTCCGGTGGATGCAACAATAACATCTTCCGGAGATATGCCAAGCTCTGCGGCGGCAAGTTCGCACATTTTATTTGCCTTTTCAACGCCGTCGGCATTGCAGGTATTGGCGTTTACTGAATTAACAATAACAGCTCTTGCCTTACCGTTTTTCAGGTGCTCCTTTGTCACGAGGATAGGCGCTCCCTTTACTTTGTTTGTGGTATAGACAGCAGCAGCGGTACATTCAGTATCAGCAGCTATCATTGCAAGATCGTTTTTCTTTTTCGTAACGGATGTTCCACTGTGAGCAAGTCCGCACTGGATTCCGTTTGCACGGAATCCCTTTGCGGCACAAACTCCTCCGTCCGTAAATTTTATGCCGTTTACTTCTTTAAGCTTCATAATCATTACCTCACACAAGTCCTGTAGTTTCGTCAATTCCCATCATTATATTAAGGCATTGGACAGCAGCTCCGCTTGCTCCTTTTCCAAGATTGTCAAGACGTGAGCAGAGAAGTATCTGTTCATCGTCGCCGAAAACAAATATCTGCATTTTATTTACTCCGCTCAGAGTATTGGAGGCAAGGAAAAACGATTTCTGTTCATCCGCTGTCATAAGCGGCATTACTTCTATCATCTTTGCTCCTGCATAGTGCTCTGAATACATTTCATGTACCTGTGCAGCGGTCACGGATTTTTCAAGCATCCTCGTCTGTATCGGAACGCTGACAACCATTCCGCTGAAATAATCGCAGACCATAGGGTTGAACATCGGCTTATATTTCAGCCCGGAAATTTTCTGCATTTCCGGCAGATGCTTGTGCTGCTGCGACAGAGCATACTGTCTGGGGCTGTTGAACTCAAAAGGCTTGTCCTCTCCCTCATAAACTGCTATCGCTTTTTTTCCTGCTCCGCTGTAGCCGGATGTGGCATAGGCGAACACCGGAAAATCATCGGGAATAATACCGCTGCTGACAAGCGGATACACGATCGAAGCAAATCCGCTTGCGTAGCATCCGGGAACGGCAACACGCTTTGAGGTTACAATTTTCTCTCTGTGTGCAGGCGACAGCTCCGGAAATCCGTACGCCCAGTCGGGATTAGTCCGGTGAGCGGTAGAGGCGTCAATTATGCGGACATGATCGTTTTCCACGAACGAAACAGCCTCCCGTGCAGCTGCGTCGGGGAGACAGAGGAAAGTATAATCCGACATATTGATAAGCCTTGCCCGTTCTGCCGGATCCTTTCTTTTTTCTTCGCTGATACGCAGCAGTTCTATATCGTTCCTGCCCTGAAATCTTTCCAGAATCTTCAGTCCGGTAGTACCCTCCTGACCGTCGATATATATTTTAACTGACATGATAATTCTCCTTTTTTAATTTTATTGCCCGGGGGAGTGGGTAGGATAATCAACGTATATACGTCGTTTTGCCACTCCCCTGCCGTTTCGGGAGATACTCCCCCGGTATATTTATAACTATATTGCACAGAGATATCAGCCTATCTTTTTTTCTTCCTCTTGTTTACCTTGCGCTGATACTTTTCCTTTTTGGGATCTTTCAGATCGGATTCATCCTTCATCATGGAATGCCACACATTTATAACGAGCGTTACAGCTACGATGCCCACGAACCACCAGATATAAGCCTTGGGCTTCACGGCGATCCACAGTCCCATAACGAGCATTCCGATCACCCACAGAACCCCCATGAAAATACAAAGTCCTATAGTGAAAATAAAATCCTTCTTCTTCATCGTTCAAGATACTCTTTCAGCGCTGATTCTGCAAGAGAGATCTGCTCCTTTACGGCTGCCGGTGACGGTCCCCCCTCTGAAAGACGTCCGTTCACGCAGGTGTCAAGGCTGATCGCTTCATAAATATCCTCACCGAAATTATCGGTCATTTTTCTGTACTCCTCCAGCGGAAGAGTTTCCAGAGTCATTCCCTTTTCAATGCAAAGAGCCACAAGAGTTCCGGTGATCTTATAAGCGTCACGGAACGGCATACCCTTTTTCACAAGATAGTCGGCGCAGTCGGTAGCGTTGATAAATCCACGGGCAGCGGCATTCCTCATATTCTCCTTTATAACACGCATAGTCGCAAGCATGGGAATAAATGTCCTGATACAAAGTTTAACGTTGTCAACGGCGTCAAAAATAGCTTCCTTGTCCTCCTGCATATCCTTATTATAGGCAAGGGGCAGACCTTTCATCATGGTAAGGAGAGTTACAAGATCGCCGTTAACACGTCCCGTCTTGCCTCGGATAAGCTCCGTAACGTCCGGGTTTTTCTTCTGCGGCATGATAGAAGATCCCGTAGCGAATGCGTCGTCAAGCTCCACAAACTTGAACTCCCAGCTGCACCAGAGAATTATTTCCTCGGAAAGTCTGGAAAGATGCGTCATAAGCAGCGACAGAGCACAGTTAAGTTCTATGCAGTAATCACGGTCTGAAACTCCGTCAAGGCTGTTCGCCATGGGAGCTGTGAATCCTAAAAGCTCCGCTGTCTGCTTTCGGTTTGTGGCGTAAGTCGTGCCTGCAAGCGCTCCGCAGCCGAGGGGACTGTAATTCATACGCCGTGCGGTATCACGGAGACGGTCAAGATCACGCAGAAGCATCCACACATATGCCATGAGATGATGACCGAACGTTATCGGCTGTGCCCTCTGAAGATGAGTATATCCCGGCATTACCGTTTCGGTATGCTCCTTGGCGGTGGATATAAGCGTTTCTGCAAGCTTTGCAGTCAGTGCGGATATCTCCTTTATCTCGTCCCTAAGATAGAGACGGAGATCAACTGCAACCTGATCGTTCCTTGAACGTGCGGTGTGAAGTCTCTTGCCCACATCGCCGAGACGCTTTGTAAGCTCCGCTTCCACGAACATATGTATATCCTCGGCGCTGGGATCAAGCTCCAGTGCGCCGGAATCTATATCGGCAAGAATTTCTTTCAGTCCGCCGATTATCTCAAGGCTGTCTTCCTTTGAGATTATACCGCAGTCGCCAAGCATAGTGGCGTGTGCGATACTTCCCTGTATATCGTGACGGTACATACGCCCGTCAAAGGCAATAGAAGAATTAAAAGCGTTTACCGTCTCATCGACCTGCTTTGAAAATCTTCCTGCCCACATCATATCTGCCATAATTTTTTCTCCTAATAACTATTAAAATATAATATTTCCTTGAAAACTTACACGACACGTCGTGTCCATACATATCTTAGGTATCAATTCTATTCATATCGCTAAATCAACAAATTCCCCGTCTTATAATTTCATCAATTAATTTGGGCTGGATCAGTGGATATGTCCATTCGGACGGCAAATCGTCAAGCAGATATATCTTTTCGATCTCGCTGTGCAATTCGCTTTCAAAAGCTTTTATATCCGCAAAATACAGCATTCCAAAAGTTTCTTCGGCATCAATATCATCAGAAATAACAGAATAAACGCATACTGGTTTTATTGTAAAATCAACTGCCCCTGTTTCTTCATATAATTCACGTTTTGCAGTTTCTCCGATTTTTTCTCCTATCTCCCTATGACCGCCGGGAACTTCTAATGTTTCCCTTTGTTTATGTTTGCAGAATACCCATTTTCCATTATATTTTGAAACAATGACCGCAAATTTCAACAGGGAGCCTTCTGCTTCATCATAAAACTTTACTGTCATTTTATTTTTCTCCTATCAATATATTTCTCTCCAACATTGGCATAGCGTTATGATATTCAAAACGCACATTATCATATCTGCCATAATTTTTCTCATTAGTTTTTATACTAATCCCTCCTCATAGTAATGAGGAAATAGTATTATCATGAAAATACGCTTTTCATGTTTTCCTGTGAACAAGGCTCTCCGTAAACATATAGAAAATAAAACTCTTCTTTTTCTTTTACTTCAATTTCTTCAATCTGATAAAGCTTATCCGTTGTTTTTATAGAAGAACTGCCCTCTGTTATTTTTCCGTTTTTCGTAAAACTTACTTTATCACCGTAATTTTGAATTTTGTCTGTGGGGAAATATATACAAACATGACAGTTCTTTGCAGGGAAAAGCCAATATGCATCAGATGCTATTTCTGCATCGGCTGAATTGCATATATTCAGCTCTGACAGATCCTCGGGAAAAACCTTACTGAATCTTACGTCAGACAGACTGCCGTTCTGAACAGAGTAATAAAAATAATCGAACTTTCCGATCTCACAGCCGGTCTTATAGTTCTTATACGTTCCAATTGAATTTTCCAAGATATAATAGGATTCCACATAACATTCATTTTCTGCATCCGTACTCATCGCACATTTTTCAAGCGCATTTTCCGAACGATAAGAAATAAATGATATGATACTATCTTCATCAAGATACTTATCAAGTAACTGCGTGTCCTGCAATGCCATAAAATCAGCATTTACATAGCAAACATTAATCTTCGCCCCCGACAGAATATCAGCTGCATTAGTTCCGTCAAAATACTCATGGTGCATATTTTGACATTCATTCCTTATCGGTTCATATGCCGTGTGAACATCTGTTGAAGATATAGAAACGGAGCGAACCCCCGGAAGCAACGATTCATATTCTTCCTGAACTATCGCCTCTAAATCCGTCGCCTGATAGTTGTCGTATCCGTCGGTATTGGATGTGCTGCCATCAATGTAAACTCCAAAATCCCTGCCGCCATAATTCATTTTCACAAGTATGGTAGATGAGGGCTTTGTGCTTAAATTAAAGTTTGCGCTGTGCCTTTCCTGAATAGCATCCGTTATTTCCGCCTCAAATCCGTATTTCTGAATTATATAATCCTGTGCGTTTTCCTTAGCAGTTTCGATGTACTGTTTATTCAGTTTTTTCTGTTCCTCACTGTCCTCACAGGAAGTAAATGATAATGTCATCAATACGCCGGCTGCAAAGGCGATTAATCTTTTTACAAAATTATTCGTCATAATTTCACCACTTGGCGTTTAATTAGCATCCGGACCTAATATTACTTGGATTTATACTGATCCATGAACTTTGTAAAATTCTCCTGCTGATACGGAATATTCTTCTCCGAAATTCTTGCCATAAGATAAAGCTTGTATTTATCAACGACAATATTGACTTTCTGCACCTTTTTATTGAAAATATTGAAGTTCTTCACCTTTATTTCGCTGATAGCCTCGTTTCCGATAAAGATATAATTTTCCGGTTCGGGTTCAAGCTTATCGGCATTCAGCGTCAGCTGAAGTCCTTTCTGATGCATCGGGATGATTCCCAGCCCTTTTTCCGTCTGATTTATGAGAAGTCCTGTAAATTTGCCCTCCAGAACTGTCTCTGCCGCTTTTCCGGTTTTGACTATAACGCCGGGAAGTCCTGCCGAAAGCAATCCTCCTGCAAGACCGCCTGCCAGCCCGGCTTTCATACCCTCACGGGTCGTATTCTTAAAAACTACAAAAATATTATTCTGAACTGAAATACCGTCCACTGACTGAAACAGTGCGGACGCTCCTTCAAGTGTTCTGAAGTCTTCCATAATAATCTCCTTTAAATTACAACAGGCAGGAGAAAGGCTCCCCTGCCTGAAAAAATTTATTGTAATTACTTATTGTTTCTCTTCTTATCCAGCTGGGCCTTGACCTTGATCGGGAGACCAAACAGATTGATAAATCCTGCGGAATCCTTCTGATCGTAAACCTCGTCCTCGTCGAAAGTAGCAACTTCCTCATCATAGAGAGTATATGGAGAAGTTACGCCTGCGTTGATGATATTGCCCTTATAAAGCTTGAGACGAACATCGCCGGTAACAGTTTTCTGAGTTTCTGTAACGAATGCGCTCATAGCCTCACGGAGAGGTGTATACCACTGACCGTTGTATACGATATCTGCAAACTTGATTCCGAGATACTGCTTGATACGTGCAGTCTCCTTGTCGATGCAGATAGTTTCAAGAACTTCATGAGCGTGGTAAAGAATAGCGCCGCCGGGAGTCTCATAAACGCCTCTGGACTTCATTCCTACAAGACGGTTCTCAACAAGGTCGGCAAGACCGATACCATTTTCGCCGCCAAGCTTATTGAGTGCAGTAACCATTTCAACGCCGTTGAGTTCCTTGCCGTCCAGCTTTGTGGGGATTCCCTTTTCAAAGTGGATAGTAATATAAGTAGGCTTATCGGGAGCATCGATAGGAGAAACGCCCATTTCAAGGAAACCGGGCTTCTCGTACTGCGGCTCGTTTGCGGGATCTTCAAGATCAAGACCCTCGTGTGAAAGATGCCAGATATTCTTATCCTTGGAATAATTTGTCTCTCTGTTTATCTTGAGAGGAATATTGTGAGCCTCGGCATAGTCGATCTCCTGATCTCTCGATTTAAGATCCCATTCACGCCACGGAGCAATTATCTGCATTTCAGGAGCGAAAGCCTTGATAGCAAGCTCGAAACGAACCTGATCGTTGCCCTTTCCCGTACATCCGTGACAGATAGCGTCAGCGCCCTCTTTAATTGCGATCTCAGCGATTCTCTTTGCAATGATCGGACGAGCGAAAGAAGTTCCGAGCATATATCTGTTCTCGTAAATAGCGCCTGCCTGAACTGTAGGATAAACGTATTCCTGAATGAATTCTTCTTTAAGATCCTCAATATAGAGCTTTGAAGCGCCTGTCTTTATAGCCTTTTCTTCAAGTCCGTCAAGTTCTGTGCCCTGTCCTACGTCTCCGGAAACAGCGATAACTTCACAGTTGTTGTAATTTTCCTTGAGCCACGGAATGATGATAGAAGTATCAAGTCCGCCGGAATATGCCAGAACTACTTTTTTAATATCTTTTTTATCCATTTTAGTGTACCTCCTGGATGAATTTAATTCATTAATTCTATTATACACATAATATTTCCATTGTCAAGAGTATTTGAATAAATATTCATTTATTTCATTAATATTCATATTTAAGCGGATATTATTCATTTGTGTCTATTAAAAGCTGCCTATATAAAATCATTGTTAAATATCATATCTATTTGTACAGTCTTACAATTTTTTACCTGAAATGACTTAATCTACTTGAAACTTCTCAAAAAAAATGCTATAATTAAAATGCTATTATTAAATGGTATAAGAACTTGTTCTAAGGCAACACCGCATAAAGATTGTGCGGCAGATGCGCAGTCAGATTTTTTGTCAGATTACATAAAAATCACGCCGGCAGGCTGACGCCTGTCAAAGGATTTTTGTGTGATTTGACGGAAAATATGTACCCCAAGGGCACTTCCTTCGGGCGCAGCAAATGACGTGCAACCTTTGTGCGGTGTTGCCTTTAATTACTTAGGAGGTCATACTATGGGAGATAAAAAAGGAAGCAAAATAACTATTTTAGGCGCAGGAAACGTAGGCGCAACTATTGCTTATACTTTCGCCGTAGGCGGAACCTGTTCTGACGTAGTCCTTATTGATATAAACAAAGCTAAAGCAAAGGGCGAAGCTATGGACATCCGTCAGGGCGTTTCATTCGGCCATAACGTTGAGATCTATGACGGTTCATATGAGGATGCCAGAAACTCCGACATCGTTATCGTAACTCTTGGTCTTGCAAGAAAACCCGGACAGACTCGTCTTGACCTTGCGCAGGCAAACGTAAATATAATCAAGGAAGTTATGCCGCAGATAGCAAAATTTGCTCCCGATGCAATCTATGTTGTGGTAAGCAATCCTGTCGATATTCTGACATATACTATATTAAAATGTACCAACCTTTCTCCAGATCAGGTCATAGGTTCTGGTACGGCTCTTGATACATCACGCCTCCGCTCGGTTATTGCCGATCATCTGGAACTTAGTCCCAACAGCATTCATGCTTACGTTTTCGGCGAACACGGTGATTCATCCTTTATCCCCTGGTCACTTACCAGCATTGCAGGCGTTGAAATGGACGAATATATCGAAGCTCAGGATCACGCCGATCTTGATAAGGACGAAATCATTCTTGAAGTGCGCCGTGCCGGAGCTGAAGTTATTAAACGTAAGGGTGCTACATTCTACGCTATTGCTATGTCCGTAAATAAAATCTGCGACTCTATTCTCCGTGACGCAAATAATATTATTACCGTTTCTTATCTGATGCGTGATAAATTCGGCATTAACGATGTCTGTCTCAGCCTCCCTGCCGTTATCGGAAGCAACGGCATCGAGCGTGATGTAACACCAAAACTTACCGACGAAGAGATAAAAAAGCTTCAGGCAAGCGCTTCGGCTTTGAAAAAAGTTATAGATCAGATAGAATTCTGATAAACTCTCAACAGGAGTGATATATCATGAGCTTAAATGATACGCCATCCGGAGAACGCCTTCATATTGGCTTTTTCGGCAGACGAAATGCCGGAAAATCAAGCGTGGTGAACGCTGTTACCGGACAGGAACTTTCCGTTGTTTCAAATATAAAGGGAACAACTACCGACCCGGTTACAAAAGCAATGGAGCTTCTTCCGGTAGGACCTGTCGTGATTATCGACACTCCGGGATATGACGATGAGGGAACTCTCGGCGAGCTTCGTGTAAAAAAAACCCGGCAGATACTGAACCGCACCGATATTGCTGTTCTTATCGTTGATTCCTCCGAGGGAATTTCTGATATTGACCGACAGCTTGCCGATCTTTTTCGTGAGAAAAAGATTCCGTGGCTGACAGTATACAATAAGTCTGACATTGCTGGATCAAAGCCAGAAAACGCCAATGAGATCTCTGTGAGCGCTCTTAACGGAACAAATATCCATAAACTTAAAGAAAAAATTGCTGCTCTTGCAAATACAGGCAGGACGGAAAAGCGTATCGTGGGCGATCTGCTTGAACCGGGTGATATTATAGTTCTTGTAACGCCAATCGACGCTGCTGCCCCCAAAGGAAGAATGATACTTCCGCAGGTGCAGACTCTCCGTGATATTCTTGACGCTGACGCCATGGCAGTTTTCACAAAGGAATTCCAGCTTGAAGAAACGCTCCGGAAACTGGGAACAAAGCCAAAAATGGTCATTACTGACAGTCAGGCTTTCGGATATGTAGGCAAAATCGTGCCGGATGATATCCCGCTGACTTCATTTTCGATACTCATGGCAAGATACAAGGGATTTTTAGAAACTGCTGTAAAAGGTGCGGCAGCTGTCAACGCCCTCAATGACGGCGATACCGTTCTGATTTCTGAGGGATGCACTCATCATAGGCAGTGCGGCGATATAGGCAGCGTCAAGCTCCCTGCCTTGCTTAGAAAAACTACCGGAAAATCCCTTAATATAGAGCTTTCCTCCGGACGTGAATTTCCGGAGGATCTTTCCGGAATCAGTCTTGTCATTCACTGCGGCGGCTGTATGCTGAACGAACGTGAAGTAACTTACAGAATGAAATCTGCTGTTGAACAGGGCGTTCCGTTTACGAATTACGGTATTGCTATCGCTTCCATGAACGGCATATTAAAAAGAAGTCTTGAAATTTTTCCTGATCTTCAAAAACTGGTAAAATAAAATTACTCCCCTGTCTTTCAGCAGGGGAGATTTATTATTTATAGAACTCTGTATAATCCTATTGAATCAAGAATCAGTCTGATGATGTTAATGTGTCAATAACAGTTACACCGTCAGATTCATATACATTTACAACCATAGGAGGATTACCGTTTGCTCTCCTCTCCTCCTGAATTCTTATAGCTTCTTCCGGAGAAGACGGCGCTTCCCCAATCAGTTCGCTGTTGCGGACATATCCTTGTTTTCCATTATCACCTATTGCGGGAATAAGATCAGGCTGATCGCTCATGTACGGACTATTTGTCTCAATTCCGTAAGTTTCTCCGTTTTCATTCACATCATAATCTACAGAAACATGAGGTATTGGTTCATTTGTTTCAGCATTATAAGCTATCGTTTCGTCAGCAGCTTTCTCATTCTTTCCGGCAACTGCAAATGCAGTTGTAGCAATTGAGAATCCTGCCAGAAGTGAAACGGCTGTAATTATATTAACAACTTTCATAAAATAACCTCCTTAATTGTCTTATGTGTAATCATTTAAATTTGGTGTTCTATACGTACCATACGTATGATAACCAGTTCCCATCCAAACTTGTACATATCCTTGTGAATAGAATGCAGGTGAACCTGAAATGATTCTATATGTTTGAGAAAACATCATTGCACTTACACCGTCACTATTATATTTCCATTCTCCATAAGTTTTAAGATTTCCTGCTGAATCATAAACTCTTGGCTGAACACACATAGTACCACCCGATACCGATGTAGTACAACTAATAGAAGTCGCTGCCGTTGCATATTTTCCATTAGAATCTGAACCTGTAGTCATATTGTTCCAAGCATTATAGGTATGTCCATAATCGCTAAAGTTATAAACCAAACTGCTATTTGACGAACCAGCATTTGCAGAAATCATAGCACCCACGCTCAGATTAGCAATCAAAGCACCGCAAATAAATGCCTTGACTGAATTCTTAATATTGTTTTTTAATCCCATTGAAATTTCCCCTTTCAATAAGCCGTCGTTTTGTTAATTGGCAATTAAAATAGGTGTGCACTCCCTATGTCTACCCTATGTCTATACTATAGCATACTTTACACTATTTGTCAATTGTGAGATATTACAATCTTAGAACATACTTTTTGTAATAAATCTACGTAAAAACAATGTACAGCGATTCTGCATATAATAAATCATACCTGTATATTTCCACGATCAGGGTCAATAATATAATCAGCAACACCCAATTATTATAAACAGGAGATAATTATTATGTCGGTTAAAAGAGGAGAAATATACTACGCCGATCTCAGCCCGGTCGTCGGCTCGGAGCAAGGCGGAATCAGACCTGTACTTATCGTTCAGAACGACGTTGGAAACAAACACAGTCCTACTGTGATAGCGGCAGCCATTACCAGTCAGCGTGACAAAACACGAATGCCGACACATATCGCAGTTCAGGCGGATAAATGCGGTCTTGCCAAGGACAGCATCGTGCTGTTGGAACAGATACGAACCATTGACAAAAAGCGGCTGAAAGACAAAATGGGCGAGCTTGATCTCAGATCAATGAACAAAGTAAATACTGCACTGTCTATAAGCTTTGGTCTGGAGATCTAAACGGCTGTTATTTACTGCGAAACAGCGGTAAATTGCTTAGAAGAGGTACTGCGACACTAAATCCCAGTGCTGTCAGTAACTGCTGCGAGGATAGAGTTACTGTTTCGAAAATCGGCTGCAACTGCGGAACAGCAACCGCCGCAGCAAGTGCCGCAGCAGATACAGTCACTGCAAGGAGCAGCTTAATATTGCTTAAAAAGTTGATGTGCAGCAGTGATTTTGTCTCAGATTTGCACTCAAAAACGTGTATTAACTGAGACATTACAAGCGTTATAAGTGCGGCTGTTCTTGCAGCCCCCACTGTTCCGCCCATGTGAATAATCACAGCAAATGAAGCGAGAGTGGATAATCCGATCAATATGCCTCTGAACAGAATTTTTCCCATGAGACCGCCTGAAAAGAATCCCTCCGATGATTTTCTTGGCGGTCTGTTCATTATGTCGCTTTCAGGAGGTTCAAGACCGAGAGCAATTGCCGGAAGTCCGTCAGTAACAAGATTAACAAGAAGAATCTGCACCGGAAGCAGAACTATTGGCATACCCATAAGTATTCCCAGAAACATTGTCAGAACTTCGCCTATATTACAGGACAGAAGATACCGCACGAACTTTCTTATATTTGCATAGACGCACCGCCCCTGTTCCACGGCGCTTACAAGGGTAGCAAGGTTATCGTCAAGAAGTATAACATCTGCCGCCTGCTTTGTTACGTCTGTTCCGGTAACACCCATTGCAACGCCAACATCAGCTTCTTTTATCGCCGGAGCATCATTGACGCCGTCGCCCGTCATAGTCACGATCTCTCCACGCCTCTTAAAACTACGGACAATACGGAGTTTATGTATTGGTTCAACACGGGCAAAAACAGTATATTTTCCAATATTTCTGTCAAGTTCATCATCAGACATTTTATCAAGCTCTGCGCCTGTCATTGCCATTCCGCCCTTTAGGAGACCGGCTTTTTTGGCAACAGCAACGGCTGTATTTTTGTGATCTCCTGTTATCATCACTGTTCTGACAGAAGCCGAAGCACATTTTCTTATTGCCGCTTTTGCCTCCTCACGAGGGGGATCTATCATGCCGATAAGTCCCAGAAATACAAGATTTCCTCTGTCCGGAGCAAACTCTTCTGATACGCAGTAAGCTAATGCAAGTACTCGCAGCGCCTTTCCGGACATTTCTGCTGCTGCTGCCGAAAGTTCCCTGCGCACTGCCGGCGTCAATGTCTGTATTTCGCCGCTGTTGTCCATATATTGAGAACACCGTGGCAGCATAACTTCTTCAGCGCCCTTAAAATATATTTTTCGTTCACTTCCGACAGCGCAGTGAACTGCCATAAAACGGTTCTCGCTGTCAAACGGAAATTCTTCCAGACGCCTGTTATTTATAGCAAGTTCTGTCTGCATTATCCCTGCCTTTGCTGCTGCAATCAATATTGCAGCTTCTGTGGGATCGCCTGTTACTTCCCATTCTCCTTTTCCGGAAAGTTGTCCCCGAATACGGCTTTTGGGCAGCATTTTTGCTGTTATCCGAGCTGTTGAGCACATAACTCCGCACACAAGCGCTTCTGTAAGAGATTTTTCGTTTTTAGGATTAACAGCTATGCTTTCTTCCGATTTCGTAACACCGCCGCTTATCCTATATCCCATTCCGCTGAAATAATAATGTTCTCCGACTGCTGCAAGTTCTGTTGCAGTCATTTTATTTTCAGTAATTGTTCCGGTTTTATCGGAACATATTACGGATGTACAGCCCAGAGTTTCAACACTGTGCAGCTTGTTCACCAGAGCCTTTTGTTTCAGCATACGATTTACCGCAAGTGCAAGAGCAATTGTAACTGTTGCCGGAAGTCCTTCCGGAATGGCTGCAATAGCAATCGTTATTCCTGTCATCAACATATCAAAGACCGCTTCTCCCCGAAGAACCCCTGCTGCAAACACTGCCACGCAGACAATAAGACAGATCAAAGCAACCACCCTGCCAAGTTCTGCAAGACGCTTTTGCAGCGGTGTTTGTTCCTTGTCGATATCCGTGAGCATTTCTGATATTCTGCCCATCTGTGTATTCTTTCCAACAGCGATAACCTTTGCAAGACATCTGCCCTTTGTTGCTGATGCTCCGCAGTAAACGATATTTTCCTTATTGAGCGAATTGTCCGTATCGTTCTGATTTCCGGATTTCTTCTCAATAGCAGATGATTCTCCGGTAAGAATAGATTCATCAGAATAAAATCCCGATGCATTTACTACAGCGCAGTCTGCCGGAATTCTGTCTCCTGCTTCGATTTCTACCATATCTCCGACTACAAGTTTTGCAGCTCCGATTTCTTTCAATACACCGTCACGCCAGCATTTTGCAGTCGGAGCTGTCATGGATTTCAGTGCCTCTAAGGTATGTTCGGTGCGGTATTCCTGGATAAAACCAAGGATTGCATTAAGCAGTACGATCAATATTATGGTTACCGCATCGGTAATTTCCCCCAGAAGTACTGATATTCCTGTTGCAATAAGCAGAATCATCACCATTACATCCTTGAACTGACCGATAAATATTCCAGCCGGCCCCGTCCTTTTGCTTTCCGCAAGTATATTTTCACCGTCCGATTTCAGCCTTTCAGCCGCTTCTTTTTCTGTAAGTCCCATAAGCTCACCCTTTCCTGAGAGGATTTGTCCTTACAGTATATGTGCCTTTCGGACAGGATATGCCCTATGTTTCACGTGAAACAATTATATTTGTTTTTGGCTTTTTAATACAAAAATGTTTCACGTGAAACAATCGTTATAATATTATTTATCTCTCTGTGGAAATATGGCTGCCGCAAGAACTCCGAAAAGCAATGCAGCCGTTATACCGCCGGCAGCGGCTGTCATTCCTCCGGTGAATATACCAAGAATTCCGTCGTCGGATATTGTTCTGCGTATTCCCTCCGCAAGAGTATGACCGAAGCCCGTAAGCGGAACAGTCGCTCCTGCACCGGCAAATTCAACGAGAGGACCGTAGATTCCCACCGCTGATAAAATAACTCCTGCTACTACGAATCCCGTAAGGATTCTTGCCGGGGTAAGCTTGGTATAATCAATAAGAAGCTGTCCTACCGAACATATGATTCCTCCGACAATAAATGCTCTTAAAATATCTAATAACATAATCCAGTCCTCCTTAGATGCACAAGATGCGAAATAGTAGGGATAGTCTCACCCTGCTGCAAAGACATTGGCGACATAAGCGCTCCCGTTGCCGCAAAGAGAATATTTTTTGCCTCGCCACGTTCCATCAGAGGCAGAAAATAGCCGCAAAGCACGCTTGCACTGCATCCGCATCCGGAGCCGCCGCAGTGAGTGTCCTGTTCCGCAGGATCAAAGATCATTACTCCGCAGTCACGGTGCTGACGTGAAATATCCGTTCCCTTTTTCATAAGAAATTCAACAAGCAAAGTACTTCCTGTTGTGCCAAGATCACCGGTCACAATATAGTCATAATCTTCCGGCAAAGTTTTTGTTGCTTCAAGATAACGCCGTATCGTTTCTGCCGCTGCCGGAGCCATTGCACTGCCCATATTGTTAATATCTGTCACGCCCATATCGGTGATCTTTCCAATGCATCCTCCTACAGCTTCGATATTTCCGCTGTGAGAAACTATTACCGATCCCGATGCCGTACAAGTCCACTGGGATGTGGGAGTACGCTGTCCGCCATAGGAAAGCGGAAATCTGAATTGACGCTCTGCCGTTGAAAAGTGAGAGGATGTAACTGCCGCACAGCGATCAACCGCTCCGCTTTCAACAAGAATTGACGCAAGCATAAGTCCCTCAGCCATGGTTGAACAAGCTCCGTATATGCCTATATATGGTATTTCAAGTTCTCTCAAACCATAAGTTGAACCGATACATTGATTTATAAGATCGCCGGAACATACAGCTCCGATATCCTCCTTAGCAAGATTAGCTTTCCTGATAGCCGTACTTACCGCTTCAAGCTGAAAATGGCTTTCCGCCTGTTCCCATGTATCCTTACCGAAATGACTGTCCTCTACTACCTGATCGAAATATTTTCCGAGAGGGCCTTCACCTTCTTTTTTTCCGGCTATTGAAGCATATGATTGTATTTTCGGCGCATTTCCAAATCTGAAAATTCCTCTGTCGATATATTCTGCCATATAAACACCTCCTATTATATTTTGATACAAATAGTGCAAATTATTCGTTTAATGAAAACATTGTGAAATCCATTGATTTATTTTTAAAAATATGATATAATTATAGGCAGCATAACGCAAATTATAATATAAAGAGGTAAAAATATGCTTTTTCATAAAAAAACAGCAGCTTTCCTGTTGAGCTTGCTTATATGCGCATCAGCTCCGTTATACGCAGCTTTTGCGGATAACGAAACAGAAACGGCAGTCACCGCTGAAGATACCACAGAAGCTCAGGAAGAAATAAAAATCTCCGGAGATTTTTCCTACTCCCTTACAACAGATAACACCGCCCGCATAGAGGGATGCACCAGCATTGAAAAAAATCTTGTCATTCCCGATACTCTGGACGGTTTTACTGTTGCGGAACTCGGGCCAACCGCTTTCGGCGAAAAAGACGACCTTCCTTACGAGACGATAACCATTCCAGCTTCTATAGATTACATTTCGTCTGCTAATCCTTTTTCCGTGTGCAACCGCCTGAAAGAAATTAAAGTCGACAGCGCCAACGAAGATTATATCGTCGAAAACGGCGTGCTCTACACAAAGGACAAAACTCAGCTTATCTGCTATCCGCAAATGAAAACAGGCACTTCCTTCACTGTTCCCGAAGGCGTTAAAATAATAGGAAGTGCGGCACTTTATAATCTGCCGCTTACTGAGATAAAACTCCCTTCAACTCTTGAAGGAATAAATCAATTTGCTGTCAGCTATTGTGACGATCTCACATCTGTGGATCTCAGCAGTACAAGTCTTGCGAGTATCGGTGACTATGGATTCGCCTACTGTTCTTCTCTTTCCGACGTTAAACTGCCGGATACTCTTATGGAGATCAGCGGCGGAGCTTTTGCCGGATGCACGTCTCTTACGGATATAACTTTTCCCGATAATCTGGAGCATATCGGGCAGCACGCTTTCACAAACACAGGTCTGACCAAGGTATATATCCCCTCATCTGTAAGTTCTATAGAATACAGCGCTTTTGGATATTCTATAAATAACGCCGGTGAAGAAGTTATGGACAGCAGTTTTATTATCGTGGGGGAAATAGGTTCGGCTGCCTATACATATGCTACAGATTCAGATACCGATTACGAATATCAGAATGATTTTCAGTTCCGTACTCCCGAACAGGACGAAGAAATGAAATATATGGATAATCTTACAATGCAAAGCTTCGGGGAATTCCAGTATGCCGAGATTGAGGGCGGTGTGGCTATTATTTACTGCTCCTCTGTAGATCCGGTTATTACTGTTCCCTCTGAAATTGACGGCATAAAAGTAACAGAAATCTATCCTGCCGCCTTTTCAGAAAACAAAGCAGAAGAGATTATCTTTTCAGAGGGAATAACGACCATAAGGAAAATGGCGTTTATGAACTGCACTAAACTTAAAAACATTACACTCCCACAAAGTGTCACACTGATTGAGGATAACATCTTTGACGGCTGCGAATCTCTTGAAAGCGCTGACCTCGGCGGAGCGGTCACTATTGGTTCAGGCGTATTCAATTACTGCACCAAATTAAAGGAACTGAAGCTTTCAGGAAACTGCACATCTATCGGCGTCGAGGATGAAGATCCTTTCATGTACCTTTCATCCCTTGAAAAAATCAGTGTATCTGACGGCGACGGAGCTTACTCATCGAAAAATGGCATTCTTTACAATAAAGACAAATCCGTTCTCGTACATTATCCAAAAGGAATCACAAGCAAAGAATATACAGTCCCTGACGGTGTAAAGACAATCGGCAATGACGCTTTTTCAGGAAATTATCATCTTGAAGAAGTTGACCTTTCCAACGTTGAAAACATTGGTATATCTGCATTTGAAAACTGCAAAAAGCTCTCCTCTGTCAAGCTTTCTAAAAATCTTAAAAAGGTCGGCGACGGCGCCTTCTATGACTGCGTAAATCTGAAAAAAGTCCGGCTTCGCAGCAGCGATACCGAAATAGGTATTTTTGCATTCGGATATTTCTATGATGATACAATTACAAATGAGGACGGCACAACCGGCGGAAACGGTCTTGTTGAGGGATTCAAGCTTTATACAAACAAGGCAAAAGACGATACGGGCGTTGAATATGCTGAAAAAAACAATATCGAAGCGGTAACTGATACTGTTGAGATATTCGGAAAAAATGTAAGAAAAACAATTTTATGGATAAGCGGCGGCGGAATAGCTTTTCTTATTGCGGCGCTTATCGGCAGCATTGCAGTGAAGAAATCAAAGGCGAGGAAATCTTCTTCTCCCGTAAAGAAAAAATCCGAAAAAAAGAATACCAATAATTCGGATGAAACTAATGAAAAGGAAAAAGAAAACAATGAAGAATAAGCTTATAAAAATCTTTTCTGCGGCGACAGCGGCTATAGGACTGTTAGCTGCGCTTCCGGCATATTGGGTTTCGGCAGACGACCTCCAAAACGCTGAAGATGTATTGCAGGACGGAAGCTTTATTTATGAAGAGGTCGAGGGCGGATATGCCGTAAAGAAATGTACAGCCACAATTCTGACTTCTTTTCCCGGCATTGTAAACGGCATAAGCATAGTAGAAATAAAAGACGGCGCTTTTGCCGGATGCTCTACCCTGTCGGAAGTGAATATTCCTGATACGGTAAAAAAAATCGGCTCAAATACATTCGTGGGATGCACTTCTCTGAAAAAAGTTTCCATCCCAGACTCAATTACTAAAATTCCCGACAATACGTTTCTTGACTGTAGCCTGCTTACCGAGGTAGTTCTTTCTGATAATCTTACCGAAGTCGGCAACATGGCTTTTGGAAACTGCAAATCACTGACCTCCGTTGATCTACCGGACAGTGTTACAAAAATATGCGATTCTGCTTTTGACGGATGCTATTCACTCACCCAATTCACACTTCCGGATTCCCTTTCGGAAATCGGGGATATGGCGTTCAGCTATGCTCCGATAGAAACTTTTGATGCTGAGGGATGTACAGCTTTCAAGGTCGTTGACGGAATCCTGTATGATAAGGACGAAAAAATTATATACCGTGCTGCACCAAGCATTTCTGGAGAACTTCGCATAAAAAACAGCGTAAGAGAAATAAACGGCGGTGCATTTTCACTATGTTCCGGCATAACCAATCTGTATATTCCAGATTCAGTCGAAACTATCGGCGGTTACGCATTCAGCGAATGCACGTCCCTTAAAAGCATTGATTTCTCGGAGGGGCTGAAAACCCTGGAAAAATGTGCATTTGCTTACGATATAGCACTTGAATCTGTAGAACTTCCCCTTTCCCTTGAAACAATCAGCGACGGCGCATTCATGGTTTGTTATTCCATGAACAAAGCTATTCTACAGGAAAATCTGAAAAATATCGGAGAAAATGCTTTTCTCGACTGCCCGGAACTGAAACAGATAACAATACCAAAATCTGTTGAAAAGATAGGAAACAATGCTTTCGGAATTAAAAATAACTATTCAGAGGACGGAAGTTATGAAACTGTAAGTATTGACGGTTTTAAAATGAGCGTTACCGCCGGATCAGCAGGTGAAAAATATGCAAAAAATAATAAGATCGAGTATGACTCGACCGGAGTTGATCTTAAAAAACTTGCGTTTATTATTATCGTAGTTGGAATTCTGCTGACAGCAATTGTTTTCGCAATTGTTTTAATGGCAAGAAGCAGAAAAAGTGCAACACGAGGAGCAAAAAAAGCACAGAAAGAGGCTCTTGAAAAGGAAGCCGAAAAGAATTATAAAAAAATAGCCGACAACGATGAAAATGAAGATAAAGAAGAATCCTGACAACCGCAGGCAGAAATAATAAATCCCGGAGTTTTATATGAAACTCCGGGATATTTTTTATTCTTCAGGCTCTTTTATTTCTCCGACTATCGGCAGAGGATCTATACCCTGTCTTGTGTAATAATCTGACAAAGCCGCTCTTACAGCCTGTTCGGCAAGTACTGAACAATGTACCTTTACTGCCGGAAGTCCGTCAAGAGCCTCTACAACAGCATCGTTGGTGAGCTTCAGAGCATCGTCAATTGACTTACCCTTTATAAGCTCAGTTGCCATAGACGATGTTGCAACAGCCGCACCGCAGCCGAATGTCTTGAACTTTGCATCTGTAATGATTCCTTTGTCTATTTTGAGATACATTTTCATAATATCTCCGCACTTGGCGTTTCCGATCTCTCCAACGCCGTCTGCGTCATCAATTTCTCCTACATTTCTGGGGTTTGAAAAGTGATCCAGAACTTTTTCACTGTACATCATAGCTATATTTCTCCTTTTGTTATTTCATACATTACTTAACTTCTTCGCCGTTCATCATTTTCTCCCATACGGGCGACATTTCTCTCAGTCTTTCAACTACTTTTGGAATGACTTCAAGGATATAATCAACGTCTTCGTCGGTAATATCCTCCTCGATTGAAAGTCTTAACGAGCCGTGAGCGACCTCATGTTTCAGACCTATTGAAAGCAGTACGTGAGAAGGATCAAGAGAGCCTGATGTGCAGGCAGAACCGGATGAAGCGCATATTCCGTTAAGATCAAGCATGAGAAGCAGCGATTCGCCCTCAATGCCCTCTATAGATATATTCAGATTACCAGGCAGTCTCTTATCCCTGTCGCCGTTAAGACGTGTATACGGAAGCTTCAGAATGCCGTCTATCAGGCGGTTTCTCTTGGGAGTAACAATATCTGCCTTTTCAACGATATTGCTGCAAGCTATCTCAATAGCCCTGCCCAGTCCCACAATAGCAGGAACGTTCTCTGTGCCGGCACGCTTTCCTCTTTCCTGTCCGCCGCCGTGAATGAGATTCGGCAGAACAATGCCCTTTCGTACATAAAGAGCGCCAATTCCTTTTTGAGCATGAATTTTATGACCAGAAAGCGACAGCATATCAATTCCCTGTTTTTTTACGTCGATCTCCACATGACCGACTGCCTGTACGGCGTCCGTATGGAAAAGAACTTTTTTTTCATGACAGATCTTAGCTATTTCTTCTATAGGCTGGATCGTACCTATTTCGTTATTTGCGTACATTATCGTAACAAGCGCCGTATCTTCACGGATAGCGTTCCGCACGTTTTCAGAGTCGATAAGACCCTTTTCATCAACGGGAACATAAGTTACTTCAAAACCGTGTTTTTCCAGATATTCGCAGGTATGGAGCACAGCATGATGCTCGAATACAGAAGTAACGATATGCTTTTTGCCCTTTTTGGACATCATTTCAGCAGTTCCCTTGATAGCCCAGTTGTCAGATTCTGAACCGCAGCTTGTGAAAAATATCTCCTTTGGATCAGCCCCGAGAGCGACAGCAACCTTTTCACGTGCTTTTTCAACGTCTGCCTGAGCGTCTCTGCCAAGCTTATAGATGCTTGAAGCATTTCCATAAGCCTTTGTAAAGTGCGGCAGCATAGCGCTGAGAACTTCATCTGAAACTGCCGTTGTTGCGGCGTTATCCGCATATATAAATCTTTTTTCCATTTAGGATTCCTCCCTTATTTTGACATTAAATCTCTTTGCTCTACTGCCAGCCTGTCGCAGCGTTCGTTTTCCGGATGTCCGGCATGACCCTTGACCCAATTGAATGTAACATCATGCTTTTCCAGAAGCGGCAGGAGCTGTTCCCACAAATCAACGTTCAGCACCGGTTTTTTATCGGATTTGATCCAGCCTTTTTTCTTCCAGCCGTACAGCCATCCCTTATTAATGCTGTCGCAGACATATTTGCTGTCCGTAGTAAGTATCACCCTGCATGGACGTTTCAGAGCTGAAAGCCCTTTTATAACCCCGGTAAGTTCCATACGGTTATTTGTCGTAGCGCTGTCTCCGCCGGACAGTTCCTTTTCCACGCTGCCGTATCTAAGCACTACTCCATATCCGCCCGGCCCTGGATTTCCGCTGCATGCACCGTCTGTAAATATTTCAACTGTATCTATAACATTCACATCCCATGAAAATAATCCATTATTATTATAACTCAAAATTTCCAAAAAAACGCATTTGTTACCCTGAGTAAACAAGAATATTTGTTTTAGTAAACAAACATCAACATAAATATTTGTTGCAATTGCCACTTTTTTTAGTTTCCATAATATGGTATAATAAAAATATCCTAAATAGAATAGAGGTAAAAAAACAATGTATAATATTACAAAGGACATTTATTATATTGGTGTAAACGACCATGAAATTGACCTGTTTGAGGGATTGTACGATGTTCCAAACGGAATGGCATATAATTCTTACGTTATCATGGATGAAAAAATTGCGGTTTTAGATACTGTTGACGCAAATTTCGGAGACAAATGGCTTGAAAACCTTGAAGAAACTCTTGCCGGAAAAAATCCCGATTACCTGATCGTTCAGCATATGGAGCCCGATCATTCTGCTAATATTGTAAAATTCATGGAAAAATACCCGGATGCCGCAATAGTCGGAAATTCAAAGACATTCAATATGATGAAGCTGTTTTTTGAAAATATCTCACTTGACAGCAAAACGGTAGAAGTCAAGGACGGAGATACCCTTTCTCTCGGCAGCCATGAACTTAAATTTGTCTTTGCTCCCATGGTTCACTGGCCGGAAGTAATGTTCACATACGACAGCACGGCAAAAGTTCTTTTCTCTGCCGATGCTTTCGGTAAATTCGGAGCCCTCGATGCTGACGAGGACTGGGCTTGTGAAGCACGCCGCTATTATTTCGGAATTGTCGGAAAATACGGCGTTCAGGTTCAAGGAGTTCTGAAAAAAGCTTCTGCACTTGATATAAACATTATTTGTCCCCTTCACGGTCCGGTTCTTACCGAAAACCTCGGATATTACCTTGATCTCTACAACACCTGGTCAAGCTATGGCATTGAATCCCAAGGAGTAATGATCGCATATACCTCAGTTTACGGGAATACTAAAAAGGCAGCCGAAATTCTCCGTGACAAGCTCATTGAAAAAGGTTGTCCTAAAGTAGTTTTCTGCGATCTTGCACGTGAGGACATGGCAGAAGCCGTTGAAGACGCTTTCAGATATGGTAAACTTGTTCTTGCAACAACTACCTACAATGCCGATATTTTCCCGTTTATGAAGCATTTTATCGGCGATCTTACAGAAAGAAATTATCAGAACAGAACTATCGGTCTTATTGAAAATGGTGCGTGGGCTCCAATGGCTGCAAAGATAATGAAAGGTATGTTTGAAAAATCCAAGAATATTACCTGGCTTGATACAACAGTTACCATAAAGGCAGGCGTAAAGACTGAAAATATGCAGCAGATAGAAGAAATGGCTGCCGAACTGATGAGGTGAATATGAAAGTAACTTTAAATCCGGACAAAGAAATTGTTGAGAAAATCAAAGAAGGTCTTGAAAAAAAGGACGGATATTGTCCGTGCCGTCTTGAAAAGATACCGGAAAATAAATGTATGTGCAAAGAATTCCGTGACCAGATAGCCGATCCTGAATTTGAAGGTTTTTGTCACTGTATGCTGTACTATAAGTCGCTGGAGGATTAATATGAACGAAATTACAATCACAAAGGAAAATTTTGATGAAGAAGTCCGCAATTATCGTGGAATGCCGGTTCTCCTTGATTTCTGGGCAGGCTGGTGCGGTCCGTGCATGATGCTTTCGCCGATCGTTTCAGAGATTGCTGACGAATACGACGGCAAAGTGAAAGTCGGAAAGGTCAATGTTGACGAACAGCCTGAACTTGCTGCTGCATTCAGAGTAGAGAGTATACCGCTGATAGTTGTTGTTAAGGACGGAGCTATCACGGCTCAGTGTGTAGGGCTTCGTCCAAAAGAAGACATTATAAAGATGATTAATCTGTAAAAGTATTAAAACAGAGGAGATTTCGTTAAGAAATCTCCTTTATTGTATATAGGGATAGAAAGCGGTGAATAATATATAGAGGTGATTTTATGATAAGCTTTATATTAGGAACTATGCTCGGCGGTACTATAGGAGCTTTCACAATGTGTCTCTGCACCGCTGCCAAAGAAGCTGACAAAAAAAGCGGTATGGACAATTAAAGCCCATACCGCCGATTTTTACTTTTTCACTGGAACTGATATAACGTCCTTACGCATATAGGGTCTGAGAGCTTCAGGTATTCTGATACTTCCGTCCTCATTGATATTATTCTCAAGAAATGCAATCAGCATTCTCGGTGGAGCAACTACCGTATTATTAAGCGTATGCGCAAAATATTTATTTCCGTCAGCTCCTTTTACCCTTATTCCCAGACGTCTTGCCTGAGCATCACCAAGATTTGAACAGCTTCCGACTTCAAAATACTTCTTCTGTCTTGGCGACCACGCCTCAACATCTATACTCTTCACTTTAAGATCAGCCAGATCTCCTGAACAACATTCAAGCGTACGTACAGGAATATCAAGCGTACGGAAAAATTCAACCGTATAACCATAAAGCTTATGGAACCAATCCATACTATCCTCCGGCTTACATACAACGATCATTTCCTGCTTTTCAAACTGATGTATACGGTAAACTCCTCTTTCTTCAATTCCATGTGCTCCAACTTCCTTTCTGAAACACGGCGAATAACTCGTAAGCGTTTTAGGAAGCTCATCCTCGGAAATAATTGTATCAATAAACTTGCCTATCATAGAGTGCTCGCTCGTACCGATAAGATAAAGATCCTCGCCCTCTATCTTATACATCATTCCCTCCATTTCAGCAAAACTCATAACGCCCGTAACAACGTCGCTGCGAATCATAAAAGGCGGAATATAATAAGTAAATCCCTTGTCTATCATGAAATCTCTTGCATAAGAAAGTATACACGACTGGAGCTGTGCAATATCGCCGCAAAGATAATAAAAACCGTTTCCGCTTGTCTTTCTTGCACTGTCCAGATCAATTCCGTTAACTTTTTCCATGATATCAACATGATAAGGCACTTCAAATTTGGGCACGAACGGATCGCCGAAACGCTCTACCTCTACATTTTCGCTGTCATCCTTTCCTATCGGCACGCTCTCGTCAATGATATTCGGAATAACCAGCATAATTTCTCTGATCTCACCCTCAAGCTTTACTTCAAGTTCTTCCATTTCAGCAAGCTTTGCGCCGATACCGGCAACCTCTGCCTTGACTCTTTCAGCCTCTTCTTTCTGACCCTTTGCCATAAATCCGCCGATTTCCTTTGACTTTACCTTGCGCTGATTCCTCAGACTATCACATTCAACTTTAGTTTCACGATATGTTTTGTCAAGTTCAATAACCTTGTCAACCAGTTCAAGTTTCTCATCCTGAAACTTCTTTTTAATGTTTTCCTTTACGATTTCCGGATTTGTTCTGATAAGTTTAATATCTATCATTTTTTCTAACTCCTTTATTTTATGGGGAAATATCCGTCTTATTCTTCTGTAAGCTTTTTTGCAATTGATGCCAGATCATCCTTGTCGTAAAATTCCAGTATCAGTGCACCCTTATTTTTCCCGTAATCCACCTTGACTTTTCTGCCAAGAGTTTCATTAAGGGAAAGCTCCATTTCCTTGAAATAATTATCGATCTTTATGTTGCTTTTTTCAGGAATTTCATCTTCCGATGCTGCATATTTCTGTGCAGCTTTTTCAACCTGACGAACTGTCAGTCCGCCGTCCGATGCCTTAACAGCCATTGCTGTAAGTAGTTCCTCATCATCCTCAAAACCCAGAAGAGCGCGTCCATGACCTGCTGATAAATCACCCTTTTCAAGCATTTTAAGCACACGCTCCGGAAGAGCAAGCAGCCTTACTGCATTAGCGACGGCAGACCGTGATCTGCCGACCATTTTTGCAACTTTGTCCTGCGTCATGCCGTAATTTTCGATAAGTTCATTATAGCCTGCGGCTTCTTCCACTGGATTCAGATTTTCACGCTGAAGATTTTCTATAATAGCGATCTGCATGGTTTCCATATCTGAAAGTTCCTTGATATTCACCGGAACCTCGTCCAGACCAACCATTCTTGCTGCACGCCACCTTCTCTCTCCGGCAACTATCTGATAACCGCCGGTGCTGAGAGGTCTTACAAGAATCGGCTGAAGAATTCCGTGTTCCTGAATAGAATCAGCCAGTGCAGATATTGCTTCATCACTGAAATTTTTTCTCGGCTGACTACGATTTGGTTCAATTTCCGAAATGCGCAGTGTTTTTTTTACCTGAATATCGCTTGTATTATCGTTAAAAAGCGAATCAAGACCGTTTCCTAAACCTCCTATAGCCATACTTTTCTTCCTTTCTTAAGATTTCTTGAATGTAAAAATTCCTCTTCTCTTTTTCTGAGGAAGCTCCATTGCCTCGCCCAGAAGCTCATGACAAAGCAGCTCATATGATTCAGCGCCTTTTGAGCTTTTATCGTAATACATAACTGGTTTTCCATGGCTTGGAGCTTCGGAAATACGCACGTTTCTCGGAATCTTTGTCTTAAAAACCTTATTCGGGAAATATTTTTCGACCTCGGAAACAACTTCGTTCGCAACATTCAAACGTCCGTCAAACATAGTAAAAAGAATTCCTTCAATATCAATTGCCGGATTGTAATTACTTTTTACTATTTTAATTGTGTTTACAAGCTGAGACAGTCCCTCCAATGCATAAAATTCTGCAA
This sequence comes from Oscillospiraceae bacterium, assembly GCA_021769725.1. Classification (GTDB taxonomy): domain Bacteria; phylum Bacillota; class Clostridia; order Oscillospirales; family Ruminococcaceae; genus Ruminococcus. The sequence goes on along the minus strand of JAETSI010000004.1, from coordinate 139,007 downwards.
GCATAGGAACAAGAATCGTGTCGCAGGCGACCAGACTGTTAATAGTTATCGTTCCCAGCGCCGGAGGACAGTCTATGAGAATATAGTCATAGTCGAGCTTGCAGGTAAGAAGCTGCATTTTCAGGCGATTAACTCTGTTCTCATAATTTACAAGTTCCACTTCACAACCAGCAAGATCTTCAGTAGCAGGAATTATAGATACATTTTTAAATTCTGTATGAATAACAGCATCTTGAATCCTGGTTTTCCCTGTAATTACGTCATATGTCGTCGCTTTTACGGTTTTTTTCTTTATTCCAAAGCCGGTGGTTGAATTTCCCTGGGGATCTGAATCAATGCAGAGCACTTTAAAATCCCGGGATCCCAGATATGCGGCGATATTCACAACAGTCGTTGACTTTCCCACGCCGCCTTTCTGGTTTGCCACAGCAATAATTTTACCCATGAAATCTTTCCCTTCATACATTTATAAATATATTATACCACGTTTTAAAAGAATTGTAAATATAAAAGAGAAATTTTTCGATATTTTCTGCAAAAATGTTTCACGTGAAACAAATTAGAATTATTTTGTTTTTTTCTGAATTGGAATTCTCACCCTATATTCAATATAATCCTCATTTTGAATCTTTCGTGAATCAGCTGAGATTCCGGCAGCTTGCATAGTTTCTACTGCTTTATTAATAGTATTAACAAACATTTTTACATTCTGAAAAACCTTTGAACGTTTTTTGTAACTTGCTCTTTCCTTCTGTAAACCAATAAAGTCTTCAATAAGTTTTTCTGATTTTTCGACATTAAGATTATGTTTGATTATCTTGTCAAGCACTGTAAGACGTTCTTCAGGACTTGCGAGTTTTAGTAATGCACGTGCATGGCGTTCCGTCAGATTAAATTTCATTATAAGATTTCTTTCTTCCGGGGTAATTCTTAAGAGACGCAGTTTGTTTGCAATGGTGCTCTGAGCCTTTCCAAGCTTTGATGCGGCGTCCTCTTGAGTCATTCCGTAATATGTAATCAGTTTCTCAATTGCGACTGCTTCCTCAAAAAACGATAAATCCTGTCGCTGAATATTCTCTACAAGAGCAAGTATTGCAGAATTTCTATCGCTTATCTCGTGAACAATACATGGAACAACAGATAATCCGCAGAATTTAGCTGCTCTGAGCCTTCTTTCGCCTGCAATAAGTTCAAATTTATCGCCCACTCTCCTGACAGAAAGGGGTTGTAAAATGCCGTTCTGGGATATTGATTCTGCCAGTGCTGCTATCTCATTATCCGGAAATGATTTTCTCGGCTGATGAGGATTGGGTATAATTTGCTTTATTTCAATTTCAATAACTTTATTTATAGACTTTTCTTTTGTAAAATTTAAAAAACCTGCCATTTTTTTCTACCTCTAATATTAATACTCGGGCTGCCCCTGTAATAATATTTTAGCATTTTTGGGAAATAATTACCACACAAAAAAACCGACAGTCATCTGCAAACTGTCGGTAATTATGCTATAAAATCACAGGATCACAGAGGTTTCTTCTTGATCTGACTGCTGTTTCTCGGATATTTTGTCGGTGTATGCGATATTTTTTTTATTTGTATTATCCGGCGTTTTTCGTTTTCAAGATCATAATTTGTTTCACGTGAAACAGTTCCGCCAAGTATCTCAATTGCCCCGGCTGCAGAAGCAATATCTTCATTAGGACCTTTCATTGCAATAAAACGTCCTCCAACTGATACAAAAGGCAAACATAATTCACTAAGAACAGAAAGATTTGCTACAGCTCTTGCACATGAAACATCAAATTTTTCCCGATATTCCGCCATTTTTGAGATATCTTCCGCCCTACCGTGAATAAATTCAGCTTCAATTTCAAGCTTATTACAAAGTTTTTTAAGGAATTCAATCCTTTTATTAAGACTATCAAGAAGCGTAATTTTTATTTCAGGCATAAAAATTTTAAGCGGAACGGAAGGAAATCCCGCACCTGTGCCAACATCTATAAGAGAAATTTCATCGGAAATTTCTCCATATTCAGCCAGAAGAATACTGTCAATAAAATGCTTATAAAGTATATCCACCGGATTGGTTATCGCCGTAAGATTTACATAATTGTTATATTCAATAAGAAAATCACAGTAAATTTCCAGCTTTTCATAAGAAATTTTGTTAAGTTCAAGTCCGTATTTTTTAAATTCTCGACAGCAAAACGTATAATCAGGAAACATTTTTATCGCCCTTTCTGTGTTCAAGCCAAACTGTCAGTAAAGAAATATCCGCCGGAGAAACTCCGGAGATCCTCGACGCCTGACCAATCGACGACGGCTGAACCTTATTCAACTTCTCCGCTGCTTCCAACCGAAGACCGTAAACCTTGCTATAGTCCGTATTTAACGGCAATTTCTGATTTTCAAGCCGGCGAATATTGTTAATTTGCGAAAGCTGCTTTGAAATATATCCCTCATATTTTATCTGCAACTCAACCTGTTCCCTGATTTCCGGTGAAAGCTCCGGTCGATCAGGATCAAATGGCGCAAGAATATCATATCCAAGCTGTGGACGCCGGATAAGATCTGCCAATTTAGCACCGGAAGACAACGGCGCTGTCAGATGTTCTTCCAGAAACGCATTGAGCTGACGTGATGGCGGTATGTTCAAAGAAGAAACTCTTTTAAGTTCACAGTTTGTCATTTCAATTTTTTTCTGGAGTTTTTCATATCTCAAAGCAGATATCAAACCGATTCTGTATCCAATCGGAGTAAGGCGCTGATCCGCATTATCCTGCCTCAGAATCAGACGATATTCACTGCGTGAAGTCATCATTCTGTATGGGTCGGAGCATCCTTTCGTAACGAGATCGTCAATAAGCGTTCCGATATACGAACTTGCCCGGTCGAGAATCATTGGTTCTTTTCCACGAATCTTCAATGCTGCGTTAATTCCTGCAACAAGACCCTGAGCGGCAGCTTCTTCATAGCCGGAACTTCCATTAAACTGACCTGCGCCATATAGTCCTGCTATCATTTTAAATTCAAGTGTCTGCAAGAGCTGAATAGGGTCACAGCAGTCATACTCGATAGCGTATGCAGGACGCATTATTTCTACATCTTCCAATCCCTCAATCGTCCGCAGAAATGCAAGCTGTACATCTTCCGGCAGCGACGATGACATTCCCTGCAAATAAAATTCCTCGGTCGTAAGTCCCATAGGTTCTACAAAGAGCTGATGCCTTGGCTTATCTGAAAAACGAACTATCTTGTCCTCAATAGACGGACAGTATCTTGGTCCTACCCCCTCAATTCTTCCTGAATATAAAGGCGATCTGTCCAAGTTTGAAAGAATCACTTCATGTGTATTACTATTTGTATAAGTCACATAACAGCTAACTTTGTTGCATAGTCCCTCGACAGGAGTTTCAAAGGAAAAAGGAACAATATTATCATCGCCATCCTGTCTTTCCATGATATCAAAATTGATACTTCTTCGGTTAACACGACATGGCGTTCCGGTTTTGAATCTTCTCAATTCAATTCCATTTTTTCTTAGGCTTTCAGAGAGATATCTGCTTGGCAGCGATGAATCCGGGCCGCTTTCATATGATACTTCTCCTATGTGTATTTTTCCCTTGAGATAAGTTCCGGTAGCAACAATAACTGCTTTTACGCTGTATTCAGCCCCAAGGGATGTTCTTACTCCGATTATTTTTCCCATTTCGGTAATTATTTCAGAAATTTCTGCTTGTTTTATATAAAGATTTTTTTGCTTTTCACATATTCTTTTCATATAATCATGATACAGAACTCTGTCAGCCTGTACTCTCAGACTATGAACAGCAGGTCCTTTTCCCCTGTTCAGCATACGGCTTTGAATAAAACATTTATCAGCAGCCTTACCCATTTCACCGCCAAGAGCATCTATCTCACGTACAAGATGACCTTTTGCAGTTCCTCCGATTGACGGATTACAGGGCATATTTGCTATTTGATCCAGAGAAATCGTAAACATCACCGTCCTGCATCCCAAACGGGCAGATGCAAGAGCAGCCTCGATTCCGGCGTGTCCTGCACCAACAACAGCAACGTCAAAGTCTCCCATTTTGTAATTCAAAAATATCCCTCACTTCATTGTTTCACGTGAAACATTATTTTCCGACGCAGAATCTTGAAAATACATTATCAACAACAGCATTAGTAACTCTTTCTCCCGTCAGTTCCAAAAGATGCTGCTCTGCCTCGTCAATAAGAACATTTACGGCATCAAGCATTTCTCCTGATCTGAGCGCTGATATTGAATTGTTAACGCACTCCAGTGCAGAATCAATGCATCTTTTCTGACGCTCATTTGCAGCAGATACAGTATTAATAGTTGTTTCATTTATTGAAAATATATTCTCGATTGTTAATTTTAGCTTATCTATTCCCTTATTTTCCTTAGCTGATAAATATACTGTATGTATAAAGTTATCTTTAATTATCCTATCATCTATCAGATTTTCTTCATCTGATTTATTAATAACAGCAACACATTTTAGCTTCTTTATCTTATCAATAAGAATAAAATCGTCCTTAGTGAGAGTACAGCTCCCGTCAAAAACAGCAATTACAAGTTCAGCAGACTGCGCAGTTTTTTCGGCTATACCGATACCTATCTCCTCAATCACGTCATTTGTCGTGTGGATTCCTGCCGTATCCGACAACCTGAGAACAATATCACCAAGCGTCACGGTCTCCTCGATAACGTCACGTGTAGTTCCTGCAATATCGGTTACAATACTTCTTTCGCATCCGCTAAGACAGTTAAAGAGTGTAGACTTCCCCACGTTTGGTCTGCCGACAATGGCGGTGGAGATTCCCTCACGAAGTATTCTTCCGCAGTCATAATTCTCCACAAGAGACGAAAGAATATTCTTAACGTCAGTCAGATCGCAAATCAGCCGTTCCGGTTCCACAGAGGGAATATCCTCCTCGGGATAATCTGCCCATGCTGCAAGGTCACCAAGAATCCTCATCAGCATATCCGAACATTTTTTTGCATGACGAAATGCCGCTCCCTCCCGGAGATTTTCCGCCATTTTCAGTTCTCTTTCACCTTTAGCGGATATAATCTCCATTACCGCCTCTGCCTGCGTAAGATCAAGCTTTCCGTTAAGATAAGCTCTCTTTGTAAATTCCCCTGGCTGGGCAGGTTCAGCTCCATTTTTTAGTATCGTACGAAGAATTTTTCGTGTAACATAGATACCGCCGTGGCAGGAAATTTCAGCCGTATCCTCACCGGTGTAACTATTCGGATCACGAAAAACCGTGAGAATACAATCGTCTATTCTTTCGCCGTTGTCGTGAGCAATACCGTAAGCGCAGGTATATCCTGCCATATCAGCCACTTTTTTTTCACCGAAAGGTCTGAAAACACGCTCCGCCGTACTAATAGCATCCTCTCCGGAAATACGTATAACAGCGATACCTCCGGGAGAATCCGGAGTAGAAATAGCTGCAATAGTTGACAAAATATCACTTCCTAAAAAGGCAGCAGCACAGATATATGTACTGCTGCCAATTATATTAAAATTTTTTAGAATTCAATTTTACCGTAAAGACCGCCTTCAATATTATCCTCGGGCTTTGGTCTCTTGTAATCCTTTTCAAAACTTGTCTCAAGATTGACAGATTTTCTTTCCATTGTCACTTCTCTGTCCCCGCCTCTTCTGTCATTTCTGCGGTCGTTTCTGCCGCCGTCACGGCGATTGTCACGTCTCTTGTTGTTATATCTGGGATTATTTGAAGAAACAATGATTTTTCTGTACGGCTCTTCTCCAACAGATCTGGAAGAAACGCCATCTATCTTAGAAATAGCAGAGTGGATAACTCTTCTCTCATATGGATTCATAGGCTCAAGCGGCTGTGAACGACCTGTTCTGAGAACGGATTTAGCCACCTTTGCAGCAAGCTGTTCAAGAGTATCCTTTCTCTTGCTGCGGTAACCAAGACAATCTATAGTGATCCTGAAGTAGTCCTTGTCGCCCTTGTTTGCAATGATGGAGCAGAGATACTGAATAGCGTCAAGAGTCTCGCCTCTTCTGCCGATAACAGTACCATTGTTGCTGCTCTCGACATTTATAACTGCTCCTGTTTCATTCTGATAAACGGAATATTTCACTTCAATATCCATAGCGCTGAAAATACTGGTGATATAATCCTTGGCAAGCTTGACCTTGGGGTGCTCGAGTGATTCGTCAACGGGAGTGAAATTATCAAGAGAGAAGAACTCCTCGTCCTGAGCTGCGGCGTTATCCTTAACGGCATCAGCAGACTTTTCGGGAACTGAGTCAGAAATCTCAACCTTTTCCTCTGCCGGAATAATTTCCTCAGCAGGAATTTTCTTTATTTCAGCTTTTGCTGCCGGAGCAACTCTGACTTCTTTATTTGATTCTTTCTTGATTTCCGGAACTTCCTTCGGAACAGCCTTTTCTGTTTTAACAGGAACTGCTGCGCTCTTTTTTTCAGGTGCGGCAGTCTGCTTCGGCTGAGCAGCCGGAGCTTTTGCGGCAGGTGCAGAAACCGAAGTTTTTTCCTCATAAGAAGCCTTTACCACAGCTTCTTTCTTTCCGAAACCTAAAAGACCCTTTTTCCCCTCTTCAATGATATCAAACTTTATCGATCTGATATCTCTGCCGAATTTTTTTGCTGCGGCAGCCTTAGCCTCGTCTACTGTTGCAGCCTTAAATATCTCAGTCATATTAACAACTCCTTAAAAATTAATCCTGATTATCATTTTCATCATAAAGATCGCCGTATTTTTCTGCCATGCGCTTACGTGCTTCTTTTATCTTGTCCCTGTTGTACTTGTTCATTTCAGACCGTGAAACCCTGTCTCCGTCATTCTTTCTCTGACTGCCGTTCTGCTGCTGATTCAGAAGTTCCTGCTGTTCCATCATCCTCTGCATAAAAGTCTTTTTCTCGGGATGCTTTTCAGCGTAGATACGTGCCTTTTCCTTTTCTTTTGCATTGATAGCCTCTGTTCTTTCCGGTGTGAAGTAATGGTTGAGAGCAAAGGTTATGACAAATGAGAAAAGAGCCGACCAGATCCAGTAAAAACCGATTCCGGCAGGAACGTTGAACGCAAACCATATGGACAGAAGCGGGAAGAAATACATCATAAACGTCATGCATCCTCCGCCCTGCATATCGGGATTTACTTTTTTCTGATGTATCTGGCTGTAAAATGATGAGAGGAGCTGTGCCAGACCTGCAAGGAACGGAATACATACAAGAATCCATGCTTCTCTGTTCCATACGTCGGGATGCAGAGAGGGTGTTTTACCAAGATTTGCTCCAAATATGGTATATTTATCGGTAAATTCCGAAACCTTTCTGCTGAAATCCCCAAGGCTGATATAATCTCCGGGATGCTTTGAAAGATGCGTCATAATGTTAAGTTCGCATCTCAGATCCTTAATTTTTGTTCCTGCGATAGCACAGGCATCGATTCTTATATCCTTAGCAAATCCAAGTATGTGAGTGATAGGCTTGTAGATAACGTCCAGCACGCCGAAGAGAAGAAACATCTGGATAAATGCAGGCAGACAGCTTCCCATAGGGTTGATGCCTTCCTGAACATAAAGTTTCTGCTGTTCTTCCTGCAAACGCTGAGGATTATTCGCATAGCTTTTTCTCAGCTTTTTCATTTTCGGGTTAAGAAGCTGCATTCTCGCAGCATTTTTCTGTGTTTTATAGTTTACGGGGAAAAGCAGAATCTTTGTAACCACCGTAAAAAGAACAATTGCCACGGCGTAATTATTGCAGAGCATATATATCCACCGCATAAGGTATCCGAAAGGAACACCTATGATATCATAAAGTACGTTCAAATTTCATCCCTCTTAATCGTTATTGTTGTCCTGTGTTTCACTGCCGGTAAAGGAATCCTCGTCCACGCAGTTTTCGGTGTCGGAATTGTCAAAGATCCCGTCAAACTGCATTTTTCTTGTTCTCAGAGTAAATTTTTCCGGAACATGGTCTATTCCTCCCGGAGACCATGGATTGCATCTCATTATTCTCCAGACCGAAAGCAGCAGTCCCCTGAAAAATCCGAATTTGCGGAATGCTGTCATGGCGTAACTGCTGCACGTCGGATAATACTTGCATTTTGCAGGAAAAAAAGGAGAAATACATTTTCTGTAAAATTTTATCAAAAGAAGAGCTATGTATTTCATACCCTGCTTTTTCCGGAAGCAAGCCTGCGGAAGATACCGTTTATTTCCCTTACACCGGTATTTTTCATATAATCACAGAATTCCTGAGATTTCACACTGCATATATGGCTGCGTGCCACGATCACAAGGTCTATCCCTACCGGAAGTTTTATTTCCGTCTCTCTGTATGCAAGACGGATAAGTCTTTTGGCTCTGTTTCTGTGTACGGCGTTGCCGACTTTCTTGCCGGCTGTAATACCGAGCCTGTTGAATGGTCTGCCGTTCAGTCTTACATATATGACTGAATATTTTGAAGCAAAATATCTTCCCTTTTTGTAAATAGCAAGAAAATCCTTGTTATTATTTAAAATCTGCGTATAAAGCATATACTCTCCTCTATTGCAACTCACAATAATCTGACAGTCATAAATTCCGTCTGCCTGCGTTGTCGTCGTAACCATACGACAGTATGCTTTCCTCCTCCGCCTTGACATACGCAATTTCTGCCTGCCATCTTTATTGCGTTTTGCAATAGAGGGGAGTATAACAACACCATAAAGAGCATCCTTACCTGCAAACTAACAAAAAAGACCACAAAATTAAGATTTTGTGGTCAGCGTCGTCAGTGAGTTAATCTTGCTCTGCCCTTAGATCTTCTACGAGCTAAAACCTTTCTGCCGTTCTTTGTAGCCATTCTCTTCATGAAGCCGTGCTCCTTCTTTCTGTGAAGCTTTTTAGGCTGATATGTTCTTTTCATATTCAGGTCCTCCTCTCTGCGCTTTGTATATTAAGAATGCATTATTTATTATTTCAATGATGCATCCCAGTTTATTAATACTATGCCGGACACCTCTGTCCGCATTACACTAAAACATTATATATTAATTTGCCTGATATGTCAAGCGATTTTTTAAAAAAATTTGTATTTTAGTTTTTTTTACCAATATAATAATAAAAAAACTGCTACTTTTTTATAATTTTATCATTTATTTTCTAAGAACCTGTCCGCATAGAAATTATGTGCGGATTTTCGAGCGTAATTTTGACGAGAGCAAGACGAAAAGGCGAAAGCATACTGTCGTATGGCGAGCTTTTTCAACGCGGCAATCGGTAAAATTCGCTGAAAAGACACTTGCAATAGACTATGAACACAAGTTCTCAGATCCTGCCAAATGAACGTGCAAACCAACAGTATTGCAACATTGATGAAAAGTTGACATGCTCTATGTTGAAACTTTTGAAAACTATGTTAAAAACTAATGTCCGATCACCTTTCAACATTTATTTTTTTGTTTTGCAGAGCCTTTAAGCAATGTTTTTCACAAACAAAATGTTGAATCCACAAAGTTTTCAACAATATGTCAATTTAGATGTGGAATTACGGCATTTTTTCTAATAGTTTAATACTGAAAACTGCTTGCATTTTCAACATTGATATGTTATAATATTATTATAATTATTATAGGGGAGTATCGTTTTTTCCTCTCAGAGTTTGTTTAATATCTCAATGTGTGCGTATTTTAGAGAAAAATTTTGCCGAAAAGGCGTGCGCAGCGAGACACTAAACAGACCCTTACATAAAACAGAGCAATACAAATCACGGAGGTTCAACATGAATTCATTTGAGGAAGTTTTCGAGAATGTAAAAAAATATTGTCTCGAAAACGAAAAAATACCGGAAATCGGCATCACTACCTGGATAGACCAGATGAAACCCGAAAATTTCAACGGCACAGACGCTGTTTTCAGCATACAGACAGACTTTCAGAGAAACATTGTTATGACAAAGTACGGCGATATCCTTAAAGAAGCTTTTTACAACGTACTTGGTTTTAATACAAATATTATAATAAACGTTGATTCCGACGAACCGGAAAAGATAGTTGTCCCTACAGACGCCGAACTTGACCGAAAACACGCAGAACTTGAAAAATCTTATAAATTTGCCAATTATGACTATACATTTGATACATTTATTGAGGGACGTTCAAACGAATTTGCTCTGGCGTGCAGCAAATCCGTTGCAAAAAACTGCGGAGAAAAAGCTGTTCCGGACTATAATCCACTGTTTATATATGGTCCGTCCGGAATGGGCAAGACTCATCTCATCACGGCTATTGCCAACGAAGTAAGAAAAAATCATCCCAATTTCAATATTGTTTACGTTACCAGCGAGGCTTTCGGCGGAGATCTTATCAATGCTATCAACAAAAGCATGATGTCAGATTTCCACGACAAATACAGAAACGTCGATATACTGCTGATAGACGATGTTCAGTTCTTTGCGGAAAAGGAACGTATGCAGGAAGAATTCTTTCATACTTTCTACAAACTGCATCAGGAAGGCAAGCAGATAGTTATTACCTCAGATAAGCCGCCAAAAGAACTCGTCACACTGGAAGAACGTCTCCGCACAAGATTTGAGGGCGGTCTTATTGCCGATATATCTGCCCCAGACTACGAAACCAGGCTTGCCATAATCAACAGAAAATCAGAACTCCTCGAACTAAAAATGCCCGGAGAAGTTGCCGAATTCATGGCAAACCGCCTGAAATCAAACATTCGTCAGCTTGAAGGAGCTGTCACTCGTCTTAAAGCCCTCAATCATTTTGCCGGCAGTCCGATCACCATTTCTATGGCTCAGAGCGTTATCCGTGACGTTCTTACCGACGAACAGCCTATCCCGATCACTGTGGAAAAAATAATTTCCGAAGTATCTACGGTCTACGGTGTTTCTCCGGAGGATATACGTTCCAATAAACGTTCGGCTCAGATCTCTATTGCACGTAAAGTAGCCATTTATGTAGTAAGAGAAGTAACTCAGATGCCGCTTGCATCCATAGGTACTGAATTCGGCGGCAGAGATCATTCAACTATTGTTTATTCAGTTACAAGCGTTACAGATGCAATGGCAAAAGACTCTACACTGCGTACCCTTGTAGAAGATATAATCAAAAACATCCGGGACAAAAGCAAAGTATAATCAGACATCCTGAAATTTCACAATAGCAATGATTCTGTTTCTAAACCCTTGTCAAAAGGAATTTTTCTCTATGGATATTCACTCTAATTCATTTCAATCTCCCTTTACGGGAGATTGAAATGAATTAATAATGGGTTTCCAAAGGGGATGTACTCCTAACGGGAGCGGTCCCCTCTGTCACTTCGTGACATCTCCCCACACTGTGGGGAGTCACCCCTTTGGCAGGGGTGTGGGGACGGCGTCACCACATATGTGGAAATGTCAGTTATTGTTAAGTTAAAAAGTGAAAAACATCAGTATTTCCACCATGTTTTCCACACCATGTTGAAAACACGGTGGAATATCAATTTATAAAAATCTTTCCATATATTGCCGTAAAATCGGGACAACCTCTCTCAACACATTTGTTGATTCAACATTTTCAAATTTTCCACAATCAACAAACTTTTGAAAGTTGAAAGTCAGAAAAAGTCAATTGAACAGATTTGTCAACAATTCGTCCACTTCAACTCCACAAGCTTCAACTGATTCAACAGAAAAATATCTTCCGAAAGGATCTTCCACATTTGTCCAAAATTTCACAACAGCCGTATGTGGACGGTTTTATGGCTTGATACAGGGAAAAAAATGCTGTTCAAACTTTTCCACCGACACAACAACAACAACAAATATATTTATCTTATCTTAGTATATAATTATCCTTTCTTATCTTAGCTTATCACAAATATACGGAAAGGATAAAATCACGTCAGAACTGTCCTCTGCTCAGAGACAGTCAAAAAAACGGAGGTCTCATATGAAATTCACCTGCAATAAATCAGAACTCAGCGAAGCTATCGGAAACGTTTCGAGAGCAGTTTCGCAGAAATCAACAATTCCTGCACTCGAAGGAATAAAAGTAAGAATAGAATCCGGAAAACTGGAGCTTACAGCCTACAATCTTGAAATGGGTATCCGCACTTCTATTAATGCCAGAACCGAAGGCGAAGGAGAATTTGTGGTAAGCACCAGACTTTTCAGTGAATTCACAAGAAAAATGTCCGGTGACGTTATAAATTTCGATATAGACGAAAATCTTGTTATCAACATTTCATGCGACGCTACGGAATGCAGTATCTCCGCAATGTCCGCAGAGGAATATCCGGAACTTCCTATTGTAGATTCAAACAGAAGCTTTACTATAAAACAGTCGGTTCTCCGCTCTATGATAAATCAGACCAGTTATGCCACTTCTACAAACGAAAGCAAGCCTGTCATGACAGGAGAACTTTTTGATATTGAGGACGGTAATTTTAACATGGTAGCTATTGACGGATTTCGTCTTGCCATTAGATGTGAAAAACTGGAATGTCAGGAGAAATACCACTTTGTAGTACCGAAAAAGGCTCTTATCGAAGTTTCTACGCTCATAAAGGACGATAGCAGCAATGAATGTATAATATGCACCAACGACCGTCATATAATTTTCCAGATAGATAATGTCATTGTAATTTCACGACTTCTTGAAGGTGCGTTCCATAATTATAAGCTGAGCATTCCGGGAGGATACAAGACAGAAATGATTATCAGCAAGAGAGCTTTCTCAACTTGTCTGGAAAGATGCTCACTGCTGCTTGACGAAAAAAATAAATCCCCTATCCGCTGTGAAATAGGCGAAGGAAAGGTAAAGATAAGCTGCCGTACCGGAATAGGAAAAATAAACGATTCCATATCTGCTGATATTTCCGGGGAAACAGTAACTATCGGATTCAACAACAAGCTGATGCTTGAAGCTCTGAGGGCCGCTGAGGGAGATAAACTGAAGATACGCTTTAACGGAGCAATGAAAGTAATAGAGATCCTCCCACTTGAGGGCGAAAGCTATATCTACCTTGTAATGCCGATACAGTTAAAGAACTGATAACCGGTTTCAAAAAGCATAGTTGAAGAGGTAAGGAAAAATGGAAAAAGTAAAAATAACCACAGAGTTCATAAAGCTTGACGCTCTCCTTAAATTTGCATCCCTTGTGGGATCGGGAGGAGAAGCAAAGGCTCTTATACAGGACGGTCAGGTATTCGTAAACGGCGAAGTATGCACCATGAGGGGAAAGAAGATACGTTCCGGAGATACGGTCTCACTTGACGGTCAGGAGGTAACCGTCGAGTGATAGTCACTTATGCGGATATAGACGGATTTAAAAATCTGTCCGGGATCTCTTTTGCCCCAGACCTCAAATATAACATCATTGTCGGTCCGAACGCCCAGGGAAAGACTAATCTTCTGGAGGCTATGTGGATACTTTCAGGCTGCCGGAGCTTTCGTGGCTCAAAGGAAAAGGATTATATAACTATCGGCGGAAACAGGATGTCTTCAAAGATAAAAATACATGACGGTGCAAGAGAACAGAAGATCAGCATTGAAATGACAAGGAATGCTTCCGCACCCAAGCAGATCACTCTTAACGGAGTGAAGCAAAAGGGAACAAGGGCGCTGTTTGACGTTTTCAAGTGCATTGCCTTTATCCCGGATGATGCCGAGATCATCAAGGGCGCTCCGGAAAGGCGGCGGAACTTCATTGATATGGCGGCGTCACAGCTGAATCCTGTTTTTGTTGTTCATATAAACAAGCACAGCGCAGTTATGAATCAGCGCAATGCTCTCCTGAAAGAAATAATGCAGGGGAACGCCGGCGCAGATGTTCTGGAGGTATGGGACAGACAGGCGGCGCATGAGGGAACGCTGATATCCTACATGAGGAACGAATATATCGCCAGGATAAACGATATATGCGGTCGTCTTTACCGGACTATCTCCGGTGGCAGCGAGGAAATGGAGCTTGAATACAGATCATCTGTTTTTCATCCCCAAGACTTTGAAAGTCCCTGCGGCGATGAAGCATATGAGCAGTATTATAGAAAACTACAGGAATCGTCGGAATACGACATCCGGACAGGAACTACCCATACCGGAGTAAATCGGGATGAGATACTGATAAAGATAAACGGACTCAGCGCCAGGGATTTCGGTTCTCAGGGACAGATAAAAAGCGCCGCTCTTGTCATGAAGCTTGCTCAGGCAGAGATCTACAAGACAAAATCGAAGGATTCTCCTGTTGTTTTTCTTGACGATGTTATGGGGGAGCTTGATGAAAGCCGTCAGAGATTTGTATTTGATATCATAAAAGATATGCAGGTATTTCTGACGACGCCTAATGAAAGTGCGCTTCTCCCCGAAATAAAGGGAAAAATACTGCGGATAAGCGGAGGAAGGATAACAGATGTATCTTCACATTGGGAATAATCTTTCCGTTGATATAAGAGATGTTATCGGGATATTCGATCTTGAAAACACCACAGTAGAAAAATGTACAAAGCTGCTTCTTGACCGGGCGGTAAAAGAAAAAAAGTGCGTGTACATCAATTATGAAATGCCAAAAAGTTTTGTTATCACTGTGAGAAATGGCATTGAAAAGGTCTATATATCGCCTCTTTTGGCTTCAACTCTCAGAAAGAGGATGGAAAATGGCGGAGGGATGATATGATAAAAAAGCGAAAAACACTTATAAAAATCATCATGATAATTTTTTCGGTTATTTTAATCGGAGTGTTGGTTTATCTGGAATTTCACCTTTTTTTCTTAACAGGTTTGAGCCGCAGTTACATGAGCAATAAATTCAATATCGAAATAACAAAAGATATGGAATTAACAAAATACAAAAAGGAAGTAGTTTTCAAAGACGGTCCCAGATATGAGCTTCACATTGAAAATATCGGAAATGATCATCTTGGTTTTATGGAAAAATATTGTAAAGGAGACATATGGTCTTACAGCAAAAATGGTGAACATTTTAATGACGGGAAACACAAATACAATGATTCATATAAGGGAACTTTCGGATGTGATGAATACGTCATTTATGAAAGAAAAGGAAATCCTGCTGAGGCATATTTCTTCAAGGATGGGGATACCTATGATATGATTCTGTACACATGGTATTAAAATAGCAGGGAAAGCCATCCGGATGTAAAAAAATTATGAAAAAAGAATATTCGGTGAGAAAAGAAATGCGCCTGAAAAATTATGATTATTCAGGAAACGGATTGTATTTCATAACAATATGCACCAAAGACAAAATACCGTATTTATATGAAATAGAAAGTGTAGGGGACGGCGTCCTCGACGTCCCACAACAGAAATTGAAAGAATACGGAATATTTGTAAAAGACCAGATAAACGAAATAAACAGTGTATATGAAAAAATAAAAATTTTAAAATATGTGATAATGCCCGATCATGTTCATATGATAATTTTTATTTTTGATGAAGATAAAATAATCAACAGGGCTTCAATAAGCGAGACGTCGAGGACGCCGTCCCCTACAAACCAAACGATTCCGTTGGTAATATCAGCATTTAAAAGATTCGTAAACAGAAAAACAGGTTTTAATATATGGCAGCGTTCATATTACGACCATATAATCCGAAATAAAAAGGAATTTATTGAAATATGCAGATATATCGAAAATAATCCTCTGAATTGGATCAACAATAATTTCAATCAGAATAAATGGAGGGGCACCGCTGGTGCCAAATGGAGGTAAGTTCATGAGTCAGCAGAATAACACCAACTATGATGAAAACGACATACAAGTCTTAGAGGGACTGGAGGCAGTCCGCAAAAGACCGGGTATGTATATCGGTTCAACGGGTCCGGGGGGACTGCACCACCTTGTCTATGAGATTGTGGACAACTCCATTGACGAGGCTTTGGCAGGATACTGCACGGAGATAAAAGTGGAGATCCTGGAGGGCGATATAATCCGTGTATCCGACAACGGACGAGGAATCCCCGTAGGAATCCACCACAAGGAAGGAATTTCCGCAGCTACCGTCGTATATACGATATTACACGCAGGCGGAAAATTCGGCGGCGGCGGCTACAAGGTTTCCGGAGGTCTCCACGGAGTAGGCGCATCCGTAGTAAACGCACTTTCGGAATGGCTTGAACTTACGGTAAAGGACGGAGAGCATATCTGGTTTCAGCGTTTTGAGCGGGGAAATTATTCCGAGCAGCTTAAAGTGATCGGCGATGCTTCCGATACGGGAACAAGCGTAATGTTCAAGGCTGACGGAGAGATATTTGAAAGCACCGTCTACGATTATGAAGTTCTCCTTAAAAGACTTCGTGAACAGGCATTTCTCAATGCCGGCATCAAGATAGTATTCACGGATAAACGTGACAGTGAGAATATTCGTGGAGAGGTTCTTCATTATGAGGGAGGAATCCGCCAGTTTGTAGAATACCTCAATGTCAATAGAGGCAAACCTCTTAGTTCGGATGTCATTTATGTATCGGGCAGGCAGAACGACTCTTTTGCGGAGATTGCTCTTCAGTACAACGATACCTACAACGAGACAGTGCTTTCCTTTGCGAATAATATCCATACCAAGGACGGCGGAACTCATGAAGTTGGTTTCAAGAGCGCCCTTACAAGGGTAATAAACGAATACGGCAGAAAAATGGGACTTCTCAAGGATAAAGAGAAGCTTGCCGGCGACGATGTCCGTGAAGGTCTGACTGCCGTAATTTCTGTTAAGCTTACGGAGTGCGAATTTGAGGGGCAGACAAAGGGACGTCTCGGAAATCCTGAAGTGAAGCCTTTTATTGATAAGCTGGTGCAGGAAAAGCTTATGAACTTCCTTGAGGAGAATCCCGATGTGGCAAAGATGATCTTTGACAAGAGCGTTTCCGCCCTCAAAGCACGTGAAGCCGCCAAGAGAGCAAGAGAAGCCGAGCGCAAGAAAAACGCTTTCGGAAGTTCCTCAATGCCCGAAAAGCTGGCAGATTGCTCCGAGCGTGATCCACGTTATACGGAGATCTACATCGTAGAGGGAGATTCAGCCGGCGGTTCTGCCAAGCAGGGACGCAACCGTGCATATCAGGCTATCCTTTCCCTTTGGGGCAAGATGCTCAACGTTGAAAAGGCACGTATAGATAAGATCTACGGCAATGACAAGCTTTCTCCTGTAGTAACGGCTCTAGGAACGGGAATCGGCGAGGATTTTGATATAGAAAAGCTTCGCTACGGAAAAGTTATTATCATGGCGGATGCCGACGTTGACGGAATGCATATCAGAACGCTTCTGCTGACTTTCTTTTTCAGATATATGCGTCCCCTTATCGCAAACGGAAACGTGTATATAGCGCAGCCTCCCCTTTTCAGGGTTGAGAGGAACAAGAAGATACGCTATGCTTTCTCCGACGAAGAAAGAGATCAGTATATCGCCGAACTTTCGGAGGACGGAAAGTACAAGGTAGAAGTACAGCGGTATAAGGGTCTTGGTGAAATGGATCCTGAACAGCTCTGGGAAACTACAATGGATCCTGAACACAGAACGATAGTCCGCATTTCTATGGAGGACGCTCTCAAGGCTGACGAGACTTTCTCTATTCTCATGGGAGACAACGTTGAGCCGAGAAGAAAATTTATCGAGGAAAATGCAAAATTCGCACAGAATCTTGACATCTGATTAATCGGTATCAGCGACATAAAGTGGGGACGCTGTCCCCACACCCCTGCCAAAGGGGGAATCCGCCTAACTGGCGCCCGTCCCCTCTGTCACTTCGTGACATCTCCCCACATTGTGGGGAGTGACCCTTTGGAAACCCATTATTAATTAATTTTATTACCCCATAAAGGGATAATAAAATTAATTAGAGTGAATGTCCATAGAGAAAAAATCCTTTGGGAGGGAGAATAGAGATAGAGTACCCACTAATTCGTTGATATGATTATCAAGGAAGGAATGAAAATGGAAGAAAACTACGATCTGGAGAAAGAATATACCGTTCCGCCGGATTTATTTGAGAAAGCTTACAGGACATATCAGAAAAAATTTGTATATCCCAAGAGTTACTTGTTTATGGGACTGTTCCTGTTTCTTGCCGCAGATTTCGTATATGCAGCGGTAAAGCAGCCTGACAATACGATAGTCTATCTGCTTATTGTGATATGCCTTGCCTTTGCTTTCCGTGAATGGCATACACCCCGTTTTATAAGAATGCGCACAGTTGAAACGGTGCGTGATATGGGAAACCCCGTTTACAAGATAGGCATAGGTGGCGGATTTATTGATATATTTACTGTTGACGACGGAACAGAGGAGGAAGAAGAACCGGATGAGGAAACGGACGATGACGTTTCCGAAGCTCCGGGACTTCCGGAGAAAACCAGAATAAATACAAACGAAAATTACAGACTGCTTGAATACGAAGAATTCTTTCTGCTTTTGCAGGACAGGAAAATATTCTATATACTGCCGAAAACAGGCTTTTCCGAGGATGAGCTTGAAATTGTCAGAAAAACGGATAATGCCGGGTAAAACAGCATTATTGAATAAACGGAGGAAAAAACATTGCTTTATCAGGATAATTCTAAAGTAATTAATACCGAACTTGTGGATGAAATGGAAAATTCCATGCTCCATTACGCAATGTCGGTAATCGTATCAAGAGCTCTTCCGGATGTAAGAGACGGTCTGAAGCCGGTACACAGACGTATTCTGTACACGCTTCATGAAAACGGACTTACTCCCGAAAAGCCTTACAGAAAATGTGCCGATACCGTCGGAACCGTTCTCGGACGATATCATCCGCACGGAGACGCATCGGTTTACGATGCTCTCGTTCGTCTTGCACAGGATTTCTCCCTGCGCTATCCTCTTGTTGACGGTCACGGAAACTTCGGTTCTATCGACGGAGACGGCCCTGCCGCCTACCGTTATACCGAGGCGAAAATGGAGAAGCTCACTCTTGAGATGCTCACCGATATAAACAAGGATACCGTTGACTTTATGTCCAACTATGACGACCGTCTCAAAGAACCTGTCGTTCTGCCGTCAAGATTTCCTAATCTTCTGGTGAACGGTTCTGTGGGAATCGCCGTCGGTATGGCGACAAATATTCCTCCCCATAATCTGGGAGAGGTAATAGATGCGCTCCGTCTGCTTATCGAAGATCCCGACTGTTCCCTTGAACAGCTTATGGAGCATATCCAGGGTCCTGACTTCCCCACCGGCGGAATAGTAATGGGCAGAGCCGGAATACGTGCGGCTTACGCTACCGGAAAGGGAAAAATTATTCTCCGCAGCCGTACTCACTTTGAGGAGATAAAGGGCAGAAACTGCATAATCATTGATGAAATTCCCTATATGCTGAGAAAAGAAAGACTTCTCAAAAGCATAAATCAGCTTGCAAGGGACAAGAAAATAGAGGGACTTTACGACCTGCGTGACGAATCTGACAAGGACGGCATGAGAGTTGTTATAGAACTGAAAAGAGACGCTGTTCCGCAGATAGTGCTGAACAAACTTTTTGCTCTTACCCAGTTACAGGATACTATCGGCATCATAATGCTTGCTCTGGTAAACGGCGTACCGAAGATACTTACCCTTAAAGAAATGCTCCGGCATTATCTTGATTTTCAGGTAGAGGTCATTCAGCGCAGAACAAGATTTGATCTGAGAAAGGCTCTGGAAAGGGCTCATATTCTCCAGGGATTCGTGCTTGCCGCTGATTATATTGACGAGGTAATTGCCATACTCCGTTCAAGCTCCACGATCGGAGAAGCAAAAGAGCGCATGATCGAGCGTTTTAAGGATATAGATATGTCGGCTCTTCTTGATCGTGCCCAGTATGATTTTACAGGTCTTCACCTTGAACATCAGACGGGACTTTCCCAGGAACAGGCAGAGGCAATCGTCCAGATGCGTCTCGGACAGCTGACCGGTCTTGAAAGACAGAAAATTACCGACGAACTGTACGGGATCCTGACCAAGATATCCGATTATGAGGATATACTGGCAGATATCAACCGTGTATATGAGATAATCATGAACGATCTTGACAATATCCGCAAAAAGTTCAGCGACAAAAGAAGAACGGATATTGAATCTGTCAGCGGCGAGGTGGATATAGAAGATCTTATTCCCGAGGAGGACTGTGTTGTCACTCTCACCAACAACGGCTATATCAAGAGAATGCCGGTTGCGGATTACAAGACGCAGAAGAGAGGCGGCAGAGGCATTACCGGAATGAAACAGCGTGAAGAGGACTTCGTGGAAGAAATGTTCATCTGCGGTTCTCATGATAATATCCTGTTCATTTCAAATAAGGGAATTATGTATAAGCTGAAATGCTATGAAGTTCCGGACGGATCAAAGGCGTCAAGAGGTTTCAATCTGATAAATCTTATTCCCCTTACAGAGGGTGAGAAGATAGCCGCAATGATAAAAACCACTGATTTCAGTGAGGATAAGTATATAACAATAGTCACGAGGAACGGAAAGATCAAGAGATCGAACCTGTCACTTTACAAGAATGTCCGCAAGAACGGACTTATAGCTATTGGTCTTGACGAGGGCGACGAGATAGCAGGAGTAAGAATGACCGACGGCAGACAAAAGATCTTTGTTGCCACACATAACGGCATGGCTATCTGCATTGAAGAAGAAAAGGGACGTTCAATGTCACGTTCGGCTCACGGAGTAAAGGCTATAAGGCTGCGTGACGGCGATTATGTTGTAGGAATGGCAAAGGTTCGTGAGGGAGCTTCACTTCTCACCGTTACCGAAAACGGTTACGGCAAAAGAACAGAAATAGACAGCTACCGCATCCAGAACAGGGGCGGATACGGTCTGACCAACTATAAGGTTGACGATGTTCGTGGATACGTATGCGGAATCAAGATAGTTGACGAGGACGATGATATCATCCTTGTTTCAAGCGACGGAATAATAATCAGAATTCTTGCCAGCGATATAAGAATTATGGGAAGAATAGCAAAGGGCGTTCGTGTCATGAAAGTCAGCGAGGGTGCAAAGGTAGTTGCGTTTACACGTGCCGAGCATGATGATAATGCGGAGACTGAAAAGGTTGAGCAGCTGACAGAGGAGCAGATAAGAGAATCTGAGGCTGAAGCAGCTTTAGAGGAACAGAATGAAGTCATCATAGAAGCAGAGCCTGATGATGAAGATATAGAGTAAGGAATCAGAAGTGAAAAGAATTATACAGAAAGTTTTGATTTGCGGCGCTGTATATGCGGCGGCAGAGAATACGATAATGCTGAAAACACGATGCGAAAAGCTTGGCAAAGATATTTGTGCAGTGCAGATATCTGATCTTCATAAGCGGACTTTCGGCAGGAATAATCAATTTCTCTGCGATCAGGTTCGCCGGGAAAAGCCGGATATAATACTTATAACCGGCGATCTTGTATCAAGGAACTGCAAAAATTTTCACTGTGCCGGAGAGACGCTGAAAACTCTTTGCAAAATAGCTCCCGTGTTTATGATAGAGGGAAATCACGAACAAAGTCTTAGTCAGAAAAGCAGAGCTGATTATTATCGTATGCTGGAAAGAACCAACGTAATATTGCTGAAAAACAATCATGCCGATGTTATGATAGGCGAAAGGAAAATAAGGATATACGGGTTGTGCGAACCGTATTCGACGTATAAGAAAAAAGGCGGATACAGCAGACTTGACAAAGTGACCGAGACTGATCTTAACAGATATCTGGGAAGATGTCCGGACGGCGAGGTGTGGCTTATGGCGCATAATCCGCTTCACGGCAGGGAGTACGCAAAGTGGGGCGCAAAATATACTTTCAGCGGTCATGTTCACGGGGGAGCAGTAAGGATGGCCGGCATGGGAATATTATCGCCTGAGAGGAAATTTTTACCTGAATTTTCAAAAGGAGTATATACTATTTGTAATATGAAGCTTCTGGTATCTGCCGGTCTGGGTAAGCTGAGACTTTTCAATCCGCCGGAGATAGTGAAATATATAATATAAAATTGTCGTTAAAAATAAAGGGATTCCGAATGGAATCCCTTTACCTGTTTACTAACAGTGCAAAGATTATTAGAAGTAAACCGCCTACCCATGAATAGTCATGATTTTTTACTATTGCAAGTTTTCCTGTTATTCCGCCTGCAATGATTGCTCCGAATCCGAATATAACAGCCAGAAAAACGACCGTAAAAGCGGATATATCTGTAAATCCGCAGCTTATTCCGACCGCCGCAGAATCGAGAGAGCTTGCAAGAGCGAATATGACCGCCTCCCCTGGAGAAAGAACTTTTGAATTGTCAAAATCAGCCGCAGTATCATCAAGATATAATTTGAGCACGATAGGACTTTTCCCCATTTTAAGGGAGAATTCTCCTCTTTCAGACAGCTTCCCCGTCAATATTCTCACAAGACTTTTAAAGATAGTCATAGCGCCTATAAAAGTCAGAATAACCGTACTCAGAACGTGAAAAAGTCCTGCTGAAACATATTGGCTCAAAAATCCGGAAAAACTCAGCGACAGCCATAAAACTGCACCGCTTATCAGGTTTATGACCGCAGCTGACAGAACAGGAATGCGTATTCCGCTGTTGCGATATGCCGCCGCCGCCAGATATGTGTCCAGACTGACAATAACAGCAAGAAAAATGGCATTTTCCACAGATATCTCCTCCTTCTTTTTGTAATTCATTATATGTTTTAAAGGAGAAAATTGTGAAGTCTGACAGTTTGGAAAATATGCCTGTTCAGATAAATTATTACCGGATTGTCATTTTTTTATAACTGATTGAATAATAATTTACAAGACGGTAAACAGCGTTATCTGTGCGGAAAATATGCTCCGGAGAATATTTTCGGCGAAAATAAGCCTATAACAGATTGAAAAAGTTAAAGTAGATTATACAGATAGTTGTTTATAGCCTGACATATTTGTAACTAAAATGTAATTTTTATTTATTTATAATTATGACTAGTTAATACTATATAGCATATTAAGTTACATTTTAGACACAAAATATGTGATGATTTGCACTAATCTGCGTAAAAAATATCTATGTTTTTGGGCGTTAAATGGAAAAACTGCTAAAAACCTTGATATTTTCTGCCAGATATGTTATCATTTATAAGACCCCACAAAGGGGAAAACGCAATGCTTAATTTATTGAAAGGATGAGCTGATGAGAGAAGCTAAACTTGCAGCAAGTGTCTTCGGCGTAATCACTGCTTGTTTAATAGGCGGCGGAGCTGTTGCATATAATGCAGCACCTCAGGTAAGTACAAGAGATAATTTTGAAATTGTAGAGCCCGCTTACAACGGTATGACACTGACTGCTGAAACTTCTGAAGAGAACAAAACCGCAATAACAGAGCCAGCAAAGGAGAAAACAGAAACAATCAAAAAAACAGCGAATGCTGTAAAACTTTCCTATATTGCAACATCGGCAGATACTGCTACGGCTGCCGAAGCAGTTGCAGAAACATTTCAGTCTGTAACAGAGACTACATTGCAAGTAACTACCCAGGCAGTGTCGGCTGTTCCGACTACTGCATGTACAACCGAAAATTATGACTGGCAGTGGACAGAACCTCCAACAACAACGGTTTACAATGAACCCGAAACACCAGTTACAACACCCGAAACAAATTATGAACAGCCAACGGAACCAGAAACAGTTACCGAACCGGAGGCAGAAACGACAACGGAAGAGTATTCAGAACCGGACACAGAGCCGGCAACAGAAGACGTGGTCGCTACCGTTCCTGATTCACCGGTTTCCGGACTTCCTATTTCTGAAAGTGATTTTATTCTTCTCTGCAACGTTGTTGCACATGAAGCAGGATCTCACTGGATAGGTTCCTATGAAAAGGCTTATGTTGCAGAGGTTGTAATGAACAGAGTTTACAGTCCTCTTTATCCGAATACGATTTACGGCGTTCTTACGCAGCCGTATCAGTTCTCGGGAAGCAGCGCATATGTTAATCTCGGAACATATTCAGGATATGTTACAGAATCCGTCAAGGAAGCTGTAAGACTTTATTTCACCGAACCTGATTCCTTTACTCAGGGATATATGAGTTTCTACGGTGACGGAATAAGAAATTACTTTCGCTAATAAAAAGTACATAAAAAGACTCAAGGTACAACTTGAGTCTTTTTTGCTTATAAGAGCCTGTCTTTTATGAGTGGAATATGTTTCCTTACTTCCCTTTGGCAGGGGTGTGGGGACGGCGTCCCCACATAGTCCCCACATATCAGAAAAGCCCACGGACGTCGTCGAGTGTCATATCAGGCTGGAGAGCAAGATTGATACCGAAAGCTATAAGCTGTGAGGCTCTTTCTGTAAGGCGGTCTATATCACGTGGAGTCACCATCATATTGGGAGTTTCCCTTTCGGGGGCACGTCCGGTGAGACTGCGCACAATGGTATGCATATCCACAACAGTCGGAACGCCTATGGCTATAACGGGGATGCCGAAGATCTTTTCTGAAAGTTCCTTTCGTGCGTTGGAGACGCCGCTGCCGGGGGAAATCCCGGAGTCGGATATTTGTATGGTAGTTCCCAGGCGGCTTATATCAGAACAGGCAAGAGCATCTACGACGATTATTCCGGCAGGATGTATTTGCTGAACAATAGCTCTGACCATTTCAGACGTCTCTATACCCGTCTGACCGAGAACTCCGCCGGCAAAAGCGCTGACGGGGCGGAGAGAAGTCAGAAACTGTTCTTCCTCGCTGTCCAGTTCGTCACGGAGATGACGGGTAGCAAGGATCTTGGCAGTAACCTGCGGCCCGAGGGCATCCGGGGTTATATCATTGTTTCCAAGACCGGCAACAAGGATCTCGCCGTCCGGTATCAGATTTCTGATTTCTCCGGCAAGTTCCAGGGTCATCTGTTCATAGTCGTCGGAGAAGCGGCTCAGACTTGAACCTTCAAGGGTGATATACTTACCTTTTCCCTTTCCGAGGGAGTCAAGGCAGCTGTCGTCGTCAATAACAATTTCGGTTATACTGAAGGATTCTCCACGTGTCCGGCGGTGTACGCCTTTCGGCAGCGAACGGTCAGAAAAGCTTTCAACTGCAAGATCAGTACGATACATAATTACCTCCATAAAGAAATATTTGTATATATTGCAATAAATGAATGAAAAAAATATCGAAAAATTTTTGGTTTTGCCTATTGAAAATCAATAAGAAAAATGTTATAATAAATAATGTCTCAGTATGATAAGTGTGCGTTGCACTTATCGGGAGCATATAAAACCTATATGTGCTCTATTATCTGCAAAATGCGGAAAAGTATACATTCCGCAGAGTTCAAGGAGGTGTAACAAAATGCCAAATATCAAATCTGCAAAGAAGAGAGTTAAGGTAAACAAGACAAAGGCTGCTGCTAATAAGGCAAGAAAGTCTAATCTCAAGACAATGCTCAAGAAGGCTGATATTGCTGTTGCCACAGGTGCTGCAAACAAGGAAGAGGCTATCAGAGTAGCTATCAAGAGAGTTGACCAGGCTTGTGCAAAGGGTCTTATGCATAAGAATGCAGCTGCAAGAAAGAAGTCTCAGCTTGCTAAGAAGCTCAATGCTGCTGACTGAAATGTCTTTTAAAATACAGCAAAAAAATCCCCTGTGAGATTATTCATGGGGGAAGTTTTTTATTATCAGTTTAAGAATAGGATGCATAAGACATATTTTGCTATTTATCTGCAAAATTTCTTGTTGACATTAATTAACGAATAGTATATAATTAAATTAGACTTTAATTTTAAGGTTATTAAAAGGAGGTTAAAATTATGTTTTGCAATAAATGCGGAAAAGAACTGAAAAATGATGCTAAATTCTGCACTGCCTGCGGAAATAAGGTTGAAAATACAGATAATATACAGTTTCAGCAGCCAGATAATATCAACGCTTTTTCTGACGATGGCAGCGAAAAAACAGTCTATCTGCCGGAAGAAAATCCAGATAATCAGCCGGAATCTATCGGTCAGTCCGATTTTTTCGGTGACTCCCCTACTGAACTGATCCGTGATAATGATTTTAACGATATGGATATTCAGGAAGAAGATCTCAGCGACGACCCTTCTTCAATTGATGAAGATCAATATGGACAATCTGAAACAGTTATCCTCAGAAAAAATGAAACACAGTCTGAGGAAGAGCAGACGCAGATTTTTCATCAGGATCTTGGCGGCAAGCCGGATTTGATCGACGAGGACGAAGATCAGTATGGAAGATCTGAAACGGTTGTCCTCAGAAAAGACGATGCACAGTCTCAGGAACATCAACAGGAATTCAACCCCGTGCAGACTGAAAGAGAGATTGTTCAGGAAAATGACAGCGCCTTTAACGGAATGAATACAGGCGCTTTTCAGCAGAATCAGTATAACGGCGGATATCCGTCACAGAAGCAGTTCCCTCAGCCCGGGATTGACCCGTTCGCTCCGCCTGTTATGCCGGCGGATAAAAATGCTACTCCGGTGAAAGTCGGCAAGGGAAGAATTTTCGGAGCCTCTACAGTTGCTTTCTTTGCAATAATCTTCCTGATCGTGCTCAGCGTTCTCGTTTGTTTCAAAATCGGGGCATCCGGCAACAATCTGAACAGCCGTATTCAGAAAATCAATCTTAATACGGTGCTCAATGCAGAGTTTGACGGCAAGGATGTTACAGAAAATCTCTACGATACTATAGGATTTGGCAGCGTTACACACGGAAATGCAAATATCAGCGATTTCAAGGAGTTTCTCAAGAAGTCCGATATACTTGAATACGCCGGAAAAAATGTTCAGAATTATGCAGATTATATTTTTGCAGGCGAAGGAAAAGATCCTTCCATCACTTCAGAGGATATTACATACGATTTCTTCGGCGAAAATAATGATGCAGCCGACGAAGCGTTCGGCTACACTTTTGTAAAGAAGGATCTTAAAAAAATCCAGAGCAATCTGGAGGATGAAGATGTTGATAAAAATCTCTCCGTCAAGGAGTGGGAAAAAGAAATAGGCATCGGACTCGGCAATTTAAGCTACCTTGTTTCGTACATTACAATAGGAATTCTTTCGGCGCTGGTCGTTGTTCTGCTCATCTGGATAGTAATTATCGTTGACAAAAAAGGCCGTCATATTATGGGATTCTTCGGAAATACGATGTTTATTTCTGGTCTTGTAGTATTTATATGCGGAATCGGCGTTACAGTCGGATCAATGATTGCATTCTCTCTCTCAAGCAATGTTGCATTCTACCTTATATCGAATATCCTGCTTGATTTCGGCATTCTTGCGCTTATCATCGGATTTTCGGAGCTTTTTATCGGATTTATATTCAAGAAGATCGGTAAGAGACTTAAAAGAAAGAACAAGCTTGCAGAAGAAACTATGCCGGTAAATCAAAATGCCGCAGCTGCTCCTGCCTATAATTATAACTGAAAAAATCTCTCCCGGATTCCGGGCAATGTCGTTAATTTAAGTGTGGACGCTGTCCCCACACCCCTGCCAAAGAGGGAATCCCCCCTTTGGAAACCCATTATTAATAATATTCATAGAGAAAATCTCCTCTAACAATGGTGTGAAGAACAGGGTATTTAAAATTAATGACATAGCGGAATCCGGGGGAGGTTTTTATATTTTGCTTATAAAAAATATATTTTTTACTTGCATTTTCACGGATTATGTGTTATTATATAAAGTAAGAAGTTATGCCCTGAGATGAAGTTGCCTGAAATCTCGGAGGTAAATTTTATAACGTACCTTAGTACGGGTTGGGAGTTTAATATGCCAAAAAGACAGGATATCAATAAAATCATGATTATCGGCTCCGGTCCTATTATTATCGGCCAGGCGTGCGAATTTGACTACTCCGGTACACAGGCGTGCAAGGCTCTGCGTAAGCTGGGATATGAGATAGTTCTCGTTAATTCAAACCCTGCAACTATCATGACAGACCCTGATGTTGCTGATATAACCTACATCGAGCCTCTTAATCTTGCAAGACTTACACAGATAATCGAAAAGGAGCGTCCGGATGCACTTCTGCCGAATCTTGGCGGTCAGTCAGGACTCAACCTCTGTTCCGAGCTTGACAAGGCAGGCGTTCTCAAGCAGTATAACGTTGAGGTTATCGGCGTTCAGGTAGATGCCATCGAGCGTGGCGAGGATCGTATCGAGTTCAAAAATGCCATGGCTGATCTGGGTATCGGAATGCCCCGTTCACAGGTTGCTTACTCCGTTGAGGAGGCTGTAAAAATTGCTGAACAGCTCAAATATCCGGTTGTTCTTCGCCCTGCCTACACAATGGGAGGCGCAGGCGGCGGCATGGTCTACAATGTAGACGAGCTGAAGGTCGTATGTGCAAGAGGTCTCCAGGCATCTCTCGTTCATCAGGTTCTCGTTGAGGAATGCATCTTCGGTTGGGAAGAACTTGAACTTGAAGTTGTAAGAGACGCTGAAAACAACAAGATAACAGTATGCTTTATTGAAAATATCGACCCTATCGGCGTTCATACCGGCGATTCTTTCTGTTCTGCGCCTATGTTGACTATTCCGGAGGACGTCCAGAAAGAACTCCAGGATATGTCCTACAGGATCATCGAGTCCATCAATGTTATCGGCGGCTGCAACTGTCAGTTTGCCCGTGACCCTGAAACCGGACGTATCGTAGTAATTGAGATCAACCCCAGAACTTCACGTTCTTCTGCTCTTGCTTCAAAGGCTACAGGATTCCCTATCGCTCTTGTTTCGGCTATGCTTGCCTGCGGACTCACTCTTAAAGATATTCCCTGTGGCAAGTATGGTACTCTTGACAAATACTATCCGGACGGCGATTACGTTGTAATCAAGTTTGCACGCTGGGCTTTTGAGAAGTTCAAGGGCTCTGAAGATAAGCTTGGCACTCAGATGAAGGCTGTCGGCGAGGTAATGAGCATCGGCAAGACCTACAAGGAAGCTTTCCAGAAGGCTATAAGAAGCCTTGAAATCGGACGCTACGGTCTTGGATTTGCCAATAACTACAACGAGCTTACAAAGGAAGAACTTCTTGATAAGCTTCGCTACCCTACCAGCAACAGACAGTTTATCATGTACGAAGCTATCAGAAAGGGTGCGTCGATCGAGGAAATTTATGAGCTGACAAAGATAAAGCGCTGGTTCCTGGAGCAGATGAAAGAACTTGTTGACGAGGAAGAAAGCCTTATTGCAATGAAAGGCGCTGTTCCAGGCAAGGACGTTCTTAAACAGGCTAAGCTTGACGGATTCTCCGACCGCTACCTCAGCGGACTGCTCGAAGTTACCGAAGAAGAGATCAGAAACGCACGTATCGGCTTCGGCATTAAGGAAGCATGGGAAGGCGTTCACGTAAGCGCAACGGAAAATTCCGCATACTATTACTCGACTTATCACCTTGATGAGGACAAGAGCCCTGTTAATACGGACAAGCCTAAAATCATGATCCTTGGCGGAGGTCCGAACAGAATCGGTCAGGGTATCGAGTTCGATTACTGCTGTGTTCATGCTGCCCTTGCGCTTAAATCACTGGGATTTGAGTCTATTATCGTAAACTGCAACCCCGAAACGGTTTCAACCGACTATGATACATCAGATAAGCTCTATTTTGAGCCTCTTACCCTTGAGGACGTTCTCAGTATCCACGAAAAGGAAAAGCCTGTCGGCGTTATAGCTCAGTTCGGAGGTCAGACTCCTCTTAATCTTGCAAACGATCTTAAAAAATACGGCGTAAATATTCTTGGTACAACTCCTGAAACTATTGATCTTGCCGAGGACAGAGATCATTTCCGTGCTATGATGGAAAAGCTGGATATCCCGATGCCTGAGTCAGGAATGGCTGTAAACGTAGAGGAAGCTCTGGAAATTGCCAACAGAATAGGTTATCCTGTTATGGTTCGTCCTTCCTACGTTCTGGGCGGAAGAGGAATGGAAATCGTTCATGATGACGAAATGATGAAAGTCTATATGGGCGCAGCTGTTGGCGTAACACCCGACAGACCTATCCTCATCGACCGATTCCTCAATCACGCTACAGAGTGCGAGGCTGATGCTATTTCCGACGGCACGAACTGCTTTGTTCCAGCCGTTATGGAGCATATTGAACTTGCCGGCGTACATTCCGGAGATTCAGCCTGCATTCTCCCGTCAATGAATCTGACAGCCGATCAGGTGGCAACTATCAAGGAGTACACCAGAAAGATAGCCGTTGAAATGAACGTATGCGGTCTTATGAATATGCAGTACGCTATCGAGGGCGATAAGGTATACGTTCTTGAAGCAAATCCACGTGCGTCAAGAACCGTGCCGCTGGTATCTAAGGTATGCAGCATCAACATGGTGAAGATCGCTACAGAGATAATCACTTCCGGTCTTACAGGAAATCCCTCGCCTGTTCCTGCGCTTCGTGATAAGGAGATAACTCATTACGGAGTCAAGGAGGCAGTATTCCCATTCAATATGTTCCCTGAAGTTGACCCTGTTCTTGGCCCTGAGATGCGTTCGACCGGAGAGGTACTTGGTATAGCCCCAACATTCGGAGAGGCGTATTACAAGGCTCAGGAGGCTACTCAGACGAGACTCCCGGAGGAAGGAACGGTTCTTCTCAGTATCTGTGACAGAGACAAGCCGGAACTGATAGACATTGCAAAGGCATTCAACAACCTTGGATTTAGAATTCTTGCCACACATAAATGCTATAAGCTGCTTGCAGAAGCAGGAATTCCCAGTGAGAGGATCTACAAGATCTACGAGGGGCGTCCGAATATAGCAGACGAGATAGCAAACGGAGAGATCCAGCTTATTATAAACACGCCTGCCGGAAAGTCGAGCGTTCATGATGACAGCTATATCAGAAAGGCTGCTATCAAGCATAGAATTCCGTATATCACGACAATGGCAGCTGCTAAGGCAAGTGCAGAGGGCATAAAAGCTCTTAAAGAGAATAAGCATTTTGGAGTCAAGTCTCTTCAGGCTCATCATGCGGATATAAAGTAAAATTTTAAGGACGGCGTAAGCCGTCCTTTTGTATGCAGAATAATGTGAAAAGATATAATGTCAACAAATTAAGATATTCTTTTTCTTATAACTTATGACAAAAGGAAATCTTCTCTATGGATATTCACTCTAATTATTTTTATTACCCTTTTGGCATGGGGGGACAGCGTCCCCACTTAATATGTTTAGCATCATAATTATGCATAAAAAAAGCTGAAAATACGTTGTTTTTCAGGATTTGACATAAATATTTTTTAACCAAAAAAATACAGCAATATAATCCTATTTTTTATCCACACTATGTGAAGAAATTTTCAACACGGTGTTGAATTGAATGTTGGTATATATCTTGAAATGTTGATAACTCTGTTGAAACTGTTGATGATAACGATAAATCCACATTTTTACAGCATGGAAAAGTTGAAAAGTGTGTGGATAAACGGGGAAAATGTGTAAACAATAAAAATATGTTGTGGAAAAACAATCCGCAGCAAATTCAAGCAGAGGATATGATTGTATGAAAAAGCTTTTAGCAATATGTTCCATATTTCTGACAGTTTGTGCAACTTTCACAGCCTGTGGATCGAAAAATGATTCAAGCGCATCTGACCGTGAAAGATCCGCAGTTACTGACGACAGAAAAGACATGGACAAGGACAGGGATTCCGCAGGTGACCGTATTGACGATGTTATCGACGGTGCAGGTAAAGCTGGTAACGACATTATTGAGGGAGCAACTGACGCTGTAGGCGATGTGGTTGACGGTCTCACAGGCGACGACAATCACGATGACCGTGAAAAGAAAACGGAAAGCAAAAAGGACGAAAAAAAGAATAGATAAAAGCAAAAACCGCAGCAGTAATGCTGCGGTTTTTGTGCATCTCAAATAAGAAATGCGAAAAGAAAGGATAAATATGAAAAAAGTAATCAGTTTACAATAGCCTTTTCAGTTTCCTTATCAAAGATGTGAATTCTGTTAGGATCAATAGCAACCTTGATATCGTCACCGGATTTAGCCGTAGATCTTGGGCTAACTCTTGCTGTAAGCGGAATTCCCTCGCAGAGGAGATAAAGGTAAGTTTCAGCGCCCATCATTTCAGTGATTTCAACGTTACAATCAATAACACCTGTAGAAGCGTTAGAAAGATACATTTCTTCATCGTGGATGCTCTCAGGACGAACGCCAAGAATAATTTCCTTGCCTACGTAGTTGCCGAGTTCAGGAGTAACCTTGGATTCAGGAACAATGATCTGATACTTAACGCCTCTCTGACCTCTTGAATCCTCTGAACCGAATTCAACGATAAACTGACCGTATTCTTCCTTGAGAACAGCGTCAATAAAGTTCATCTGAGGTGAACCGAGGAATCCTGCAACAAATTTATTAATAGGTCTTTCATAGAGGTTCTGGGGAGTATCAACCTGCTGAACGAAACCGTCTTTCATACATACGATTCTGTCGCCCATTGTCATAGCTTCTGTCTGGTCATGAGTTACGTAAATAAATGTAGTACCGAGCTTCTTATGGATCTTAGCAATTTCGGTTCTCATCTGAGCACGGAGTTTAGCGTCCAGATTTGAAAGAGGCTCATCGAGGAGGAATACCTTAGGTGAACGAACGATACATCTTCCGAGAGCAACTCTCTGACGCTGACCGCCTGACATAGCCTTTGGCTTTCTGTCAAGGAGGTGTGAAAGGTCAAGGATCTTAGCAGCTTCGTTTACCTTTCTCTCAATCTCATCTTTTGGAACTTTACGGAGCTTAAGTCCGAAAGCCATATTATCAAAAACAGTCATGTGAGGATAAAGGGCATAGTTCTGGAAAACCATTGCGATATCTCTATCCTTGGGAGCAATATCGTTTACAAGGCGGTCGCCGATGTAAAGCTCACCCTCTGAAATTTCTTCAAGTCCGGCTATCATACGGAGAGTAGTTGACTTACCGCAGCCTGACGGTCCTACGAGAACGATAAATTCCTTATCTCTTATCTCTAAATTAACATCTGTAACAGCAACAACGCCGCCCGGATATTTTTTATAAATGCCTTTAAGTGTTAAACCTGCCATTTAATCCAGTCCTCCAGTTCATTTTTTCTTGCCGACAGTGGATTTTTATCATTTATAATCATACTATCAGCTATAATAATATAATACCAAACTTTCAGGAATTTTTCAAGATGTTAAATGACCAAAGTTACAATTATTTGTTTATTAAAATTGCCGAAAAAAAGGGGCTTAAACTTTCGCAAAAGAGGTCAAAATCCGGACAATTGAGCAAGTTTTCAACATCTTTGTGCAATAATTCCATACACTCTCCAAATCCCAGTGTTTCGGGTAAAATCAGATTTCCCAGTGAAATTCTCATAAGAATATTCACATGATTTCCAACGGCGGCGAACATTCTTTTAATCTGATGATATTTTCCTTCTGAAAGTTCAATAAACGCCAATTTATCGCAGTTTTTCGCAGGTTTAAGCTTTGCGGGGCGACAGGTTTCACCATCGGCTAATTTTATTCCATTCTTGAATATGTCAATATATTTGTTTTGAAATGGTCTGTCAAGTTTCACAATATAAATTTTAGGGATATGACTCTTAGGGGAGAGTATTTTGTGGGCAAAGTCTCCGTCGTCGGTTATAAGGACTGCTCCCAGCGAATCTTTGTCAAGGCGTCCGGCTGGAAACAGACCCTTTTTTCTCATTTCCGGCGGTATAAGTTCGAGGACAGATCTGCCGTCATTTCCGTTTGTGGAGCAGACATATCCGTCCGGTTTATTTACAAGAAAGTAACTGAAACGCCGGCATGATATTCTCCTGCCGGATATTGATATTGAATCTTGTTCAGGATCAATTTTTGTATCTGTTTTCTTTTCAATGCAGCCGTTCAGCAGGATCTGTCCTTCGGCGGCAAGCTTTTTTATTTGACTGCGTGTGAGCTCGGTTCGCTCAGATATGTATTTATCAAGGCGGATAAGCGTCATATTTTTTCCTTTCTATGAATATTTTGTGATGTATGTATGTCAGTAGTTTAAGTGGAGACGTTGTCCCCCACACCCCTGCCAAAGGGGATGACTCCCCACAGTGTTGGGAGATGTCACGCAGTGACAGAGGGGATGGGCTCCTGTTGGGAGTCCCCCTTTGGAAACCTATTATTAATTCATTTCATTCCCACGTAAAGGGATAATGAAATGAATTATAGTAAGTATCCATAGGTAAAATTTTCCTGTGACATGAGTATGAGGAACAGAAACACTTAAATTATTGACATAGTTCATAAACTAATAAAAAAGGTTGTGATAATATGCAAAAAAGGACAATTATTTTATTTTCTGCGGCGGTCGCAATGGGAGCGGCAATTATCTTTTTACCGGGAAAGGAGAGTGGAACGAAATCTCCGGAAAAAAAGAGAATACCGGCTTCTGCCGTCAGCGAACGCATTGATTATTTTGCTTCGCATGGGTGGGAAGTTGAGGAAATAGCCGGCAAGGAAATAACGATTCCTTCGGATTTTTCCCAAGCCTACGAGGAATACGTACTGATACAGGACAAACAGGGACTGCCTCTTCGTGAATATGCAGGAAGGAACGGTCAGATTTACGTATACGAAGTAAAAAATTACAGCCCTGAAAGCAGAAAAATGCTGGCAGAGCTGCTTGTTTGTGATGATACGGCAGTGGCTTCCATGGTCTACAGCGACGACGGAGGCACTATCCGTCTGCCGGTATCATAATTTCAGAAAACATTGATGAAATTGCCGATAAAAGGTATTCTTACAGCCATGCCCTTAACTGCGCCGTAAACAAGAGCAATTAAGAGAGCGAGCATACAGAGACTAATAAGAACATCAATGATAGCTCCAAGCACCGGAATAATTCCGATTATAGCCATGACAATGCCGAGGATAATGTCGAAAATAAACAAGGTCAGCTGCTGATTGGCGTGGAATCGGCAAAATGGCGAACTTCCGTCAACGAGTATGGGGACGAAGAAAAGGATAGGAAAGACATAGCATACAGCTACAAGAATGTTGTTTTTCTGCACATCTGCCTGTGTAAAGGAGTTCTGTGCGCTCTGGTCATTAAAGTTTTCAAGGATTTCTTTCATTTTATTTACCTCCGTTTATTATTCAGAAGCCGGAGCTTCATTTTCAGCGTTGTTAAATTCACTGATGACAGATACAAAGCTGTCTATATCGGTAAAATCCTTATATACGGATGCAAAGCGTATATAAGAGATAGGGTCGATCTCACGCAGTTTGTTGAGTACGAGATTTCCTATTTCGCTGGATTTTATAGTATTGCGCATTTCGTTTGCACAGTAATTTTCTATATGATCTGCAATTTCTTCCACCTGCGTTATAGTTACGGGACGTTTTTTTATTGCGGAGAAAATACCCTTTATCAGTTTGGAGCGGTCGAAAGTCTCGAATCCTCCGGCACGTTTTTCCACCATAAGCAGAGGTATCTCCACTATTTCGTAGGTAGTGAATCTTCCACGGCATTTTATGCATTCCCTGCGGCGTTTTATGCGGTCGTTCAGTTGACGTGTATCCGTGACTTTTGAGTCATTAAAGCCGCAAATCGGACATTTCATTGCTGTTTCCTCCCAATCATTTTATTGAGTTTATTATAGCTTGAAATAAGTTCGCTTATTCCGCTGAAATTATTTCTGTAAAGTTCCAGTATAACCGAGCAGTCGGGATTAAGTCTGCCGAGTTTATCGAAAAACAGTCTGAAATCAAATCTTCCGCTGCCTATCGGGAGACAGTCCCCAAGTTCTCCGGAATCGCTTATATGAACATGGTCTACGGCTTTTCCGGCGGCATCCAGGAATTTAAAGGGATTTTCCCCTGCACGTACTGCCTGTTTTGTATCCAGTACGAAAGAGAATTCGTTTCCTAGCATGGCGGCGATGTCCTTTATATACGCCGAAGAACCGCTCTGACAGCGTGAGACATTCTCCACGGCTACTGTTACTCCGAATTCCTTTCCGAGCCTGTAGAGCCTGCTGTAGCGCTCACAGAAGAAGTCTTTTGATCTGACTGCCTTTCCGCTGTGAAAAATAAGATATTTTGCTCCGACTATATTCATGAATCTGAAATAGTATTTGTAATATTCAAGTGCGTCTGTAATTCTGCGTTCATAGTCGGAGAAAAAGAAAAGCTGTTCCATTTCGCAGGTGAAAGGGTGCAGAGAAACGCATTTTGCATCAAATCGTCTGAGCATTCCGGCTGCGCCGTGGGCAAAACTTTTTTTTAGTTCGGAGTGAGTATTTATGAATATCTCCACGCAGGAAACGCCGTTTACAAGAAGATCGTAAAGGCTTTCCTCAAGGGGTTTAGGAAAAAGACAAGCTGTAGAAACACCAGCGATCAATTTTTTACCTCCCGATGAAAAATTTGATTATAGCTATACTGATATTATAACCTTACCTTTCCGTAAAGTCAAGGGGAAATTAAAAAATAACGGATTTCCGGAAGTTAGAACATATCTTATGAAGACAGGTTCTTATATATTCCGAAAACCCGTTATAATTTTATGCGGACAGGTTATAAGCGTTACTGCTGAGAGTTGTTCTGCTTGAGAAGATCCCTGATCTCTGTGAGAAGCACTTCTTCTTTTGTAGGCTCGGGCGGAGCTTTCGGGGCTTCCTCAGTTTTCTTCCTTCCCAGTGAGAGAAGTTTGTTTACACTCTTCATCATGAGGAAGATACAGAATGCCATAATAAGGAAATTAATAATGGCTGTAATAAAGTGTCCCCAGTTTAAGTACTGTCCCGTGCTGCCGATCTGGATTCTTCCGCCAACCTCAGCTCCGCCTATACAGGCGATAAGGGGATTGATGAAATCTTCGGTAAACGACGTGACAATGTCTCCGAAAGCAGCTCCGATGATGACACCGATAGCCAGATCCATAACATTGCCCTTGAGTGCGAATGCTTTGAATTCCTCAAAAAATTTCTTCATTTTCTTTTTTACTCCTTTGCTTTAATTTTAAGCCTTTTGCAGCTTAGTTTCTATATTTCCGGCAGATCAGGTATCTGCGGAGTATCATCGTTAACGGTTTTTCGTGCCTGCATATATTCAGGAAGCTCTATTGCATCTATTTCGTCAACGTAGGTAGTCTTTTTCTTTGGAAGAGCTTCTACAGCGTGATCTGCCTGAGCCATAATGGATTCTTTATGTACCGGATTGTATGCTTCAAGCTGATCTGCGTCTGCATCCTCGGTGTGTTCCATGGATATTCTTGTTTTGTAATGCTTGTAGACGTTTATCGTATCGGCGTCAACTTCTTTTGTAACGCCCATTATATCCTGCACCGGCGCATTATTTTTTGCTTCAAGGTCACCGGCATCTACAATATCCGTTTTGCGCATATAGAGTTTATTGAATTTAGCTTCGGGATTTGCAGCAAGCTTAGAGCCGTCAACAAGCGGAGTATCGCTCATGTAATCGTTTTTCTTACGCTCAAAGCGTTTAAGACGTCCTGCGTCCGTGCTGCCGGAAGCGATTGTGTCCATGTCCTTTTTGCCGAAGAAATCATCGTTATCGCTGTGATCCGCAGCTTTTCCGCCGTCGAAGAATTTCCAGAAATCATCGGATACCTCAACACGTTCTTTTGCGGTGTTATTATCCGGGACAGGATGATTAACGGCGTTTTGTCCGCCGAACGGCTGCATCTGCGGTAATCCGCCCATTGCCGGGATTCCGGGCATTGCTCCTGCTGACGTCATATTAGGCATACCCGGCATATCATTCTGAGCTGGCTGAATCGGCTGAACAGGCTGCTGTGGGAACATCATAGGCTGAGCCTGACCGTAAATCGGCATACCGCTCTGGTCATAGCCGATGATCTGAGGCTGTGCGTACATCATGGGCTGAGCCTGACCGTAGATAGGCATACCGTTCTGGTCGTATCCGATAATCTGAGGCTGTGGGAACATCATGGGCTGAGCCTGACCGTAGATAGGCATACCGCTCTGGTCGTATCCAATAATCTGAGGCTGTGGGAACATCATAGGCTGAGCCTGACTGTAGATAGGCATACCGCTCTGATCGTATCCGATAATCTGAGGCTGCGGCGGCATACCGTTCAATCCCATAGGCTGCGGCATTCCTGTCATAGCCGGCATACTTCCCATCTGCGGAGCTTGCGGCATTCCGCCCATGGGATGATTCTGCGGCTGATTGGGAAATGGCTGCTGAGGAAACCCTCTCTGCGGCGAGGGATTGTTCATAGACGGCATAGAGAGCCTGTCGGCGTCCAGCTTTGGTATAAAAGGCTCGTCGAAGCTGCTGAAATCAAATTCTTCCTCGTCGCTGTTAAGCTCGTCAGCGGTGTAGAAATCGGAGGATGAATCTGCCGTAGGAGCGGTATCGCGAATAGTAAACGTACCGCTGCCGAGACTGAATCCTCCGGAGTTATGATCTTCCTCAGAATGGTAGTTTCCCATATCTACCTGTTCGTAATTTATTTCCTGTGGGTTATCGAGATTTGTTCCGCATTTTACGCAGAATTTCAGCTTAGGCGGATTCTCATTACCGCACTGAGGGCAAGTCATATAAATCACTCCTTTGATAACATATATCATAGATAATATAATTATAACATCTTATTCAATATTTTTCAATAGGGTTAAGCGAATATTGTGAAAAAAGCAGTATTTTAAGAAAAATAATTGTGCACATTAACAAATATGATGTAAAACCACTATATTTTTCCGGAATTGTGTGTTATAATACACTTGTATAGCAAAAGATACATTTAGGCAACACCGCACAAAGACCGCCTGACGGCTTTGTACGTCATCTGCTTGCAGATTTTCCGTCATATCACACAAAAATTCCTTGCCATACGATAGTATGCCTGCGTCGTTTTTATGCAATTTGACGAAAAATCTGACTGTGCATCTGCCGCACAATCTTTGTGAGGCGTTGCCTTTATGTCTTATAGAATAATATCGTCAGCCTGAGAGATCCGTCTTACAGTACAAGCTGACGAATTGGCGGCAGAATGGAGTAGAAAATGGCTAAGAATAAACAGAAGAAAAGCAGAGAAAAGAGCATACGGCAGGCAAAATTCCTGACCGAATTAATCATTTGCGCAGGAATAATCGGCGTCGGAGCATTTATGATAAACGGCGCATTGAAGAAATCTGAAACCATTGAAAAAACCGATACGGGTGAAAGCATTATTGAAGTTACCGAGCCGACTTCTGTCGCTCCTGATGATGCTTCCGACCCGGATAAGGTTATTTACGAGTCCTTTATGGAAGATACCAAGAACAAGTATAAGGGAGATCTTATTCTTGTCAATGAAGATCATCAGTATTTCGGCGGTGATGAAGATCTTGTGAGCATTATCGAGAAAAATACTGAAAATGAAGTAACATTCTTTTCGGCTCTTGCAGACCCCAACACTGAAGAAGAGGATGACCTTATATTATCGGTGGTTTATGAACCAATGAAAATAATGATCGAAGATTTTTACAATCTGTACTATAACGACACCCTTATCATATACGGAGCACACAGAAGCACCGAGCGTCAACAGGCTATTCTGGATGAAAAAGGCCCTGAGATAGCCGCAAAACCCGGATATAGCGAGCATGAGACGGGATATGCCTTTGATTTCAGCGAGATTGTGAACTATGATTATCAGGGTACGGGGGATTTTGCATGGATCAATGAAAACTGCTATAAATACGGCTTTATCGTGCGTTATACCGAGGAGAAAAAGGATATTACCAAAATAGCGGCAGAACCTTGGCACTTCCGCTATGTCGGAATTCCGCACGCATGGTATATCACGAAAAATGATCTCTGTCTGGAAGAATATATAGATCTTCTCCGGGAAAAATATTCATACGGCGGCGAGCATCTTTTATTTACGGATGACGAGAACAGGAGCTATGAGGTCTATTTTGTGGCTTCGGATGACGGTTCCGAAAAGACAACCGTTCCCGTTCCGGCAGGAAAAGAATACAGCATTTCGGGAAATAATGTTGACGGATTTATCGTTACCGTGTATGAGGACGGAATTCCTGCGGTTGAATCAACAGTCGATGTGCCGGCGGAGGATTCTTCCGGAGACGAAGGAAACAGCGGCAATGACAGCGCAACGAGTGATAATTCCGATAATGAAGCATAACAATATCGCTGCACAGGAAAGTGTCTTGTGCGGCGTTTTTTTGTTGTTAATCTGACAAAAATAATGCAGATACCAGATGTAAAAATAATGCAAAGTGCTGAAAATGCATAAATCACTTGACAAAGAGCAATAATAGTGATAAATTATATTTAGCACTCGAAGAGATAGAGTGCTAATGCGTACACGAAAAAGGAAGGTGTGATGATTCGTGGACGACAGAAAGCTGAAAATTCTGGCAGCCGTGGTTGACGAATACGTCAGAACCGGCGAGCCGGTAGGCTCAAAAGCAATTTCAAAGCTCGATCACATAAATGTTTCTGCTGCTACAATACGAAATGATATGGCGGCTCTGGAACAGATGGGATATCTGGAACAGCCTCATACTTCGGCAGGAAGAATCCCTACTTTTATGGGATACAGGCTGTATATAGATGAACTTATGACGCTTACCGAACTTTCCGACGATGAAAAACTTCGCCTTGACAAAATGCTCGGAGATGAGGATACTACCGAGGAACTTCTGATACAGAATGCCGCAGCGGCTCTTACAGAACTTACCCAGTGTGCGGCAGTGACTGTGAATTCAGCGCCGAGATTTTCGGTGATTTCAAAGGTAGAAGTCATACCTACGGGAAGGCGTGTTTATGTTATTCTCCTTATCACTTCCAGCGGAAATATCAAAAACAAAGCTTGCCGGTTGGAATTTGACCTTAATCACGAACAGCTTGAATTCTTTACACATTATATAGAAGAAAATCTCAGCGGCGTTTCTGTTGAAGAACTTTCCGATGAAATGTTCGATAAAATGGTTGCCGCACTCAGCACGTATATGGTTTCCCTCTCACCGCTTGTGAAAGGAATATGCGAGCTTTCAGAGGATCTCCGGCATCAGGAACTTACCGTAAGAGGAGGCGAAAAGCTTCTCTCCTGCGACGAGCTTGATAAAATGGAGGTCGTGCGGTTCATTGAGCATAAAAATGAATTTACCGGTATCCTGGAAGACGCATTCAGCGGAATACAGGTAAAATTCGGTTCTGAAAGCGGAAACTTTGCTATAGGAAATTCAAGTCTCATAGTATCAAAGTACCGCAAGGGCGGCAGAGAAGTCGGTTCGCTTGGAGTAATAGGACCTATGAGAGTTGACTACAGAAAGATAATCCCCTACGTTGACTACCTGACACAAAAGATATCAAGTATTATGTCCGGCAGCGACGACGATTATGATACAGACGAAATAAATTCGTAGGAAGGAGTATACCGATGGAAGATAAAAACCTGACAAACGAAACTGAGGAAACTTCCGCAGAGCCGGAAGTGGAGATAAACGAGGAACTTATTAATAAGGTTCTTGACAACTCCGAAGACGGCAGAACCGATGAGGACGACGCTGTAAGCGAATACAACGACACGGCATCTCAGTATGCAGAACTTGAGGAAGAACTTCAGGAGGCAAAGGAAAAGCATCTGCGGCTTTTTGCTGAGTATGACAACTATCGCAAAAGAACAGCTAAAGAAAAAACAGAAACTTACCAGAACGCTTCCATAAAGTGTATAGAGCAGCTCCTGCCGGTTATCGACAGCTTTGAAAGATCGATCGAGGCGGAATGCAGCGACGAGAACTTTAAAAACGGCATGGTGATGATCTTCGGACAGCTGAAAGCTTTTCTTGAGAAGATGAACGTTACCGTGATAGATGCTCTCGGTGCGGAATTTGATCCTAATTTCCACAACGCTATCCAACAGCTGGAGAGCACGGAATATGATCCGAACCACGTATGTGCCGTATATCAGAAAGGCTATATGCTTGGTGATAAGCTTATCCGTCCGGCAATGGTAGCAGTAGCTGTCTGATGATACGGGCAGAAAACAATCAGCGGTATTCCGCTGTACACATATATTTAAATTAAAACGATTTAATTTTTCAGGAGGTTTTATTATGGGAAAAATTATTGGTATTGATCTTGGTACAACAAACTCATGTGTAGCTGTTATGGAAGGCGGAAACGCCGTAGTTATCCCCAACAGCGAGGGTGCAAGAACAACTCCGTCCGTTGTGGCATTCACAAACAGCGGCGAGCGTCTTGTAGGTCAGGTCGCCAAGAGACAGGCTATTACAAATCACGACAGAACAGTTGCCTCTATCAAGAGACACATGGGTTCTGACTATAAAGTAACTATCGACGGCAAGAACTATACTCCTCAGCAGATCTCTGCAATGACTCTCCAGAAGCTTAAGGCAGATGCAGAGGCATACCTCGGCGAACCTGTAACAGAGGCAGTTATTACTGTTCCCGCTTACTTTACTGACTCACAGAGACAGGCTACAAAGGATGCAGGTCAGATCGCAGGTCTTACTGTTAAGCGTATTATCAACGAGCCTACGGCAGCAGCTCTTTCTTACGGTATCGACAAGGAAGAGGAGCAGACTGTAATGGTATACGATCTTGGCGGCGGTACGTTCGATGTGTCTATCATTGAAATGGGCGAGGATGTTCAGCAGGTTCTTGCAACAGCCGGAAACAACCGTCTTGGCGGCGACGATTTCGACCAGCGCATTATCAACTGGATCGTAGACGAGTTCAAGAAGGCAGAGGGAATCGACCTTTCACAGGATAAGATGGCAGGTCAGAGACTTAAGGATGCTGCTGAAAAGGCAAAGATCGAGCTTTCATCCAGAACCACGACTTCTATCAATATTCCTTTCATAACCGTTGACGCTTCAGGCACTCCCAAGCATCTTGATCTTACCCTCACACAGGCTAAGTTCAACGAGCTTACAGCCGATCTGGTAGAGGCTACGATGGGACCTGTACGTCAGGCGCTCAGCGACAGCGGACTTTCCGCTTCCGAGCTTGACAAGGTGCTCATGGTCGGCGGTTCTTCAAGAATCCCTGCCGTTCAGGAAGCTGTGAAGAAGCTTATCGGCAAAGACCCCTTCAAGGGCATCAACCCTGATGAGTGCGTAGCTCTCGGAGCTGCATATCAGGGTGGTATTCTCGGCGGCGAAGTTGAAAACGGACTCCTGCTTCTTGATGTTACTCCCCTTTCACTGGGTATCGAAACAGCCGGCGGAATTTGCACAAGAATGATCGAAAGAAATACCACTATCCCTACAAAGAAGTCTCAGATCTTCTCAACATATGCTGATAATCAGCCTGCTGTTGATATCAAGGTACTCCAGGGCGAGCGTGAGTTTGCAAGAGACAACAAGATGCTCGGAACATTCCTGCTTGATGGAATCGCTCCTGCACCGAGAGGAATCCCCCAGATCGAAGTAACCTTTGATATTGACAGAAACGGTATCGTTCATGTTTCTGCAAAGGATCTCGGCACCGGCAAGGAGCAGAATATCACGATAACATCTTCCACAAATATGTCAAAGGAGGATATCGACAAGGCTGTCAAGGAAGCTGAGCAGTATGCGGCTGAAGATAAGAAGCGCCGTGAACAGGTAGATACAAAGAATGAGGCTGAGAATCTTGTATTCCAGTGTGAAAAGGCTCTCGGAGACTTCGGCGATAAGGTATCCGCTGACGAGAAGTCGAATATCGAGGCTAAGTGTGCAGCTCTCAAGTCTGCCGTTGAAGCAGACAATTACGACGAGATCAAGAAACAGAAGGACGATCTCCAGAAAGCATTCTATGATCTCTCCGCAAAGCTCTACCAGCAGGCTAATCCCAACGGCGGCGAGGGCGGAATTGATCCTTCACAGTTTGCCGACATGGCTGGCGGTCAGGCTGATGGCGGAAACGACGACGGCGTTGTTGACGCAGACTTCACAGAAGTTTGATTAATCGGATATATCATTTTCAGGGCGGAATATTCTTTCGCCCTGAACGTGTGAATAATTCATTGCGGCAGAACAGAATCGCCGCAGAACGGAGAAATAAATGGCTGAAAAAAGAGATTATTATGAAGTGCTCGGAATCCAGAAAGGAGCCTCCGAGGATGAAATAAAAAAGGCTTATAAGAAAAAGGCCAGAGAATATCATCCCGATCTTCATCCTGACGATCCTTCCTGCGAGGACAAGATGAAGGAGGTCAACGAGGCTTTTGAGGTTCTCAACGACCCTGATAAGAAAGCACGATATGATCAGTTCGGTCATGCCGGCGTTGATCCGAATTACGGCGGAGCTGACGGCGCAGGAGGCTTCGGAGGCGGCTTTGGCGGTTTCGGCGATATGGGCGATATTCTTGAAAATATTTTCGGCGGATTCGGTTTCGGAGGCGGTTCAAACCGCAGTTCGGCATCTGCAAATGCTCCGAAAAGGGGCGCAGATATACAGGAATCCGTTACAATAAGCTTCATGGAAGCCTGCAAAGGCGTCAGCAAAGAAATAAAGATCAACCGGATGTGTACCTGCGATGCCTGCAAGGGCACGGGCGCTCATGAGGGAACAACAGCCGAAGTCTGCCCTGACTGTCACGGCAGAGGATCGGTCAAGACTACCCAGAGAACGCCTTTCGGCGCTATATCGTCAAGTAAGGTATGTCCGCACTGCAACGGTAAGGGAAAGATCATACAGAATCCTTGCCCGACTTGTCATGGTATCGGAAGAGTAAGGACGCAGAAAACCGTTTCTGTGGATATTCCGGCAGGAATCGGAGACAGGCAGACTATACGTCTTGGCGGACAGGGAGACTGCGGTGTAAACGGCGGTCCTTCGGGAGATCTTTTGCTTAACATAAATGTGAGAAGTCACTCTCTGTTCAAGAGAGACGGATTTGACGTACATTGTGAGATCCCCGTTACTT
The DNA here is from genome assembly GCA_021769725.1 of Oscillospiraceae bacterium. Classification (GTDB taxonomy): domain Bacteria; phylum Bacillota; class Clostridia; order Oscillospirales; family Ruminococcaceae; genus Ruminococcus. The sequence continues at coordinate 94,112 of JAETSI010000004.1, read as the reverse complement.
ACGCAGAAGCTGTGCTTGGTGCGGAGATAACCGTGCCGACTATCGACGGCGATGTTAAATATAATATAGGTGAGGGAACTCAGACAGGAACAGTATTCCGTCTGAAAGGCAAGGGAATACAGAAGCTCCAGAGATCAGACAGAGGAAATCAGTATGTCAAGATAAACGTTGAAGTTCCGAAGAATCTGACGAAGAAGCAGAAAGATCTGCTCAAAGCGTTTGAGGAATCCCTGAACGAGAAGAACTACGCCAAGCGTCAGAGCTTTTTCGAGAAACTGAAAAAGAAGTTTGATATCTAATAATAAAAAAATAGGGCAGTTCTTCGGATCTGCCCTATTTTTTTATTTTTTGGGATAAGGCTTTTTTACATTTGTTCTGCCTATCAGATAATCGGTACTTGTATTAAAAATATCAGCGATATGGCTTAATACCTCTATTGGAATACCCCTGATACCTGTCTCGTAGCTTGAATAAGTCCGCCTGTTTATGAATAATTTGTCTGCCATATTTTGCTGAGTTAAATCCATATCTTCCCGAAGATTTTTAATTCTTTCATATATCATCTGAAATCACCTCAAGAAGAGTATACCATGCTTCAATTTGTGCCATTGACATTTGGCTCAAATTGTGGCATAATATAATAAATTAGAATATGAAAGGATTTAATAAACATGACCTGTACAATAATATCAACCGGCGAGGAACTTAACCTTGTCTGTAAAAATGAAAAAGAACCGCCATATCCCGAAATTAAGGCTAAACTCCGTGAAAAAATATGGGAGCTTTACTGTCGGGGATATGATCGGTTCTGGGTGAACTGCGAGTATGGGGTACCGCTGTGGTGTGCGGAGATAATTTCAGCGCTTCGTATGTATAACGACATCAGGCTGCATATTGCAATGCCCTATGAAGAACAGTCTACAAACTGGGTGGAGGAATTTCGTGACAGATTCTTTGATCTTCATACTCTGGCTGACAGTGTTGAAATCGTATCTGCCCAGTATAATGAAAAGTGCTATAACTTGGCAGATGAGCACATGATAGATGATTCAGATCTATTCCTTGTGGTAGGAAATGCTGTTGAAAAATGTTACGGAACAGAATATGCTCAAAGTCATAATATCAGTGTGGAGAAACTTAATGTTTTTCGTTAATAAGTATAATAACCTGTCTTCACAAGATCAGTATATAATAAAAACTCCCATGAAACTCAAGGGAGTTTTTTCTGTTATTCAATGTTAACGGAAACTTTAAGATCTCTTTTAGCAGCTCCGGCACGCATAATAGTGCGAAGAGCCTTTGCAATTCTGCCCTGTTTGCCGATAACACGTCCCATATCGTCGGGAGCAACAGTCAGGTGAAAGACGATAACGCCTTCTTCATCAGGCTCGTCCTCGATAATCTTAATAGCGGACTTGTCTTCAACGAGTCCTGCTGCGATAGCGTAAAGTAAATCTTTCATAAATAGTCCTCCATGCGTCTTGCGGAACAGAGGCAGAGACGTCAGTCTCTCCTCCGCCGTAGAACAGGTAATTAAAGAACTCCTTCGTTCTTGAGGATATTCTTTACAGTGTCTGTAGGCTGAGCGCCCTTTTTGATCCAGTCCTTAGCCTTATCAGCGTCAACCTTAACAACTGAAGGATTTTTTGTAGGATCGTAGTAACCGATCTCCTCAACGAATCTTCCGTCTCTGGGGTATCTGGAATCAGCAACTACAATACGATAGAAAGGAGCTTTCTTAGCGCCCATTCTTCTGAGTCTGATTTTAACTGCCATTTAATTATTCACCTCCGGAAATAATCTGTATATTCAAGCGGAAAACCGCCTTGAAATCTTTGTGTGCCGCATTTACCGCATGGTCAGAACGAGGGCATATTTCCTCCGCCCTTACCCTGCATCTTGTCAAAGTTCATGCCGGCGAGTTGTTTTCTTGCCTTGCGCAGGGACATTTTGTTGTTTTTGCCGGTAAATCGCTTCATGACCTGCTGCATCTGATCAAACTGTCTGAGAAGTCTGTTTACATCCTCGACTTTAGTTCCTGAGCCCTTAGCAATACGCTTTTTTCGGGATGGATTGATGATAGACGGTTTTTCACGCTCTGCCTTTGTCATTGAAGTGATGATCGCTTCAACTCTGTCAAGCTGTTTTTCGTCAATATCAGCGTCTTTGAGCTTGTCGCCCACGCCCGGAAGCATTCCGAGTATTGACTTCATCGAGCCGAGCTTCTTTATCTGCTTCATCTGGTTCAGGAGATCGTCCATATCAAACTTATTCTCCTTGAACTTTTTGGTAAGCTTTTCGGCTTCTTTCTGGGACATAACGTTTTCTGCCTTTTCAATAAGGGTGAGAACGTCGCCCATACCGAGAATTCGTGATGCCATTCTTTCAGGATGGAACTGTTCAAAATCGTCAAGTTTTTCACCCATTCCCACATACTTGATAGGTTTGCCGGTAACGGAGAGAACTGACAGTGCAGCGCCGCCTCGTGTATCTGAATCCAGCTTGGACATGAGAACGCTGGTAATACCAACAGTCTCATCAAAGGATTTGGCAACGTTTACGGCATCCTGACCGGTCATAGCGTCAACAACGAGCATGATCTCATCAGGCTGGGTGATTTCTTTAATCTTTACAAGCTCCTCCATAAGTTTTTCGTCAATATGGAGACGACCGGCAGTGTCGATAATAAGAACATCATGACCGTAGTCCTTAGCGTGAGCAAGAGCCTGTTTAGCAATGATAACAGGGTCGATCTGACCCATTTCAAAAACAGGAACATCAGCTTTCTGACCGACCACCTGTAACTGATTTATAGCCGCAGGACGGTAAATATCGCAGGCAGCCAGCAGCGGACGGTGTCCTTCACTTTTCAGAAGCTTTGCCAGTTTAGCGGAATGAGTCGTCTTACCTGAACCCTGGAGACCGCACATCATAATGACCGTAGGAGGCTTGGAAGAAAAATTTATCCTTGCATTGCTGTTTCCCATGAGGGAGCAGAGTTCCTCGTTTACTATTTTTATAACTTGCTGTGCAGGAGTCAGACTGGAAAGGACATCTTCGCCTACAGCACGCTCTGTAACTTTTTTAACAAAGTCTTTTACTACCTTGTAGCTTACATCGGCTTCCAGGAGAGCAAGACGAACTTCACGCATAGCCTCCCTGACGTCGCTTTCCGTAAGCTTTCCACGTGATTTGAGTTTTTTAAAGACGCCGTTGAGTTTTTCTGAAAGTCCTTCAAAAGCCATGCCATATCTCCCCTTTTATAATATCTCAAGCCCTTTTTCTATTTCTGCAAGAACGGAGAGCCGGAGACTGTTATCATTTATTTTTTCCGCAAGAGCGGCGATATTTCCGAAGCATTCTTTCATTTTGCCAAGACGCTGAGCGAATCCAAGTTTGTCCTCATAATTAAGAAGAATTCCTTCGGTACGTTTTATAAGGCTCATAACTGCCTGACGGGTGATACCCATAGGGCTGCCGATTTCTGCAAGAGAAAGATCTTCGCAATAATAAAGCTCCATAACGTTTCGCTGATGTTCGGTGAGCAAGTCGCCGTAGCAATCAAGGAGCATAACAAATTCAAGTTCCTTAGCCATATCAAAGAGCCTCATAGGTGTAATCCAAAAATACTTTACACTTATTATACAACATTATTCCGAATTTGTCAAGTTACTACAGCATAAAAAATGCACATAAGATGTGCAGTAAATTTATAGCAATCCAACAAAAGTATACTTGCGGTCGGCAGCAACTTTTCAACATTTCATTTGTAAGATGTTGAAAAGTGAAGAATCCTACCTTTATGTGAACAGCGTATAAATTCACTTGACTTGATTCTTTTTATATTGTATAATAAAATTGGCAATTTAAAAAAATCCTGTCCGGTGTTTTTCTGTGTACAGAGAGAATGGACAGATTTAAAGGAGAGCGTATCTGATGGCTAAGTTTAAATATATCAAAAAGAAAGGCGGAAGTTTTGAAGTAACTCCCGTTCCCGGAGAGCAGTTGAACTACAATGAAGTAGATGCTGCCGGCAGCATGAGTTGTCGTCCGATTTTTCTTTGTCCTCATATTGATCGCAGCGGCGTGATAATTTACTCTTTCAGGAATGAAAGTTGCATGATTCTAAGCCGTTTTCTCCGCCGTCCGATAAACAGGGCGCAGTTTTACATGATGATCGCCCAGCTTTTAGAGGCTTACAAAATAGCGGCAGAGGGGGGAGCAGATCCGTCAAAGATCTGTCTTGATCCGGACTGCATGACTATCTGTCCGGATAACGGATTCATGGGTCTTGTGTATCAGCCCTTTGAAAATCTTCAGTCTCCGAATATGGGATTAATGCGCTGTTTAGGGCAGATCTGTTCGATGCTGAAATTTGCGTCGCCGCAGGATCAGGCAGGAATAAACGAATTTATTGCATTTGCCAGCCGTCTGCGTGGTTTTCCAATCAGAGATATTGATAATTTTATCAGAAACGCTGCACCTCTTACATATAACTTTATCGGTGAAAACCTGAATCCTTATACAGGAATGCCTGCGCCTCCTCATACGCCGGCAGTTCCTGCTGATAATACTTTTGAAGATCAGAAAACGGTAATAAGACATACAGCTCCTCCGGAAGTTCCGGTTGCCGCTGTTAAGAAATCTGCCGTGCTTGTAAGACGTTCCAGCGGTGAAGAAATCGTTATTGACAAGGAGCAGTTCATCATAGGAAAAGAACGTGCAAAGGTAGATTACTGCGTTACGGGCAATCGTACTGTCAGCCGTGTTCATGCCATGATTTTCCGCAGGGATGATGGATTTTACATACAGGATAACAACTCCACTAACAGAACCTTTATAAACGGAACTCCCATACAGCCCATGACGGAAATTAAAATTAATGTTGGTGATGAGATACGGCTTTCGGACGAAAATTTTGTTTTAACAGAAAAGTAACACCCAGGAGAATATTGAAATGAATTATACAGTAGCTGCCGAAACGGATATCGGCATTTCAAAAAAGGTAAATCAGGACAGCATATGTGTAAAGAATGCCCGGACAAAACAGGGAAAAGCCGCTCTTGTTATGATATGTGACGGTATGGGCGGACTTTCAAAAGGGGAGCTTGCAAGCGCCGAAGTCGTCCGCAGCTTTTCTGACTGGTTTGACTACGAGCTTGCATATGAACTGGAAAATTGGAGTTGGAGAGACGCTGGTCAGAGCGTTCTTAACAGGCTCAGATCGCTCAATTCACGCATTATCGGATATGGACGGCGAAACGGCGTTCAGCTTGGAACTACCGCAACGGGTATAATAGCTGTTAATAATAACATGATGACGTTTCATATTGGTGACAGCCGCATTTATAAGCTGTCATATAGGATAAAGCAGCTTACAGAAGATCACACATTTGTGAATCGTGAGATAAAAAACGGAAATATGACTTCCGAACAGGCGAAAAGAGACCCACGGCGCAACGCACTTACCCAGTGTATAGGCGTTTCCGGTGACATTACGCCGGATATAAAATTCGGAACGATTGAAAGCGGTGCAAATTATCTGATATGTTCCGACGGTTTCCGTCATGTTATAACCGAAGAGGAAATATTTGGCGGACTTTCTCCGAATATAGTCACTACCGGCAGTTCCATGAAGGCAAAACTCCGGGAGCTTATAGAAACAGTCAAAAGCAGAAAGGAACAGGATAATATTTCTGCGGTAATGTTCAGGGCAGAATATTAATAACAGGTGAAAGCAATGACTAAGTATGAAATAATGGTTATAGCCGCAGCAGCAGCGGCATTTGTGGTAATAAACATCATCATGTGGAGCATTATCGCAGCAAAAGAGAAAAAGGCACGCAGGAGAGAATTGCAGCAGCAGAAAAATCCGGAAATAACTGTCGCACCGATTCTGGAGCCGTCTCCTGTTCCGGTGAATACATATGCAGAAACGGAAGAAGTTCCTTTGCAGCCAGCCAAGGAAAGACCACGTGTAAAGCGCAGCGATTTTATCCTCATTGACGATATAGTAATCGTACACACAGACGAAAGAATATAAAAAAGCCGTCAGTATAGGCGGGGGACAGAGTCCCTCGTTTAAGTTGACGGCAATATTTTTATTTATTCTTTTTCACTGTCCGGCGTTTTTTTACAGCCGTTTTTTTCTTTTCTGCCGCTTTGCTGCGGTTTATTCGCATTTGTTCCTGACGAGCCTTTTTGTCCTCAAGGCGTTTATATGCATCGGCGTAAAAATATTCCTGGGAATTAAGCGGTTCTTCGCCGTCCCTGCATTCCGCATGGACGTAAGTACCGTCGCTGTTCATTATACGTGCCTTTACATTGTCTTTCATGAGCACTGTGAACATATCCCGGATGCGCTTTTTCAGCCTTTCGTCCTCAACGGGAGCGGCAACTTCAACACGTCGGATAGTATTTCTGCTCATATAATCCGCAGAGCCTATGTATATCTTCTGTTCCTTTCCTGCCCTGCCGAATATAAAGATACGGCTGTGTTCCAGGAAACGTCCCACTATACTGCGGACGGTGATATTTTCCGTATATCCCTCAACACCGGGGATAACACAGCATATTCCCCTGACTATCAGGTCGATTTTGACTCCTGCCTGTGAAGCTTCTGTCAGCTTATTGATTATCACCATATCGCAGAGGGAATTGATCTTTGCGGCAATATAGCCGTTTCCGCCGTTTTCAGAAATTTTTATCTGTTCGTCCATCATAGCGATGATCTGCGGTCTGAGAGCAAGCGGAGAGACAAGGAGTTTGTTGGTATTTTCTACGAAAGTACCGTTGATAAGTCCGTTGAATACGGCTTCTGCATCGGCAGCTATTTCCCTGTCTGCCGTCAGGAGCATAAGGTCGGTGTATATAGCCGAAGTCTTTTCGTTGTAGTTGCCGGTTCCGATCTGCGTTACGTAATCATAATCGCCGCCGGAAGCTTTTCTTGTAATAAGAAGAAGCTTTGAATGGGCTTTGTAATCCTTCGGACCGTAGATCACTTTTACTCCTGCCTGCTGGAGTACTTTCGACCACTCGATATTATTCGCCTCGTCAAAGCGGGCACGGAGTTCTATCATAACGAGTACGTCTTTACCGTTTTCAGCGGCAGTGCAGAGAGCGTCAATAACTTTGCTGTTGCGTGCCAGGCGGTAGAGCGTTATTTTTATGGAAGTTACTTTCGGGTCGGCGGCAGATTCCTGGAGCAGTCTGATGAACGATAGGCTCATAGATTCAAAAGGATAGCTGAGGAGCATATCCTTTGCTTTTATCTGGGCGAACATGGATTTTTTCTCGGACAGCGCTGCCGGAACTCTCGGGGAGCGTTTGGGATAGTGTAGTTCTTCCCTGCCGTCAAGTTCCTGGAGAGCAAAGAGGAACGACACATCGAGGGGAATACGTGAGGTAAACACTCTTGAATTCTTGATCTTCAGTTTTTTGCAGATATAGTCAAGGGCGTCATTGGAGAAATCGTCGGAGATCTCCAGCCGAACCGGAGCAAGTTTTTTTCGCTTTGCCACAAGTTCTTCCATATTGCGGCGGAACTCTTCGCCTTTTCCGGTCGCCATGATATCGGCATTCCGGGTCACTCTTACAAGGGCACGGTCAATTACTTTGTAATTTTTGAACATAAGGTGTGCAAAGTGTATTACGACGTCTTCGGTAAGAATAAAGCGTTTGCCGCCGTTTCCCAGAGGAATCATGCGTTCTCCGTGGTCATATGATACCGGGATGATGCCAATGGAAATATCTTTTTTGGAGCTGAACTGCACAACGGCGTAGATCTCCTTATTTTTGAGGAACGGGAAAGGCAGGGCGTCGTTTACCACGATACCGGAAATAAACGGCTTTATCTCACGTTTGAAGTAAAGTTCCAGAAAGTCACGTTCTTCCTTTGAAGCGGTTTCCATTGTGACCTGTTCAAAGCCGGAAGGGGCAAGTTCCTCCATATTTTTTCTGTAGGCATCTTCAACGCCGGGCTGTAATCTTCTTACGGCTGTAAAAATGGCGTCGAGCTGCTGAGCGGCTGTCATGCCCGTGCGGCTGTCTTTTTTCTTTTTATCGGTTATGGCTCTGTCGGTGAGAGAGCCTACACGAACCATAAAGAATTCGTCAAGATTGCTCTGATAAATTGCCGAAAACGATATTCTTTCGAGAAGCGGATTATTGGCATCGACAGCTTCTTCGAGAACCCTTTTATTAAATTTCAGCCATGATAGTTCACGGTTTTCAAGATATTCCATAATCAGATCTCCTGTCTGTCAGTATTATTACCTTAATTATATAACTTTTTAGCTGTAATGTCAATAATAATTGAAAATAATTAATACCGGGATTCCAAAGGGGATGTATTCCCCTTTGGCAGGGGTATGGGGACAGCGTCCCCACGAAAAAGGAACGCCGAAGCGTTCCCTTTTTGTTACTTATTCTGTATATACTTATCCATAGCGGCTGCGGCTTTTTTACCTGCGCCCATTGCAAGTATTACCGTTGCAGCGCCCGTAACGGCATCTCCGCCTGCATATACGCCCTCTTTGGATGTAAGTCCGTCATCATCGGCAATGATTCCGCCCCACTTCTGGGTGTCAAGTCCTTGGGTCGTAGATTTGATAAGCGGATTTGGCGACGTTCCGATCGACATGATAACGCAGTCAGCTTCGATTTCAATAAAAGCTCCCTCTATCGGCACTGGCTTTGCTCTGCCGGATGCGTCAGGCTCGGAAAGTTCCATTTGCTGGCATACAACGCTTTTTGCCCAACCGTTTTCGTCTGCCTTTATTTCCACAGGATTCGTCAGGAACTTGAAAATAATTCCCTCCTCTTTTGCGTGCTCTACTTCCTCGGCTCTTGCGGGAAGCTCGTTTTCAGTACGTCTGTATACGATATGTACATCAGCGCCCAGTCTCTTTGCGCATCTTGCGGCGTCCATTGCAACGTTTCCGCCGCCTACGATAACAGCCTTAGTTCCTGCTTTTATAGGTGTAGAGCTGTTCTCCTTGTATGCCTTCATGAGATTTATTCTTGTGAGGAATTCATTTGCAGAATAAACGCCGTTGAGATTTTCACCGGGAATGTTCATAAATCTGGGCAGACCTGCGCCCGATCCGATAAATACCGTCTCGTACCCCTCGTTTTGCATAAGCTCGTCCACTGAAACGGTTTTTCCGACAACAGTATTAGTTTCGATATCAACGCCCAGCGCTTTAAGTCCGTCGATCTCTTTCTGAACGATAGATTTGGGCAGTCTGAATTCAGGGATTCCGTATGAAAGAACTCCTCCTGCAACGTGGAGAGCTTCAAAAACAGTAACGTCATAGCCTTTTTTTGCCAGATCTCCGGCGCAGGCGAGACCTGAAGGACCCGAACCGATAACGGCTGCCTTATGACCGTTGCTCTCGGGTTTTTCAACCGATGTTCCAGGCTGGGCGTTGTGCCAGTCAGCAACGAAACGCTCCAGACGTCCGATAGCTACCGGCTCTCCCTTGATTCCTCTTACGCACTTGCTTTCGCACTGCGTCTCCTGTGGACATACTCTGCCGCAGACAGCAGGAAGTGAGCTTGACTTTGTGATTATTTTATATGCTTCGGCAAAATTTCCCTCTGCTACCTGAGCAATAAAAGCAGGAATATCTATCTGCACGGGACATCCGCCTGTACATGGCTTGTTTTTGCAGTTGAGACAGCGTTTTGCCTCGTCAATAGCCTGTTCCTCGGTGTAGCCGAGAGCAACTTCAGAGAAGTTCTTGTTTCTTACATCCGGCTGCTGAACCGGCATTTCGTTCTTTTTTAATGACATATTAGGCATTTTACTTTACCTCCTGACGGAAAAGATTGCAGGTATCCTCATGAGCTTTGCGTTCAAATGGCTTGTACATTGCTCCTCGTGCCATAGCCTCGTCGAAATCAATAAGGTGACCGTCAAATTCCGGGCCGTCAACGCAGGCAAATTTTGTCTGACCGCCGACTGTAAGACGGCATCCGCCGCACATTCCCGTGCCGTCGATCATAATCGGATTCATGGAAGCAACGGTAGGTATCTCGTATTCCTTGGTAAGTCTGCATACAAATTTCATCATGATAAGAGGTCCGATAGTGATGACACGGTCGTATTTTTCGCCGCTGTCGATAAGCTTTTTGAGGGCGTCGGTAACAAGACCCTTTTCTCCTGCCGTTCCGTCGTCGGACATGAGCACGAACTTTGAAGAAGCCGCCTTGAATTCATCTTCCAGAATAACAAGGTCACGGTTTCTGAAACCAACGATTGAGTGTACCTCAACGCCGAGTTCGTGGAGTTTTTTAGCTACGGGGTAAGCGATAGCGCATCCTACGCCGCCGCCGACAACAGCGACTTTTTTAAGACCGTCGGTTTCTGTGGCACGTCCGAGAGGGCCGACAAAATCGTGGAGACACTGACCTTCTTCAAGTCTGTTGAGTTTTTCCGTTGTAGCGCCGACTATCTGAAAAATAATGGTGACAGTGCCGGTTTCACGGTCGTAATCAGCTATAGTAAGGGGAATTCTCTCTCCCTCGCTGTCGGTTCTGAGAATAATGAACTGTCCCGGTTCTGCCTTTGCAGCAACTCTGGGGGCGTGGATCTTCATAAGAGTCACAGTCGGATTAAGACTGTTTTTTTCAAGTATTTCAAACATTGTCCATACCTTCCTAAATTAAATTTGCACATCCGTCTGGAATATCCGATCGCCTTTGACCGTATTCCGGATATACACGTTATTTACCTATTATTATAGCATAATACTGCTTTTTATGTCAAGTAAGAAAAAATAATGGGTTTTACTCTTACTTTTTTTCAATTTTGTGGACAGGTTTGCATGGGTTGCCTACGGCAACACAGCCGGCAGGGATATCGCTGACTACTACGCTTCCGCCGCCGATAACAGCGCCGTCGCCGATAGTAACGCCGGGCATTACGGAGACGCCGCCGCCTATCCAGACATTGCTGCCTACTTTAATTGGCTTTGCGTATTCAAGACCGGCATTTCTGGATTCGGCGTCAAGGGGATGACCGGCGGTATAGAATCCGCAGTTCGGGCCGATAAATACGTTGTCGCCGAAGATGACCTCTGCGCAATCGAGGATAACGCAGTTGTGGTTGGCGTAGAAATTGTCGCCAATTATAATGTTGTATCCGTAGTCGCAGAAAAAATTCGGCTCGATGACGGTATTTTCACCTTTAAGAGCAATGATCCTGGTCAGAAGTCTGTCTCTTTTCTGAAAGTCGTTGTAGGTCGTACTGTTGTACTCCATGCAGAGTTTTTTTACGTTTGTCCTGTCGGCTGTAAGCTCCTTATCGCCGCCGTTGTATAATTCGCCTGCCTGCTGTTTTTCCTTTTCGGTCATTTTCAACACTCCTTATATTTTGCTGCCTTTGCTGCCCTTTGCCCCGAAGCTGCCGCCCATTGACAGGATGTTCGTTTCAAATGTATAGCTGATCTTTGCGGCCTGCCTATGTCGCTTCAGCGCAAGCTGTATCATGCGTTCGAGCAGTTCGGGATATTTAACGCCCTTTGGTTCCCAGAGATAGAACGCCAATGATCCGGGGATCGTATTTATTTCGTTTATATAAATTTTCTGCGTTGCCTTGTCAAGCATGAAGTCTATTCTTGCCACGCCGCAGCATCCGAGATAACGGAAAGCTTCGACAGCTGTTCTGCGTACTGTTTCTTCCTGTTCCGGAGTAATATCGGCAGGAATTTTTCTTTTAAGGGTCGCCATTCCCTTGCTTCCTCCGGATTTTCCGCCGCCGACGTACTTATCCTTGTAACTGAGGATTTCATCCTGCTGCACGGGTTCTTCACAGACCGAAGCTTCTGCGGATTCGCTGTCGCCGCAGACAGCGCAGTTGATCTCCTTGAGCTGCACAACTGCCGGTTCAATGAGAATTCTGTCTGCAAATTCAAATGCTTCTTCAACGGATTTTTCCAGTCCCCTGCGGTCGGAAGCCTTTGAGATTCCCACGCTTGAACCCAGATTTATAGGCTTGACAATAACGGGATAGCTGAATTTTCCCTCCACCTGCGATATAATATCGTCCATTTTGTCCATATCAAACGAGGAGAAGCGGCAGCAGTCGAGAACAGGAAATCCTGCGTCTTTAAGGAGTATCTTCATAACGAATTTATCCATTCCCACTGCTGAGGAAAGAACATCGCAGCCCACATACGGGAGGTCGAGGGTCTGCAAATAACCCTGCAATGCGCCGTCCTCAACGTTCGTTCCATGAACTATGGGGAAAGCCACATCCACTTCGGAGATTAGATTTGAGCCGAATTTCTTCATTTTCTGGCGTATAATGTGTACTTTTCCCTCGCTCCTCACGAAAACGCATTCCGTACATTCTTTGAGGAGGGCAGGAATATCTTTGAACGAGTTGATGTCCATAAGTTTTTCGCCGGTGTAGAACTCGCTGTCCTTTGTCATGTAAACGGGAATAATATTGTATTTTTCCTTGTTCATGCTCGCCATAGCCTGAACTGCTGAAATTACGGATACCTCATGTTCGACGCTCTTTCCGCCGAATAAAACTGCAAGATTGATCTTCATATGTATTCTCTCCTTTTATCAATAATTGTCGGGAAGATCGTTTTCAAGCAGAACGATCTTCTTTTTATCCGTCTGATATGCACGCACTTTGTCAAGAGCCTCGCCCAGAGAATCGGCGGCATATACCTTATCCATATTGTAGCCGGCAGCCTTTATGCCGTTGTAAATAGGTTCTGTCTGATGTTTTCCGACCAGAACGATATAATCGCAGACTGCGGCAGCCTCCTGTCCGAACTCAAAGTTGAGTTCCTCCTGCTTTGCCCCGAGTTCTACCATTCCCGGGGTAACAAGTATTTTGCAAGCGTCGAAAAGTCCCAGAACATTGAGCGCAGCCCGGCATCCGCTGGGATTTGAATTATATGCGTCGTCGATGAACGTCAGATCGCCGCCCTTGTCAAGAAGCTGCAATCTGTGCGGAACGGCAGCTATCCTCTTTACAGGCAGAACCAGCTTTTCAAGCGGTATACCCGTACCATGAGCGTAGGCGATCGCTCCCACCACGTTCTGTACGCTGTGTTCGCCGAGGAGCTTCATGGAGAAGCGGCAGCTTTCACCGCCGGGAGCTGTCATGGTGAAATCCGTGCCCTTGTCGGAAACCGAAATATCTGTGGCACGGTAATCGCAGCCCTCTGTTGTTCCGTAAAGGATCGCCCCCTTGTACTTCGGAGCACGGCTGCGGATAAGCTCGTTGTCGCCGTTAAGATATATCTTTCCGCCTGCCGCCTGAACGCTGTCTGCAAGCTCGAATTTAGTGTTGACAACATTCTCGATAGTGCCGAACGTTTCCAGGTGCTGGGGGCCGACAGAAGTGATTATTCCGTCATGAGGATGTGCTATTTCGCAGAGTTCCCTGATCTCATGTACACGCCGTGCGCCCATTTCGCAGATAAAATATTCATGAGTAGGTCTGAGGTGCTGTCTTATGGTAATGGTAACGCCCATAGGAGTGTTGAAGCTTTCGGGAGTTTTCAAAGTCTCGTACTGAGAACCGAGAAGCTCGCTGAGATAGAATTTCATGGATGTTTTGCCGTAGCTTCCGGTTATGCCGACCTTGTGAAGCGAGGGCATTTCGCTCAGGATCCTCTTTGCATCGTTGATATACCACTTCTGGATTGCTTTTTCTATCGGTTTGTTGATTATATTTGACAGCGGCGCTAAAACCGGTGTAAGATAAAGTCCTGATCCTATAAGTATATACAGCCATGGCGAACAGAATTCTCCACGCCATATAAATGAACTTCCGCCGATTATCAGTCCCTCAAGTATCCAGAAAGTTGTGAGCATTCTTTTTACTCTTGCCGTATATTTAAGAGGTTTTTTAAACTTCTTCCCCGGTTTGTTGGCAATAGAAAAACAAAGGTTGAACGCCGTGAATCCAATAAGCACAGGCAAAGTCGCTCCTGTTGCAAGCATAAGAAACTGCAATGCGAACAGAACGGCAGGGAAAATATAACGCTTGTAATTTTTCTTCATCCACCATGAATGCTCCGGAGTTTTGTAGCCGTTGAGCTGGAGCATATGGAATTCCCTGAGAGAAAAGAAAAGTATTCCGGCAAGAGCGGCTGCCGTATAAATGCAGAATATAGCGATATTCATATATCAGTCTCCAATCTTCAAAAAGGAGCACATTACACGGTTAAATGTATACTGCTGCTCCAGGAACGAATAATGACCGGCGTTTTCGAGCTTTACAAGTCCGGCGTCGGGGATGAGTTTCTCCATTTTTTCGCCGTCTGACAGCGGAGTCGCCGTATCGTTTACGCCCCACACAAGAAGTGCCGGGCACTTGATGTTTGGAAGAAGAGGCTCTAGATCCTCATTTACCGTCTTGACAAGAACCTGTCTCATAAGCGGAGAGGCGGCGGCGTAGTCGGCGCTTCCCATTTTTTTTCGGAAATTTTCAAGAGCGTCGGGAGCTATTTTCTGTGCGAGCTTTGTGGAAAGAATAGCCTTGCCGATCTTATATTTTCGTGTTTTCCAGCTTTTTTTATTGGTTTTTGGAGGCATTATTCCTGCGCTGTCCACCAGTATCACCTTTGATATTCTGAATGGCAATTCTTTGCGGCTGTTCAGCTTGATAGTGACACGTCCGCCGAATGAATGTCCCAGAAGTATTACTTCGCCGGCATTGTAATCTTTCAGAAAATCAATGACGAAATCTGCGTAGTCATCCACGCACCATGCCGAGGGCGGTTCCTGACTTTCACCGAATCCAGGCATATCCATTGCTACTACGTGATATTTCTGTGACAGGAGTTCTATAAGATTGGAAAAAAGCTTTATATTGCTTCCCCAGCCGTGAAGGAGCACGATGAGATTTCCCGTACCTTTTTCCTCGTAATTTATTTTTATACCGTTTACTGTTTTGTTCAATTTCATTATCTCCATATGGTTATTTATGACAATGTGTATGCCATATATATATTTTATGCAGCTTATGCGCCGTTACATACATATTTATTATATCACGGCAGGAAGTTAATGTCAATGATTTGTACTTGATTTCCACAAAATACTGTGATATAATAAATATAAGAATTTATGAAAGGAGGATTTATTTATGGATATCAAGGAAAAGCTCGGCGATCTGACTGACAAGATAAAGAACGACAAGGACTTTCAGAAAGATCTTAAGAAAGATCCTATAAAAGCTGTCGAAGGTCTTACCGGAATTGACATCCCCGAGGACAAGGTTGACAAGGTTGTGGACGCAGCAAAAGATAAGCTTGGCGATGTTTTCGATAAGATTAAAAAGTGATGAATGCGAACTTGCCCTGGATTTTCCGGGCAAGTTCACACTAATGGCAGCATCACACAAAGCAAACTTGGCAGTTTTGTACGGTGTTGCCTTTACGAAAGGAAATAATTTGAAAAAAATAAAAGAAGCACTGCTTGAAATAAAGCCCCTGAATTTTATCATGCTTACCGCTGCCGGTATCATAAACGCATTTGGCATAAGCCTGTTTCTGATGCCTGTAAAGCTCTATGACAGTGGTATTTCCGGAACATCCATGCTGTTGGCGCAGCAGACTCCGGAATGGCTTTCGCTGTCTGTTTTTCTTATAATACTTAACGTTCCGCTGTTTATATACGGCATGAAACGTCAGGGCGCTGCATTTACGATAAGCGCCGTGTACACCGTACTTATCTACTCTGTTACATCCTGGCTGATAACTGATGTTCTTCCGGTAGATGTCAGTCTTGCTTCGCCGCTTGCCGGAACTGATCTGCTCTTGTGCGCTCTGTTCGGCGGCGTTATCTCCGGAATGGGCAGCGGTCTTGCCATAAGATACGGCGGAGCAATGGACGGGATAGAGGTCATGGCTGTTATCTTCGCAAAAAAGCTCGGTCTTTCTGTGGGATCATTTGTAATGATCTACAACGTCATACTGTACATAATATGCGGATTCGCCATAAAAAGCTGGATTCTTCCGCTTTATTCCATAGTGACCTACTACGCCGCCCTGAAAACCGTGGATTTTATCGTGGACGGTTTACAGCGTTCCAAAGCGGCTATGATAATTACTTCAGAGCCTGAAAAAATAAGCAGCCGTCTTATGAAAGAATTTGGCTGCGGAGTTACTCTTATTGAGGCAAAGGGTGGATTTTCCGGCACTGACAGGAGCGTTCTGTATTTTGTGGTCAACCGTTTTCAGGTGATGAAGATGAAAGATATCGTGCAGAAAGCCGATCCTTTTGCTTATGTTACGCTTACAGAGGTAGCCGATATTTTTTCGGCAAACAATAAAGGAGATTAGCATGATTAAAGAAATTCTTGATCCGTGCAGCTGCACACAGTGCCGTATCTGCTGTGTATTCGACAGTTCCGATATATGGGAAATGCCTGTGTTTACGCCTGAAACGGCGGAAAAGATACGCTGTGCAAAGCCGGAAACAAATTTTGTCCCTCACGGAAACGGCTTTATCATTGATCCGGGGGAGTTTGGTGAAAGCGAGCTTTTCACCTGTCCGGCGCTGACGGAAAACGGATGTATGCTTGGAGACGGCAAGCCCTTTGACTGCCGTATATGGCCGTTCCGCATTATGAGTATCGGCGGTATACGTGCGATAACGATTGCTTCGCTGTGCAGTGAAATGTACAGTCGTCCTCTGTCGCAGCTTGTGGAATTTCTGGACAAGGGACTGGCGGAGAAAATTTTCCGTTATGCGGAAGAACATCCGGAGATCGTAAAGCCGTATGATGACGGATATCCGGTGTTAAAATTCGAAAGGAAAGAAAAATAAAATGTCATTTTCAACAGCAGAAAAGAATTTCATATGCAGCGTATGCGGAAAGGAATCGCTGCATACGGTGATAACAGAAACAGATCCGCCTGCCGGTGTGCCTGATATTGACCTGCGCCCGGCGGGCGCTCCACGGAAATATATGAAATATCAGGTCATGGAATGTCCGCACTGCGGCTACTGCAATTCTGCCCTGAATATTCCGTTTTATCCGGACAAGAAGTATCTTGACAGCGAGGAATACAGAAGCTGTACAGGCATACTCACAGCGAATACCGACGCACAGCGGCTTATAAAAAAAGCTCTTGTGCTTGCCGGAAATCACAGTTATAAGGATGCCGTAAAGAGCTGGCTTTCGGCGGCATGGCTTTTTGACGACGACTGCGACAGACCGAATGCAGCAAGCTGCCGGCGCAGTGCGGTCAGATTGATGGACGATCATCCGGCTGCATTCAAGGGAGATAATAACTTTAAAATACTTATGGCTGATCTGCTGAGACGGTCGGGAGAATTTGAGCGTGTTATCCGGGAATATGAGGGAGAGGCATTCAGGTCACAGATAATGACGGCTATTGCGTTTTTTGAAGTACAGCTCGCAGCGCAGGGTGACGACGAGGCTCACCGGGCGGATGAAGTTCCGGGAGTATCTGCGAAGTAATGTATTATGTGTATATTCTGAGATGCAGCGGAGATACGCTTTATACCGGTATAGCTGCCGATATAGACAGACGAATGGCAGAACATTTCGGCAGAACGGAGAGATGTGCAAAATATACACGTTCGCACAGAGCCGAGAAGCTTGAGGCACTGTGGAGTGCGGAAAATCGGAGCACTGCATCAAAGCTGGAGTACAGGATAAAAAAACTGAGCCGTGAGCAGAAGCTCCGACTGATAGAAAACAAAAGCAGCCTTGAAGAAGTAATGGGTGAATCCAAAGAAAAATATATCCGTATAAAATAATAGCTCCCAGTAGGGACTATGCTTGCAATTCAAGAGATCCCGTTCCCAAATTCTTGTCAAAAGGGAGTATCCCTCTGAACATTCACATAATTATTGCCATTGCCCCATTGGGGTAATGGCAATAATCAATAATGGGTTTCCAAAGGGGATGTACTCCCCTTTGGCAGGGGGGTGGGGACAGCGTCCCCACTTAAATTGCAGGCAAAGTTCACATTACGGAGCTATTATTTTATTTGGTTTTTATTCTGAATGCACTGTTTCTGATTTGTCTGGGGTCGAAGTCTTTCGGGCGTTTGTTTTCTTTCTTTTTCGGTTTCTGTTTTTTCTCTTCCTCGTCATTCAGCCGCATTGTAAGAGAGATCCTGCTGCGTTTCACATCTACATCCAGCACACGGACTTTAACTATCTCCCCTACTTTCACAGCTTCAAGGGGATGCTTTATAAACCTATTCGTGATCTGCGAAATATGCACAAGTCCGTCCTCATGCACGCCGATATCCACAAATACTCCGAAATCTATGATATTACGCACTGTTCCGACAAGTTCCATGCCGGGCTTGAGATCCTTAATCTCCATAACGTCGCCGCTTCTCAGCAGCGGAGGCGGCAGCTCGTCACGAAGGTCACGTCCGGGCTTTTGAAGTTCCCCGATAATGTCGGTAAGCGTAGGAACGCCTATTTCCAGTGATCTGCTGATGTTCTCGATACCGAGAGCATCGGCTTTTTCGTTTATACTCTGCGTTCCGCCGCCGGATATATCTGCAAGAGTGAATCCGCATTCGCTGAGAAGCGATGAAGCGGCGGCGTAACTTTCGGGATGCACGGCAGTGTTGTCCAGAGGATTTTTTCCGTCACGTACTCTCAGGAAGCCCGCACACTGCTCAAACGCCTTTTTGCCCAGCTTCGGAACTTTGAGAAGCTCCTTACGATCGGTAAATTTGCCGTTTTCCTCACGGTATGCAACGATATTTCTTGCAACGGCGGAGTTTATTCCTGCGATGTATGAAAGCAGAGAATATGACGCAGTATTCAGGTCAACGCCTACGGAGTTTACACAGTCCTCTACAACTCCGGAAAGAGCCTCGCTCATTCTTGCTTGTGGCATATCGTGCTGATACTGTCCCACGCCGATAGCTTTCGGCTCGATCTTTACAAGTTCTGCCAGCGGATCCTGCAAACGGCGTGCGATAGAAACGGCGCTTCTCAGCGAAACATCATATTCTGGGAATTCCTCGGCAGCCAGTTTTGATGCAGAATAAACCGAAGCTCCTGCCTCGCTTACGACCATATAGCTTACTTTCTGCGGGATCTCTTTCAGAAGTTCGGCGGTAAACGTTTCCGTTTCACGGGAAGCAGTGCCGTTTCCGATAGAGATAGTAGTGACGTTATGCTTCTGTATCAGATTTTTGATGGTGCGCTTTGAAGCTTCGATATTGGTCTTGGGACCGGGCGTGCAGTAAACGATACCCGTATCCAGAACTTTTCCTGTTGCGTCGATAACGGCGACCTTGCAGCCTGTTCTGTAGCCGGGGTCAAGTCCCAGGATAACGCTGTTTTTAAGGGGCGGCTGGAGAAGAAGCTGACGGAGGTTTGAAGCGAAAACCTTGATAGATTCCTCTGCGGCTTTTGCAGTCATTTCAGAGCGTATCTCACGTTCTATGGACGGGAAAATAAGACGTTTGTATCCGTCCTCGGCTGCGGTGCGTACAAGCTCGCCGCAGGCATTGTTGTTTCTGATGTACTTTCTCAGGATAATATCCGTGGCGTCTGTTTCGTCAATGTTTACCGAAACTTTCAGGAAGCCCTCTTTTTCTCCTCTGTCAAGAGCAAGCACACGGTGATTGGCAATCTTTGATATCGGCTCGGAAAATTCGTAGTAATTTGTGTAGACGCTTTCGGCGTCGGGATCGGACGCTTTTGAAACGATCTCGCCCTTTTCGCCGGCAAGACTCCTGAGTTTTTTTCTGATATCGGCGTCGTCGGATATATCCTCGGCGATAATATCCATAGCGCCCTGAAGAGCGGTTTGAACATCCGGAACGCCTTTTTCCTCGTCCACGAAAGCTTCAGCTTCTTTTTCCGGCTCGGTACTGCCGTTCTGCTCCATTATCAGCACTGCAAGGGGTTCAAGACCCTTTTCACGGGCGGCGCTGGCACGTGTTTTTCTCTTTGGCTTGAACGGGCGGTAGATATCTTCAACCTCGACAAGCGTTGAAGCTGCGCTGATAGCAGCCTCGATCTCAGGCGTCATTTTTTCCTGTTCCGTAATAGAAGCGGTGATCTCTTCCTTCCGCTTTTCCAGATTGCGGAGATATGTCAGTCTGTCGAAAAGCTCACGGAGAATCTGGTCGTCAAGAGAACCTGTAAGCTCCTTGCGGTAACGGGCGATAAAGGGGATTGTCTTTCCGTCGTCGATAAGTTCCACGGTGTTGTCTACCTGTTCCTGTCTGAGGCTGAATTCCTTTGCAAGAGTTTTGTTTATATCCATTTTTATTAATCCTTTCAAGTTGTTGGCATTATGTTGGTGATTCTCCACTAACGGTATTGGCATCGTTGAAGCGGTCTATCCATGAAAACAGAGTTTTGGCTATATCTTTATATACGATCGCATTGTTTTTTTCATTGAGGATCTCATGTCGCATACCGTCGAAAAGGCGGTGTGAGATGCTCTCATAGCCCTTTTTTTCGAGCTGTTTTATCACCTTGAAAAATTTCTTCTCCGAGATCATGCAGGGGTCGTCTTTTCCTGAGATCAGCCGTATAGGCAGCGACGGATTTTTAACTTCCCAGCCGCCGCCGGAATCCACACGGCGCATCAGGCTCTGCATTTCCTCATAACCGTTAAGCGTAAATCTGAAATTGCACAGAGGATCGTCGTTGAAAGCCGCCACTATTTCGGGATCGCTGCACCGCCAGGAGTTGTCCGGCTGTTCAAAGAAACGTCCGAGAGTATTGTCGATAGTATCATATATCTTTTCGCTGCGGAAGCGGCTTCCGGGTTTTTTTAGGGAAACGGCGTTTATGCTTCTGAGAATCGGTGAAAAACGTGCCATCACCGGTGTTCCTGCCAGCACCAGTCCGTTTATTTCACTGTCGTGTTCTTTTATAAAGCAGCGTGCTCCGACCGATCCCATACCAAAACCTATCATGAATAACGGCATGGAGGTGTAGTTTCTGCGTATCATGCCGTTAAGCTGAACTATATCGCTGATATAGCCGTCGCTGCCGTTTTTGAACATAAAGCCCAGGTCATCTTCGGTGCAGATGCTTCTTCCGTGCCCCCGGCAGTCATGGATAACGGTGATGAAACCTTGCCCGGCAAGATAGTCCATGAATGGAAAATACCGCTCCTTATGCTCGTTCATGCCGTGGATTATCTGTACTGCTCCGTTTACTTCACCCGGAGGAATGGCTATTACCGCCGATATAAGAAGCTCGTCGAATTCAGAGGGAAATTCAAATTCCTTTTTATCCGCATTAAGCATAGTTTTTGTTCCTTCCATATTAATAGTTTTATTATAACATAAAAAGGAAATAAAATCAAGTGCTGATTTCTGTGTCTGTGATTTATACTAAACGCAATTTGCAATAGCGTTTAGTATACTGAAATTTGGTCTTTACATTTATATATAAAAAGTGGTATAATAATTATTGGGCAATGCCAATTAATATTAAATGAAAGAAGTGTTCTTGCATGACTAAAATCACGATTTTTTCCGGATTCCTCGGCGCCGGAAAAACTACCCTTATCAAAAAGCTTATATCTGAGGGCTACAAGGGCGAAAAACTTGTGCTCATTGAAAACGAATTCGGCGACATCGGTATTGACGGTGGATTTCTTCAGGATGCCGGCATTGAAATAACCGAAATGAATTCCGGATGCATTTGCTGTAGTCTGGTAGGAGATTTCGGAAAGGCTCTTGAAAAGGTTCTTGCCGACTATTCTCCCGACCGTATTCTTATCGAACCGTCCGGCGTAGGAAAGCTCAGTGACGTTATCCGTGCCGTTCAGAATATCGACGCACACGACGTTCAGCTTGACGGCTTTACTACTGTTGTTGACGCCAAGAAATGTAAAATGTACCAGAAGAATTTCGGCGAATTCTTCAATAACCAAATAACTTATGCCAGCTGTCTCATTCTCAGCCATACCGGCGGACTTTCTGAGGAAAAGCTTGAGGACTGTGTCCGCCGCCTTAAAGAGCTTAATCCTGCCGCTCCGATAGTTACTACAGACTGGGATAAGCTTACCGGTCAGCAGCTTGTTGACGCAATGACCCAGAAAAATACTCTTGATGACGAACTCAGCGCACTTCTGGAGGAAGCTAATCATCATCACCACCACCACCACGATCACGACGAGGAAGAACACGAGCATCATTGCTGCCACCATGATCACGACCATGACGATGAGGAGCATGAGCATCATCATCACGACCATGATCATAACGAGGAAGAACACGATCATCACTGCTGTCATCATGACCACGATGAAGAAGAACATGAGCATCATCATGACCACGGTCCGGACTGCACCTGCGGATGTCACGATCATCACCACCATGCCGACGAGGTATTCACAAGCTGGGGCATCGAAACTCCGGCAGCGTACACCGTTGAAGAGATAACCAATGCTCTTAACGCTCTCGGCAATGAAGAGTCATACGGCATGATACTCCGTGCAAAGGGAATCGTGGCAGGAACGGACGGAAACTGGATCCATTTTGACTATGTTCCCGGTGTTCCGGACGTCCGCACAGGCTGTGCAGGTACGATCGGCAGACTTTGCGTCATCGGTTCAAAGATCAGCGAAGAAGCTATCGCAAAACTTTTCCGTGCCGAAAAGTAATCGGAGGGAGATCTGAAAATGCCTAATAATATGGACGAAATGCCCGTATATCTCTTTCTTGGATTTCTGGAATCGGGCAAAACAAAATTTATTCAGGAAACGCTTGAGGACAAGCGTTTCAATAATGGCGAAAGAACGCTTATGCTCGTCTGCGAGGAAGGCGAGGAGGAGTATGATACTTTAAAATATCCATCAAAAAACGTATTTATCCGCACGATAGAGGACAAGAACGAGCTGACCGAAGCCAATTTGCAGCGTCTGGTTGATGAGTGCAGAGCCGAGCGTGTTGTTATCGAATTTAACGGAATGTGGCTTGTCAACGATCTTTTTGAGGCAATGCCGGAGGGCTGGGCAATTTATCAGGTGATGTTTTTTGCAGATGCATCAACATTTCTGAATTACAATGCAAATATGAGAAGCTTGGTTGTGGATAAGCTGAATATCTGCGAGCTTGTCGTTTTCAACAGAATGGAGAAAACCCTTGATCCGCAGGAATTCCATAAGATAGTGCGTGGTATAAGCCGCCGCACTGAAATCGCTTACGAGTACACAGACGGTACTGTGGCGTATGACGATATAGAAGATCCGCTGCCGTTTGACGTTGAAGCCGATCATATTGTCATCGAAGATAATGATTATGCGCTTTTCTACCGTGATATAATGGAAGAACCGAAAAAATACGACGGCAAAACCGTTACATTCAAGGGGGTGGCGGCAAGGAATCCAAAATTCCCTGAAAATGTCTTTGCGCTGGGCAGAAATGTTATGACCTGCTGTATCGAGGATATCAGATATTGCTGGTTTGTCTGTGAAACCAACGCTGATGATAATATGAAAGAACGTGGTTGGTTTATTGTCAAGGCGGATATAGAAGTGAGAAAGCATAAGTTCTACAAGGGAAAAGGTCCTGTTCTGAAGATCAGGGAAATCACGCCTGCCGCACCTCCGGAAAAAGAAGTAGCAACATTCTATTAATAAGGGGAACTCTGTCCCCCTTCCCCCCTGCCAAAGGGGGAATTCCCCCTTTGGAAACCCATTATTAATTATTTTCATTACCTCGTAAAGAGGTAATGAAAATAATTATAGTGAATACCCATAGAGAAAATTTCCTTTAACATGAGTAGTGAGAGACAAAAAAAGAGCTGTACATGAATTGTACAGCTCTTTTTATTGATTATTGTTTAGAATCGTTCTTTGACTTTTTTCTGTTCTTTATCCATGACCATGTTACCGGAGCAACGAAAATCGAGGAGTATGTACCGGAGATAAGACCGAACATCAGCGGAACAGAGAAGCTGAGAAGTGAATGATAACCCGTTACGAATACGACTATCGAGATAATAAACATTGTACTGATAGTTGTTATCGAAGTTCTTATCGAACGTGTCAGCGACTGCGTACAGCTGATATTGATACGTTCGTTAAGCGAAGCTTTGGGGAAAATCGTGCGGTTTTCTCTGATTCTGTCGTAAATAACGATAGTGTTGTTGATAGAATAACCGAGTATCGTAAGAAGTACGGCAACGGTGTTCTTGTCGAATTCAAATCCGAAGATAATTGAAACTGCAATTGCCGTAAGAAGATCGTGGCAGAGGGCGAATACCGAGCATACTCCGGCAGACCAGCCGCCTATCTTTCTGAAACGGATAGCAATGTAAATGATAATAACGACAGCTGCAAATATAACGGCAACGATGCACTTTAAAAGAGCTTCACGGGCTGTTGTAGAACTTACGTTGTTTACGTTGGGAGCTTCAAAATTATTATCAGGGAAAGTGCTTGTCAAACGTTCTGTCAGTTTGTTTGGATGAGCAATTTCCTCTGAATCAACAAATTCGATCTCATTGTCAGGGAACTTTTCAGTGAAAGCCGCTGTCAAGTCTTCACGATCACTTGGTGTGAATGATTCCTTTGTGAATTTTACTGTAAATTCTTTCGTATCATCGGACTGTTCCGGAAGCTCAACGCCTGCTTCCTCTATGCTGTTCCCAAAATATTTTTCAACGGGAACTTTAAGAGATTCTTCATCAATCTCGCCTGAATATTTGTAGGTCAGGCTGTAGTCGGTGGAAACGTCAAAATTTTCAGATGAAGTATAGGCAATTATGATCTGACTTTTGTCATCTGATCCGATAGCCTTACCCAGCTTTACGCTGACAGGGGCATCGGTAAGGTCGTCTACGGCTTTTTTTACGTCGTTGGCATCAACTTCACCTGTGTAATTGTAGGAGATTTCAGTGCCGCCCTTGAATTCGATTGAGAGGTTTACGCCTCTTACAATAAGTCCGACGATCAGTGCAGCGACAACGCCTATGACGATAACAAGGATCAGCTTTTTCTTTCCGCAGAAATTATAAACCTTTTCAGGCATAACGGCAGAAACTTCTTTTTTGGTTTTTTTCGTCATTTCTCGTCACCTCCGTAAAGCTTTCTGTTTTTGAAGCAGTTGAACTTTGAAAGTGATGTCACCATAAGTCTTGCTGCGAAAACTCCCATTACAAAGTTGAGGATAACGCCGGCAAGGAGGGTGAATCCGAAGGAGTAAACAAAGCCTTCAGCCGTTGCTCCGAACGCAGCGAATACCGTTTTGTTGAGGAACTTTGAGAAAAAGCTTGAGGGAACGCCGAATGCGCCCATGAGAATAATGGCTATAAGTACGTTTGTTACGTTGCCGTCCAGAATAGCTGAAAACGCCTTCTTGTAAGCAATTTTGATAGCGGAATCAAGGGATTTACCTGATTTGATCTCTTCCTTGATACGCTCGCCGGTAATGATATTTGCGTCAACGCCCATACCAACAGCAAGGATGATACCTGCAATACCGGGAATAGTTAGCGTTGAACCGGGCATAAATCCGAACCAGCCTGTAACAAAGGCGATACTTCCGGTGATCTGTCCTATGAGAGCGATAACAGCTACCACGCCGGGGAGTCTGTAAAGGAATATCATGTAAACTGCAATAAATCCGAAAGCAATAGCTGCTGCCAGAAGAATTGCGTCAAGAGAGCCTGAACCCATTGTAGGAGTGATAGTTCTCTTATTTGTTACTTCCATTTTAAAAGGAAGTGCGCCGCCGTTAATCTTGTCGGCAAGATCCTTTGCTTCCTCGTATGTAAAGTCGCCGGTAATAACGGCGCTTCCGTCGGTGATAACTTCGTTTACCATGGGAGCAGAGATCTGTGTATCGTCCATCCAGATAGCAATAGGAACGTTGGAGGACATAGCCTGCTGTGTGGCGATCCTGAATTTTTCCTTGCCAGATTCTTTAAGGTCAAGGGTAACAACGATTTCCTGTCCTGTAGCGGTATTATCGGACTGTCTTTGTTTTACCTCTGCCGATTCGACGTCTGCACCTGTAAGAATGGGAGCGTCGGAGCTTGTATAGGCAGATTTTCCTGTAGCATCGGTTGTCTGCTCCGTACCCATGCGGAATGTCAGTTCAGCCATTGTGCCAAGTTCCTGAACAGCCTTGTCCGGGTCGAAGTCAGTCGTTCCTGCTTCCCAGGGGAAACGGACGATTATTCTGTCGCTTTTTGTGTCGCTGTATACCTCACTGTCGGTGATTCCCAGCGACGAAAGTCTTGTTTTGACAACAACTGTAGCGGCTTCAAGTTCGCTGTTGCTGGCGTCAAATCCGTCAGCCGGTTCAAAGGTGGCGTCAACGCCGCCCTGAATATCAATGCCAAGACGGACGTCGTCAACGCCCTTTATCAGCGTCTTGATAATGTCGCCGTTTCTGGAATCCAGACCGACTACAGCCGAAAATGAGAACAGTGCGATCAAAGCAACGACAATGAAGAAAGTAGGTTTTCCAATCCTTTTCACGGTCATGCCTCCTAAATTTCTGATTGCTCCGCATAGTTTTGACAGCGGAGAACAGTTTTTATAATCTGTCACTATGACAATTGTTAATATTGTACTATATTTTTAAAAAAAAGTCAAGCCTATCGCCATTAAATGTAAATATTTCAAGAAATTGCACAATTACTGACGGCTATTTTTGCCATTATTTACATATTTCAAATACATACCGCCTATTTAAAATGCTTCTGCGAAATTTTCAGCCGATTCATTGCACGGTTCAGTGCTGCCTGCGTCTGATAGTATTCATGGATGCTCTGTTTTTGTCGGAGCTGTTCCTGCGCTCTTTCCCGTGCTTCTTCGGCACGTTTTATGTCTATTTCTTCCGGCAGTTCGCAGGTATCTGCAAGGATGACCGAGCTTTCGGGCATTACCTGTATGAATCCCTCTGAAATAGCGGCATACTGCCATTGCCCATTCACCATGTATTTCAGTTCTCCGGTTGGGAGCACTGTTACAAGCGGCTCGTGACCTGCCATGATGCCCAGCAGACCGTCAATGGCGGTGATAACCAGATGCTCGCATTCTCCCTGATAGAAAATGCGGTTTGCGGCAATGATCTCCAGATGAAATGTCTTAGCCATGTTTATTCATCCCCGATCTGTTTTGCCTTCTGTATAACATCGTCGATAGTTCCCGCCATAAGGAATGCGGCTTCCGGATATTTATCCATTTCTCCGTCAATGATAGCGGAAAATCCCTTGATAGTCTCCTTGACGGGGACATATTTTCCTTTAAGACCGGTGAAATTCTCCGCAACGTTAAATGGCTGCGACAGAAATTTCTGGATTTTTCTTGCACGGTAGACCGCAAGCTTATCCTGTTCGTCAAGTTCCTCCATGCCAAGGATACCGATGATGTCCTGAAGCTCCTTGTATTTCTGGAGAAGCTCTTGGGTGCGCCGTGCTACCTGATAGTGCTCCTCGCCCACGATCTCAGGTTCAAGTATCCGTGAGTTTGATTCGAGCGGGTCAACGGCAGGATAAATGCCCTGTTCCACGATCTTTCTGGACAGAACAGTTGTGGCGTCCAGATGTGCGAAAGTAATGGCAGGCGCAGGGTCGGTGAGGTCGTCGGCAGGAACATAAACTGCCTGTACCGACGTGATAGAGCCGTTTTTCGTAGATGTAATACGTTCCTGGAGTTCTCCGACTTCTGTTGCGAGGGTCGGCTGGTAGCCAACTGCGGAGGGCATACGTCCCAGCAGGGCGGAAACCTCAGAACCTGCCTGAACATAACGGAAGATGTTGTCAATGAACAGCAGCACGTCCTTGTGTTCACGGTCACGGAAGTACTCCGCCATGGTAAGACCGGTCTGGGCTACACGCATACGTGATCCGGGCGGCTCGTTCATCTGCCCGAACACAAGAGCGGTCTTGCTGATAACGCCTGATTCCTGCATTTCGTTCCAGAGGTCGTTTCCCTCACGGGAACGTTCTCCGACGCCGGTAAAGATCGAATATCCGCCGTGTTCGGTGGCGATATTCCGGATAAGCTCCTGTATAAGCACGGTCTTGCCGACTCCTGCGCCGCCGAAAAGACCGATTTTGCCGCCCTTTGCGTAAGGAGCGATAAGATCTATAACTTTGATGCCGGTTTCAAGAACCTCAACTACGGGGCTTTGATCCTGAAAAGTCGGAGCCTTGCGGTGGATTTCCCAGTATTCGTCTGTTTCTGCATCGCCTTTTTTGTCGATCGGCTGACCAAGGACGTTGAACATACGTCCGAGCGTCTTTTCGCCCACGGGGACTTTTATGCAGTTTCCCGTAGCCGTAACTTCCATATTTTTGCTCAGCCCCTCGCTGGTAGCCAGCATGATGCAGCGTACCGTGCGGTTTCCCATGTGCTGAGCGACTTCCATATATCGTTTTTTTCCGTCGATCTCAACAGTGAGGGCATCCCGTATCATGGGGAGCTTTCCGCTGCTGAAAACAACGTCGATTACAGGACCTATTACCTGTGTGATTTTTCCTTTTTCCATAATATATATGTTTCAGCTCCTTTATGGAGAGATCAGTTAAACGTTTGCAGACAAAGCGCCTGAACCGCTTACCACTTCGGTGATTTCCTGTGTTATAGCGCCCTGCCTTGCTCTGTTGTAGAGCAGCGACAGTTCTTTTATCATATCTTTTGCGCTGGTAGTAGCCGCATCCATGGCGGTCATTCTTGACTGCTGTTCACAGCAGAAAGCTTCTACCATTGCTCCGTAGATGATTCCCTTTGTATAATTGGGGATGAGATGTGCCATGACTTCTTCCGGAGACGGCAGGAACGAAGCCTTCGGCAGCTTTTTCATTGTTCCGTCGGGGGCTTTTCCGAAATGTTTCCGGCTGAACGGCAGGAGCTGTATCATTCTTTCCTCCTGCACGCTGGAATTTATCATATCCGTGTAAATAACATAGACCTCGTCAAGTTCCCGGTTCTCGAATTTTTCCAGAACCAGCCGGGCTATCTCCATTGCTCTGTAAAGCGTGGGGTTCTGCGTAGTATAGAGGAATTCCCCATCCACAAACGGCTTGCTGCTGTTTTTGAGTCGGCTTGTGAAGTACATTCTTCCCACGTGACCCAGGACAAACAGATAACAATTGTTTATATCCGGAGACTTTGCAAGCTCCTGTTCGGTAAATTTCAGGATATTGTGATTGTAGCTTCCGCACAGTCCCTTGTCTGCCGTAATGACGATATATCCCTTTTTACGCTTCTCCGGAGGTATATCCGTTCTGCGGTCGAAATACATCTGGCGTGTATGCGGAGTGTGTTCAAGAACGCTGCTGATAGTCTCCTGTAATTTATAATAGTAAGGCTCGGTGGAATCAAGAGCCTTTCTTGCCTTTTTCAGCTTCGATGATGATATAAGATACATGGCATTGGTTATTTTAAGTATCTGTTTTATGCTGTCGATACGTTCACGTATCTCTCTCATATTCGCCATAAGCCGTCACCTCTTATTCTTCAAATGCCGTAACTATGCGCTCGATCCTCTCTGCAAGGTCGTCGCTGAGGACTTTGTTCTGCTCAAGTTCAGCGATTATGTCCTGACCGTAGGTACGGATATAATTCATCAGCTCAGAGCAGTATTCCTTGAGTTCTTTCAGCGGTATGCCTTTGAAAAGACCGTGCTGAGCCGCATAGAGCAGTATGACCTGTTCATACTGCGGCAGCGGGTTATACAGAGGCTGTTTAAGCAGCTCGGTAAGCATTCTTCCGTGATCGAGCAGTTCCGTAGTGGACTGGTCAAGCTCGGAGGAAAACTGTGTGAAGATCTCCATTTCCTTGAACTGCGCCAGGTCTATACGGAGATTTCCTGCGGCTTTTTTCATAGCCTTTGTCTGGGCAGCTCCGCCTACACGTGATACGGAAAGTCCGAAGTTTACCGCAGGACGCTGACCGGCGTTGAAAAGCTCGCTTTCAAGAAAGATCTGTCCGTCGGTAATTGAAATTACGTTTGTGGGGATATAAGCCGATATATCTCCTGCCAGCGTCTCGATGACCGGCAGAGCAGTGAGGGATCCGCCGCCGTGTTCGTCGTCAAGACGGCTCGAACGCTCCAAAAGCCTTGAATGGAGATAAAAAACATCGCCAGGGTAGGCTTCACGTCCCGGAGGTCTGTGAAGCAGCAGGGACATTGCACGGTAAGCGACGGCGTGCTTTGACAGGTCGTCGTACACAATGAGGACGTCTCTGCCCTTTGACATGAAGTATTCCGCAATAGCAGTGCCCGAATAGGGGGATATATACTGGAACGGAGCCGGATCGCTGGCAGAAGCGCAGATTACCACCGAGTAGTCCATTGCGCCGTATTTTTTCAGTGTTCCGACCACCTGTGCGACAGTGGAAGATTTCTGACCGATAGCGACGTAGACGCAGACAACGTCCTTGTCTTTCTGGTTTATTATCGTATCCACGGCTATAGAAGTTTTTCCGGTCTGCCTGTCGCCGATGATAAGCTCACGCTGACCCCTGCCGATAGGGAACATTGAATCGATAGCCATTATTCCTGTCTGGAGAGGAACGCTTACCGGCTTTCTTTCAATAACGCCCGGAGCTTCACGCTCGATTGGGAAGTAATCTTCGGCATTTATTGCCCCAAGACCGTCAATAGGAGTGCCGAGTGCGTCCACAACACGTCCGAGCAGCTCGTCGCTTACGCCGATTCCGGCACGTTTGCCCGTTCTTACGACAGAAGAGCCTTCGGTAAGACCGTGGTCGTCGCCGAGAAGCACCACGCCGACTGTCTTTTCCTCAAGATTCTGGACGATTCCACGTATGCCCGTTTCAAACTCTACCAGTTCTCCGTACATAACGGAGTTCATGCCGTGTACCTGTGCGATACCGTCGCCGAGACGTGTTACAAAACCTGTCTCGGTTGCTCCGGACTTGACTTCAAAGTCCTTGACTTCTGTTTTGAGTACGGAAATGATATCGCCTACAGAGCCTTTTTCGGCAGCGTTTTCGCTTAACTCGGTATATTCGGCAGCCTTGCTGTGAAGGTTTTCCTTCATGCGTTTCAGCGCTGTACGATAGCTTTTATCGTATTCTGCGTCGCCGGCATTGAGAATAAATCCGCCGATGATATCCGGATCCTGCCTGTATTCTATAGATACGTCCTCTTTGACGAACCTGTCCATGATGTACTTCCGGAGATCAGCCTGCTGAGCCTCTGTAAGCGGTGTAACATAGCGGACAACAGCCTTTATGCTGCCCTGTTTTTCAAGAATTGCGTCGCTGTATTCGTCAATTACCTCAGGGAGCAGTCCGACAGTTCTGTTTTTTACGGCGCTGAGTATGAATTTCTGCATACTTTCGGGGAAAAGCCTGGAAACTATCCCACGCTTTTCTTCCTGTGTGACAAGCGGATTTGAAAGAGTATCGGCAGCATCCGTACACTCGGTAAGAATGCGCTTTGTTTCTTCGGCGTCATCCTGCGGAACGTCAAGGCGCAGCAGTTCTTTCAGCAGATCTTTATCAAAGGTGCTCATTTGCTGTCTACCTCCTCTTCGGATAGGAATTTATCCACAAGGCGGCGGTTTTTCTCATCGTCGAGGTTTTCGCCGATGATCTTTGAGGCGGCTTCGATAGCAAGGTCGGCGATCTGCGTCTGAGCCTGTGATAATACTCTCCTTCGCTCGTTTTCAATGGTCTTGTTTGCGTCGATGATAAGCTGATCTGCCTCTTCCTGCGATTTTTTCAGAATTACTGATTTCTCAGATTCTGCGTCCTCATGCGCCTTCATGATGATCTCCTGAGCCTTTTCCTTTGCCTCACTGATGCTTTCATTGTACTCTTTTTTCAGAGCCTCGGCTTCTTCCTTTGATTTTTTAGCAGAATCTATATCGTCCTGAATGGCACGTGTGCGCTCGTCCATGATCTTTCCGATAGGTTTGAAAAGGAAAATTTTCAGCAGTATGAACAGCAGTATAAGGTTTACTGCCGACCATATGAAGTTCCAGATATTTATATCCAGCATAATAGTGCTTTCCTCCTGTTTTTATTTAAGGAAAAAGATGATAAGTATTGCAATAACAAAGCCGTAAATAGCGGTAGCTTCGGCAAGGGCACATCCCAGAAGGAGAGCCTTGTTTATATCGCCCTTAGCTTCGGGCTGACGTGCGATAGCCTCGGCAGCCTTTGAAGTAGCAAGTCCGATTCCGATTCCTGCGCCTGCGCCTGTAAGAACGGCGATAGCGGCGCCCAATGCGATTGATCCCATAATAAATCCTCCTGAAAATTATTCTTCCGCTTCCATTGCCTCTGCCATAAACAGGGAGGTAAGGAAAACGAATACGTATGCCTGTATGCATCCGTCGAAAATATCAAAATAGAAGCTGAGAACCAGCGGGATTCCCACCGGAACTACCAGTTTTACAAGCTCCATTACCACGAATGCGCCCAGAACGTTTCCGAAAAGACGCATACAGAGTGAAAGGGGCTTGATAAAAAGCTCAAGAATGTTGATAGGCAGAAGCAGGGGCATCGGTTCCACAAAGCTGTGTGCCCAGCCCTTTCCGCCACGCTCCCTGATACCGCTGTACTGTATCAGCAGAATAGCGAATATCGCCAGTGTTGCGGTAACGCCAAGATCCTTTGTCGGCGGTCTTAGTCCCACTATGCCGATGATATTTGAAATACCGATATAGATAAGCAGCGTTTCAAGGATGGGGAGATATTTTTTTCCTTTAGGTCCGAGAATACCAAGGAAGAAGTTATTCATCCAGTTGATGCCTATTTCCAGCAGGCACTGAGCGCCTGTCGGAACAGTTTTCAGCTTTCTGACTATCAGTATTGAAATAAGCACGACCACTGCCATGATGCCCCAGGTCATAACGCAGGACTCAGGTACGGGGATACCTCCGAATATGGGTATAGTGAAGGCTACACGGCATTCAAGCTCTTCCAGGAGCTTATCGGCAATACTCATAATGCAGCACCTTCTTTCGTAAAAAATATAACGGAGAATTGAAAACTCTCCGTTGATTCATGCAGAATTTGCGGAAACTCTGCTTCCCGGCGCAGAGCAGTTCCCACATATAATAATATAACAAAAGCCATAAATTGTCAAGAGATTAACGAGAATTTTCAATTAATTTTCGTTATTTTCGCCATCCGGGTTTTCTGCAAGAGAGATTGCGTTAGACAGTCTTTCGATAGCTCCGGAATTAAGCTTTTCCGTCAGGCGTACTCTGTCCAGCTCACGCTTGAAAGAGGTAAGCTCCCCGGCGATCTTCTTCAATACCGCCGTATTTTTCTCCTGCTGATCTTCCAGAGCGCACACACGCTTTATAAGACTGTTGATATTTGATGCAAGAGCCTCGTTTACATCGTTCTGCCTTTCTCCGAATTCGGTCAGCTTTTCGGCAGATTTCGTCATTTTAACCTTTTCATGGCCGTCAAAGGCTCTGATAAATTCGTTTGTAAGCTTTGTTTCTGACATCTCGATCACCTCGTTCACTATTCGCTTATTCTTGTAAGCTTCAGTTCCTCGCCGTCGTCGTTGACAGTTGTCATAGTATTGCCGTCAATGGTATACGGAGCGGCTGTTAAAGGAGATAAGATTATGCAGCCGTCAAGACCGAAAGCGCTGCCTTCTATTGTAATAGTATCATCGGTAAGACTGAAATTTTTAATATCCCATCCAAGAAACAGCGTTGTACTGTTCTCGCCGCATTCCATATACAGAGAGTCAGCAGCGCCGCCGACGGGCGTCTGAGCTATAGCTTCGTACATTTCTCCTCCAACCCACCTGTATTCGCCGAAAAGGTCGCCTGAACCGTCAGTCTTTTCCATTGTCAGGTAATTTCTGCCGTTAACGTCAAGCGTGAATGTTTTTCCGTCAAATGCATATTCTTCGGTAGAAAACGTATCGCCGGGAAATATTAGGCTCTGCTCCTCGTCAAAAAATATCATATCAGACAGATCCTGCGTTATCAGTATGGATGCGTTTTCTCTGTCATGTATTTCCAGATAATTTACGTCCTGCGTATAATCGTTGAACTGCCATATGCCAACGGCAGGATCAGCATTGCTGTCATCAGGCTGAGTGTTATCAGTGGTTTTATCAGTTGGCAGTTCTCTTACTGATTCTTCATCTTCTGCATTATCTGTGACAGACTGAGCATTATCGGTGATTTCATTCGTTCCGGACTGTTCGCCGTCGGAAGCCGTATTTTCCTCTGTCACCGAATCGCCACGTTTGCTGCCGTCATCGTCGGTCTTGCCGCAGGATGTAAAGGTACAGGATGCCATTGACACTGCAAGAAAAACAGTTATAAGTTTTCTCATATAGTATTCCTCCAGTAATTCAAAGTATCTTCAATGGTTTTCTCCATTGAGATCTCAGCTGTCCAGCCTGTATCTTCATATATCCTTGAAACGTCCGGCTCTATGACCGGGATATCAGAAGCTCGCATTCTTGCAGGATCCTGTTTTACTTCGATATCGGCAGAGGAGAAACCAAGAGCCGTATCGAGGATATACTGTATTTCAACAGCTTTTCCACGTCCGACATTGTACGTTCTGCCGCTGATTCCATTTTCACCGAGGAGACGATACGCCCTGACCACATCCCTGACATCTGTGAAATCCCTGCGTGCAGTAAGATTTCCCACGTTCATGACCGCAGTGGACTGTCCCTTTTCTATCATAGCTATCTGACGGCAGAAGTCGGAAATAACAAATGCCGGCAGCTGTTCCGGTCCGGAGTGATTGAAAGCTCTCACCATTATGATATCCATATCGTAAGCACGGGCGTATATCTCTCCCAACATCCCCTGACACGCTTTTGTTGCGGCGTAGATATTGCCGGGATTCAAAGGTTCGTTCTCAGAAAGAGGGCAGGCGTCCGGACGGATAAATCCATATTCTTCACCGGAACCGATAAGCAGCAGCCGGATATCCTTTTTATCCGAGTTTCTTACCGCCTCCAGAATGTTTATCGTACCGATAACGTTAATATCCGCTGTAAGCTGCGGTTTTTTCCATGAAACGGCAACGGAGCTCTGCGCCGCCAGGTGATATATCACATCCGGCTGTATATCGCCGATAACTGATGCTGCTGCATTCGCATCCATGATATCAAGATTATATACAGTGCAGTCTCCGTTGATGCTTTCGTTTTCAAGGCAGGTTGCATATATCTGATGACCTGCGGCGTTAAGTTCACGGATAAGATACCCTCCCACAAAGCCTGCGCCGCCTATTATAAGAACTTTCATATTATGCTGCTCTCCTTTCCGGATAATACACGATAAAGGCTGTCAAGAGCATTCTTTTCGCTGAATTCACTGCGGACTCTTTCGGCGGCAGCCTTGCCGAGTATCTCTCTTAGTTCCTTATTTTCTGCAAGAGTATTTATAGCTTCTGCAAGTTCTTTAGGATCAGATCTTTTTACCGTAAGACCTGTAACTCCTCCAAGGCTTACATGAGGTACTCCGGACGGCAGACGAGTGTTTATCACCGGTTTGCCGTAGATCATTGCCTCAAGCTGAACTATCCCGAACGCTTCGCTTTTTTCTACCGACGGCAGTACAAAGATATCGCAGTCCGCATATGCCTGTTTAAGCTCATGATCAGAGAGAAATCCAAGAAAATGCACCTTGTTTTCCAGACCTTTTTTATGGACATATTTTTTCAGTTCCGGTTCAAGGTCGCCTGTTCCTGCAATAAAAAGCTCGCAGCCCTTTACCATACGGAAAGCTTTCAAAAGAACATCAACGCCCTTGTAATAGACAAGACGTCCTGTGAAAAATATCTTTACACTGCCGGGATCGCTGCATTTTTCCGTAAGAACCGGATTACGCCGGATATTCAGATATTTTTCCGGTGCGATACCGTAGGGGACTATTCTGCATTTGCCGAAATATTCCGTAAGATGATCCGAGCCGAAATAATGTCCCCACGTTGCTATAGCTATAGCGTCGGCACGGTTGAGCAGCCATTTCATGAACGGTTTGTAGAGCAGCATGAGTTTTTTCTGCTTCACGACATCGCTGTGCCATGACAAAACCACTCTGCCCTTGAATCCGGACAGAAGTGCGGCGGCATCCGCCAGCGGAAACGGCATATGGATGTGTATTACATCGGCGTTTTTCGCCATTTTTCTGAAAAGTTTTATAAAAGTAAAGGAGACCGGACACTTGCACAGAGTTCCCAGACTGGCGGCACGTGTGACGTCTACGCCGTTTATACGCTGCCGGACAGTCTTTCCACGTCCGTCACGGCACACCAGAACTTTCACATCGGCGTCATAATTCCTGCCAAGATTTTCAGAATACATCCGGACAAGAGTCTCTATTCCCCCTACGTGAGGATAGTATGCCTTGTTTACCTCTAAGATACGCAGTTTTTTCCTCATGGCAACAGCTCCTTGTAGATGTTGTAAAGCTTACGGGCGGAATTTTCCCAGGTGAATCTCCTTGCACGTTCCAGACCTCGTCTGCCAAGATCACGGCGGAGTTCCTCATTGGAATACAGTCTGTATAATCCTCTGGCAATGCTTTTTACGTCATAGGGATCGACTATAACGGCGCAGTCTCCGGTGACTTCCGGCAGAGACGCCTCTCCGGACACCAGCACCGGAACTCCGCACGCCATTGCCTCCAGGGGGGGCATACCGAATCCCTCATAAAGCGACGGGAAAACAAAGGCAAGTGCTCCGCACATAAGGGCGGTCATGTCATCGGCAGGAACATATTTTGTGAATATCACATTATCCTCCAGACCCAGAGACTTAACACGTGCGTATATTCCGTCACATAGCCAGCCTTTTCCGCCTGCCAGAACAAGCTTCGGGGGAGCGCTTACTTTCTTTGAAAAAATATTGTACGCTGTAATAAGACGTTCCAGATTCTTTCTCGGCTCGATAGTTCCGAGATAGAGGAAATATTCTCCCTTTATTTCCAGAGAAGCCTTTACATCTGCTATTTTCTGCTTGTCGTTGCACGGACGGAATTTTTCCGTATCAACTCCGCATGGCACGACACGGAGTTTTTTTTCACACCACGGGTAGTATTTCACGATCTCAGACCGTGAGAATTCTGAATCGGTAACGACGATATCCGCACGTTCAAGGGATTTTTTCAGTCCGGCTTCAAGCATGAAACGGGTTCGTCCTCTGACCGTTTCCGGAAATGCTTTGCATACCATATCATGAACGGTAACGACGGTTTTTCCTTTTACGCCGGGCGGAATGATATAATTGAAAAAATGGGTTATATCTGACTTTTTCCCGAAAAATGCGGAGTACGGCAAAGGAAGCATCACCGACAAAAGGCGGTAAAGCTTTTTCGGGAAATACGAGATATTCAGCTTTATTTTTCTGCCAGAAAACTGCTTTATCCGTTTTGCAGCGTTACCCTTGCGGTCGGCGAAAAAGCTGTATTCAAAACGATGTTCCGGATAGAGTTCTGCCAGTTTCATTGTCTGACCTGCCTCGCACCAGCCGATGCCGGTTATCTTGTCGGAAATAAGTGGAATTGCGTCAAATGTTATTTTCATACTTCCTCCTTGTTCCATTAAGGCAACACCGCACAAAGATTGTACGTCATCTGCTTGCATATTTTCCGTCATATCACACAAAAATCCCTTGACAGGCGTCAGCCTGCCTGCGGAATTTTTATGCAATCTGATGAAAAATCTGACTGCGCATCTGCCGCACAATCTTTGTGCGGTGTTGCCTTAAATCCGATAGGGCGGTCAATGACCGCCCCAAAAATTATTCACCAAGAATTTCCTTGACCTTTATTTCGTTTTTAACAAGTTCAAGATCGTTCTTTACCATTCTTTCAACGAGATCGGAGAATGAGATCTCACGTTTCCAGCCAAGTTTTTCCTCTGCCTTTGCGGGATTTCCAAGGAGAATATCCACTTCGGCAGGACGGAAGAACTTCTTGTTTACCTTTACGATAGTCTTGCCGTCAGCTTTGTTGATGCCGATTTCGTCAACGCCCTCGCCCTGCCACTGAACTTCGATTCCAACGTGTCTGAAAGCAGTCTCGACGAATTCACGGACAGTTCTTGTTTCGTTGGTAGCGATAACGTAGTCGTCGGGCTTATCCTGCTGGAGCATGAGCCACATTGCACGGACGTAGTCTTTGGAGTGACCCCAGTCACGCTTGGAATCCATGTTGCCGAGTTCCATGTACTCTTGTACGCCCAGACTGATACGGGCGGCAGCGTCCGTGATCTTTCTCGTTACGAACTCAATGCCTCGTCTCTCGGATTCATGGTTGAAGAGAATACCGGAGCAGGCGTACATACCGTAGCTTTCACGATAGTTTTTTGTGATCCAGTGACCGTAGAGCTTTGCAACTCCGTATGGACTTCTCGGATAAAAAGGCGTAGTCTCACACTGCGGAATAGCCTGTACAAGACCGAACATCTCGGAGGTAGAAGCCTGATAGAAGCGGCATTCAGGCTTTACTATCCTGATAGCCTCCAGCATATTTGTAACGCCGAGAGCGTCAATATCGGCAGTGCCGAGAGGAGTGTCCCAGCTTGTGGCAACGAAAGACTGAGCGGCAAGGTTGTATACCTCGTCGGCCTGCGAGATCTTCATAGCGGAAATGAGAGATACAGGGTCGGTCATATCGGCGTAGATAAGGTGTACCTTGTCCTTGAGATGAGCAATGTTGCCGTAATCAACGGTAGCTTTTCTTCTCCAGATTCCGTATACATTATATCCTTTTTCGAGAAGCAGTTCTGCGAGATAAGATCCGTCCTGACCTGTAATACCTGTAATAAGTGCGTTTTTCATATATATTCTCCTTTAGTTTTTTAAAGATCACACAAGCTCTGTTCTTCCGTTTTCTTTGAGCTGTGCAATGACTTTTTTAACATCCTGTGTATTGTTCTTGGAGCAGACAAGAAGAACGTCGTCTGTGTCCACGATAATGAGATCTTCTGTGCCGATAGCGGCAATAAGGCGTTTTCCGCCGCAGACGGTAGTTCTTTCGGCATCGACAGCAATAACGTCGCCGCTGATGAAGTTCTTGTTCTCGTCGGTTTCGTTGATGCGCTCAACGGCGAGCCAGCTTCCTACGTCGTCCCATCCAAAGCTGCCGGGAAGGGTGTAGATGTCCGAAGCTTTCTCCATAATTCCGAAGTCAACTGATTCACTGGGAAAGGCTGTAAATTCCCTTACGAGAACTTCCTCGAAATCAGGAGTGCCGAAACTTGCGGCGATCCTTTCCGCACCTTCGGCAACATCGGGCATGAACTCTTTCATATTCGCCATTATCGACGATATCTTCCAGACGAACATACCGCTGTTCCAGAGATATTTTCCGGATGAGAGATACTTCTTTGCCGTGGGCAGGTCAGGCTTTTCAACAAAGCGTTCAACCTGGTAGGCGTCTCCCTTTTCTTCACCGAAATTAATATATCCGTATCCTGTTTCGGGATATGTCGGAGTTATGCCGACAGTAACGAGATTTTTTCCCTGTTCGGCAACGGCAACGGCTTTTTTAAGGGTCTTGATATAGATATTTTCATAGCCAATAAGATGATCCGAGGGAAGCACCAGCATTATAGCATCGTCGTATTTTCTGCCGATGATGGCTGCTGCAAAGGCAATGCACGGAGCTGTATTTCTGGCACACGGTTCTGCAAGGATATTTTCTGCGGGAACATCCGGAAGCTGATCTTTCACAAGACCGGTGTAAGCTGCATTTGTGACAATAAAGATATCTTTGGCATCAACAAGAGGTCTGAGACGGTTCACGGTTTTCTGAATCATGGTTTCGCCGTCCGAGGTAAGGGAAAGGAATTGTTTCGGACAGGAGTTCCTGCTTTTTGGCCAGAAGCGTTCACCTCTGCCGCCAGCCATTATAACTGCTGTTATTTTCATTTATCATTATCCTCTTTTCTTGTACCCAGCATACCTTCCTCAGTCTCGGCATTTGTCTTGCCGGGGAAAAGCATGGTTTTTAGGGTCATGAGTATTATCTGAAGATCCAGTAGTATTGAATAGTTTTCAATATACATAAGATCCATTTTCAGCTTGTCATATGGTGTAGTATCATATACGCCTGTTACCTGTGCATAACCTGTAAGTCCAGCCTTGACTTTAAGGCGGAAACCAAATTCAGGCATCTGTTTTTCGTATTCTTCGGTAAGCTCCGGACGTTCGGGGCGTGGGCCGACAACGGACATGTCGCCTTTCAGAATATTGAAAAGCTGAGGGAATTCGTCTATCCGGAACTTCCTCAGTATTTTTCCAACAGGAGTTATTCTGTCGTCCTCTTCGGAAGCAAGCTGCGGTCTGCCGTCCCTTTCGGCGTCAACTATCATGCTGCGGAATTTGTAGACGAAAAATTCTTTTCCGTCCGTCGTCAGTCTTTTCTGCTTGTAAAGTACAGGACCTCCGTCATAGAGTTTCACGGCTGCTGCCGAGATCATCATGAAAGGCAAAGCCGGAATTATTGCTGCAATTGAGAAAACAATATCGAAAATCCTCTTGACAAAGCGCTGTTCAAAGTCAAGACCGTAATTGCGGCAAAGCAGCAGCGGCGTATCAAAAAGTCTGATATCGTCTGCACCTCTTATAATAATATCGGAAATTTTTGGGGCAATATACGCTCTGATAGAATTTTCAAAACAGAATTTGATATAGTCATTTCTTTGTTCGGCAGGAATGTCGCAGATAATAACGCCTTCGTATTTCAAAAGCAGTTCTCTGATTCTTTCCGGATCATCCTCAGCGCTGACAGATTCGCATATCATATATTTATCCACACGCTGGCTCATCTTCATAACGAGAGCCGCCGCCTGACTGCTGCCGTAAAGGATTATCAGCCGTCTCGGCGGATACATAATGAAGTACAGTTTTCCCGTAAAGACAGTCCACAGGGATATTATGCCGAAATCCGTAAATGTCATCAGTACGATAGGAACGCCGTGCATGAAATGACGTCCGATAAGGCTTATAAGGAAATAAGTCATAGTATTGACGCAGACCATTGATATAAGCTGCGAAAAGAGCATATCTGTCTTTTTTAGGTATCCCAGTTTGAGACCGCCGTATGCTTTGAAAAACAAGATGACAAGCAGACTGTATATTCCTATGAGCACCCAGTTTCCACGTCTGTAATAAGGCAGAATGATGGCATCGCTGTAGTAACTGTACCAGACAAATGCGAAAATTCCGGTAAGCAGAGCCATGAGCACCAGCGCAGCACCGAAAGAGATAAACCGTTTGTATCTGTCTCTTTTACTGTTTTTAGTTATCATTTCTATTCCTGACAACACATCAGCAGAGTGTTATCTCCTTTTTGTATTTTTTCGTTTATAAGCAATGTCAGAAATTTAAGTGATCCTGCTTCTCATATCCATGCAAAAGGAAATATCTTCTATGGATAATCAATAATGGGTTTCCAAAGGGGGGATTCCCCCTTTGGCAGGGGAGTGGGGACAGAGTCCCCACTTAAGTTTTTGACATTGTTTTTATAACGCATAATATAATTATGCACTCAAATGTATTATAGCAAATTGCCGATATTCTGTCAATAGATTCCGGTGAAATTTACAAGTTCTTTTTCATTTTTCATACATTTTATACAAAAAGCATCAGAGCAGATAAAAAGAGAACCTGTCTGAACAGGTTCTTACAGAAAGATTAATTTTTCACCTTAAATTCAGAATTATTTCTCAGAGCCGACTTATATCTCAGACGGAGTTTGTCGGTGATGAGAGCAATAAATTCGGAATTAGTCGGTTTTCCTTTGCCGGTATCTACGGTATATCCGAAAAATGCGTTGAGAGTATCCACGTTGCCTCTGTCCCAGGCAATTTCGATGGCGTGGCGGATGGCACGCTCTACACGTGAGGAGGTAGTATCGTAAATTTCTGCAACGGTAGGGTAGAGAAGCTTTGTTACACTGTCAAGAAGAGCCTTGTCGCTGATGGAATAGAGGATAGCCGTTCTGAGATAGTGATAGCCTTTTATGTGCGCAGGTACGCCGAGCTGATGAATTATATCGGTAACGACTATTTCCATATCGTCGCTGAGACTGTTGGCTTTATCGCCGAGAGAAGAATTGATGGCAGCGCAGAGATCGTCGGCATCGTAGGGTTTCAGCAGGAACTTTGAAGCTCCGTTATCCATTACCTGACGTTCGATGAATTCGTTGTCAAATGACGAAGTAACAATAAATACCGGGAATTTTACTCCCAGTTCACGTACTCTTTTCATAATGGTGACAACGTCTCCGTTCTGGGCACTGACATCAAGAACAGCAACATCCGGCGGTTCTTTTCTGATAGATTCAAGAATCACGCCGCAGTCCTTTCTTCTTGTATATGCGTACATTCCACGTTCACGCAGCTTGTTTGCAATGCTTACTCCTGTTTCGGCAGAATCGTCTCCTATAAGTACCTTTACTTTACCGTTCATTATTTTTATACCTCCATGTTATACAAATATCAGACCAGTGCCGGAAACGGCGGAATCGGGTAATTCTCTGGTTTCCGATGAGGTCTATCGTGCCAGAATTGCATTTTTCTGTCCTGTTAATATCATATCATATGTAACAATGGCGGTGCAATAATTTATTTTATCTAAATATCTGATGTTATAAGTTTTATTGGTGAAAAACGAAACACGCTCCGCAGAAAGCAGATAGGTGTATAAAATGCTCATTTATCAGTTATCAGTGTTTTTTATGCAGTTTTGCAAGTATACCGTCGGTTATATTGCGGACTCTTGTTCCCGGCGGAAACATTTTGTCGGCAAGTCGATAAAGAACTGATTTCTTTCGCTTTTTGCCGGAAAAGGGAATTATCTCCGGTTCTTTTACGGAAGAAGACCATTTTTTCAGTGCATCGGTCGAAAGATATGGTCTGAAAAGTTCCCTGTCGCCGGAAGCGCAGCATTCTTCAAGGAAATCGAGAAATTCTCCGCAGCCTTCTGTGCCGTATTTGTCAAGATTTCCGCCGAAATGGTCGTCCAGCATTTTTATGAAATCGTCCAGTCCGTCGAGAAACTTTTCGTCAGATTTCAGTGCCTGAATAATGAACGGACGCATTTTTCCGCCTTTTCCGGATGATCCTGTGTCAAGTCCGGCAGCTCCGGCGGCGAGAAATCCCAGCATACAGCCGTCTCCGCAGAAGTCACTGAGAGCCTTTCTGTTCTGGGGATAATCAAAGGCATACGCTGCATAAAGACCTAAAGAGCAATGAAGTGTCAGATATTTTGTGCTGTCATAGTCGTAAAGATGCTTTTTGCGGATATATCCGAGAATTCTGCCCGACTTTTCCATGAGCTGACTTACCGGAGCGAGAAGAAGCGCTTTCGATCCCTTAACAATAGGAAGCTCTATGTCAAATGCGACGCTGCTGCCGATATGGAGAAGTTTTCCGGCTTCTGCCCCGGAAGCGGAAAGAGCGGCGTTGTACCAGCTTTCGGCGGTGCAGTTTTTTATTTCCGAAACCATGACAAGCTC
Source organism: Oscillospiraceae bacterium (assembly GCA_021769725.1). Taxonomy (GTDB): domain Bacteria; phylum Bacillota; class Clostridia; order Oscillospirales; family Ruminococcaceae; genus Ruminococcus. The sequence goes on along the minus strand of JAETSI010000004.1, from coordinate 50,702 downwards.
GTCGTATGAGCCATATCCGCAGTTTTCAAGGATATTTTCAACGACATCACGTGGGTAGACGGATTCGGAAATAATTACCGTACGCTTTTGGCTTGCCTTTGCTTCACGGAACAGCGTCTTACCGCATTCCCGTGGGAAAGAAAAATATGAAATAAGCTCGCATTCACGCCGCATCAGCCGTTCTCTGCCCTCAGGACTTATACCGCTTAGTTTTGCAAATATGCCGTATATAAGTTCCAGTGTTACCCTGGGATAGACTTCGCACTTTTTAAGCGCAGCCTCCTGAGCCGCCAGACGCAGCTCGGTAAAAGACTTTTTCCCTGTTTTGAAAAAGGAATACTCATCCTCCATAAAAAGGAACAGGTCGCATTCTTCGGAAAAGGGAGTTATCACAAGGGTGTCCTGCATTTTGAAGCTGACCGCCTTGTGCTCCGGGCTGCGGACTTCAGTCGTCATTTTGTCCAGAACAGTTGTCTGATCTGGGGAAAGCTGCCGTTTAAATCCGTTTCCGCTGTACATATATCACCCCTCCGTTTCTGTTTTCGTCTGTGTGGGAGCATACGTCACAGCGGCAGACGGTTCCGGTATCTTTTCCGTCTGTACTGTTATTTCCGGGATATCACTGCGGCTGCTCAGTTCCCTGTACTCGTCAAGGGTCAGAGCACCCTCGGAATTGTACGTTTTTATAAGCCTGTCACGGCTGGTATGCTTTTCGGAGTACTCACCGTTTTCATTCTCGATATATTCCCCGAACCACAGTCCGAAGAACGACCAGAGGGCATTGTCTCTGTAAGCGCTGTCCACATCGGGAATACTTCCGCATTCGGCGAGAGCTATCGGTTTTTTGCTTCCGGCAAACTTCTGGACGGCGGCAAAGTTTTCGTAGTAGCTGCTGCCGTAATCCTTTTCACCGCTGCGGTAGATGTCAACGGCGGCAATATCGTAAGTGGACGGGTCAACCAGAGTACTTTCGCTCTGACCGTTCCAGATCCAGATAAGGTTATCAAGTTCAAAGTAGACGGAAAGGCGGTCGTAGAGCAGTTTCCAGAGCCATTTATAGGCTTCCGGGCCGTCTGCCCCCCACCAGTACCAGTCGCCGCTTCCTTCTGGGAGGGGACGCCACAGCACCGGAACTCCCTTGTTTTTCAGCGAGGTGAGCTGTCCCGCCATGCTGTCTATGTCCAGTATGAGACTGTAGCATCCGGCAGAGATCTTTCCCTCACCGTACAGTCCCCTTATCTCCTCCTGGGATAGCATGGCAATGTCAATATCGGTCATGGCGTCAGACAGCCTGAAATCTGTCTCCGACGTCCTGAACGAGCTTTTTTCAGAGGGAGCGTTCCAGAACCAGCTTACGCACGGAATACCGCCGTTTCTGTACCAGTCGGCGCACGCTTCGATATCCTGATAACTGTCGTTGTACGCTCCCCTGGGTACGGAAAGGTTGGAGCAGCGGATAACCGGATATTTTCCGGTGGTTCTGTATATAAGGTCAAGTTCGGAGTTGTCCTCGTCCGCAGCGTACTGACCGGTGATAATATATTTTCCGTAGCAGCCTGAAATAAAGTTCATAACTTCTCTGGCTGCCTTTCCGGCGTTTTCATTGGCGGGAATTCCGTCTGCATCATAGCTTATGCTGCCAAGAGAGGCGCTGTCCGTCAGCTTGAGATAGTCAAGGCAGATATTTCCTTTGACAGGACTTACTGTGATCTCCGAGCCGCCTTTTACAAGAAATACGCCATGAACGGTTATCTGATTGAATTTTCCGCCCTTAACGGTTTTGAATGTGGTCAGTTGTTTTCCGTTAAGGAGAATGCGGCATTCCGTTTCACTCTCCGATGCAATATTAAAGGAAAGATCGTAATGCTGATTGCTGGGGGCGCTGACGCTGAAAGTGACAGATACGCTTCCGTCGGAGGGAAATCCCGTAAGATATCCGCCGCCGCTGAAGTTGTCCTTTTTCTTTTCGACCCTGAGCGCCTTGGAAAATCCGGTATCCTCAGCTTCGTAGAAATCGCCCGTATTCTGTTTTTTTACTTCCGGCACGGCAACCGGATATTCCGGATATGTGGTAACGCTTTCCGTTGCGGTCACGGTAGTATCTGAGACATTTTCCTCATCAGCAACGATAATTGGAGGCTCACCGTTGGACGTCTTATTTTTTTGGCTGCATCCGGAAACGGCAGTTGCCGCTGTCAGCATTGCCGCTGCAAATGCGGCACATTGTTTGATCTTCATTTTACCGCTCCTTTAAGCTTTGACCGTGTACGTATTTCCGGCAGCGGTGCCGAATACGATCACGTCGTTTTCGATTTTTGAATCTACGCTTTCTCCCCGGCAAAGAACGCTTACAACGCAGTTGGCACGGAGACGGCATTCGCCGCCGAGGTCGGAGGTTATCTCAGCGGAACTGAGCTTTCCGTTCTTCCACTCTATTGACACGGAGAAGCCGCCCTTTGCCCGGAGTCCCCTAACTCTGCCGCAGCTCCACTCGTCCGGGAGAGCAGGCAGAAGATTTATCTCTCCGCCGCAGCTCTGGAGCAGAGATTCCGTAATTGCCGAAACACCGCCGAAGTTTCCGTCTATCTGGAACGGCGGATGCGTGTTGAGCAGGTTGGGGTTGGTAAAGTTGACCAGGATCTGCTTGATGTTCTCGTAGACCATTCTTCCGTCGTAGAGCCTTGCCCACATATTGGCTATCCATGCGCAGCTCCAGCCCATATTTCCGCCGCCGTGTATAAGACGGCGTACAAGGGTTGCTCTTGCGGCGTCGGCGAGCTTCGGCGTACTGTGCGGCGTGATGATATCTGCCGGATGCAGAGCAAAAAGCTGTGAAACGTGCCTGTGACCAGGTTCAGCCTCATCGTAATCCTCAGCCCATTCCTGGATCTGACCGTATTTTCCGATCTCCGGCTGTGGAATCCTTTTCAGCATACTTTTCAGTTTTTTTACCAGCGTCTTGTCTCTGTCAAGGATGTCGGCGGCTTTTATGACGCTGCCGAAAAGTACGGTAATTATCTGGGAATCCATCGAGGGACCGATGCAGAGGCTGCCTTTGACGCCTTTATCCGTGAGATATGTGTTTTCCGGCGAAACCGATGGACAGGTCACCAGACGGCCCTTGCCGTCCTTGGTGAGATACTGAACGAAGAATTCGGCTGCTTCTTTTAATATATGATATTTTTCTTCAAGAAAATCCCTGTCAAGGGTATACTCGTAATGCTCGAAGATATGCAGGGCAAGCCATGCGCCTCCCATAGGCCAGACCGTAGCCGGCATCCAGAGATCGGCAGGAGCAGTATCGCCCCATATGTCGGTGTTGTGATGACAGACAAAGCCCTTTGTTACGCCGTACATTTCCTTTGCCGTTATCCTGCCGTTTTCGCAGATGCGTTCTGCCAGATCGAAGAGAGGCAGATGGCATTCCGGCAGATTGCAGCTTTCGGCGCACCAGTAGTTCATCTGCGTATTGACGTTCACCGTGTAGCGGCTGCCCCAGATCGGCTGCATATCCTCGTTCCAGATACCCTGGAGATTCATAGGCTGCGTTCCGGGACGGCTGGCGGAGATCATCAGATATCTTCCGTAGTTGAAGTAAAGCTGTATGAGTTTATTGTCATGGATAAGACGCAGACATTCCCTGCTGTCCAGTTCGTCTCCTTTAAGGCGCTCCAGACGCTCGTCTGTGGTCATATCGCTGATCGGAGCTTCACTGTTGTCGTTGAGTTCAAGTTCAACACGGTCAAAAAGCTCACGGTAGTCACAGACATGACGATAGTAAAGTTCATCCCAATGGCACTGCAAAGCCATTTCGGCGTCCACCTCAGCCGATTCTATATAATTTTCGCCGTAAAAGCTGGTTCTCACGGAGAGAATCAGCATAACTTCATCGGCATTTTTAACGGATATCTTTCCGCCGAGTGTTCTGAGAGTTCCGCCTTCTGCTGTTGCTCCGAGAACTGCGGCAAAGGATACCCCACTGTTTCCGCCGGTATACAGCAGCATATTGCTGCCGCAGGGACGATTATCGTCGTAATTGTCGTCACGTCCGTCTATAAAGCATTCAAGGTTCACGGAAGCCGGAGAATCAGCGGATATCTTTATAACCATAACGTTGTCGGGGGCAGAGACGAAAACCGAACGGACGATATTGAGTCCGTTTACGCTGAAACTGATTTCAGCACAGGCGTTTTCAAGATCGAGACTGCGGTGGTATTCCTTTGCCTTGCCGCCGAGATCCATGTGCAGTCTGAGATCTCCAAGAGGCAGATACCGGCGCATTTCGGGGGTAACGCCCTGCATCTTTTCAAAGGCGATTTTTTCGGCGTCCGGGATATTTCCGTCTTTCAGCAGAGCACGAACCTCTTCAAGGCCTTCTTTTGCGTCCGGATTTATTCTGTGCCGTAGACCGCCCGACCAGAATGAATCCTCATTTAGCCTGATGAGCTCGTCGGCAGCTCCGCCGAAGATCATTCCGCCTATCCTGCCGTTTCCGACGGGAAGCGCACTGTTGAAGTCCTCTGCGGGGGCGCTGTATTCAAGAATTGTTTCTTTATTCATATGTATGCTCCTCTCTTTACCCGTGAACGCCGCTGCACAGTCTGCATCGGAGTTCAGTATATCAAAATACATTATATCACACTTTTTTATTATATGCAAACTTTTTTGGTTTTCAGTCTGATAAAAAATTCTTGACAAACAGAAAATTGTATGATATAATAAATTACAGAGCATGATTATCATATCGGCTCGATCTGGAGATTACAGCAAGTAAATTCCGAAATATAGATGTGTGGGCCCTGTGCAACAAGACCCCGTGAACCATGTCAGGCGGGAGACCGAGCAGCATTAAGCGGTGCGTGTTGTGTGCCGCAGCAAGCCTGCACATCTATGTTCCGGAATTTTTTGTTAAGGGGGGCTTGAACTTGTATAAGGCTTTATATCGTAAATGGCGTCCGATGACATTTGACGACGTGATCTCTCAGCAGCAGACGACCGAAACGCTGAAAAATCAGATAATAAGCGGAAAAACAGCTCATGCCTATCTGTTTACAGGTTCGAGGGGTACAGGAAAGACCACTTGCGCCAGAATACTTGCCAAAGCCGTCAACTGCCGTCATATGAAAGACGGCAATCCCTGTCTTGAATGCGACATCTGCCGTGACGCCGACAGCGGTGCACTGACGGATATAATTGAGATCGACGCTGCCTCAAACAACGGTGTTGACGATATCCGTGACCTGCGTGACGGCGCAGTATATATGCCGGAGCGTGGGCAGTACAAGATATATATCATTGACGAGGTGCACATGCTGTCGTCCAGCGCATTCAATGCACTGCTCAAGATCATGGAAGAACCGCCGGCATATGTCAAGTTTATTCTTGCCACTACGGAGATCCATAAAGTGCCGGCGACCATTGCTTCACGCTGTCAGCGTTATGATTTCAGGCGCATAAGACCGGAGGATATAGCCTCACGGCTGAACTATATCGCACAGCAGGAGGGTATCTCCCTTACCGCTGACGGAGCAGGGCTTATTGCACGTCTTGCGGACGGAGGCATGAGAGACGCCGTTTCACTTCTGGATCAGTGTTCAGCCTGTGCCGACGTCATAGACGCAGAGGCGGTTTCTTCATCTGCCGGAATAGCCGGCAGGGATTACCTTTACAGCATACTTGAAGCTGTGGCAGATTCCGATGCTTCAAAGGCTCTTTCCATAACCGGTGAACTGTACGATATGTCAAAGGATCTTACCCGGCTCTGCGAGGAACTTACCGTTCAGCTGCGGAATATCATGCTTCTGAAGGTTTCGCCGGAAACGGCGGAAAATCTTATCGTATGTATGCCCGACGAACTGGAAAGACTTAAATCACTTTCCGGTAAAATGGAACTTGATGCCGTAATGGATCGCCTGACTATGCTCCAGGAATGCCGTGAGCGCATGCAGAGAGCCATGAATAAACGTGTGGAATTTGAAATGACGCTGATAGTCATGTGTTCTGGCAGGAAAAATCACGGGGATACTATTGACAATTCTGAAATTTATGATAAAATAAAAAAGTTGGAGGACAGACTGAGTTCTGTTCCACGGACTGTTCCGGCTGCTGCGGCAGGAAAGGAACGTGAAGTTCTTACGGCTGCAAATCCTGTTTCGGAATCGGATCCGGCGCCAAGTATTGATCTGAAAAAGCTCCGTCCGGAGGATCTGCGTCCATGTGCAAGATGGGAAGAAGTGCTGGAGGAGTTCAGAAAGGTAAGTCCTGCTGTGGCAGGCAGCCTTGACGGTTCTGTGGCGGCAACGGCAGGAAACGTGATATTTATCACCTCCCAGAACCGATTTTTTATCACACTGTTTAAGGTAAAAGAAAACGCTCTGGCACTCGGCGAAACTATCAGTCGTGTTCTCGGACAGAAATACCTTATCCGTGCCAGATGTGCCACAACGGTGGATCAGCAGAAGAGCATGGCGGAACAGCTTATAAAAAAGGCAATTGACAGCAATATTGAAACTGCTGTTGATAATTCGTAAAGGCAGCACCGCACAGGATCGTGCATTACTGCCGTAAATACCGGAAAAACGGTAAATCATCAATAAGGAGAAAGTAAAATGAAAGCAAGAATTCCAAAGAATATGGGCGGCGGCGCTCAGAACATGAACCAGATGATAAAGCAGGCTCAGAAGATGCAGGATCAGATCACCGAGCTTCAGGAAGATATCGAGGAGAGAGAGTTTTCCGCAACAGCCGGCGGCGGAGCAGTTGAAGTAACTGTTACCGGAAAAAAGACTGTCAAGGCTCTTACGATAAAGCCGGAGGTTGTTGACCCGGAGGATATAGATATGCTCCAGGATCTTATAATCAGCGCTGTAAACGAAGCTATCAATAATGTTGAGACTACGACGGAGAGCGAAATGAGCAAGATCACCGGAGGAGTTTCGCTTCCGGGACTGTTTTGATCGGAATGGCAGATCATAATGCGCTTCCCCTTGTAATTTTAGCGGAGAAGTTTGCGTCTCTGCCCGGTATCGGCATGAAATCGGCGCAGAGGCTTGCCTACCACGTTATGTCGATGGACGAGGAGTCTGTAGAGGATTTTGCACAGGCTCTTATAGACGCCAAGAAAAATGTTCACAGCTGTAAATGCTGTCAGAATCTGACGGAAAGGGAGATATGTCCCATATGCAGTGACGATGAGCGTGATAAGAGAGTGATATGCGTTGTGGAAAGTCCGAAAGATGTTACGGCTTTTGAGCGAACGAGGGAATATAACGGAGTGTATCATGTGCTGCACGGACTGCTGTCGCCTATGGATGGAATCACACCGGACAAGCTTAGAATAAGAGAGCTGCTGGGAAGGATATCGGCAGGCGGTGTGGAGGAGGTCATTATGGCGACCAATCCTACGGTAGAGGGAGATGCAACTGCAATGTATATCGCAGGGCTTCTCAAACCTATGGGAATAAAGGTCACCAGGCTTGCGTTCGGGCTTCCTGTTGGAGGCATTCTTGAATATGCCGATGAGATAACGCTCTATAAGGCTCTCGAAAACAGAAACGATATGTAAGTAATAAAAAGGTTTCCAAAAGGTGAATATCCCCTTTGGAAACCTTTTTTGTGTCGGTATTCTGCTTCGCTGCATATAATGCTATAGTCACTCTACTTAGAATTGACTATAAAAGTCTTATGGAGGTCGCAATGGTGGAACATCTGGTAGCCTTGGCAGGAAATCCCAATGTGGGTAAATCAACAGTTTTCAACGAATTGACAGGAATGAAGCAGCATACCGGAAACTGGGCAGGCAAGACAGTATCGGCAGCCGAGGGCAGCTTTGAACACGATGGAGTAAATTTTATTCTTGCAGATATCCCAGGCGCTTACTCTCTTCGTGCTAATTCGGCAGAAGAAGCGGCGGCAAGAGATTTTATATGCTTCGGCGGTGCGGAAGCAGTCGTTGTCGTCTGCGATGCCACCTGTCTGGAGCGCAATCTCAATCTTGTACTGCAAATCATTGAGTCGGCGCCCAAAACGATGGTATGCGTAAATCTCCTCGACGAGGCCAAAGCAAAGGGACTGCGGATTGATCTTGAACTCCTGGAACAGCTGCTCGGTGTTCCCGTTTCCGGCGTTACCGCACGCAGCGGCAAGGGTATACGTGAAATGTGCAGCCGTCTCTGTGATCTTATTGAGAAACCGGCAAAAAAAATTAGCGTACATACAGCACTTCCGGATGATATTGAAGCCGCTGCCGCACGGATTGCCGGAAAGCTTGATAATGTCCGGAAACTCTCAAAAAGAACAGTCTCTTTGCGTATCCTGACCGGAGATGAAGAATTCCTCCGCAGAGTGTCCGAATACGAGGGGACGGAGATTGCTGCCGACAATGAAATATATGGAATTCTGGCAGATCTATCCGAAAAGGGCTATACAAAGGAGAAGATAGCCGACTGTATCATCACCGCCGACGTTGAACGCAGTCGTGAGACAGCCCGTCTTGTCGTCAGAAGCACAAAGGGTTCTCCTTACAGACGTGACAGAAAACTGGACAGGATATTTCTCAGCCGACGTTTCGGAATTCCTGCCATGCTGCTGCTTCTGGCTCTTGTTATGTGGATCACGGTCGCCGGTGCGAATTATCCCTCGGAGCTTCTGGGAAACTGCCTTTTTGCCCTTGGAGACAAGATGTCAGAGGGACTTGTTTCTGCCGGAGCTCCCGGATGGCTTGAGGGAGTTCTCATCCAGGGCGTGTATAAAGTTCTGGCGTGGGTAGTTTCAGTTATGCTGCCGCCTATGACTGGGTACACTAAAAACCGAAAATGCAAAAAGCAAGTGAAAACGCCTGCTTTTTGCATTTCTTTTTTGTTTAATGGAATAAATATCTCAGGTTCAAATATGATTTTAATATATTAAAATATTTGAGGTGAGATATGGAAAACGAGCAAAAGAAGATAGTAATTCCGAAAGAATTACAAATCAAGATGTTGAATTTCTTCTTAAAGACGTCTATTCCACGAAAGAAAAAAACAACGAATAAATCCACTGTCAAAAATTAACTGATAGGAGCGATTTATTATGTTGGAAACAGGTATTTATGTAAGGGTATCTACAGAAGAACAAGCAAAAGAGGGATTTTCAATCAGAGCACAGGAACAAAAGTTAAAAGACTATGCGAGAGTTAAGGACTGGTCAATACACAAAATTTACATTGACGAGGGTATCAGCGGAAAGAATATTACAGACCGTCCGCAAATTAATGAATTGATTAAGGATATAAAGAAAGGTCTTGTAAAAAATGTGTTGATTTTCAAAATTGACCGTCTTACAAGAAGTACCGCAGATTTAATATATTTAATTAATCTGTTTAATGATTACAACTGCGCTTTTAATTCTTTGTGCGAAAGCATAGACACGCAAACCCCGTCGGGACGTATGTTTATAAAAATAATCGGTATTTTTGCCGAGTTTGAAAGGGAAAACATCGTTGAAAGAACAAAATTAGGCTTTGAAAGAAAAGTCAAAGAGGGTTACAGTCTTTGCACAAGAACGGCAAGTTATGGATATACTCGAAACATAGGCGATAAAGTACAAAAAATTAACGAAAAAGAAGCTGTTATCGTAAGAGAAGTGTTTGATATGTTCGTAAATAAGGGAATGTCATTTCTTGACATTTCTAAAAATCTTAACGAACGACATATTCCCACAAAAGAAAATTCCGTGTGGACTGCACGAGGTATAAAAAATATGCTCACTAACTGCAACTACATAGGAAAAGTGAGATACGCAACAAAAGACGAAGCAAGAAATTTTGAGGTACAGGGAAATCATGAACCGATTATTTCCAACGAACTTTATGAAGAAGCACAGGAATTGATAAGCAAAATTTCAAAAAAGAGTTATACTAAAAGACCAAAAGAGGAAAATTATTTTTCCGGACTTTTATTCTGTGAAAAATGCGGTGCAAAGCTTGTAGTTCATGATGATTATTATATAAAAAAAAGCGGAGAAAAAATATTTAAAAGCGCATATCGTTGCAGTAATTACATACGCAAGACCTGTACTGCAAGTAATATTTCACAAAAGAATGTTGAAATCGCTTTTATGAAATATATTGAACAGATAGAGGACTTTTCCGCAATAAGTGAAATACAGCTTGAAGAAACAAGAAAAGCAAAAGACAAAAACAATAAGTTAGTTGAAAAACTGAACAATCAGTTAAAAAATTTGGAAAACAAGGAAAAAGAAATTCTTAGTTCCTATGTTGTCAATAAATTAGAATTTGACAGATATATTCAGTTAAAAGATTATATCGAAATTCAAAAAAATAAAATCAGGGAACAGATTGAAGAAATTCCTGTTGTAGAAGAAGATACGGAAGAAATGATTATACGAAAAGAGGATATAATTAAAAGTTTAAAAGAAAACTGGGAATTTCTCACTAATACGGAAAAGCGTTTGTTTTTACTTAAATTTGTTGACAAGATTATAATTGTAAATGAATTGCAGAATAACAGACGAGGAATTGCAAAAATTACAGATATAAAATTTCATGTAGATTAATTATTTGACTATTAAATGCTACTATAACTTAACCGTTATAATAGCATTTTTTGTATTTACCTGTACCACCAACAGGTAACAAAAGTGTACTAATCACAAAAGACAGAGCATAAAAATAAAGATATAACGAAAAAGCCCACAGTTTCGGCGAATTACAATTGCCGATGTTATAGTGGGGTCTCCTATTTCATACGAGACCCCACTATAACATCGTGCAATACATATAATAAATTATATTTGCAATTTACCGAAATCTTGAGCAAGTTATATTTTTATTTTTTGTTATTATTTAATTATATATAAGAGGTGGTGGAACAGGTGAGATTAACGGAAAGAGACGAGTTGATTTTAAGAGAAGTTGACCGTTGGAGAGCGTGTGGAAGTAAACACATTAGATGGTTAGCCAATTTTTCGGGACAGAGAGCGACAGACAGAAGATTGAAAATTTTAATTGAAGCAGGATATTTGGAACGCAAAAAATTTTTGTACGGTGTGCCGAGCATTTATTTTTTGACAGCCAAAGGCAAATCGCTTATACAGGTTGGAACAGGTACGGAAAAAGTCAAGATTGAACAAATCGTACATGACAGAACCGTTTTAGATACGGCAATTTATTTTATGCACAAAGAAAACTTGTTTTTAAACGACATAATAACGGAAAAGCAATTGCACCAGTCGGACGGTTTTGGAATACGCAGACACAGAGCCGATTTTATTTTTACAAAAAATGAACAGACAAATTGCGTGGAAGTCGAGCTGACGAAGAAAGCAAACAACCGCTTGTTAAATATTATCAAGGATAATTTCATGGAATATGATACGCAAATATGGGTCGTTCCCGATTATCAGACGGCAATTTTAAACGTTTTGAATAACAGCCAGAGATATTATACCAACATAGAAATACTTTCTTTACAGAAAATCACTGACTATATGCAAAGTCTGAAATAGCGATTATATGTTGAGATTTCAAACTATATGTGATATACTTTAAGAAAATTTAACGTTGAAAGAGAGGGAAAGTAAATGAATACAGATGAATTAGTAAAACAATATTGTAATTTGATTCAAAAGGACAAAGAATATTTTCAAACATATCAAAAAGCCGACCAAAATACATTTGAAGGACAATTGAAAAATGCTCTTTCTATGCTATATTTATGGAGAAGCATTCCAGAGAATAATCAACTGGAAGAACTCAAACAATGTTTTGAAAACGCAAAATCTATGAAAGCACTGTTAGATATCAGAGAATACTACTTTGATGAATTGATAGAATTAGAAGAATCTGAAAATAAAAACTATCATGAACTATCTGCAAAAAGTTTACAAAAGGTTATGCTTCAGCAAGATTGTAAAAAACAACTAAAAGATTGTATTGAACTATATTTAATGAGTGATACAGTGTGCGAACAAATATGTAATCTATCATAAAAATATAAATTTAATAGAAGTGATGTTAAACATTACTTCTATTTTTTATACCTTGTCCCACATCATACAAGCCTATTTTTTAGCATATAATGTAACAAATCAATTTACTATGAGGTGACAAGCTATGATTTTTAATCTATTTGAACGGACTTAAAAAATATGAAATAATTATAAAAATTCTGATTTTTACAGTTCCAATCTGTATTATTATCCACGGTTGCAGACAAACTGTTTTTATGCGAAAGCTGTTTAATTTTCGCCGTGATTTTAAGAGGGTGAAACACAGAATGAAACAGAAAAACTTAAATGAAACCAATTCCGCATTATTGGGATATAACGGCAGAAATCCAATTTTTTCGCCCGATAATGCAAAGCACATTTTTATTTGTGGAACGACCGGAAGTGGAAAAACTGTTGCACTCAGCAATTATATGCAGAACTGCATGAAAAAAGACTTCCCCATGCTGATTGTTGACGGTAAAGGCGACACTGGAAAAGGCAGTATTTTAGACGTTCTGACACAATTAAATAAGCAGTATCACAAGAAAATTTACTGCATTAATTTAACAAATCCGTCTTTATCAGATACATATAATCCTTTTTGCAATACTTCTCCAACTGTTGCAAAAGATATGCTTATCAATATGACAGACTGGTCGGAGGAGCATTACAAGGTCAATGCGGAACGCTATTTACAGCGATTGATTTTGTTGATGAACAAAGCAGAAATTCCGCTTTCATTCCAAACGATTGTAAAACATATGGAACTGGATAAATTTTCGGCACTGTCAATGCAGTTGGTGAAAGAAAAGAGAATTTCCAAAGAAAAACATTTAGAAAATCTTGAAATCGCCAAGACTTCGGGAAAAATTGCAGAAAATTCAATTGCAAGATTTTCAACCATTGCCGAAAGTGAATTGGGAGAACTTTTCTCTGATACTGGAATTGATATTGCAACAGCATTGCAGGAAAAGGCAATTATTTTATTTATCTTGAATCCGCTCATTTATCCCGAAATATCGCCTGCCTTTGGTCGATTAGTCTTGATTGACAGCAAAAAAGCGATAAGTCAGCGTTTTCAGAGTAATAACAGAACATTTTTCTTGTTCGATGAAATTAATGTATACGCTTCCAAAACACTCATTGACCTTGTGAACAAATCAAGAAGTGCAAATGTCACTTGTGTTCTTGCAACGCAAAGTCTTTCCGACCTTGCAAGTGCAGAAAACGAAGATTTTACACAGCAAATCATTGAAAACTGCAACAACTATCTTGTGTTACGACAAAATAGTGCTATAAATTCCGAAAATTGGGCGAACATTTTAGGCACAAGGCAGACCATGGAAGTGACGTATCAGCTACAGCAGAAAGGACTTGACACCACACAAACGGGCTTTGGTTCTGCAAGACGAGTGCGAGAATTTTTATATCACCCTGACGAGATAAAGCAGTTACAAACGGGATATGGCATTTTTCTTTCAAGAGACGAATATTTTCACAGTAAATTACACGTTTTTAAGCCGTTTTAGGGGGAGTTCCTATGATTGACAGATTAATTGACGATATTGAAAGAAGTATACTTTTTCTTTTTCGGTTTTGGAAAAATAACCCGGTTTACCTTGCTTGCTCAATTTTCTACTATGTAATTTCATCACTACTTTTAGGCGGTACAGCAAAAAGTTTTTTAATTGTGTTTGTGGTTTATGCGGTTTCGCTACTGATTGGATTTAGTCCGTTAGGCGAGAAACTTTTGCGGTTATTAAACAGAGTTCGACCGCTTGAAACCAAACGTGAAACCGAGTATTTACAGCCGTTATTTGATGAAGTTTATGAACGTGCAAAAAAGAAGTACAAGAGATTGAGAAAAATTGAAATTTGTGTAATAGACAACATGACAGTCAACGCTATGGCATTAGGCAGAAATACGATTGCAGTCACCAAGGGAGCAATGCAGACATTTACAGAAGATGAACTAAAAGCAGTTATAGGGCATGAAATTGCACATCTTGTACATGGTGATACAATGGCAACTATATATGCGATTGTTGGAAACGGTATTCTCTCCGTGTTTGTACTTATTGCAAGATTATTCTTGTTATTATTGGATTGGGTTCAGAGTGCATTTACTGGAAAACGCAGTATTTTTTCCGCATTAATGCTTTTAATAAGGCTTTATTTTGAGTTTTCTATTTGGTTTTTGAATTTCGGATTACAGGTGATTTTGTCGGTAAACAGCCGTAAAAATGAGTTTAAAGCGGATTTGTTTTCATATTCAATTGGTTATGATACGGATATGATTGAAGCATTGTATCTTCTTGAAAAAATATCTTTGGGCGATAACAGTTCCATTATTCAAAAGATGATTGCAAGCCACCCAAGAATTACCCTCAGAATTAAACATCTTGAAGAATTTGACGAGCTGGCGAAGTAAAGTTTTCCTTAACCCTTTAATGACCTATAGTTAAAAAAGTCCCCGATATGTTTTAAAAGAACATATCGGGGACTTTTTTGATATTTTGTTTTTGGGGTAAGAAAATATTTTATCTTAAATAAATCTGGTTTCCGTTGATTTCTATAAAATTATAACCGTCACTATTAGTCCATACCCTGTGCCATTTTCCGTTTTCATCCTTGATATGTTCTTTATCCATTACTTCGTACATATTTCCATTTTCATCATAAATAAATCGTTCTCCATTATTCAAATTTGAGGACGCATCACATGAAGCAATATTAATACTCCATTTTAACATAGTAGGTATTAGAATTAATGTACAGCACATAGCAATTTTAAAAGCTATTTTGAAACCAAGCCACCATGCACGAAACCATGTTCCAACACGTTCGCCTTTTGGCGTTCTGCTGTTTATGTACAATGTCAATAAAATGGTTAGAATTATGCTTATAATACCTGCTAAAATAAACTCACTGCTTTGTATTACCAAACCGGCTGGAAGTAATAAAATAAGCGCTGAAAAGTTCATTAGCAAATATGCCACCAATTTGTTATACCGTTTTTTCATTTTTAAATACTCCTTTTAATTTGATTTTTATGTTACGCTACTTTTGTACCGTTACATTCGTTTTAGTTTTAACTAATTCAAATAATTAGTCAAATCAAATTCCACAACAGTTTCATAGTTAGCAGTTAGAGTACATTTTAACGTAATTTTATCCACATAGGCAAAATGCGGATATGCTCCTGCCATTTCATTTGGAGAATAACTCTCCCAGTTAAGATTAATCGGGCAAGACCAATTTGTACTATTTGAAACCATGTATTCAGACGGACAATAGGGTTCGCTGTCACTTAACCATACTCCAAGATTACTTTGATTTTCATTAAGATATTTATTGACTGCTTTTAATATCTGATTATCGGAAATATTGCTTGTCTGCATATCAGAATTACTGTCGTTACTTTTGATATACTTCTTTGAAACGTAACCAGCACCGCCGTTATATTCGATTTCATACCAATCACCGCTTTCAGAATATACTGTGACAGTGCTTCCTTTTTCAATCTGTCCAATAATTTCAGCATTGGCAGACGGCGATTTTCTTACATTTAACGGGTCTTTTTCGGTGTTTACTGTTCCTGTGAATAATGTGGTTTTAGATGTTTCAATATTAAACAAAATTGAATTAACAGTTGCTTCATTAAGTTTATATTTTCTGCCTAATCCCCATTCGATATTATCCGAGTTACTCAAATCACAATATTTTGATAATTCTGATTCATACTCCATCTTATTTGTTGTCTTTCCATTTACAACATACTCAGCATCTTCTTCACCTAAAAATTCACCTACAAATTGTCCGTCTTTCGCTGTATATGCACTAAAAATAAGTTCAACCTTATTTTTTTCTTTTTTATAAAGATTTATATAGCTATGTCCTTGATTACACGCATCATATAATAATTTTTCATTCTTTAAAAAGTTAACCGTTCCATGGAATGAGATTAAATCATTTATTATTCCATTATTTACAGAGTACACTTTACATTCTGCAAAATGATATAAATCTGAATCTGATATAAATAACTCAGGGATTCCATCATCGTCAATATCATATAAATCAAACATAGATTTATCATTATACATATCAGAAGCCATATATTTCTTTAACTCATTTGCATAGAGTTGTTGCCACGGTTCACCTTTAAAAGAAGTATTATTATTTAAATTTGTTTCCGTTTTAATTTCCTTTAACTTGATAACACCCCATTTACCGTCTTTTTTGACCCAAGCAAGACCATTGTGAACAGGTCGAACTTCTTCAAATGTTCCACAGGGGATTACTTCGTTGCCTTGTGTGTCATAGTAACCGCATTTACCATTTATTTTTACAGGGATATAATTTTCAGTTGGAAGATATGGTAAAATATAGTTTTCATAAAACTTATAATCGCCCCCTTGCCACAAATCTATAACATTGCTATTTGATTCAAATCCATCACAGTTTTCAATAATTGATTTGCCATTTTCATTAAAATAAGTCCATTTTTCGCCTTTACACAAAGCTATAATATTATTATAACTATGCATATATCCTTTATCATATTCAATAGGTATTAATAAACCATTTTTATTAGCAATACCATATTTATTTGAAATATTAACAAATCGTTTATCACTATCTAATTGTGCTGATTGAACAACTACATTATAATCATCATCGTAATATTTTCCGCTGAAAATTAGTGAGTCTGACATATTTGTCACTTTATTATCAATCCATAGATATTTACTTCCTACATACCCCCAACCACGTTCTTGGTTTATTTGTATTCTTAATTCTCCTTTATCAGGAAATACATCAACACATTCCGCCCCTTTAGTTTGGTCATATTCATTATAAACATATACTGTACCTTGTATATCATAGTTGCCCAATTCATATACTGGTTCTGCTATTTTTGTTCCATCGTATTTGATGATACCATACTTTCCGTTCTGCTTGATTAAAGCACATTCATCATATGGATATATATAACCATTTTCTAAGAAATTTTCCTTATTATCAATAACAATAATATCTTCTGCTTCAATTGTTGGTTCTAAGTGCCATGTGTAGTTATCATTAGATTCAATTTTATTATCAGAATAATTTTTAATTGCGTTTATTACATTTTCATCAACATTATCATTTTTGGGGTCATGATAATAATTTATATTAATGTTTTTATCATTATCCAACATATATAACATCTTAGAAATTTTATTTCTGTTTGTTTGAAAATAATTTTCATCATATTCAAAACAACATAATGAGGATTGAAGCATTAATGTCAAGCGATTATATAAATTTTCTGTATTTTTTATATCTAAGCTTTCTTTCATAATTCTTTCTATAAAATACGCCTGTACTAAGATTTCGCTATTTTGTAATTGCTCTCCAAAGTTTTCTTTTGTCCACGCTGTAAACCCATCATAAACACCTATAACAGCACCAGTTAATACTAAATATGGATTTCCTGATTTCTCTAACATTTTTGAAATAGCTGAATCTCCCAAGGCATACAGTTCTGATTCTGTACTTTGGCTTAACTTTTCTTTAAACTGCTTATCGCTATTCTTATATAGTGAACATATCTCTTTAGAAGAATCCATTAAACCAGCATAGTTGTCTATACTATTTAAAAATATATTTGTAGAAGCTGTTTTATTTAGATAACTAAGTATATCATTTCCTATTTTTTGTTTTTCTGCTACATTATTTATTGAATCATTTTCTATTATAGATTTTGTCAACAACTGCACTTTATCTTCATTTATGCTATTTAATTTATTATGAAAATTCTCAACTTCAAAATATGTTTGAAAAGGTGTACCTATCCAATTTATCACATCTGAAATTTTAGTAAACGCTTTTAATTCTGGTATTTTTATTTGGTCATTTAAATACTTATTTAATATTGTTATTGTTGAATCTGATGATGATAATATTGTATTACTGTTTAATAGCCGTTCTAATTCTTGAGCTTTATTATTTTGATTTATGCTTTCTATATCTTCTAATTTTAAATTTTCTCCATAATTGATACTGCTAATATTTACTAATGCTTTTTTATAATGTTCCGAACTATCGTATGGTGGTGCAGTAATTAACTTTGTTATTCCCCAATTGTCATTAACTACATTTGAAAGACAATTTTGAGATTGTATTGTCAAATATTGTGTTATGTCTGAATACTGAATACTTTTTAAAATTTCTTCAATCCAAGCGTTATCTTCTTCACTAAGATTTAAATTTTCATAGCAAGAATAATCCCATATATATAAATTTTTGTCTCTCATAACTTGTGCATAAAGAGAAATTAATGGTGTTCCAGTATATAAGTATATATAATATGGATTATTATTAAAATCCAAATCATTTTCAATATCTATACTGTTTAATTTTTCAAATGCTGAATCTTCTATATTTTTCTTTATATTATCCTTTGCTGATTGAATAGAACTGGGAGATACTTGGCGAAAAGTAACTCCAAACATATCACAAAATTTAATAAAATCTACACACCATTCCACACCGATTTTTTTACATGAAAATATATTGCCCTCTAACAAAACATTGTCTGATTTGTTCCATTTATCATCACCAATATCTAAATCAATAATTAATTTCATATTACCATCATGATAATACCGAAAATACATACAATTATCTCTCGATATATAAAATCCGCCATCTTTCATATACCATTCTGCATTTATTAAAGGACAAACAGTATGTAATGGTGCATATAATGTGTCATTATCTTTATATAAAGTAATATTTGTCACTGCCTCCTTAGATTTATCAGATATAATTGGTAATTGAATACATTCATATTCTGTGTTTTCTTCTGTATTAACAACAGATACAGGTAAAATCATATTAATAATACAAATCATCAACATAACAATAGAAATTATTTTTTTCATAGCTATTTACCTTTCTTTTGCAATTCATTTAAAATTGTATTTTCTTTTACAGTAGCTGGTGAATATAATCCTCCTGTAATTACGTTATTAAAATCTGGAGTTTCATATAAATACCAAGTATTGTCCATTTTCAACATAATTATATCTATATTAAATGTCTTTGTTTTATACTCCTTATTTTTTATCTTATTTAATATTAATGAATTATATTTTCTGCTGTAGTTATCGTTGTTGTCTTCTTGCAGTTGATATATTATATCTATCATATCTATACTTTTAAATTCACATTTAATTATTGCAAAATCATTTCCATTATCATCTTTCTTAATAATAATATCATTTAATTTATATTTCATATTACTCATTACAGTTTTTGCTACTTCTTCCATATTTAATTCGTTTTTTATTTGTCCATACATACTAATATAATAAAAATCTTTTGAATAATCCGAATTTATAATACATTCAATTGTACTTTTGGCATTTTTTCTTATATCATTTGTTTTCCAATATTTCATTCCGATAATAATACTAATACCAGTTAATGCAAGCAGTATTATTGCAGTAAGCACTATACATATCTTTTTCTTTCTACTCATAAAAATCCCCCCTAAAATTTGCATACTTCCCACAAAATAGGTTATCATAATAATGGCCCAAATCGTGTAATCAGTTCGCTTAGTTGGCTACTAAGCGACTTTTTATGAGTAAACAACGCAAAATAGGGATAATTTCAAATTGCCTGACCATAATTTTGACCCTTAATAGAAAACAGCGAGTTTTTCCAGATTCATTTTTTTATGCTCATTGGACGGGTGTACATAGCGTTCCATAGTAAATTTCACGCTTGAATGTCCTAACATTTCGCTGAGACTTTTAATGTCGCAACCTTGCTCTATTGACCTTGTCGCAAACGTATGTCTTAACGCATGAAAATTTATATCAGGTATTCCTGCATTTTCAAGGCAAATTTTAAACTTCTTCTGATAAGAGCGTGGCTCGATGTAATTCATTGTATTGGTTAAAATGTACGATTTATTGCATGATTTATACTCTTTCAGTAATTTAAGCAGAAACGACGGTATCGGAATATCACGGATTGACTTCTGACTTTTTGGGGTGTCAATCACAATTTTTGTTTTAGTTTTTGCGTTTTTATCTAAGTTTTTCAGCCTTTGCATTGTCTTTCCGATATGAATTGTTTCGTCAAGAAAATTTACATCTTCCCATTGCAAAGCACAAATTTCTCCCAATCTGATACCCATAAATAACGACAATAAAATGCCTGTTTTCTGTATTTCAAAGTTGGTCTGAACATAATTTACAAGCTTTATGAATTCGGAATTTTTCAAAACTGGCAGTTCGTCATTTTGCGGTTTTGGATATATAATAGAATCAAAATCAAAGTAGTTTATATATTTTTTCGATTGTCCGTACTTGATGATTTGAATTAAAAGTGAAATCATGTCGCACACGGTTTTTGGCGATAAACGGTTATTTTTGAATATAAAATCCTGTACAAGCCCGCTTGTAAGGTACATTGCTTTTACATTTTTGAAATGCGGAATAAAATGTTTGTCTATAAGATAACGATATGTTACTTCTGAGGACGCTTTAATTGTGTTTTCCTTTATATTCAGCCATTCTCTGAATAACTGCTCCATGCTGATTTTGTTTCCTGTATTCTGACTGCAAAGGTTTTTATTCAGAGATAATTTTTCCTTGACTTCCGCATATGTTCTTCCGTAAACAGAACGGTAAACGGCTTTTCCATCGCTTGAATATACTTCGATATATCGTCCTTCCCATCTTCCGTCCGCTCGTTTTCTGATGTTTTCTCCACGCTTTGCCATGTATATAACCTCCTGTCCGCTGACCCATATTCTGACCCCTAATAGAAAAAATCTCATTTTTTATTAGCTGTTATGCTTAAAAATAAACATTTATATTTATAAAAATTGTAGAATTTTCAGACTTGACTTATGTTTTTTCTTGACTTTTTTACTAATTCCGTGTATAATAAAGATAGAATTTAGTTGAAAATAGTCAGTCGCTTAGTAGCCAACTAAGCGACTTTTTAAGGATCGATTTCAATAATATGCACTACTATTAATACATCTTATTATATACTATTCACATATCTTGTCGCTATGACTATATCTCCTTAAATTTGCACTTCCATTTTAATTCATAAAAAAATACTGTCAAGGGTAAATGCACACTTCGTGCCCTTGACAGTATTTTTTTATGAATTCCTTTTCTGTTAGCAAATTTAAGGAGGAGTATATTAAAACAATAAAATTATTTTGCTAACCTTGATTTTATTGTGTACAAGCATTATAATAGTAGTAACTGATAGGTGGATTTTTCATTGGTCGGCTTTTTTTGTACCCAGTCATGGCTATATTTTTTCCCATGTTCACCCTGTTGGAAGATTCCGGCTACCTGCCACGTATAGCCTTTAATCTTGACCGATGTTTCCGATGTTCCGGTGCCTGCGGAAAACAGGCTATAACCATGGCAATGGGCTTCGGCTGCAATGCCTGCGGCGTTACGGGATGCCGGATAATCGACTCCAAACGGGAACGTCTAATAGCTGTGATAACCAACAGCCTTGTGCCCTGCAACGGACGTTTTCCCACGATAATAGCAATTATCACAATGTTCTTTGTCACCGCCTCCGGAGCATTTTCTTCGGTGCTGTCGGCAGTCATTCTTCTTGCAGTCATAATTCTTGGCGTGCTTATGACATTTCTGGTATCCAAACTGCTGTCCGTCACTGTTCTCAGGGGAGTTCCATCTTCTTTCACTCTTGAGCTGCCGCCCTACCGACGTCCACAGATAGGGAAGGTACTCGTTCGTTCTATCTTCGACAGAACTATCTTCGTGCTGATAAGAGCTTGTGTTGCCGCTGCTCCCTGCGGACTTATTATCTGGATACTTGCTAATGTGGACGCCGGAGACAGATCGCTGCTTGCTCATGCTTCTGAATTTCTCGATCCATTCGGCAGATTTATCGGGCTGGACGGCGTTATTGTTCTCGGGTTCATACTGGGATTTCCTGCAAATGAGATCGTTGTGCCTATAATCCTTATGGCATATCTTGCACAGGGAAGTCTAACTGAAATCACCGATACGTCGGAACTCTGTCGTATACTTACCGACAACGGCTGGGATCTGACTACGGCGATATGCATGATAATTTTCACCCTGTTTCATTTCCCCTGCGCCACCACCTGCATGACGATAAAAAAAGAAACCGGCAGCCTGAAGTGGACTGCCGTGAGTGTGATAGTTCCTCTTGCCGTAGGGATTCTATTGTGTTCCATAGTCAGCAGAATAGGATAATATCGGGATTCCAAAGGGGATGTACTCCCAACGTGAGCCCGTCCGCACTTAGGTTGTCAGCTGATCGCCAGTGCAGTTTCAAGAGCAATCTCCATCATATTACGGAATCCGGTCTGACGTTCCTCAGCTGTAGTTGAAAGTCCTCTGAGAGGGCAGTCGGATATGGTGAGGATGCAGAGTGCATTCTTTCCGGTTCTTGCGGCGTTCATGTAGAGGGCGGCTGCCTCCATTTCGATAGCGAGAACCCCCATTTTGCGCCATTGAGAAAGACTGTCGGCGTCGTCGTAGAAGGTGTCGCTGCTGAGGATATTTCCTGCGTGAAAAGTGCAGCCCTGTCTGTGTGCAGCATCTGCGGCAGCGGAAACGAGCTTCCATGAAGCGGTAGGAGCGAACGTTCCGGGCAGACGATATTGAGCGGCATAATTGGAATTTGTGCTTGCACTTAAACCAATTATAATATCTCGTAGCTCTGCGTCATCAGCGACAGCTCCGGCAGTTCCTATGCGAATAATATTTTCAACGCCGTATTCATTGAAAAGCTCCCACGAGTAAATACCGATAGACGGCATACCCATGCCGCTGCCCTGAACGGAGACGGAAATCCCCTTGTATGTACCCGTGTAGCCGAGCATTCCCCTTACCTGATTGTAACAGACAGGAGACCCAAGATAATTTTCGGCGATGAATTTTGCTCTCAGCGGATCTCCCGGCATGAGAACGGTTTTTGCAATATCGCCTTTTTTTGCGTTGTTATGTGCTGTTGGCATGGTATTCCTCCCTTATCTGCGGATTAAATTTGCTTCGCCTGCGTTAAGGCTGATTATGTCGCCGTCGGGCATCTCTACCATAAGATTGGCGTTTCTGTCAATGCCCACGGCAGTTCCGGAGATTATTTTTCCGCCGTACTCGGCTGTGACGTATTTACCGGTAAGATATTCACGCCGTCTGTATTCAATGATATAGCTGCGGTCTTCAATCCTGCCGAGCCAGATGTCAAGATTGTTCAGGACTTCGGCGCAGAGCAGATTTCTGTCAATAACAATACCGGCTTCATCTTCCACAGAAGTGGCACGGAGATTCAGTTCATCATCAAAGTCCTCTTTCATGGAGCGGACATTAATCCCGATGCCCACAACAGCGTAGTCAAGGGATTTTATTTCCAGATCAAGAGAAGCTTCGGTGAGGATGCCGCAGATTTTTTTCCCGTTCATGTACAGGTCGTTGACCCATTTTATCTGTACTTCGTGACCGCAGAGTTTTTCTACGGCAAGGGCAGCCGCTACGGCGGCAGCGGACGTTATCATCGGAACGAATTTCATATCCAGTTTCGGACGGATAACCACGCTCATGTAAAGCCCCTTTCCGGACGGTGATACAAAACTGCGGTTTAGTCTGCCTCGTCCGGCAGTCTGTCTGTCGGCAGTCACTACCGTACCGTGAGGAGCACCGGATGCTGCCAGTTCCTTGGCTGCTATATTTGTAGAATCCGTTTCGTCCAGTACGACTATTTTTCTGTCCGTATTTCCGTCGGTAAGAGCGGAACGGATAACCTCTGCCGAAAGACGATTGTTGTCTTTGCTTAGTTTATAGCCACGTGGAGAAGATTCGATTTCGTATCCATCTTCCTTTATGGCGTTGACGGCTTTCCAGACGGCGTTTCTGCTGACTCCGAGCTTATCCGCAAGAGCCGCTCCGGAGACGTATTCTCCGCCGGCTTCGGCAAGTTCTTTTATAAGTTCATCCTTAACATTCATTTTTACACCCACATTATCATTATTTGTGATATTTTCCTCCTCCGGCAATCTGAAAAGAGCGGTAGATCTGTTCCAGAAGCATGACCCTTGCAAGCTGGTGCGGAAAGGTCATAGGCGACATAGAGAGCCGGAGATCGCCCATAGCTTTGATTTCGTCGTCAAGACCGAAAGAACTGCCTATTATGAAAGTTATCGTACTGTGTCCGCTGACGGCAGCGTTGGAGATCTTAGACGAAAGCTCCGGGCTTGTAAGCTGCTTTCCTTCGATACACAGAGGAATGATAAATCCCTTTGCAAAGCGTTTTATCTGCTCCCCCTCCTTTTTAAGTGCAGAGATTATTTCTTTTTCGGAGGGGGAATCGCTCAGACGGCATTCGTCCAGTTCGTGCAGTTCAAAAGTACAGTAACGTGAGAGCCGCTTTATGTATTCTGCGCAGGCGCTTCTGAGGTAGTCCTCTTTCAGCTTTCCTACGGCTATAAGATTTATCGTCATCAGAAAACCACTGCTCCTCCCTTTGTTTCCACCGGAGCAACGCCAAGGAGATAGTCCTTAAAGAATTTGTACTGGGACAGGCTGTTTTTTACGGTATATTCAGCTATATCTGGTCGGTTATTATCCTGGCTGAGGTGTCCCAGTATGAAATGTGTAGTTCCGCTTTCGATAAGCTTTCCCACCTGAAGGGCGCAGTCGTCGTTCGACAGGTGACCGTTCTGAGAAAGTATGCGTTCCTTGAGGTAAAGCGGATAAGGTCCTGTCCGGAGCATATTTTCATCGTAATTTGCTTCCAGAAGTACCAGACGGCAGCCGGTCAGAGCCGTGTTGACTTCTGGAGTGACGTGACCCAGATCAGTGCATACGGCGCAGTATTTATCGTCGGAGGTATGTATTCTGTAGCCGCAGCTCTGGATAGTATCGTGCGGGGTATCGAAGCAGGAAAGCTCCGAGCCGCCGCAGGATATCGATATTCCGCTCATATCGATAATTCTTGAAGCAGGGGCTATCTTACCAGATTCATAAAGTCTCTGAAGCGTACGCTTCTGACCATATACGGGTAATCCGGTCTTTTTTGTCAGCATGAGCAATCCTGATACGTGGTCACTGTGTTCATGTGTAATAAATACTGCCCGGACGGCGGAAAGAGGGATGTTGTTGACGGCAAGAGCTTCGGAAAGACGCTTGAAACTGACACCGCAGTCAATGAGTATTCCCTCTTTTTCCGTGCCGATAAATGTGGAATTCCCTTTGCTGGAGCTGAAAAGCGGATAAATTCGTGCCATATTTTTGATTCTCGCTTTATTTTTTTGTTAATACAGTGCCCTGCCGTGTTTCCCTGACCTCATAGCCAAGAGCTTCGATACTGCTGCGAAGCTCGTCGGCAAGGGAAAAATTCTTTTCCCTGCGGGCGGCCTTTCTCTTTTCCAGAAGTTCTATGACTTCTTGCGGTATATCATCATGCTTATCTTCTTCGGCAGCCTTTTCAGCGTTTTCAATCAGGTCAAGATCGAGGACACGGTCAAATTCCTTTATAAGGCTGAGTTTTGCAGCGGAGCTGATGCCGGATTTGAGGACATCGTAAAGAGCAGTGACAGCAAGGGAAGTATTCAGATCATTGTCGAGTGCGTCGGTAAAGTTATTCATCAGTCGGTCGTACTCAGCCTGGTCAATATCGCCGCCCTGTTCCTTTGTAAGCGGAGCGATCCTGGCGATAAGCTTATTGTAGGATGCAGCGGCGTTGTCAAGGTTTTCCCATGAGAATACAAGGGATTTTCTGTAGTTTGACAGGAGACAGAAGAAACGGTAAACTACCGGGAGATAGCCCTTTTCCTCCAGAAGCGAGACCGTCAGGAATTCGCCGCTTGATTTGCTCATTTTGCCGCTGTTTGTGTTAAGGTGATGCACGTGGAACCAGTAATTACACCACTCATGTCCGAGATACGCTTCACTCTGTGCGATCTCATTGGTGTGGTGCGGAAAAGCATTGTCGATTCCTCCGCAGTGGATGTCCAGATATTCGCCCAGATTCTTCATGCTTATGCAGGAACACTCAATGTGCCAGCCGGGATACCCCACGCCCCAGGGAGAATCCCATTTAAGCTCCTGGTCGTCGAATTTGGAGCGTGTGAACCAGAGGACGAAGTCGGCATTGCTGCGCTTGTATTCATCATTTTCAACGCCCTCACGGACGCCTACCGCAAGATCTTCCTCCTTAAAGTCGTTGAAAACATAGTACTTGTCAAGCTTCGATGTGTCGAAGTATACGTTTCCGCCTGCCTGATAAGCATAGCCCTTTTCAAGGAGAACGGAGATCACACGGATGAATTCGTCAATACAGCTCGTAGCCGGAACGACAGCGTCTGGAGTTTTTATATTGAGCTTTTTGCAGTCGTCAAAGAAAGCGTTGGTGTAGAATTCGGCTATCTCCATAACTGTTTTGTGTTCACGTTTTGCGCCCTTGAGCATTTTGTCGTCGCCGGTGTCGCCGTCCGAGGTGAGATGCCCCACATCCGTTATATTCATAACACGCTTGACATCGTAGCCGCTGAAACGGAGGTACTTTTCAAGAATATCCTCCATAATATAGCTTCTCAGGTTGCCGATATGGGCGTAGTGATAAACGGTAGGACCGCAGGTGTACATACTTACCTTGCCTTCAAAGCGTGGAATGAATTCTTCTTTTTTATGTGAAAGTGAATTATAAAGCTGCATATTTAACCTTTCCTTTCGTGCGCCGTGTCATGAATTCTGCCCGGTGCCGAGCTGTTTTTTTATACGGTCGATCTCCGCTTGCATACGGCAGAGTTCGAGAGAAACCGGATCGGGAATATGGATCTGGTCTATATCCTGAGTGACCGTGTGTCCCTTTACTCTTGCGCCGTTTTTCTTTACTACCCTGGCAGGAACACCTACTGCAGTGCAGTTGTCGGGAATTTCGTTCAGTACTACTGCATTGGCGGCTATCTTCACGTTGTTTCCGACTTTGAACGGGCCGAGGACTTTAGCTCCTGCGCCCACGAGAACATTATTCCCCAGAGTAGGGTGACGTTTGCCCTTGTCTTTTCCGGTTCCGCCCAGGGTAGCGCCCTGGTAGATAAGGCAGTTATCACCTATAATGGTCGTTTCGCCTATGACCACGCCCATTCCGTGGTCTATAAAAAGCCCCTTGCCGATAGAAGCTCCGGGATGTATCTCAATTCCCGTTCGTCTGCGTGCGCTTTGGGAGATGATCCGGGCTGTGGTGAACATTCCATGGCAGTAGAACCAGTGTGCTATGCGGTAATTTCTGATAGCGACAAGGCTGGGGTAGGTCATGAGGATTTCAAAGGTGTTTCTTGCCGCAGGATCTCTTTCTTTTATCAGTCTTATATCACGGCGTATATTTCTGAAAAGCATACGGTACTCCTTAATAAATAGTAGATATTTATATTATATACAATTTGCGGAATTATGTCAAGGAAAATAAAACGGCGCCTGTAAAAGCGCCGTTTGCTGTATGGATTTTATTCAAGATTAAGAAGTTTTTTCTGAACTGCAAGAGCGTCCATGTTTGTTATGCCGTCATAGTTTCCGGCAATGTCAGCGTTGAACTTGCCCTGCGGTGTGAGAGTGTATTGGTCTGGGTTGCCTATTGCCTGCATGATTGATATTGCATCGGCAAGGGAAAGTTCGCCGTCGTCGTTGGCATCGCCGTCTATGTTGTTGTGCATATCAATAGTAAACTCTTGGTCGAGATTAGCTGTTGTGGGAATCAACATATTTGCAGAAATCCCTAAATCATTATAAATCTGCTCAGCAATGTTATAATACTCTTTTAATGAAAGCTCATTGTCTGGGAGTACCTTAAATATTTTTTTCTCATCTCCTTGCTTTTGCCTAATATGCCAATTTAAATTCTTTTCAGAAATATATTGTTCTATTTTATCGTAAACTCCTGTTTCTGAATAATCAAAATATGTTGTAAGTCCAAAATCTGTAATACCTGGCGTAGCGGCATATTCAGTAAAGTTGAAACTGTTGATTGTCGAGTTTTTATTGAGAAAATCATAAAGTTCATGGGCGTTGTCTATGGAAATATCATTTTTACGTACTTCGGTATATGGACGATATCCATTTAAAGGTATAATTTTTATGTTATACGCAGACGGGGTAATTTCACTTTGTTCAAACTCTATAGTCTCTGCATTGGGAAACATTTCAAATACTGTTGACTGAATGCTTTTTATGTCAGCATCTGTGCTTATCTGAGCTTCTATACGGTTTGTCATTTCACTGGAGAGAAAATAAACTTTATAGGTATAGTCTGATGAGCTTTCATCTATTATACTTTTTTTATCTACTATATACATTTCCTGAGATAATACACCATAAACGTTGCTGCCATCAGGTACGGGAAAACAGTTTTCAATTATTTTATCCATTTCATCTTTATCAATCCAATGAGCTAATGCTCCGGCAGACAATGAGGAAACCGTGCCGGCTGTCATTATTGAGGCAATAAGAAGCGCAGATAATCTTTTAAATTTTTTCATAGTGATACCTCCAGATTAATATTCAATGTTTGAATTATTCATATAGAATTTAAGGATGTCGGGGGTTATTTTCAAGCCATAGTTGATAGTACCGCTTGTAGCTACGTTTATTGCAACAACAGTCTTATAATCATAACGCTCGCCGCTATTGGTAGTGAATCCTTCTTCAGCGTAAACAGGACCGCCGCTGTCTCCTCCAATCACATCTGCGTCATATAAGATATCTAAGGGGGTGACGCCTATTATTTTTCCTTTAGCTTTAAATCTTATTCCATAAGGCTGACCTTGATAATTGGAAGGATATGTCTCTGGAAAACCAGATGCAATTACTTCACCATGTTTATTTATATAGTCATCAGTTGCAACGCCAAGTTGAAGTCTGCCGTATTCACTCAAATCTTCTTCAACATACATCAATGCATAGTCATAATCTCTATGGTCAGGATCAAAGTAAGTCTTACATATATCTACGTACTTAGGTGTGAATGTTCTGTTGTTATTACTGTCAACAATTTTAATGGTGTTATCAATGAAACTATTTGTTTCTGTATTATAAACACAGTGAGCAGCAGTAGCAATAACATGGTCACTTACAATAAATCCACTGCCGCCTATTGAAAGATTAACAACAGCAGTGTCATAATCTCTGATCATATCATTATCGCCTATTATTGCTCTTGGAGTAGCATTATTGTTTGTTGAAACTGTATTGTCATAAGGGTCAACTGTCAGTGAATATTCAGTGTATGAAGCAGGGTTACTGCTGTTATAGTAATGTCTCATATACGTTCTTGTAGTTGCAACAGCCTGAGAATCTGCTCCCACAGAACCGGGAAGTCCATCATCTGAAATATTATGCAGCAGATAATGCTGAATTTTCGAACTGTCCATAGCGCTTATAATACCATTTCCGTCAAAGTCAAAAGATTTTACACTTGATGGATTATACATTCCTGAAAGGTAATAATTTGTGGTAATTACGTCATTCAGATAAATAATGCCATCTCCGCTTGCATCACGCACGGTTGTTACTGCTGAACCTGACATTGAAACAGCCGAAGCCGTTAAAACAACTGCCGCAGTAAGTAAAGCCGATAATCTTTTTTTGTTTCTCATAAGAAATCACTCCTTTAAAATAGATAAGGTTTTCTTGCGTATGAAAAAACATTTTTCTTATTTATATGTTACCATATTATGGATATAATGTCAATGTGCATATACGTCAAAAATGTTGAAGAATGTTTGTGCAAATCGTCTCCGGCACTTTTTGGATAAAAATATCTTCACGGCACTTGAAAAAAAATTCCGGATAGTGTATAATAAATATATACATTTTTCCGGCTTTTCGGGCGGTATTCCCAGCCGGATAACATGAACGGGAGATATATTTATGAAATACAAGAAAATTCTGGTCTGGGCAGGGTGTCTGCTTACCTGCGCAGCCCTTACGGTTGGAAACGTTTCCTCTGCGCCAAGGAGTAAAACGGATGATCTTAAACATCTGAGAAACGCTCTTCTTCGTGAGGATGAACTCACCGAGGCGGACGATATTGACGGCGACGGCGTTATAGATGTGTTCGATCTGGTTCAGCTCAGGCAGCAGATCCACTATTCCGGCGAAGTGCAGGACGGCGATTTTGCAGCTGTTTCCGGCAATGTAAAGCTGGTCGGACGTACCCTGAGAAAGAACGACATTACCTGGCTGGTGCAGAGCGGTTCGGCAGTGAAGTTCACGGTCAGTGGAAAATCAGCTTCCGTTACCCTTGCCGGAGATGCTTCTATAAACAATGGTGAGGATTACCGTTCACGTTATGCGGTTCTGGTGGACGGCAGGATCATCTCCGACGACGTTATGAGCGAAAAGGAAAAGGAGATCAGCCTTTTCAGCGAAGATTCCGTGAGAACAGCCCAGGTAACGGTTATCCACCTTTCCGAAGCTGCAAACGGCGCTGTAGGCGTGAAGAATATCCATGTGTCATCGGGAACGGCAAAGCCTGTCGTACCGATGCCGGAAAAGGAACTGAAAATAGAGTTTATCGGTGACTCTATCACTTGTGCTTACGGAGTTGAGGGAAAGTCGTCGGGAGAGTCTTTCAAGACTACCACCGAGAATTTCATGAAGTCCTATGCATACCTTACCGCAGAGCTTCTTGACGCTGATTACAGCGCTGTTTCCTACAGCGGTCACGGAATAATTTCTGGTTATACGTCCGGCGAAAAGAATACGAATCAGCTTGTGCCTGATCTGTACGAAAAGACCGGAAATCTTGCGGATTACTCTCAGCCGTGGGGCTTTTCGGATTCTGATAACGACGTTGTTGTGATAAATCTCGGTACGAACGATTACAGTTATCTCAAGAATTCTCCCGAGGGCGGCGAGGAGGATTTTGTGGAGGGATACACAGCATTTCTAAATATGGTGCGCAGAAACAATCCCGACGCCTATATTATCTGCACTATGGGAACTATGGGCGGAAATGACGTAGTATACCCTCTTATCGAAGGGGCAGTAGAGTTATTCGGGGACGAAAAGGTTTCGTGCTACGAATCAATCACGCAGAATATCCAGACTGACGGAGTCGGCTCCGACTGGCATCCCTCTGAAGTTACTCAGCAGAACAGTGCATACGTGCTTGCCGACAAGATCTGTCAGGCATTGGGCGTCGAGTCTTCTCAGATCGGTCTTGATGTGGCTGTTGACGCTGAATATAAGCTTGTGACCGACCCCGATCTTGGCGGCAGCTGCTATGCTTATCTCAATGATTACGATAAATCGTTCTGGCTCACAAATTCTGCCGGAGGAAGCGCTCCCGAGGCTCTGGAAGCTGTCATTGCGCCTGTGGGTCTTAAAAAAGACGGAGTATATCGTCTTGAATTCGACTGGACGGCAGGGGCTGAATCGGATGTTCCGGTTATCATCAGGAGCGGCGGAAAGGTTATATTTGAAGATACCATAAACTGCGGTGAAGAGAAAATACGTTATGAAAAGGAAATTTCCGTATCTGAATCCTGTGATGCCGAGATCGTTTTTCAGATAGGCGGATATGACAGCGGAAGATTTACCATACAGAATTTCAAGCTTGTAAAGACGCAGTAAATAAGAAAAAAATGTCTGATATTATATTGATATGCGGCATGATATGCAGCGGAAAATCTCACTATGCCCGGAAGCTGGCAAAGGAACGAAACGCCGTGATATTGTCCTGTGACGAGATATCTGCCGATATTTTCCATCATGCTGAGGGTGAAAAGTTTGACGCCGTTGCTGCCGATATAAAGCGGTATCTTCACAAGATAGCGGCAAGGATCACCGGAACAGGAGGTAATGTTATTCTGGACTGGGGATTCTGGACAAGGGCGGAACGCCGGGAAGTCTCGGAGTATTATGCTGCCTGTGGGATAACCTGTGAATGGCATTACATTGATATCCCCGAACCGGAGTGGCGTTGTAACATCGGACTCCGCAACAAGGCTGTTGCTGCCGACGAAACATCTGATTTTTTTGTAGATGACGGACTTGTGACGAAATTTCTGTCACGATTTGAAATTCCCGAACGTGAAGAGATAGATCGCTGGCATGAATTTAAAAGAGAATAATATTTAACTTTGTCACAAAACACTCGATATTATTTCTGAACTATTGAAGTTTTGTGTACATATTATCCAAAAGCTCCTACATGAATTTCTACACTTCCGGAAGCCACGGATATGCTGTAATCCATTGACAAAGCCGCCATGCTGTGGTAAAATTATGGTATAGGCAATAATGGCTGCGGTTTGCTGTGCTGAATCCGGAGCCGGAAAAAGAAAATATGAAAAATTACAACGGGAGGTAAACTAATGTTTGACACAAACAAAGGCATAAAGCGTATTGTGAGCATTTCTGCTGCTGCGCTCTGTATGCTC
This sequence comes from Oscillospiraceae bacterium, assembly GCA_021769725.1. GTDB lineage: Bacteria > Bacillota > Clostridia > Oscillospirales > Ruminococcaceae > Ruminococcus. Next base: position 18,247 of record JAETSI010000004.1, on the reverse strand, counting down.
TCATCTATCAGGATCGCTCCTATCACTGTTCAGGAAACAGAAGCTGCCGACAAGGTAATGACGGCGTTCGAGATCACTGAGAATATGCAGCTCGGCTGGAATCTCGGAAACAGTCTCGATGCTTATATGTCCGCTAATAACGTTCCGCTTGAGACCTACGGTCTTGATGCTGAGACCTGCTGGGGAAATCCCAAGACTACACCCGAATTGATTGCCGCTGTAAAGGCGAAAGGTTTTAACACTATCCGTGTACCTGTTACGTGGTTCCAGCATGTTGACAAGAACAACAACTACAAGATTGACGAAGCATGGCTCGCACGTGTAAAGGAAGTTGTTGATTACTGCTACAACAACGATATGTATGTTATCCTTAATCTTCACCATGAAGAGCCGTATCAGAACCGCTCTACCCTCGGTGCTGATTACGAGGAGATTTCAGGCTATGTAACTTCCCTCTGGGGACAGCTCGCCGAGACTTTTAAGGATTACGACCAGCGTCTCATTTTTGAGACTATGAACGAACCTCGTGCAAAGGAAACAGATCATGAGTGGTGGGGTCCTACAAATGAAGAAGTTGACACTATCAACAAGATAAATGCCGACGCTCTTGGCGTTATCCGTAAGGCAGGCGGACAGAACGATACGCGTCTTGTAATGATGCCCGGTTACTGCGCTTCCAGCGACACATCCATGATGTCAAAAGTCGTTATTCCGGATGATGATTTCGTTGCAGCATCCGTTCATGCCTATTCACCGTACTCGTTTGCAATGGATGACAAGGTGACAGATCACAGCACGTTTACGGAAGCAAACAAGGCAGAGCTTGAAACTATTCTTGACGGTATAAGAAAAACGTTTATTGAGAAGGATATACCGGTTGTAATCGGTGAGTTCAGTGCATCCGATTTCGGCAACACTGAAGCTCGTGTAAACTGGGCTGATGCATACATTTCAACTGCCAAAGCATACGGTTTCCCATGCGTTATCTGGGACAACAATGCCAAGAACAACGGCGGTGAGTCCCATCGTTATCTGAACAGATCTGACAATACATGGGATGCAGACTCAGAACCTGTTATCGACAAGATGCTTGAAGTTCTTGCCGACGACTCTATCAAGTGGGGCAGCCTGAAAAACGGCGTGCAGTATGAGCATGAGGATATAACAAAAGGTAATATTATCCTGAATCAGAAAGTTAGTCTTGACGCATCTGTCGAGAACGGAAATTGCACTGAGGGACTGAATGCGACATGGAAAGCCCTTGAGGGCGGAGACGTTGCTATTAAGTACACTGGTGACACTCCTGTGATTGCTGTAGTTGACGGCGGTTGGCAGAACTGGACTGAGATCAAGGCTTATGATGTTGACGAAGAAGCAGGAATCGCTTATTATTCATCAAAGACAATCGAGTCTGCATGGAGCGGAGACGTTTCTGAGATAGCTCATCTCTTTGCAAGAACAAACAGTACGACTACCATTGAAATGATCTCGATTATAGGCGGCTCGTCGGTTATAGATCCTCCTGATGACAATACCAAGAAGTACAATCTTGATCTTTCAAAGGCAAACAGCACACAGATACTCGCACTTTACTTCAGCGGGGCAGCAGGTTCTGTTATTAACGGCTGTGTAGGCTATATGGGCGAAGAATGGACAAATATCGAATGGGAAGGCGTTATCGGTTCTGACGGAACATTAATGATAGAAATTCCTATGAGCAAGATTCCGGAAGGAGTTACATCCGCAGAAGCTCAGATCTGGTGGTGCGATGATGAAAACGGTGAAATGACCAAATATGAGTTCCTGGGCACAGGAGTTCCGGATATTGTCTACGGCGATGCAGACTGTGACGGTAAAGTTTATCTTAACGATGCTGTACTCATAATGCAGGCTATCGGTAATCCGGATGCATATGGCGTGGGCGGAACTGAGCCTACTGCTATAACGGCAGAAGGAAAGATTAATGCCGACTGCTGTGATGTTGGCGACGATCTGACAAACAAGGATGCGCTTGCAATACAGATGAGGCTGTTGAATCTTATTCCTTCACTTCCTATGACATCAGATGATTTAGTAAAAGAAGTAATATACTGAGTATAAAGCGGCGGACTTTTTAGTCTGCCGCTTTTTCAGAAAAAAAAGTGTACGCCGCTGACGTACAAGCGTATTCACCAAAAACACATAGCAGAATCCACGATTTTTCTACTTTCTATCAATTGATTTTCTGCATAAAATAGACTATAATAATTATTGTCATTATTTTGTCAATAAAGGAATGAATTATCATGGGTAATAAAGTTGTAAAATTTGGCGGAAGCAGTCTTGCAGACGCAAATCAGTTCAGAAAGGTCGCTGCGATTATAAAGAGCGATGAAAAGAGGAGATATGTAGTTCCGTCTGCTCCGGGAAAGAGATTTTCCGATGACATAAAGGTAACGGATATGCTATACAAATGCTGTGAACTTGCAGGCAGCGGCATTGATTTTTCAGAGACTTTCCAAATGATAAAAGACCGCTATAACGGTATTATTTCCGAACTGGGCATTGATATGTCTCTGGACAAGGACTTTGACTTCATTGCGGCTGAACTGAAAAAAAGTCCGGCAAGAGATTTTGCAGCCAGTCGTGGCGAATATCTTAACGGCAAGGTGCTTGCAAATTACCTGGGTTACAACTTTGTTGACGCCGCAGACGTTATTATTTTTGATACAAAGGGATCTTTGCTTCTTGAACAGACCGTCAGAGCAGTGCGTGACCGGCTGAGAGAACTGGACAACGCCGTTATTCCCGGATTTTACGGCAGAACTACCGAGGGCGCTGTCAAGACATTTTCAAGGGGCGGTTCGGATGTTACCGGTTCGATCATTGCCAATGCGGTAAAGGCTGAGATATACGAGAACTGGACGGATGTCTCCGGCTTTCTTATCGCAGACCCCCGTATCGTTGAGAATCCTGACGTTATCGAGGTCATCACATACAGGGAACTCCGTGAGCTTGCTTATATGGGCGCTTCCGTTCTCCATGAAGACGCTATTTTCCCAGTAAGATCAGCAGGAATTCCTATCAATATCAGGAATACAAATCGTCCGGAAGATCCCGGTACAATGATAGTTTCCGATGATTATGATTTCAGCGGCGAGAGTCTGCGCTATACGATCACGGGAATAGCCGGCAAAAAAGGATTCAGCACTATTAATATTGAAAAGGCAATGATGAATAACGAAACAGGCTTCGGAATGAAGATCCTCAGCGTGCTTTACGAGAACGGTCTTTCGTTTGAGCATATGCCGTCCGGTATCGACACTATGAGTATTACTCTCAGTACAGAAAAGCTTGCTCCGGTACGTGATAAGGTCGTTGCAGAGATAAGAAAGGCTGTCAATCCGGATCATATTGAGATTGAGGACGGGATTTCGATACTTGCCGTAGTCGGACGCAGAATGAAGAATACAAGGGGTACAGTTGCACGTATTTTCGCTGCTCTGGCTCATGCAAGAATAAACGTCAAGCTGATAGATCAGGGTTCAAGTGAGCTTAATGTTATAATCGGTGTAAACGAACATGAGCTTCCGGAGGCTATCAGAAGAATATACGATATGTTTATTAATTCCGAAAAATAAAAAAATGCGGCGGACGATGTTGTCCGCCATTTTTTTATCCATACGTTTCGCTGAGATAAACAGATGCTCGATTCTGTATCATTTCCGCCGTTTCTTCGGCTGATTTATCGCTGTTAAAATATTCTTCAAGCTCCTCGGTGATTATATTCTCCAGATCGCCGTCATACCGCCGGCTGCACTTTACGCAGCTTCTTACGTACTCCATACAGCGGTCTGCCTCCTCCTGTGTGAATGCATCATACAGAATATAATTTTGCAAATCCTGATCGTCGTAGTAGAATGCTCCCTGCGGTAATTCTGTCCCGCTGCTTTCATCATAATGAGTTACTTCAAGCGTTTTATTGAAGCTTTCAATAAACTTATCCTCTAAAACCGGAAATCCGTAGTATTTTTCATATTCTTCATCAGTAAATGCCGATTTGATAAAATCCCACGCAATATCGGGATATTCTGATGTTTTCATAATAGCGAACCGCATACTCGGAGACGATATATATCCTCCCTGACCGTTGTGACTGGGATACCCCGCAAAAGTGACATCCTCACCGAATTGACCATGCATAGCCTCAACCATAGCCAACGGAGCAAAAAAGCTATACTCCGGTCCGAGAAGCGTTTTGTCGTTACGAAAACAAAGTCCGTCGTATTCCCACGCAAAACCTTCGTCCCCGAACTTCTTATCATATTCTTCCTGAGTCATTCCGATATGTTTTTCCTTGACAAATTTCATCATGCTGATATAATCCGGAGAATCAAAATCACACGTTCCGCTGCTATAATCGACGTATTCGTCGATATTTACAATTTTTTGGAACAAATCAACCATTTTGTAGTAATTGTCCGAGCCATAAATAAGCTCAATATCTTCCGGCATCGAGTCCAGCTTTGTCATAAATTCGTCATAGCTCCAGTTTTCCGTATCGCCCACAAGCCGTGTCTTTCCAATAAGAGTATGAACTACGAAAAAAGGATAGATCATCGGTATCTTTCCGTCAATAGATACGGCGTCAAGGTAGCCGGGGATAAAGTCGTTGGCGTTAAGCTCCGGATCATTCCTGAGATATTCGCCGAGGTCAACATAAAAGACGGAGGGGTCTATGCCGTCGATCATATCTACTATAATATCCGGAGCTTTTCCGGTGATTATATCCATTTTCAGATTGTCCATAAGTTCCTGATACGTAGTATTTTCATCCTCAACATACTGTTTTAGTTCTATGCGGTATTCACTGTCGGGGTGGGACTGATTATATTTATTTACAAGGTGGATGTACAAATCGGCTCTGCCGCCGTATACGGCAAGAGAAACAGTTTTTTTGGATTTAAGCTCCGCAATATCCTTTTCCGACAGCAGATTCATGGACGTTCCGTTATATACGGTGGCAAACTCACGTTCTCCGGTCATAACTATTCCGGTGATTGAATATGCTTTGTACTCCAATCCCATCAGATCGGACAGCTTAGTCCATTTGCCGTCACGAAACGTGTAGAGACCGTCCATAAACACCGCCGCAAAGCTGTCATCGTCTGCTCCCGGACACATTGCAAAAGCAGATGAGAAAGGAGCATTGCATTTCTTTTTATTTGCAAGTTCTGTTCCGTCGATTTCAGCCATATAACCGGAATTTCCGGAATCCTGTAAAAGCACGGTCGTGCTGCCGCTGGAATTGCCTGTCAGTCCGAGAATGTTCATTCCCTGCGTGTTGACTTCTCCAAAAGTATTTCCGTCCTTGTCAAATGAATTTATTGTGTTGTTGCGATCGCTTATGACAAAGCCGTCTCCGTTTCTGAAAAGCTTGCCGAAGATAAAACCATTGTCGTCAGCTTTCAGAAGTTCACCGCAGTCAAGTGTTTTCTCCTCTGCTCCGTCACTGCCGATAATATGAACAAATGTATGATCTTCTTTACAGGTCAGGATTCCCTTTTTCCCGAAACCAAACATTGCAGCGCTGATTACAGTCTCGTTTTCCGCCGGAGTAAATTCAAAATCAGCATGATCTGAAAATTCTTTTGTTGTGATGTATCCTGCCCATTTTTCATTTTTCAGCTGCCCGAAAATTAATATATCGCCGGATTTCATATCGCTGTTGAGTGCAACGACGGAAGAAAAATCATCCGCCATTTCAATCTTTGCTTCATTATAAGCGGCAAGCGTTATCGTATTGTTTCCTGCCGCATCGTTAAGAGACGAATCCTTTTTCTTTCCGCAGGAGACTGCTCCCACACAGACTGCCGCCGCAATTACAATTGATACTACTTTTTTCATGAAACATCATTCCTCTGCGAGATATTTGTAAATAAGTGATTCTCAGAGGGCAAAAAGACGAGATTCTTTTGCGTTTTGGTTAAAGTCACAAAAACAGCAGAACTAAATTGTGCATATATATTAAAAGAAAACTTGCAATAAACTCTTGCAAAAGCCGGGAAAATATAGTATAATAAAATAGAATAAAATCGGGGAGTATGCCTTATATAATTTCCCGTAATAAAAAGGAGGAACAAAATGGCTAATTCAAAAGCCTCCCGGAAATCCAACACGAAAAAATCGGGAGCAAATTCAATTGCCCGCAGAAACGTCACCTATGGCGGCAAGCCTGCCCGCACGGCAGCCGATGTGATAGCCGAGGCAAGGGGACAGAAATCAAACCTTTGGTTCTGCATTCCGTCGTTTATCATTCCGTTTCTGCTGACGCTGATATCTTATATATTCTTTGATGTCTATCCTTTCGGAGAACGTTCGGTGCTGACTCTGGACCTTAACGGTCAGTACATTTATTATTTTGAGTCGCTTCGTGATGCATTCTGGGGAGACGGCAGCCCGTTCTACAGCTGGAGCAGAAATCTCTCCGGTGGATTTATGGGAATTATCGGTTACTATCTTGCCAGTCCGTTTACGCTGATAGTAATGCTGCTGCCCAGAAAAATGATAATCGAAAGCGTAATGATAATGCAGATGTGCAAGGTGGGTGCGGCAGGAGCTGCATTCTGCGTATATGCACAGCGTTCAAAGAAGCTTGCACCGCTCCAGTCGGTGGTATTTTCCACGATGTATGCAATGATGAGCTACGTTGTGATACAGCTTATCGACCCCATGTGGATAGACGGCCCGATCTTCCTGCCGCTTATAATTCTGGGTGTGGAGTATCTGGTGGATGACGGACGCAAGATAAATTACATCATACCTCTTGCCATTATGTTTGTGGCAAACTTCTATATCGGATTTATGGTTGCAATTTTCGTTGCCCTGTATTTCGGATATTATATGTTCTTCGGAACGGACAGGAAGTTCAAAAATACCGGCGAGTACGTTCGTACATTCGGCGTTATGGCTCTTGCCACGCTGGTAGTGCTTATGCTGAGTGCCTTTATGATACTGCCTGTATATAATGCTCTGGCTCTCGGTAAATTCGACTTCTCCGAACCGGATTACAGCTTCAAGACTATGTTCAATCCTTTTGAACTTGTACCGAGTCTGCTGCCCAATCAGTATTATTCCGTAAACGTGGACGAGGGTACACTTTACTATGGACGTCCTGAAATATATTGCGGTGTTCTTACATTGGTAATGCTGCCGCTTTACTTCATGAATAAGAAAATAAAGAGAAACAAAAAGATAGGCAACGGAATTTTTCTCTTTATCATGTGTATGTGTATGTACATCAAGCCGCTTAATATGATGTGGCACGGCGGACAGGATCCTAACTGGCTGCCTTACAGATATTCTTTCCTGATCTCATTCCTGCTTGTTGCAATGGCTGCGGAAGTTTTTGCGCATTTGGACGGATATGAGTTGTCAAGGGCGGAGACCGGCGGAACTTTTGGCATAATTACTGTTCTTGTGCTTATATTTGAGGCAGTAAGAGGCAGCATAAAATATGCCGAAAAGTATACTGGTGAAGTAAATACGACTACCGGTGAAAAGATACTCAATGAAAAATACCGTGGCTATGACTATATGCAGGAGCTGCCCGGAAAGTATACCATGAAGCATGATCCGCACGGAACATGGGACGAGCTTTTCCTTGGAACGATAGTATTCGGATTGTTGCTGGTGGCAGTATATGTTCTCTTTGTTTTCGGATATAGCCGCATAAAGAGCAGAAAGGGTAAAAATCTTCTGACATTGGGCGTTGCTGTTGTGGTTCTTTTTGAAACAGGATATAACTGTTACGATTCATTCCGCAAGATCTTCCTTGAAGTAGGCAATTCCGATAAGAGCACCTACACCGAGATACTGGAAGCTCCGAAGCTTGTGGAACAGCTGGAAGAATACGACAGCAGTTTTTACCGTGCTGAAAAAACATACGACCGTATGGTAAACGATAATCTTGCTTACGGACTTAGAGGCATATCGCATTCAAGTTCTGTCATGAATTCAAGAATTCTCAAAATGCTGGAGGCTATGGGTTATACTACGCAGAGTTTTGAATCACAGTATAAAGGCAGCAGCACAATGGCTGACTCTCTGCTCGGAATCAAGTATGTTCTTGATCGCCCTGATGACAGTACAAGCGTGGATTCAAACTATATAAAGCGATACTCAACAACTTCAGTCAAGAATTACGACGAAACATATAATATTGACGTATATGAAAATCCCTACGCTCTTTCTGTAGGATTTATGGCTGACGATGATATTCTCGGACTTGGTCATCTCGGCAACGATAATACATTCAACAGTCTTAATAATTTCCTGAGCGCACTTGTGGGCAAGACGCAGTTCGTTCAGATGCAGGACGGATCGGTTATTCCGAATCCGGAGGAATACTACGAGCTGATGGATCTTTCAGACAGCTTTGAGCTTGAACTTGACCCACGTAAAGAAGGTGACGGGGCAAGCAATGGGCAAATTCGTGCAAGAGTATATAATTATGAAAATGAAAACGGTGAAATCATTCCGCATTTCTGCTTTGACGCTGAGGCGGGAGCTGTTGACCCTGTTGTAAATATTCATTTTACGGCTCAGAACGACGGCGACGTATTTCTGCGCATGGATTCTGTTTTCAGAAGAAAGTGTAATCTCTGGATCTCCAACACTGTTGACGAAAACGGCAATTTCACAAATCATAAGGAATACCCACAGTATTTTGCTGATAACGGAACTCCTCTTGTGCGTATGGGTCCGTTCACAAAGGGAGAAAAGGTGGAAGTAAGACTTCGTATTCTGGAGCAGGACGGAATGTCTTCATTTACCGGCAAGGACGAATATGTAATGTTCAAGGTGAACGGCGGATTTACTCTTTATACGTTCAATCTGGAGAAGTTCAGCAAAGATATTGCCGTTCTTCAGGAAAATCCGTGGGTTATCGACATGGACAAGTCCAATGACCGTTATCTTGAAGGCAAGGTAACAGCCAAAGAGGGGCAGATCCTTATGACCTCCATTCCGTATGAGCCGGGCTGGACCGTTGAGATTGACGGTAAAAAGGTTGATAATCTTGTTTACGAACAGGAAAACGACAAGGGTGTTAAAGAACTTTTCAATAAGGATGAGTCTGTGGGACAGGTCGTTGTTCTTGACGCACTTATCGGCATAAAGATTCCGGCAGGCGAGCATACGGTTTCAATGAAGTATACTCCCCCCGGATTCAGGATCGGCGTTGTGACGTTTATTCTTGGTATCGCTGCTCTGGTAGTATTCTATATCTATGACAGAAAGAATAACCGTGTGATCGCTGCAAAGCGTGAACTCAGGGCAAAGGCTAAGGAAAGAAAGAAGCTGGGACTTCCTTCCGGAGAAGAAATTCCCGCAGAGGAAGTAAAGACCGAAAAGAAGAAGGTTCAGATTATCAAATCCAAGGGCGCTGTTGATTCAGAGCTTTCCGGTTCGGCAAAGAAGAAAGCCGAGATATCAAAATCGGAAGAGGAAAAGATACGCAGCAAGAATGAGGAACTTCTTGAAAAAGGAAAGGCTTACGCTGAAAAGCTCGGCAGTGAACCCGTTGAGGAAACTCCCAAAGTACCAAAGAATCAGAAAGGTAAGGCATCTGCTGAAAAAGAGAAGGAAAATGCCGTGAATAATCAAAAATCCGGTAAGAGTAAGAAAAAGAAGAAATAAGTTATTTTTCCCCTGTCTGTACGGCAGGGGGATTTTTTTCAGGAATTTCAAGAAAAGCCTTGACAAGCCGAAAAAAATATGCTATAATATAAAAGCTGTGTGATGCACAGTACATATCGTATTCTAAAGACAGCCGGCATGGTTATGCAACCTGTAAGTCCCGCCGAGGAATAGCAATTAATTCATGAGAATTATTTTGTCCTTTTTCGAGTTGTCGGTAAAGGATTTTTTTGCTTTCGGATACGATCATATTTCATTCGGAGGTGAATACACAATGCCAAGCAATGCTGTACTCGAAGCTAAGAAGGCTAAGGTTGAACAGCTTACAGACCTCATCAAAGCTTCCGTTTCAGGCGTTCTCGTTGACTATAAGGGAATTACTGTTGAGGAAGATACAAAGCTCAGAAAAGAACTTCGTGAGGCTGGAGTTAATTACTTCGTAGAGAAGAATACACTTCTTCTCCGTGCTTTCCAGAACTGCGGTATCAATGGATTTGAAGAGTCTCTTAACGGCACAACCGCTATCGCTCTTTCTAACGATGATCAGACTGCTCCTGCAAGAATTCTCGGAAAGTTTGCTGAAAAGGCTGGAGATGACAAGTTTAATCTTAAAGCAGGTTATGTTGAGGGTGAAATTTACGATCAGGCTGGAGTCGTTGCTCTTTCCAAGATTCCTTCAAAGGATGTTCTTCTCGCTCAGCTCGTTGGTTCTCTTCAGGGACCTATTCAGAAACTTGCTGCAACTCTCAAGGCTCTTGCAGACAAGAAATCAGAAGAAGAAGCTGCCTGATTTTATTTATTTTGAATTCGCAGCTTGAAATTACCGCCTGTTACAGGCAGAAAATTATTATAAAGGAGATTATTAATCATGGCTTCAGAGAAAATTACAAAATTTGTTGAAGATATCAAGACTCTTTCCGTTCTCGAGCTTGCTGAGCTCGTTGACGCAATCCAGGAGGAATTCGGCGTAACAGCAATGGTTGCTGCTGCTCCTGCTGCTGGCGGCGCTGGTGCTGCTGAGGCTGCTAAGACAGAGTTCGATGTTGTTCTTACATCCTTCGGTGACGCTAAGATGGCTGTTATCAAGGCTGCTAAGGAGATCCTCGGTCTTGGTCTTAAGGAAGCTAAGGAAGTAGTTGAGTCTGCTCCTAAGACAATCAAGGAAGGCATCTCAGAGTCAGAGGCTAACGAGATCAAGGAGAAGTTTGAGGCTGCTGGCGCTTCAATCGAGATCAAGTAATCATTTTTACGAGAAATCAGCCGTACCTTTCGGGGTACGGCTTTTTATTTATGAGGTATTGATATATTTTCCCAATAGTAAAGGGATGGCGCAATTGCCGTCCCTTAGTTTGTGTTCAATTATGCATCAAAGACGCTTTTTTTCGTCCTCAATGAGCTTAAGCAGATCGTCAACGGACATGTCGTCAGCAGATTTTTTACGTGTGGAATTTTCTGATCTCTTAATAATATCAGAAATATCAGGGGAACTGCCTTTGGAAGTACGCCCGTAATATCGGAAGCGGAGGATGCTGATTTTGTAGAGCCGCCTGTGCCTTTGATATTGTAGTTGCCAGTGCGTTCGGCTTCAGCAGTTTTTCTAAGCATTTCCTCACGGAGAGCGTCAGCTGTGGGGGCAGTTGAAGATGCACTTCCGACGTTTCTTGCAGCAAATGTCGATTCTGCACTTCTCTGAGCTTTGAACTGCATTGTACGCTCTTTTTCTTTCTGATATGGAGAATCGGGATTAACCTTTTTCTGACTGAAATTCTCCATTATAGACATTTTTTTGCGTTCAAGTTCACCGCTGGGCTGGATCTCCTGGAAATTCTCAAAAAGCGGATTTTCAGGCTTTGCATGGGAAGGCTTTTTAACTTCGGGCTGTCCTTCGTCGTCGTCATATTCATAGAAATCGTAATTTTCCTCTTCTTCTTCAACCTTGTTTCTGGATGAAACGATTCTGGCGATGAGGAACATCATGAGGATAATGCAGGGCAGAAGAAGCTCCAGAGCTATACCTGCAATGCTCTTTGTAAATCTGATGAAAGCGCCGAGTTCCTTGCTTTTCGGATGACCGGTGCATACAGCCTTGATCTTGTCCTTTGTGATAGAGTTGTCGGCGTTTCCGTAATGGCTTGAATCGGCGGTAATGTATGTTTCGGAACCGGATGCATCTGTTATTATCTCCTGAATGCTGCGGATGCAGAGTTTATCAGGGGATTCGGCAGGGTAGCAGAGTACGATATCATCCTTGAGGAGCGTATCGGAGTCTGAAACGGCTTTGGCAAGGAGGGCTTCGCCTTTGATTATATCTTTTGAGGGATCATTCTTTGTCACCTTGAAGTTTTCGTTGACGATGTATATATAGTTTCCGAATATGTTTGGTGTTTTCCCTGCCGAAAAAGCAATATTGACGGCAAGTGAAATAATTATGGAGAAAATGCATATAACTATAATCAGCATTTTAAGTAGTGAGAAGCCTTTTTTCTTTTCCATTCACAATCATCCTTTTCTTTTTTTGGCGTTTCAGTCGCATAATACGCAGCTGTTCTTTTTCTACACGTTTTCCGGCGGATACAATTCCACACGGTTGATTACCTATATTATACCACATTTTTATGAGGATTTCAAATGTTTTTTGTGTTTTATTTTTTAAAAATATCAGAAAATTTTTAGATAAGTGGCGCGTTGTATAGAATTAACAAAAAAGTTTTGTTGAAAAATATGTTGTTGGCGAATATCACGATAAAAAACGTTTTTTTTAGCAGTCAGGCACCCGCTTTTTTGTTAAAATTACGCAATATGTAAATTTCGTTGAAAAAAATTTGTTGATTGTTACAATTGAAAAAAATAAAGAAACATGGTACAATTTAAATATACCGTTTGTAAATTTATTTTTCCGTCATGTCGTTCTACAGAGAATTATAACGGAAGAAAAAAATACGATCAGTAATAAGCCGCATCCGGCGGCAGATAGGAGATATACTATGGCAATAAAAAAAGCAAATCCTCTCATGGACAGGATCAAAGAAGAATTCCCGAGAAAGCTTCAGCTTCTCTACAGCGTTTCCCCCGAGGAGGCTTCCGATAAGCAGGTTTATCATGTCCTTTCGTCAATCATCGTTGAGATACTCGGCGCAAAGAGGCAGAGCTTCATAAATCATACACACTCTGTCGGCGGCAAGCAGATTTATTATTTATCAATGGAATTCCTCATGGGACGTTCTCTCAAAACAAGCATCTATAACCTGGAACTTGCAGATGATATAAAGGCAATGCTAAAATCATACGATATCAATCTGGACAAGATATACGACCATGAACCAGATGCGGGCCTTGGCAACGGCGGTCTTGGACGTCTTGCAGCCTGCTATCTTGACGGTCTTGCAACGCAGGGATTCCCGGCAATGGGTCACTCTATATGTTATGAATACGGTATTTTCCAGCAGAAGCTGGAGGACGGCTGGCAAACTGAACTTCCCGATAACTGGCTTCCCGGCGGTTCTGTATGGCTCGTGCCAAAGCCGGAGCTTTCCATTGATATTCATTTTGAGGGCGATCTTCAGGAATACTGGGATAATCAGTACCACTATATCAGTCATGTAAATTATAATACCGTTGTTGCTACCCCCTACGATATGTACGTATCGGGCTACGGCGGCGAGGGCGTTTCGGTGCTTCGTCTCTGGTCTGCAAAAGCTCCGAGCTTTGACATGGATATGTTCAACAAGGGCAATTACGAGAGCGCTCTTGCACAGAACTCTATTGCAAACGCTATTTCTAAGATACTTTACCCCAACGACAACCACAACGAGGGCAAGTCGCTCCGTCTTCGTCAGCAGTACTTCCTCTGTGCTGCCGCAGTGGGCGATATCGTAAACACTCACATGAACGTTTACGGTACTCTTGACAACCTTGCCGAGAAGGTGGCTATCCACATTAACGATACTCATCCGACCCTTGCTATCCCTGAGCTTATGAGAATACTCCTTGACGACTGCGGATACACATGGGAGAAGTCGTGGGATATCGTCGTAAAGACCTTTGCTTATACAAACCATACAGTTATGGCAGAGGCTCTTGAAAAGTGGGACGTAAACCTTGTAAAGCACGTTATTCCGAGAATTTTCTCTATCATTGTTGAAATAAACAATCGCTACTGTCAGTCTCTTATGGAGAGAAACGGATATGACAGCGCAAAGACAACACGTATGTCTATCATCAAGGATAATATGATCCACATGGCTACGCTCTGCGTTGCGGTGTCGCACAGCGTAAACGGCGTATCAAAGCTTCATTCCGAGATCATCAAGGAGTCTGTTTTCCATGATGAGTACGAGAATACTCCTGAAAAGTTCAAGAACGTTACGAACGGAATCGCTTATAGAAGATGGCTCTATCAATCTAATCCCGGTCTTACGGGACTTCTTGAAGAAACCATCGGCGGAAAGTTCATAAAGGATGGCGCAGAGCTTGAAAAGTTCAGGGCTTTCCAGGACGACCAGGAAGTTCTTACAAAGCTTATGGAGGTCAAGAAAGCAAATAAGGAAAGGTTTGCAAAGCGTGTAAAGAACACCAGCGGAGTTATCCTTGATACGGACAGCATTTTTGACGTACAGGTAAAGCGTCTTCACGAGTACAAGAGACAGCACCTCAACGTTATGAATATTCTTGCAGATTATGCATATCTTCTTAATAATCCCGATGCCCCCTTTACCCCCAAGACGTATATCTTCGCTGCAAAGGCTGCCCCCGGCTACTACCTTGCAAAGCAGATCATTAAGATGATCTGGGCTATCTCTGAGGAGATCAGGAAGAATCCACGTATCAGACAGAAGCTCCAGGTAGTATTCCTTGAAAATTACTGTGTAACGCTTTCGGAGATCCTTATGCCTGCATCGGATGTTTCCGAACAGATCTCGCTGGCAGGAACAGAGGCATCCGGTACAGGAAATATGAAGCTTATGCTTAACGGAGCCGTTACCCTCGGAACTCTTGACGGTGCAAATATCGAGATCAAGGAGGCTGCCGGCGACGATAATATAGTTATATTCGGTATGACCACTCCTGAGGTAAACGAACTTAAAGCAAGAGGATACAGACCTGAGGACTATTTCAACAGCAATCCTGTTATCAGAGAAGGCATTGAGCGTATGTATCACGGCATCAATGGCTGTACTTTCAACGATGTTGCAAATTCGCTGAAAGATCGTGATCCGTATATGGTTCTTGCCGACTTTGACAGCTACAGAAATGCTCAGAGATACGTTACAGAGTGCTACAATGACAAGATGAAGTGGGCTAAGATGTCCCTTAACAATATTGCCGGCGCAGGAATTTTCTCTGCTGACCGTGCGGTTACAGAATATGCTGACAACATCTGGCATTTAAGATAATTCAAACCTTTAATACGGGCGGGCGTTGTCCGCCCGTAACTAATTTTTGGAGGCAGATTAATGAAACCAATTTATGATTCATGGGATCTTAGCTATAAGTCGATCTTCGGAGCGATAAAGCAGGGAGAGACCTGCCGCTTTACCATAAGGCTCGCAAAGGATATACCTCTTGAATCTCCACCCGTTCTTGTACTTTTCCGCACTGGCTTCAAGGAACGTTTTCTCAGAATGAACGAAGTCACTGACGAGGGCGACTGTATGGCATATTCCACGGAGTATACTGCAAGGTATACTGATGTACACTACTATTATTTCTCTTATATTGCAAACGGTGCACGCCGCTATATAAAGAAGCAGAATGTTCATGAAGGCAATGTGGATTTTGGCGATCTTTTCCAGCTTACTGTCTATAATAATACCTACGAGACGCCGGACTTTCTGAAGGGCGGCGTTATGTATCAGATCTTCCCTGACCGTTTCTGTAAGAGCGGCAAGGAACACGAGGGGGTTCCCGGCGACCGTGTTATGCGTGAATGGGGAGAAACTCCCTACTATAAGCCGGATCAGAACGGTCATGTCTGGAACAACGACTATTTCGGCGGAGATTTTGCAGGAATTCAGTCAAAATTGCCTTATCTTCATGATCTCGGTGTTACCTGCATCTATCTTAACCCGATTTTTGAATCGCACGAAAATCACCGCTACAATACTGCCAATTACATGAAAGCCGATCCGCTTCTGGGAACGAATGACGATTTTGAAGAACTGTGCCGTGAGGCTGATAAATATGGCATATCCGTGATACTTGACGGAGTTTTCTCTCATACTGGAGCAGACAGTGTTTACTTTAACAAATTTGGCAGATATCCGGAACAGGGCGCATATCAGTCCAAGGACAGTCCGTATTATAGCTGGTATACGTTTATTAACTATCCTGATGTTTATGAAGCGTGGTGGGGGATCGACACCCTCCCCAACGTTTGGGAGAACAACGAGGATTATACCGAATTTATCTGCGGTGAAGAGGGTGTTCTGAATTACTGGCTTGGCAAGGGCGCGGCAGGGTGGCGCCTTGATGTGGCAGACGAACTCCCCGACCGCTTTCTGTTCAATCTCCGGAAGAGCGTTAAGGGATACGACAAGGACAAAATAGTTATTGGAGAAGTGTGGGAAGACGCTTCCAATAAGGAAAGCTACGGCGTAAAACGGCGCTATCTTCTGGGGAATCAGCTTGATTCCGTTATGAACTATCCTTTCCGTGAGGCGATCATTAATTTTGTAAAAGGCGGAAAAGCCAATGATCTTGCCAATTCCGTGATGACCATTGCTGAAAATTACCCCAAGCCGACACTGAATGTTCTCATGAATTTTGTCTCTACCCATGATATTGAACGTGCTATTAATCGTCTGGGCGGTGAAAACTGCGATGACAAGAGCAAGGATTGGATGGCGGAGCGATATCTCAACGAGCATGAATATAATCTGGGTAAAAATCGTCTCAAGGCGGCAATGGCGCTTATGTTCTTCCTGCCCGGAGTTCCAAGTATATATTATGGCGATGAGGCAGGACTCCAGGGCTATAAAGATCCTTTCAACCGCCGCTGCTATCCATGGGGCAATGAAGATCACGAGCTTATTGAGTACGTAAGCCGTCTTAGCCGTGTCAGAAAGTCTATTCCTAATCTTAAAGACGGCAGAATTTATTTTGTTGACAACGATAAGTGGCTGAAAGATGACAGAATAACCGTATTTGTACGTCAGGGAGATCCCGATTATATCTTCTTTGTAAATAAGAGTGAAGCAAATGTAACCGTGGGAAATGTGTCGGAACTGCTTGCACTTTTTAGTGATCTTAAGCCGTATATCGGACAATTTGAAAATAACGTGGTTGAGATAGAACCCTACGGATATACAATAATCACTGGTAATTTTATAGGATGATTCAAAAGACTGCTCCGGCAGTCTTTTTTTTATGCTTTTTCATATTGAAAAAACCGATTATATAATTTTTATTAATTTGTGAAAAAATAACGAATTTGAACGGAATATGAACTGTTTTGTTCTTGCTGTTGGTTATAGTTTGCTATATACTTTTAGTATATTATTTTATGTATAATATGACGAACGGCTTTGTGCATTCTGCTGAATTACAACCTTTTTTCTTGCTGATACCCTTGTTTTCTGGTATTATGTAATCAGACAAAGATTACAGAGAGTAAACGATAAAAACAAAAAATCTCAATCGTTTACCAAATATATTAAGAGGGTGCAGTTATGAAAAATACTTTTAAGAAAATGGTTGCTATGATGTCCACAATGATGATCGCTTTTGGTTGCTTAATTAACAAAATAGATGCCCGTGACGCAAAGGCTGCTGAAGATTCAGTTTCCACAACAATCAATGCTGAAGAAATCGAAAACGAAATGGTTGCTAAGTTCAACGAAGCAAGAGCAGAGCTCGGACTTGAACCGCTTTACATTATCCCCAGTCTCAACGATGCAGCTGAAGTTCGTGCTACTGAAATAGTTACTTCCTACAGCCACACTCGTACAAATGGTTCTTCTTATATGACGGTCCTTGCTGACGTTGATTTTGATTTCTTTGGCGCAGGTGAAGTTCTCCTCAAGGGCAGCGCTAACGTTGACGCTATCTTCTCAGCATGGAAAAGTTCTCCCAATCACTGGGCTATCATCACAAAGCCCGAGGCTACACACATTGGTATCAGCGCTCACTTTGATCCCGATTCCGACAAAAGATGGTACTGGGCTGCTGAAATCGTAACTATCCCTGAAGGCTGTGAAGTAGAAGGACAGAGACTCCCCGAAACAAACGCTCCCGAAGCTGATGCTGATGACGATAACCAGAAGAAAGAATCCGCTGAAACAATCATCTATGGCGATCTTAACTTCGACGGTGTTGTAGATTGCTTCGATGTTATCCTCATGACACGCTATATCAACGGCACAATGGAATTCAGCGAAGCTCAGCTCGAAGCTGCTGACATGATAAAAGACGGTTTCGTAACTGACCTTGATGCTTCTATCCTCAAGATGTTCATCCTCGGCAAAATCGATTCCCTCCCCATTGTCTGATCTTTCATAACTTGCTTACAAATGAAAATAAATATATATCGCAAAATCCGCTGCTGATTATTTTTATCGCAGCGGATTTTGCT
>JAETSI010000118.1 GCA_021769725.1 Oscillospiraceae bacterium | reverse complement strand
ACAAAAAAGATAGGAGCTTTTTTGAAACAATGCCGTAAGGAAAAAAATCTTACACAAGAACAGCTTGCAGAAAAGTTTGGCGTATCGGCGAGAACCGTTTCCAGATGGGAGACAGGGGTTTCCCAAACTTAAAGATACCACACTAAAAACCCACGCTTACATTACTTCCAAACAAAACATTTTTGGAGGTAAACCCTATGAAAAAGCTGATTTCCTGCGAATATAACTTCGATAACTGCTGTGTGGAACTGAAATTCACCGATGGCAGCATGATTGCGATTGATACGATTGCCGTTGAGAACGAGGTTGCCCGAAATATGTATGAATGGTCAGAGCTTGACTATCTAATTTACAACGCTCCTTTGGAGTATGCCGCCCTTGTGGATGGCAAATACGCAGGCTATGTGGTTTGTCGTATCGATAATGAGGTTGTGTGGGTGGAATCCATCTTTGTCAAAGAGGAATACCGCCGTCATGGTGTTGCTACTGCTCTGCACAGCAAAGCGGAAGAAATCGCCTCGTCTTATGGGGATGATACCGTTTACAACTACGTTCACCCCAACAACCACCGAATGATTGAATTTCTGCGGAAGCGTGGCTATACGGTTTTGAATTTAATTGAGATCCGCAAGCCGTATAAAGACGAAAAGCTAACGCAGACGATTGCGGTCGGCGAACATGAATTTGATTATTGAGAGGATAACTATGAATTACATAATAAAACCAATGCAGACCGTTGACGAGATTGACGGTAAAGGCTACGTTCACTATAAGTCTTGGCAGGAAACCTACGCAGGGCTTATTGATGCCGAATATTTGAAGAATATGACCGCGGAAAAATGCAAGGCAATAGCACACAAATGGACGGACAATATTCTCGTTGCCAAGGATGGTGACAAAGTTATCGGTTTTGTCGGTTATGGAAAATACCGTGATGAAACACTCTCCGATTGTGGCGAGATATTTGCAATCTATGTGCTTTCCGATTACTACGGTCAGAAGGTCGGCTATGAACTGATGAACGCCGCTTTTGAGATGCTTGCTGCTTACAAATATATTGCCGTGTGGGTATTGAAAGGAAACGAGCGAGCTATCAAATTTTATGAGAGATATGGTTTCCGTTTTGATGGTATGGAACAGGAAATAAAGCTCGGTACATCTAATACAGAATTGAGAATGATTTTTGCGAGGCAACAATGAATAAGGATATGTGTGTAGCCTGCGACGACGGCATTTTGAATATCCGTGTAGGCGCAATTATTATGAAAGACGGAAAGATTCTGATGGTAGGCAATGAAAGAGCCAACTATTTCTATTCTGTCGGTGGAAGAATTAAATTTGGTGAAACGGCAGAAGAAGCCATTGTGCGTGAAGTGTTTGAAGAAACAGGCGTTAAGATGGAAATAGAGCGTCTCGGCTTCGTACACGAAAACTATTTCTACGGCGATGCGCCCTCAAATCTCGGCAAGCTGATTTATGAGATTTCGTTTTTCTTCTATATGAAAGTGCCGAGTGACTTTGCTCCGATCAGCGAGAGCTTCACGGAAGATAACAGCAAGGAGCATTTGAAATGGGTTTCGCTCGACGAGAACATTAAGATGTATCCCGAATTTTTCAGAACAGAACTGAAATATCCAACGGATACCGTAAAGCATTTTATCAAGGACGAAAGATAATGAACATACAACAGTTTTGGTTTGATGTTCTCGCACAGAGAGCAGACGAGATAAGAGAATATTTCCACGCCGATGCCTATGTGAATTGGCATTGCTCCAACGAGCATTTTACGGTCGAGGAATTTATAAGAGCCAACTGTGACTATCCCGGTGATTGGGATGGCGAGGTTGAAAAGATCGTCACGACGGGCGATATGATTATCACCGCAACACAGGTATATCCGAAGGATTACTCCGCTTTTTTTCACGTTACGTCCTTTATCAAGCTGAAAGACGGTAAGATCGCCGCTATGGATGAGTATTGGGCAGACGATGGCGAAGCTCCCAAGTGGCGACAGGATATGAAAATTGGGAGAAAGATAAAATGATAGAGCTACGAACAATCAACGAGAATAACTACACAGACTGTCTTAATCTTAAAGCCAGCGTTGCAAATGCAAATTTTGTGGATTCTATGGCGTATTCTCTGGCAGAAGCATGGGTTCATTATAAAGACACCAAGCCATTTGCAATTTATGCTGATGAAACAATGATTGGCTTTGTTTCAATGTATGTTGGTGAAGAAAACTATCAAATAATCAATTTTCTTATTGATGATGCCTATCAAAAAAAGGGGTATGGAACTGCTGCTGCCAAACTCTGTATTGATTTCCTTTATAAAGAATACAAAGCAAGACGAGTTTCAGCTCCTGTAAATCAGTGCCATACAGCTGCGCAGAAGTTTTGGACAAAGTTAGGATTTGCCTATTTAGATTCCGTTGAAGATGGATATGTATTTATGAGATTGAATTTAGTGTAGCAGATAAGGAAAATTACTATGATACTAAAGACCGAAAGACTAACCATCCGTCACATTGTAGCGGATGATTGGAAAAGCATAAAAGATATTTGGGTGGACTTTAACACTTCCACCATTTCACAGTACGATAAGCCACACATCACCGATGATGCGGATGTTCAGCCGAGAATTGCAAAATGGGCGGCAGCGAACGGCGGCACCGAGCATATGTTTTTTGCCGTTTGTCTTGATGATACCGTGATCGGATACATAGCCTTTAACATTAGAGAAAACGGACACGAGATCGGCTATTGCTTCCACTCCGCATATCACGGCAAGGGCTACGCAAAAGAAAGCCACTTGGCACTCATTGATTATATGCGTGAGCTTGGCATCAAAAGGCTGACCGCAGGTACGGCAATTAATAATACACCCTCTGTTTCGCTTCTCAAATCCTTGGGCTTTGATCTGATCGAAACGGAAAAGGTGTCGTTCTACAAAGATGCCGATGGCAACGATATTGTGTTTGACGGCGGTGTGTTTGAATTGATGCTATAAGCGAGGAAGAAACAATGGTAAAATGGATATTTTTTGATGTTGGCTCAACGCTTGTTGACGAAACCGAAGCATACGATCACAGAGTACGAGAAATGATTTCTGGCACGAGCATCACTTTCAAGGAATTTGATGATGTCCGTATTGCTCTCGCTCAACAAGGACTTGACGGTAATTCTGCCGCTATCAAACACTTCGGATTAACGAAATCACCGTGGCACTCGGAAGATGAAGTTCCGTATTCAGATGCACATAGCACATTGGCGGCTCTCATTGATAAGGGATATAAACTCAGTATAATTGCAAACCAAAAACTCGGAACAGAAGAACGCTTGGAGTCTTGGGGCTTGCGACAATTCTTTGATGTGGTTGCCGCATCCGCAGAGATTGGATATTCCAAGCCCGATAAGGAAATCTTTGAAAAAGCTTTTGAGCTTGCAGGATGTACCGAAGCGGAAAGCGTTATGGTCGGTGATAGGCTCGATAACGATATTATCCCTGCCAAAGCGATTGGAATGAAAACCATTTGGGTTAAGAACGGTCTTGCACAGTATCAAGGTGCAGAGTTTGGTGAGGGTGTTGCGGATTATCAAATCGGTTCGTTATCCGAATTGCTCCGCATTTTATAAAGCAGACAGAAGTTGAGGAACATTCAATGAAAATACAATATGAAAACTTAACCATCCGTCAAGCCGAGGTTGCCGATGCAAAGCAACTTACCGCTTGGTGGAATGATGGTGCTGTAATGGCACACGCAGGCTTTCCCAACGGTTTGGGAACGACCAAGGAAGAAGTTATCGAAGGACTTGGCAATGGTCGTATGGTCATTGAGGAAAGCGACCGTCTAATTGGTGAGTGCAATTACCGTAACGTAGCGGACGGTGTTGCAGAAATCGGTATAAAGATCTGTGAAACCGATTGTCAGAACCGTGGTGTTGGCAGAAAGGTTTTGAGTATGCTGATCGGTTGGCTGTTCAAAAACGGCTATTCCAAAATCGTCCTCGATACCAATTTGACGAACACAAGAGCGCAACACGTTTACGAATCACTTGGCTTTCGCAAGGTGAGAACCAACATTGATTCTTGGAAAGATCAGCTCGGAAGGCTTCAATCATCGGTCGATTACGAGTTGGTCGAAACTGACTTCAACAGTTATATTTAACCTGAATTATTCACGGAACAGTATCTGACCTGATAACTGTACCATGAATCTGAAAATTGATCCATGCAGCCATAACATCACTCAATTAACCCGTCAGAAGGGTATAAAATC
>JAETSI010000117.1 GCA_021769725.1 Oscillospiraceae bacterium | reverse complement strand
TTAAATTCCTGCAC
This sequence comes from Oscillospiraceae bacterium, assembly GCA_021769725.1. Classification (GTDB taxonomy): domain Bacteria; phylum Bacillota; class Clostridia; order Oscillospirales; family Ruminococcaceae; genus Ruminococcus. The sequence continues at coordinate 4,301 of JAETSI010000117.1, read as the reverse complement.
ATATCGTACTGCATGAAGTCTGGATGGTGTAACAACCATAGCCTTCGCTCTGCCACCTATCTTATGTCTTGTGACATTCATAAAATGTTCCAGCATAATGGCGGTCTTCTGAGAGATATTATGTGGATGCAGTGTCTCATAATTTACAATAGCCTTTGAACCTGCTGTTGTATCAAATTCCGGATTATCCTCAATAATCTTGGCAATCTTGTAATACATTTTGTAGGTCATATAGTTCTGCAAAACATCCAAGATGAAATGCTCCTCTATTGCCTGTCTCATGGAATAGATATGAAAAGGTCTATAGATTCCTTCCGTATCCTTCTGACCAAACAGCTGTAATGTCTTTCCTTTTGGAGTTGCCGTAAATGCAAAGAATGATAAGTTCTTGTGCATACCCTGTGCTGCCAATTCATCTAAGAGCTTATCCTCATCATCCTTACGATTTCTCTCGTCCTCATCTTCCATCTCGGCATACTCTTTTAGAATTTCTTCTGTATCAGCTAATGCTCTTTTTAATTTTTTCGCTGCATCTCCGGTCTGTGAAGAATGTGCCTCATCAATAATAATGGCAAATCTTTTGTTTGCAGAATCCACCTCTTTATAGATTACCGGGAATTTCTGTAATGTAGTGATGATAATGCCTACACCATCATTGATTGCGTCTCTAAGCTGTCCCGAATTTTTATCTACTTTCTTAACCACGCCCTCCACATGGTCAAACTGATATACCGTAGACTGCAACTGGCTGTCCAATACTCGTCTGTCAGTAACGATGATTACTGACTGGAAAATCTTATTGTCTTCATAATCATGAAGTCCTGTCAGTCTGTGTGCCAGCCATGCAATCGAATTGGACTTTCCTGAGCCTGCACTATGCTGGATAAGATAACTCTTGCCTGAACCATTCTTTTTCACATCTTCCAACAGTTTTGTGACTACATCAAGCTGATGATATCTTGGGAAAATCATAGTCTCTTTCACAAGATTTCCATTCTTATCATACTCCTGCTGCAAGTGCATATATTTCTGTAGAATTTCCATCAGACTGTCCTTGCAGAGTACTCTTTCCCAAAGATAAGCTGTATCATATCCATCTGGATTTACAGGATTCCCTTTACCGCCTACTTTTCCGGCACCATTACTGCCCTGATTAAATGGCAGGAAATAAGTGTGTGCGCCCTCAAGCTTTGTTGTCATATAGACATTGGTAAGGTCTACTGCGAAATGCACCAATACTCTTTCTTTGAAGGCAAAAATTGCATCCTTACCGGCACGATCAAACTTATACTGATTAATGGCATTTGTGGTATCCTGTCCTGTAAACTGGCACTTCAATTCCATAGATACCACCGGAATACCATTTACAAAAAGAACAATATCTATACTGTTCTCATTATGTACAGAGTAATGAAGCTGTCTGGTACAATGAAGAATGTTCGCATCATACTGAATCTGTGTAGTCTCATTCAAAGTGGTCTCCGGCTTCCAGAAAATAGGATAAAACTTGATGCCTCTATCCGTAAATCCATGCCGCATCACATTCAAAAGGTTGGTGGTTTTCACTTCTCTTTTGAAGCGTTCAACTACCTGCTTTTCGGAATTATCCGCATAAATTTTCACATATCTTTCCCATTTCTTAGGCTGGCTTGTCTTGATAAATTCCACAAATGTTTCCTCATCAAGTCCTGATTCCCGATTAAATTTCTTCGGATTTCCTTTGGTATATCCGCCATGATGAATCAGATAGTCTTCGATATCTTCCTCAAATCTTTTCTCTTTTACATCAAAATCAGACATGAGCTACACCTCCTTTTTTCCTGTGACAACCTCGTAGATGAGGGATTTTTTGTATTCCTGAAGTTTTTCAATTGCTTTGTTTCTATCAGCTATTGTTTTATCAAGCATCTCACATTTACTATCTAAATAATCTGCTATTTGACATTGTTCGATATAAGGTGGTACAGGCACTTTAATACTTTTAAACTCTGATGAATATGTCCTCCAGCGCATCGCCATTATTCCACGTCCATATTTATAACATTCAGCAGAAAACGGCTTTGTCCTATATAAATAATGATAATATCTTGAACATACATTTTCATTTGGTTTATATATATCATATGCGGGACTCGTAACCCCATCATATGCCGATCTTCCTATTGCCCCCATCCATGCCAATATAATATTTACTACTATATCATTCTCATAAACCACCTTGTATCCTTCTGCCTTTACTGCCTTATTCCCTCTTTCCTCTTGTTCACCATGTGGAAACACTCCTAAGTCAGTATAAAGAGAAAGTAATCTCACTTCCTCTAATGGTTTATAATTTTTTTCATCTCGTAACGAGAATAAGTATCTATTTTGCGATATGCTCCAATGAACTGGTATTTGTTCACACATATCTATAGTACTATCCTTCAGCTCTACATCTGGATTTATTCCCTTTGTTACAGCTTCCGTAATAATTGAAAATTTGTATTCCTTTAACTTTTCAATAATTGCCTGCTGCTTTTCAATAATTTCATCAATCTTTGAGCACTTGGCATCCAAATAACTAGCAATTTGTATCTGTTCACGTTGCATTGGTAATACAATTTTCAAATCCATCAAATTAGTATTATTTATTGCAGGATAACTAATGCCAACAGAATGAGCTTCTACATTTGATATAAAAGAATGTGTACTCAATGCATAATATAAAAATTTTGCGACAACATCTTTATGTGGTGTCACTACCGAAAAACCCGTAGATACAATTTTATCTGCTAAGGAATCATTAATATATGCAATGGCTTTTAAATATGTTCTCACAGTTGAAATAATAGTATCACCATTATGTACAATACGTCTTGCCCTACTTGGTGCATTACCAAATTTCATTTTTTCTGTTGTTCTTACCCCATGTTCATATGTAACAGAACCAATCTCTATGTAATCAATTTCTTGCTCTTCTTCATAATTTTCTGGAAGAACATCATTATTGCTGTCAGCAATTTGTTTAACCTTATATACTTTCCAACTAGAAGGGATTTCACCTACCCACTTCACCCCACTATCCTTCATCTCTCTCATAGGTCAAATACCTCCTCAAGACTTCCGGACAGTTCAGTCTCCAAATCCATAATCTCTGCCATTATCTCTGCAGAAGGTCTTGGAGCTTCATACTTGTAAAAATATCTTGTAAACGGAATTTCATATCCCACCTTTGACTTTTTCTCATCAATCCATGCATCCGGTGCAAATGGCAATACTTCTCTCTCAAAATATTCTTTAATATCCTCTTTCAGTGGAACATTTTCTGTATCACGAAGACTCGTATCCGGCTGTTTCTTTCCCTTTTTTAATACCAAATTGCCTTCTTCATCACGGAGCGGTCTTTCTACTGTAATCTTGGTATAGCCAAAATCCTCGTTATCATAAATCTGACTAATTTCACTCGCCGTGAAATCACCATAAATCTTTGTAATCTCAGCGATATCTTCCTCAGAAATATCATTTCGCTTATTTCCCAATGCTTTTCTTCTCTTCACAAACATATCATTGGCATTGATTAGCTGTACTTTGCCCTCTCTGACTGTACCTGCCTTTTTATTTGACAATACCCAGATATAGGTTGCAATTCCTGTGTTGTAGAAAATATCATTCGGTAAAGCAATGATCGCCTCAAGCAAATCATTTTCGAGAATATATCTTCTGATTTCAGAAGGTCCGCTTCCTGCATCTCCTGTAAAGAGTGGTGAACCATTATGAATGATTGCTATTCTGCTTCCACCTTTATCAATATCTTTCATCTTTGATATCGCTGTCATAAGAAAGAGCATCTGTCCATCGCTTGCTGCCGGAAGTCCTGCTCCAAATCTTCCTCCGAAGCCAAGCTTTGCCTCTTCCTCTACTTTTGCCTTTTCATTCTTCCACTCACGTCCAAACGGAGGATTGGAAAGGATATAATCAAAGGTACTGCCTGCAAACTGGTCATCTGATAATGTGTTACCATCCTTGATATAATCTGCATTGTTACCCTTAATCAGCATATCTGCCTTACAAATTGCAAATGTCTGATCGTTAATTTCCTGTCCGAAGGATACAAGTTCCGTAGAAGCATTCAGACTATGTAAATATTCCTCTGCAACAGAAAGCATACCTCCGGTTCCACATGCCGGGTCATAAATTGTTTTTGCTACATTATTGCCAGAAAGAATATCATTATCATCATAGAAGAGAATATTAACCATAAGCTGGATAACTTCTCTTGGAGTGTAATGCTGTCCGGCATCTTCATTATGAGACTCGGAAAA
>JAETSI010000003.1 GCA_021769725.1 Oscillospiraceae bacterium | reverse complement strand
ATCGCTTATCAGGCTTTCACCTCATCGTGAAGGTCTGCTTTGCTATGCCATTATCTCAATTGTGAACTTTCTGTAAACTCTTATCCTATCCTATTGACTTTTCTTAGCTGGACTACTATAGGAGGAAAATCAATGTTCATACAACGCCAAACAGTTGTACGCCGTGAAAATTCACAGAATATTCAAGAAAAGCCTCCCAACCGCAAGTCAGGAGGCTTTAAAAGTTATCTGATACCGTATGTATTGCGATATTCCAGCATTTTATCGAGATATTCCTTACCTGGAACGATATCGTTTCTGATAGCGGAAATAATATCCTCCATTGTAACAATAGGATAAACGGTCACGCCGAAATCACGCTTAACTTCCTGGACGGCGGAAAGATCCCCCGTCCCTTTCTCCATGCGGTCAACCGTAATGACCATTCCTGTCACGTTTACATTGGCTGCTGATTTAAGTTTTGGCATTGATTCACGGAGAGCCTTGCCTGATGTCATAACGTCGTCAATAATAACGACCTTTTCATTGTCTGTAAGAGTTTTTCCAACAAACATACCGCCCTCGCCGTGATCTTTTGCTTCCTTGCGGTCAAAACAGTAAGAAACGTCGATGCCGAATTTATTACTGAGAGCTACGACAGCCGATACAGCCAGCGGGATTCCCTTGTACGCAGGTCCAAAAAGGGTATCAACTGGGATATGATTTTCATAGATGCATTCAGCGTAGTATTCGCCGAGACGGGCAAGCTGTGCGCCTGTTTTGTAGTTTCCGCAGTTAATGAAATATGGAGCTTTTCTTCCGCTTTTCAGCGTAAATTCGCCGAATGTAAGCACTCCGCAGTCAACCATGAATTTAATAAAGCTTTCTTTGTAAGTCATTTTTTACCTCCAGGAATTTCAGGCACCCTGAAATTTGATTCAGTGATGCTATTATTATTTATATTATACTACATTTTCTCTATTTTGGCAAGAGAAAAATAAAAATATATAAAAAATAAAAAAAGTATTGCAAATCTTAAAAAAAAGAGGTATAATAAGTATGTATCAAAATTCCGGAATTTCCCGTATGACATAAGGAGAATTTATGGCGAAAAAGAGAAATGTACAACATATTTCAAGTAAAAAGCGCAGCCGTCCGAAAGTAAAATTCAATTTCGGAGTGCTCGTTCTGATATTTGTTCTTTCCTTTGCTTCGTGCTTTGGATTGTATATGTTCGCTGCAAATACCAATGATGATTTTCTCACAGAAGAAACAAAAAATAAAACCGTTGTTCAGAAACAGCCGGAAGGAGATGCGTCAGATGTTACGGCATCCGATGACGATACCGTTCCCGGCGGAGAAACTCCATCTTCTGCGCCTGAGGCAGTTGTAAATCCTATTCCGCAATCCGAGGCAGTTGACGCTTCTTATTTTGACAGCTGCTGCCTTATATCAGATTCTACACTTCTTGAAATGGGGAAGTATACTTCATTTGATGACGTTATAGGCAGTGAAGAACTGAATGCTGCCGGATGCAGAAATATTCAGGTCGATTCTGATTACGGTACAATAAAAATTTACGAGATAATTCAGTTCAAAAAGCCGACAGTTATGTATATAATGCTTGGCAGTGATATTGGTACTTCTTCGGTTGACGATATGATAAGCAGCTATTCTTCGCTTATAAGCGATCTTCATAACTATCTGCCGGATATGAAGATATATATTATGCAGCTGCCGCCTGTGATTTATGATACCGAAACCGTTACCAACGATCTCATAAATCAGTACAACAGCCGCATCCTTGATATGGCAAAAAGCTCAGGGGTTTACTGCATTGATACCAATACTGCGCTTAAATCCACGGCAGAGGGCAGACTTGCCGATGAATACTGGGACGGCGAATCCGGAAAACTTTCGGAAGAAGCATATAAAAAAATAAGCGACTATATCAGAACTCACACCGTTCCGTAAACATTACAGTGCACTACTATATATAGTAGCGCACTGTTTTTTATTATTTGAAGAGAAAAATTAACGTAATATAGCCAAAAACGTATTTATTAAAAGATTATTTAGTATAAAATGACAAATTATTAGTACGTTTTCGTTCTTTATATTGTCACAATATACAATTGACATATGCGATTATATGGAGTATACTTATATAGAGACATGGAAAGAGAGATACAATATATAGTGTAGGAGGTACAGTGAAATGATAATTCATATTGTTAAAAGGGACGGACGGAAAGTTCCTTTCAATATAGAAAAAATCGCAAATGCTATTTTCAAGGCAGCTCAATCCTGCGGCGGAACCGACCTTAATACTGCAATGGATATTGCAGCCGAAGTATGCCGGGTGTACGAACAGGAAAATCCAGGAAGCGTTCCGACTGTTGAGGAGATCCAGGATCTTGTAGAAAAGGTGCTTATCGAAAAAGGACACGCCAAAACTGCAAAGGCTTATATTCTTTACCGCTACGAGCGCACACGCTCACGTGAAATGAAAACTAATCTTATGTGCGTGCTCAACGAGCTTACTTTCAGCTCTGCGAAGGACAGCGATATAAAGCGTGAAAATGCCAATATTGACGGCGACACGGCAATGGGTACAATGCTCAAATACGGTTCTGTTTCCGCAAAGGAATATTACGAGATGTACGTCCTCAATCCAAAGCACGCAAAGGCTCACCGTGAGGGAGATATACATATCCACGACCTTGATTTCTATACGCTGACGACCACCTGCGCTCAGATAGATCTGAAAAAGCTCTTTACTAACGGTTTCTCCACAGGTCACGGTTATCTCAGAGAACCCAACGATATATCAAGCTATTCGGCTCTTGCCTGTATCGCTATTCAGTCAAACCAGAACGATCAGCATGGCGGTCAGAGCATCCCCACTTTTGATTACGCTATGGCAGACGGCGTGAAAAAGACGTATGCATCCAGATATACCCAGAATGTTGTAAGGGCGCTTTCACTGATGTGCGGCGTAGATAACGAACAGAAAATTGCCGATTCGATCAGGAACGAAATAAAGGAAAAGTACGGTCTTGTTCCCGTGCTTGCCGGAAATAACGGCTATCAGGAAAAAGAAGCCGAACTTCTTTCTCAGTATGCCGACGCCGGAAGTATTGAAAAGATACAAGCGTTTGCCGTGAAAAATGCGGAAAAAGAGACCAATCGTGCTACGTATCAGGCAATGGAAGCTCTTATCCATAACCTTAATACCATGAACAGCCGTGCCGGCGCACAAACTCCGTTCAGCTCCATAAACTACGGAACAGATACTTCCCTCGAAGGCAGAATGGTCATAAAAAATGTTCTTCTTGCTCAGGAGGCAGGTCTTGGAAACGGCGAAACACCGATATTCCCTATTCATATCTTTAAGATAAAAGACGGTGTCAACTATAATCCCACCGACCCGAACTACGATCTTTTCAAACTGGCGTGCAGAGTTTCCGCAAAGAGACTTTTCCCGAACTTCTCTTTCATTGACGCTCCGTACAACCTCAAATACTACAAAGAGGGCAATCCTGATACGGAAATTGCCTATATGGGATGCCGTACCCGTGTTATCGGCAATACATACGACCCATCCAGAGAAATCGTTACAGGCAGAGGAAATCTCAGCTTTACATCTATAAACCTTCCACGTCTGGCTATAAAGGCAGATCACAACGTCGGACTTTTCTTTGATATGCTTGAAGATATGATGGATCTTGCTATAGATCAGCTCATGCATCGTTTCCGCATACAGTGCCAGAAGCGTGTCAGAAACTTCCCGTTCCTTATGGGACAGGGCATATGGATAGATTCCGATAAGCTTGCTCCCGATGACACAGTAGGGGAGATCCTGAAGCATGGTACTCTTTCTGTGGGATTTATAGGTCTTGCAGAGTGCCTGAAAGCCCTTATAGGCGCTCATCACGGCGAGAGCGGGGAAGCCCGTGAACTCGGCATTGAGATCATAACGGCAATGAGAAACCGCATCGATGAGGAGTCAAAAAGAACAGGTCTTAACTTCTCTCTCCTTGCTACTCCCGCCGAGGGACTTTCCGGACGCTTTGTCCGTATGGATGCCAAAAAGTACGGTGTTATCGAGGGCGTTACCGACCGTGATTACTACACCAATTCATTTCATGTTCCCGTTTATTATCCTATCAGCGCTTTTGAAAAGATAAAAATAGAAGCTCCGTATCATGAACTTACAAATGCCGGCCATATAAGCTATATTGAGCTTGACGGAGATCCCCTCGAAAATCTTTCGGCTTTCGAGAAGATCGTCCGCTGTATGAAAGAATCAGGTATAGGCTACGGAGCTATCAATCATCCTGTTGACCGTGATCCGTGCTGCGGATATACCGGAATCATCGGCGATACGTGTCCCTGCTGCGGCAGAAAGGAACATACCGATACGGTAGCATTTGACAGGATCCGCCGTATTACAGGATACCTTGTCGGAACGCTTGACCGCTTTAATAACGCCAAGCGAACCGAGGAACACGACAGAGTAAAGCATAATATATAAGGTGATAAAATGGAATTAAGAATTGCCGGAACTGTCAATGATTCTATCGTTGACGGTCCCGGAATAAGATTTACTGTATTCACCCAGGGCTGCCCTCATAACTGTGAGGGCTGTCATAATCCCCAGACACACGATTTCAGCGGCGGTACGGTAATTGATACTGACGAGATACTGGAAAAAATCAAGGCAAATCCGCTTCTTGACGGCGTGACTTTCAGCGGCGGTGAACCGTTTTGTCAGGCAGAGGCTTTAGCATATCTTGGCAGACAGATAAAGGCTCTTGGTCTTGATGTGGTGACTTATACCGGGTATACTTTCGAGAAACTTCTGTCTGAACGTGACAAAAATCACTGGGGCGAACTTCTTGAAACAACGGATTTTCTTATAGACGGGCGGTTTATTTTAGCTCAGAAGGACTGGAATATCAGATTCCGTGGAAGCTCTAATCAGCGTTATATCGACTGTCGGGCAAGCCTTGAAGCAGGAAATGCGATTGAATGCGAACCGTAGTTAAGTGGGGACGCTGTCCCCACACCCCTGCCAAAGGGGGAATCCCCCCTTTGGAAACCCATTATTATTTATTTTTATTACCCCATAAAGGGGTAATAAAAATAAATAAAGTGAATATCAAGAGAGAATATCTCCTTTTGATATGGGTGTAGGAAATAGAATCACTTGATTTGTTGTCATGATAAACGGACATCCATGAAAAAAGGATGTCCGCTTTTATTTTATGTTATACTCTCCAGCTTGACACGCAGCTTTTTTATTATCTTTTTTTCCAGCCGTGAGATGTAGGACTGTGAAATTCCGATCTGATCGGCAACTTCTTTCTGAGTGAGTTCCTTGCCGTTTATCAGTCCGAACCGCATTTCCATGATCTCACGTTCACGGTCACACAGTCCGGCAACGGCGTCACGGAGAATTTCACGTTCCGCTTCGGTCTCGATCCCTTTATTAACGACGTCTTCCTCCGTGCCAAGTACGTCTGACAGAAGCAGTTCGTTGCCGTCATAGTCTACGTTCAGCGGTTCATCGATCGAAAGGTCGTTGCGGTACTGAGAGGATTTCCGCAGGAACATAAGTATCTCGTTTTCAATACACCTCGAAGCATATGTGGCAAGCTTGATATTTTTGGTCGGGCAGAATGTATTTACCGCTTTTATAAGTCCGATCGTTCCGATAGATACAAGATCCTCCAGACCGATACCCGTAGATTCAAACTTTTTCGCAATATAGACCACAAGACGCAGATTGTGGACGATAAGCGTATCACGGGCAGACTGGTCGTTTTCAGTAAGCCGCAGAAATACTTCTTCTTCCTCCTGACGTGACAATGGCGGCGGAAGAGTATCAGGCCCGTTGATATAAAAAACGCTGCCGGTGAAAATACTTATGAGTTTGGACTTGATTTTTTTGATAATTTTCATAATGTTCTCCTTATGGCGACTTCTAAAAACCTCTTTTGACAAAAATCAGCTATGCACAGCATTTACTGCGTCAACCCCTTTCGGAGGGCGTCAGCCCGCCTTCAAGAAGTTTCCTTGCAACTGCTGCACCTATCTGATTTTTGCTTAACCAAACAGGTTTTTAGAGGTCGCCTTAATTTTTCAGAATATCTGGGTTAAAGATAGCCTTTCCTCTGCTTTCCCCCAGACCGATCATGGCGTTTACCGGTTTCTTTTCACCGCTGATGCTATTTATTATTATGATTTCGTCAGGGTGAAAAACAGGCATTATACCGCTGCCTGATACTGTTGTGCATGGCAGAAGTCTGAATCCTTTCGGAAGTTTATCAGAAGCGGAAGAAGCTTCCGGAAAATTTTCCCGGTCGCAGACTATGACGGGAGCGCCGGTGAAAAGATCGGTCAGTGCATTGCCTGTATCAGCAAGTCCGCAGAGATCAACAGACTTGTTTCCGCAGCGAATCGACACACGATAATCCACATTGGCGGCTGTGTTTTTTATGTTAAAACGTCTGGCGGCACATACAGCAAAATACATGACAGCCGTTGTTGCAAGAAGAATGATAATGGAAAAGTCTATGTAAAAATACGAGTTTTCCATGTGCATAAACTGCGGTGACAGCCATGAATAAACAGCGTAAACTGTTCCGGCAAGAATGAAATTAGCCGAGAAAAAGGCAGCTGTGTTAATGAAGAGCCTTTTTTTTCCGTGGATTCCAAAGGCAATCATGACAATTGTTACGGCAGCGGCAAGCTTTATCAGCGTTACAAGTATCCCGTTTATCCGTGGAACGAGAATAAGCAGAGAAAAGATGCTGCCATATGCCGAAGAAATAATGCACCGACTTGTTTTCATGGGGGAGTGAGTAAAGGCAGAAGTCATCCTGAGCAGAAAAAAGTTTACATAAATATTGAGTATCAGCAGTACGTCAACATAGATTGTCTGCATAGCTTTATCCGCCTTTCTTTTATGTTGCCTTAAGGAATCACTGAATAAATCACGCCTGACGGCTCAGCACGCATCTTGCTTAATAATATTATAATGCGGACAGCCTGAAAAATATGTCATAATCCGTCAGGCATAAAAAAAGCAGAGCCGAAGCTCTGCCATTCCTTTTCAGAGGAGAGGAAGAATAATAAAACTTAGCAGCATAAGAAAAGCAATTCCTAAAATTGCTATTCTCATCCACAGTTTCTTTCCGTCTCCTGAATTTTTATCAGATTTTTTTTCCTGAGCCATTTTGAATACCTCTTAATGTCTTTTTTTCGTTCTTTTTTTCCGGTTCGGAATGTAATCGGTAAAAACGTCTTTTCTTTTTCGTTCGCCGTAAGCGGACTTGCGGCGGTCAAATTTCGGCTTTGAACCGCTGTTAGGGCGTCTTGATATGTCGTTGTTTGAATATCCTTCTTTCAGCAGTCTGACTTCAACGGGGTGACCGTTTACTTTCATGGGGTTGGCGCTGTCGATTATATAGTCTGATTCAGATTCGGGAATTTCAACGGTGGTGTGATTATCGTAAATATCAATTTTGCCGAAATCACGTCCGGACATTCCTGTTGCATCTGTAAGAGCGCCGAGAATAAAATTGGGAGCGATCCTCTTATTTCGTCCGATATTAATATCGACCCTGACAGTTTTCCCGTTCTTTCTTTTGCCTTGCCTGAGCGGAGCCGGATTTCTGAATTCGGGGAGATTATCTACAGCGTTCTTTATCATACTGCTGATAACACGGGCGGCGGCTTCTCTGCTGTCGATGCCTTGTGATGCCAGTCGATCAATAACGGTATAAGCCTGATGTATTGCTTCCGAAGCGGAAATATCGTCGGCAATGGATTCCATTTTCATTGCGGTTATTTCATCTTTTGTCGGCATAGGAAGCTGTCTGATTTCGGCACGTGTATATTTTTCAATTGCTTTCAGTTCAAAGAGCTGACGTCTGCCGCTGATTATCGTGTAAGCAGCACCTTTTTTTCCGGCACGTCCGGTACGTCCTATTCTGTGGATATAATATTCGTTATCTTGTGGAAGATCGTAGTTGAAAACGGCATCCACGTCGTTTACGTCGATACCTCTGGCGGCGACGTCGGTAGCAACGAGGATCTCGGTTGCCTTGTTTTTGAAACCGTTCATTACCTGAGTACGCTGAGTTTGCTTCATATCGCCATGAAGTCCGACAGCACGGAAACCGCTTTTTATAAGTTCCTCGGTAAGCTGATCGACCATTGCCTTTGTATTGCAGAAGATCATTGCTGATGACGGTGAATATGCCGCAAGGAGGAGTTTAAGCGCATCGGTTTTTCTGCCCATAGCCACTTCAAAATAGAACTGCTGGATAAGCTCAACGGTTTTCTGGGCGGATTTAATTTTTACCTGAACCGGATCATGCTGATATTTTTCGGTTATCGCCATGATTGCCGGAGGCATAGTAGCAGAGAAAAGCACTGTTTGTCTTTCAGCCGGGGATTCAGCCAGAATAGTTTCAATATCTTCACGGAATCCCATATTCAGCATTTCGTCAGCCTCATCGAGAATAAGGCATCTGAGACCGTCAAGTCTGACAGTACGGCGTCGAATATGATCGAGAACACGTCCGGGTGTTCCTATAACTATGTTTGCGCCTCGTTTCAGTTCATGTATCTGCTTTTCCATGCTTGCACCGCCGAAAACGGCGCATATCCGGACGCATTTCTTGAATCTGGCGTATTTTCGCATTTCATCCGCCGCCTGCATAGCAAGCTCACGGGTGGGGCAGAGAATCAGTACAGCAATGCGTTTCCGATCGTTTTCGGTTATGCTTTCAACAGCCGGAATTCCGAATGCAGCTGTTTTTCCGGTTCCGGTATTTGAAAGACCTACAACATCTGCCCCTTCCAGGAGCAGCGGAATGCTCTGCTGCTGTATCTCTGTCATTTCCTCATATCCAAGTTCGTCCACGGCGTCGAGGAGTTCCTGGGAGAGATTTAGTTCTTTGAATTGCATATTTTATCCTTTCATTAAGACCTGTCTGCAAAGAAATCATATATTGTAGATCATTGCAGTATAAGTGGGGATAGGCCATTTATCGCAGGGCATATTCATTTCTATCTCGTCGGCAACGCTTCTCATGATATCCATTTCAGCGAGAACGTAATCATGGAAACATTCAGCTTGTTTTTTGATATCGTTGATTTTGCAGGCTGATTCAAGCTGTGATTCAAGGCGTTCAATAGAATCATAGAAACGATCGGCAAGATCATTAAGCTTTGCGGCAATTTTTTCTTCTGAATAGCTTGTCATGCCGATCTGCTTTTTAACGGATATTGAGCAGCAGACGGAGCTTACATAGTCAAGCGCAGCAGGCAGGAGTTTTTTGCGTGCCATTTCAATCATTGTACGTGCTTCGATCCTGATGGTTTTGGAGTAAGTTTCAAGAAGAACCTCTGTTCTCGCCTTCAGTTCGTTGGGGGTGTAGATGTTGAACTTGCGGAATATCCTTATATTTTTCTCGTCGGTATAATGGGGGAGACAATCGACGGTAGAAGCGTAATTCGGCAGACCTCTGCGTTCTGCTTCCTGAATCCATTCAGGAGAATATCCGTCGCCGTTAAAGATAATGCGCCTGTGTTTTTTGAGCACATCTTTAAGGAGTTTTTTGACCTCGGATTCAAAGTTATCCGAGCCTTTAAAGCTTTCGAGGGCATCTGAAAACCAGCTCAGTTCCTCGGCAACGATCGTATTGAGCAGCGCATTGGGACAGGCTATATTATCGGAAGAACCGACCATACGGAATTCAAAGCGGTTTCCGGTAAACGCAAATGGAGAAGTACGGTTTCTGTCCGTTGAATCCTTGGGGAAAGAGGGGAGGGCATTGACTCCGATCTCGAAAGTACTTGTCTGCGTTTTGTAGACGCCGTCCTCTTCAATAGCTTTAAGAACAGCGTCGAGTTCTTCACCGAGGAACATTGAAATTATTGCGGGGGGGGCTTCATCAGCACCAAGACGGTGATCGTTTCCGGCGGAAGCTGCGGAAATACGCATAAGATCGGCATATTCGTCCACTCCCTTGATAAGTGCGCAGAGAATGGTCAGAAACTGTAAGTTTTCCATGGGAGTATCGCCGGGATCAAGGAGATTCTGTCCGTCGTCGGTGGACATAGACCAATTGTTGTGCTTGCCTGAACCATTGACGCCCTCAAAAGGTTTTTCATGCAGGAGGCAGACAAGACCATGACGAAGAGCGACTTTTTTCATAACTTCCATTGCCAGTTCGTTTTGATCCGTGCCCAGATTGGACGTTGTAAAGATAGGTGCCATTTCGTGCTGTGCAGGAGCGACCTCATTGTGTTTAGTTTTTGAATAGATACCCAATTTCCAGAGTTCAACATCAAGATCTGCCATATATTCGGCGATTCTTGGTTTAAGATTAGCGAAATACTGATCGTCAAGCTCCTGACCCTTCGGAGGATTTGCACCGAAAAGAGTTCTGTCTGTAAGAATAAGATCTTCACGCTGGTCATACATTTTTTTATCTATCAGGAAATATTCTTGTTCTGCTCCTACGGTTGAAGTGACACGAGTAACTCTGTCGTTGCCGAAAAGTCTGAGAAAGCGGACAGCCGATCTGCTGAGAGCATCCATGGAGCGGAGGAGGGGAGTTTTCTTATCAAGTATTTCTCCTGTATATGACACAAAGACAGTCGGAATATAAAGGCTGCCTTCTTTAACAAAACAGTAGGAGGTAGGATCCCATGCTGTATAGCCTCTTGCCGTACTGGTCTGTCTGAGACCGCCGGAAGGAAAGGAGGACGCATCCGGTTCGCCTTTGACGAGTTCCTTGCCGGAAAATTCCATAATTGCATTGCCGCCAGGGGTTGTATTTATAAAGGAATCATGTTTTTCAGCAGTAGAACCGGTCAGCGGCTGGAACCAATGCGTATAGTGGGTCGCTCCTTTTTCAACTGCCCAGTCTTTTATTGTATTTGCAACAATATCGGCGGTGGTCATATCCATTGCAGCGCCGTTATTGATCGTTTTTAAAAGTGCCTTGTAGATATTTTTCGGAAGCCTTGATTTCATTACTTCATGGTTGAAAACATTCTCTGCAAAAATTTCAGGTATATTCATATAAAATCCTCCTGCAACAAAAAGCTGTATTAATATATTGTAGCATATTCTAACGAAAATGTCAACCAAAATCCGGCAGTGAAACGCTAAAAAGCAATGTCTATAAAAAAATATAATAATGTGCAGTCTTTTAAGGCAACACCGCACAAAGCACACCTGACGGCTTTGCACGCCATCTGCTGCGCCCGAAGGAAGTGAGTCTCACCTGTCGGTTCGGTCGGTGCTTCTCATTTCGTGAGAGGTTGCCGCTGGCAACCTGCACCCCTTGGGGTACATATTTTCCGTCATACGCCCACAGGAAGCACCCTTGGGGGGCACACAAAAATCACTTGACAGGCGTCAGCCTGCCTGCATGATTTTTATGCAATCTGACGAAAAATCTGACTGCGCATCTACCGCACAATCTTTGTACGGTGTTACCTCAGATTGACGAAAATGAATCTATTTTCCATGTTCCATTTTCAAGTGCAACGTTGATTACCATTAATTTAATGCTGTTGTACCATTCAAATTCAGCCAGTATCGTAAAAGATTCGTCGGTTATATTGATAATATCCCGTTTTTTATCCAACCAGTTATATCCGCTTTCTGTCGTAGTGATTTTTCCATAAATTTTCCCGTCAGCATCAATATATTTTGATGAGATTCCGGAATAACGCTGATTGAAAAGCTGGTCTGTTACATTTGATTTAATATATGAAATAAGCTCATCTGTATTGGAAAAATACAATTCTGCAACCCGGGCAAAAGTATCTCCATTTTCATTTGTAAAAGAGTCATTCATATCAAACAGAACATTACCGCCGCAGATTTTTTCTATGGAATTTAATTCAATCAGAAGCTGATTTGCATATGCTCTGTATTCCTCAATTTTTTCCTGTTCATTATCATCAACAGGAGTACTTGTTGATGATGGAGGAATATTCTGTTTTATGTCTTCTGCTGATTCTGAAACAGTTGTCTGCGTTGTGCTTTGTTCTTCATAAATATCCGGATCATTAAAAGTTGTCACTGTAGATTCAGCTGTAACTTCTGTCGCTGTAGTTACAGTAGTATCAGAGGCAGTTACATAGGTTGTTGAAAATGTGCTTTCAGAATATGAAGTTGTAGTTTCAAATGACGGGTATTGATATGGATCCTGCTGACTGGGAACAATATTATCATTTAATTTGCCAATTAATCCAAAACCGGTAATGACCGCACCTGTCAGAATCAGACAAATTGATGCTGCTAATACGGCTTTGTAATATTTCGGACGGGAATAATGTTCAACATTCATAGTTTCAGAAACAGATGTATCATTGGAAACATCCGGCAGAAAAAAATATTTCTTCTTTTGATTGTATTTTTTCTCACTCATTGCAAAAATTCGTTTCGTTTCTTTTTCGCTTAGTGAATTTTCGTGACTTGAGAGCCATTCAATAATTTCTTCGTCTGCATTATTCAAAATATCAAATTCATTATTTTTCATTTGTTTCTCCTTTACAGTGTTATGCCAAGTTCGGATAAAACTTTCCTCAGACGTTTCATTGCACGGCTGCACTGCATACGTACAGCTGATGCTTTCATTGACATATTTTCGGCAATTTCCTTTGAAGTTCTGTTGTAATAGAACTTTTGAATAATAATATCAGAACATGGATTTCCCAGTTCTTCAACAGCATTTATTAAAATTCTGCATAAATCATCTTTCTCGGCTTTTTCTTCCGGATCAAAGCTGGTATCTATAAGATCGCAATTATTGTCAATGGATAATATGCTGCGATCTTTTTTTGCCGAAATACTTCGGTATGCATCAATTGCACGACGTTTTGCAATGCATCCTATATGACCTTTAAGATCGTCATAAATATTTTTTTCATTTTCAAGACTCATATAAAAATCCGCAAAAACATCACTCATACATTCCTCAATATCCTCGTGACTGCCTGATGTTCTGAGATGATTGAATACCACAGTATAAACATAATTGCAATATTCATCGAAAACAGTTTTATGAGCATTATGAGGAGAAACTTTCAACAATGAATAATATTCTTTTCCTGTCATTTAAAACCCTCCCTTACTTTTTATTCACGCCTATTTGCGTTTCTATAATATACATTCGCAGAAATGGCACGAAGTGTCACAATTTAAAATGATTTTTTATGCTAATCCCAAATCTTTTCATGAAACCGATTTGAAATTATATTTCCCTATACAATGTCAACATAACATAACGCAGCGCCGCACAAAGAACGCATGACGTACTTTGTGCGGCGCTTATGGAAATTATTTTGATGCAATAAGTTTTTGTCTCATAATTACAAGGTCATAGACGTCTATAACGCCGTCGCTGAGAAAATCGCCTGCCTGCCAGTTTGTAAGTGTATCTTTTCTGATTATCCACTTTTCCAGCATAACAAGGTCGGCAATATTGAACTTTCCGTTGTCATCTACATCGCCCATGAGAACTGAGTCTGCTTCCAATACAAATACCGTATAGTTGACGCAGTAAGCCGACTGTCCGTTTGAACCGAGAGTTACGTTATCCCCGGCGCTGACGGACATACTGTAAACGTCAAATTCAACGCCGGAACTGTTAACGGCGGTCATATCCGTTTTGACGCAGCCGCTCATCCATGGCGGAACTTTCTCAACTCTGCTGTCAAGGGCAATATATACCGTTATATCTTCGGCTGCCGTAAATTCTGCCGCATTTTCTGTATAATTCTTTGAATCGCAGGCAGTCCGGATGTACTCAGCGCCCTGCAAAGCTTCCGGAAGTTCCGTATATGTTACATCTCTGTCGCCAAACACGGGAGATCCCACCGAAACCGTGGGAGCAATCGACCAGTCCGAGCAGTTTTCAGTGTCGAAAACTCTCAGATCTTTTATAAGCCTGCCGTTCATCGGAGCGGTGTTCCTGTCAAAAACAAAGCTGTCCAGATTGAGAAGATAGCCGTCGCCGCCGGTGAATCGCAGATAAAGATTATTTACGCCTGAAATTACCGGAATATTCAGTTCTATGTCTTTATAGTCCGCAAAGCCGCTTGTTCCTGTGAAATTCAAAGAAGCAGCAGGAGTTCCGCTGACGCTGCCGAGATAAATCTCCATTCCGCAGGCGTTTCCGGAAAGCTTTGCTTTGAAGCTTCTTGCGCCGTCCTCAAAATCAACATTGCGGAACATTATCCAGTCGCCGTTTTCAATAAAGCCGATATTCTGACCGCCTGCCGGAAGATCCTCAATACGCACTCCATGCTGTGAAGAAAAGCTTTCGGCTTCGATCGTTTCAAAAGCGGATATAGTTTCAGTAATGCCGTTGTATTCCACAGAATCTCCGGCAAGTTCGTTGAGATACATTTCAACGTTTGTATAATCATCTGCGGAGAGACTTACAATACTGCCGTCAGAAGCATCATTCGGGTCAAGTCCATGCTCTTTTTCCCATGCATCGGGCATACCGTCATGGTCGCTGTCAGCAGGCGCAGTTCCGCCCTTGAAATTACTGTTGTCCGGATATCCGCCTACATCATTCTGACTGTCGATTATTCCTTTGAGACCTGCCTTGCTGCCTGTATATGTGTACGTACCGTTTGAAACTTCTTTCAGATAGCGTGAATCAAGGTAGTCATATTTCGGGAAGTTTGCGCCTGCCGCAGCAATAACGCTCTTATATGCGTCGTCAGCCGACTGAGTATTTACATAGGATTCAAAGAAAGGCGAATCACTGCGTACATCGGCATCGGTTGAATTTTTTCCGCCGGATTTTGCTTTTCCCTTTGCCCATGCATCATCGCCGGAATCAAGTATGGCATTTCCCTTGCTGTCTGTCATTTTATTGCCGGAAACATACATTTTCTGCATATCGTTTGTACCCAGTTCGTTTCCGTCCAGCGAAACCACATGTAGATTTGTGTTGCTGACTGCGCCTGCTTTATAATAATTATTCACGAATTGCAAACGTCTTACGCCGCCGTCCGTTGTGCGGTCACGCCAGTTATATATGACATTGTTGCGAAAATCAAGCTGTCCGCCGTAGGTTTTGGCATCCTGTTCCATGGCGCCTGCCAGTGATACGTTTCTGCCAGTATTGTCAACAAGCAGATTATGGTGAAAACTGCCGGTATATCCGCTAATGGAAGCCGCAAAGGAATGAGGCTCGGTCTTATTTCGGTCGTTGGCGTCATAATGGACTGATTCGTTCAGTGATTCTGCGATGATATTCCACTGGAACGAGATATTCTGCGCCGAACGTGAGCTGAATCCCTCGTCTGTTGCCCATGAGATAGAACAGTGATCAACAATGCTGTGATTACAACTGCCAAGTCCCATTCCGCCGGTTGATTTTCCGTTCATATCGCCAACACGCACACGGATATCCCTGATAACAACATCCTGTGCGCCCATAGCGCCGAAGTCGTAATTGATGAGGGTGATACCGTCACCGGGAGCTGTTTGTCCTGCAACATAGACATCGCCTCCGTCATCCGGAATGCACAAAACGCTTTTAAGTTCTATAACGCCGCCTACCTTGAACACAACTATCCTTGGACCTTTTTCGACTTCCAGAGCCTGACGGAGACTTCCTGCACCGCTGTCGTTCAGATTTGTGACCTCTACTATTCTGCCGCCTCGTCCGCCTCTTGCGTAGCGTCCGTAGCCCTCTGCCGTAGGGAACGCAAGACGTGCAGGATTAAAGCTGTAAACAGCGCCCTTAGTAACATTTCCGCTGCTGTCAATCTCGTCAACCCTCCAGTAATAGGTATTTATCGAAGAATAGCTATTGTCAAGATCATATTTTGTATTTGTTTGACTTCCTTTGTATTCAGGAGAATTTTTATTTGCAGATATCACACTGTCATAGTCAGTGCCTATATAGATATCGTGGCTCACAGCTCCTTTTCCTGCCGTCCAGGAAAGACCGTTTGCGATCTCATGATGTTTTTCGCCGTCGGCAGGGGACATCTTTGAAATAGATTTTACAGGGTCGGCGCCGTCAAGTTCAATAGCGTTGAGCCATGCATTGTTTACAGCTCCGTTGCCCTCCGGTTTTATGAGAACAGTCACAGTTTGCCCTGATTTTACGTCAAATTCTGCATATGAAATACCGGCATCGTCCTCGCTTTTAACACGTGTGGGACATTTTACTCCTGCTGCTGTGGTTTTTCCGTTCACCGAAACCGAAAGCGAACTGTTCTGCACGTTGTCAACGCAGCTGTGCCACATTTTCAGGCTGTGTTTACCTGCGGAAAGTCCGGATATTTCCAGTTTTAGGATACCGCCGTTGTCTCCGTCGTTGATTTTTGCGCCGTCCATTGTGAGATACGGATAGTTGCCGCTCTGAAGCTGGAGGATCTTGCAGTTGACCATACGTACTTCCGAACCAACTGAGCCTCCGTTGCTGAGTTTCAGTGTTACTCCGCCTATAGTCGCAGTCGGAGCGTCTCCGGTCGCTATCCAGTTTTCTGCGACTTTTGAATAGGAAGCCTTTCGTCCGTCGCCTGCGTTAAGGTCTATGCAGAGCCGTTTGCTGCTTTCAGCGGCGAAGACTATTTTTTCAGGTTCGGGCAGAAATTTTCCAACTGCGCCGGAACATACGAATACTGCGGCAATTCCTGCCGTAAGTCTTTTAAGTGATTTTTTCATTTGTAATTCCCCCCATGAGTCAGTCTTGTACTGCCATGATTTTTTATAATTTATTTATATTATACATTTTTTATGAAAAAATGTAAATATAATATAGTATCATGTTTAGTCTGATATCAAAAAACTCTTTTATATGTGTACAATAGTATCATGTGTAACGTATCAAATAAGGATTATTATGAACAATATTACCACTCGGAATAATTTTCAAATAATAGTTGAAATTCGTCGGATAATGTGTTATAATTATATTACTTTTTGATTTGCGGGGTGTTTTTATGAACATAGTAGTTGCTCAGTCAGGCGGTCCGACCTGTGCCATAAATGCTTCTCTTGCGGGAGTGCTGAGGGCAGGTCAGAGATCGGAAAAAATCGGAAGGATCTACGGTGCGCTGAACGGAATTGAAGGCGTCATTGAAAATCGTCTTGTCGATCTTTCACAAGTTATCGAAAATGAAGAAAAATTTCAGCTGCTGCTTAGGACGCCATCGGCTGTTCTTGGCTCGTGCAGAAAAAAGCTGCCTGATTTTCACAGGGACAGCAGTCTGTATGAAAGTATCACACGTTCGCTGCATGATGCGGAAATCGGGATATTTTTCTACATAGGCGGCAACGATTCAATGGATACCGTGGCGAAATATGCGGCTTATCTGCGTGAAAAATCTATAGACGATATAAAGATCATCGGTATTCCAAAGACTATCGACAATGACCTTTGTGTGACGGATCATTGTCCCGGATTTGGATCTGCCGCAAAATACGTTTGCACGACTGTTCAGGAAATAGCAAGGGACAGCAACGTTTACAGTCTGCCGTCCGTAACGATCATTGAATCAATGGGACGTCATGCCGGATGGCTGGCTGCTTCATCATGCTGTATCAGAGCAAATGGAGAACAGGCGCCTCAGCTTATTTATCTTCCGGAATGCGTTTTTAGTATTGAGAAGTTTATTTCCGATGTAAAAGCGCAAATGAAGAAGCACAAGGCGGTTATTGCAGTTGTTTCAGAGGGCGTAAAGACGGCAGACGGAAAATTTGCTGCCGAGGAGTTTCAGTCAGGACAAAAAGACGTTTTCGGACATTCGTATCTTGCAGGTATCGGCAAGTTCCTTGAAAAGGCTGTATCTGATGAGATCGGATGCAAAGTGCGGTCTATCGAGCTTAACGTGATGCAGAGATGCAGTTCTCATATAGCGTCGGCAGAAGATATCAGCTCTGCTGCTGCTATCGGCGAAGCTGCTGTGGAAGCTGCTCTTGCAGGAAAAAGCGGATGCATGATGACCTTTGTTCGTGAGTCGGACAAGCCGTACCGCTATAGTTTCGGAACAACAGATGCCGCAGATGCTGCTAATTCCGAGAAACTGTTCCCGGCTGAATGGATAAACGAAGATGAAAATGATGTTCTTCCGGAAGCTTATGATTATTTTATGCCGCTCATACAAGGGGAGATCTATCCCGTAATGAAAGACGGTATGCCGGTTCATATAGTTATATAAAACAAAAGCGTGTTCACATTTACATAAAGTGAACACGCTTTTTGCTTTCAGAATCCGAGATCTTCATAATCTTCACGGATAAACCGATGATACGTTACATGAACGCTTCCGTCTATTTCCTCGTCGGCGGAAAGACAGTAGCGGTAATCGTCTGGAACGCCGTCCCTGAAGTATACGAGATACTTGAATTCATCGTTATTCATTTCAGTGACTGATACGCTGTCGGAAAAACTGTGGAAAATATCAAGAATTTCTTCAAGAGTCCGATGTTCTCTTATGCTGCCGATAAGACTGGATATGAACTGTCCGCCGTCATACCGGCTGTGAACGAACTTTGTCCCCTCCGGCGGAACAGTGATGCAAAAACCGTTTTTTATTTCCGAATAAGTCAACTGTCCGAGACGTGGCAGGGAATAATCAGAAAAATCCGCAAGTACCTGTCGAATCTCATCCGGCGTAAGTTTTTCTCCGAGAAGATGAGCGAGAGAAGCGGAAGTATAATTCAGGCTCATTGCTCTGCCGTCAAAGCCGAGTTTGACCTGCGCTTCAAAAATATTGTCAAGTATATTTTTTTCAAGACGTTTAAAATCAGGCATAGAATCATTCCTTTCGTTATCATTTTAACATATTTTACTTAAAAAGTCAAGTCCTGATTAATGTGTTTCTCAAGGAGGGAAGGAAACACGCTCTTAAAGCGTCAAATAGAGCAAAAAATGATATGTGAGGCAAATAATTTTCTAAATATTGCTAAATTTTGAATTTTTTCTTTACAAGATGTTAATTTTATGTTATAATAATGCTATGGGTAACTTAGTAAGTGTAAGAGAATTTTAAATTTACTCTTTACTTTTATGTAATAATGTGTTAAAATGTAAAGTGTGAAAATAATCAACGGCTGCATCGCAGTCTATGAAAGGGAATAATACTATGATTGATAAAATCAGATCAGAAAGCATGGATATGCTATTTAAAGCCATTCTTACACTTGAAACCGTTGACGACTGCTATAAATTCTTTGACGATCTATGCACAAGCATTGAACTTAAATCGTTTGCACAGCGCATACAGGTTGCAAAGCTGCTCGATGAGCATAAGGTATATAACAGTATAGTCACAGAAACAGGCGCAAGTACTGCAACTATCAGCCGTGTAAACAGATCTCTAAAAGACGGAAACGACGGCTACGAACTTGTATTCAAACGGCTTGCGCAGAAAAATAATTTAAAATGAAAGGGATGCTTTTTCCGTGAAGAAAACAGCCTTACTGAAGAAATCTGCTGCCTGCGCTTCTGCTGCGGCAATGCTTCTGACTGCCTTGCCGTCCGCTGTAAATGCGGCAGTGCTGAATCCTGACAAACCCAATAACTATGACAACTTTGCAGAAGCCTTGCAGCTTGCTTTGTGCTTCTACGACGCTAACAAATGCGGCGACGAAGTAGCCGAGGACGGCTACTACTCATGGCGTGCCGATTGTCATGTCAAGGACGCTGAAATACCTCTCCAGCCTATGGATCCTATGCCGACTGTCAACAAAGGCAATGGCGATCCTGATGACGGCAAGGACGACGGTCTCGGAAATTACGACGGCAAGGGCGACGGCGGAGAAAGTTCCGCAGACGGACTTTATATCGGTGTTAATATGTCCGATGAATTTATTGAGGCAAACAGAAAATACCTTGACCCTGACGGAAACGGCACGCTTGATCTGACCGGCGGATGGCATGATGCAGGAGATCACGTAAAATTCGGACTTCCCGGCAGCTACTCTGCATCGACCCTTGGCTGGGGGTATTATGAATTCCCTGAAGCATATAAGGAAACCGGTCTCGACAAGCACGTTGAAGACGAACTACGCTGGATAAACGATTACTTTATGAAAGCAACCTTCCTGGATGAGGACGGAAAAGTCGTTGCATACTGCTATCAGGTCGGAGAGGGAAACAACGATCACAATTATTGGTGTCCACCGGAACTTCAGGTCGATGGCACATATGTCGCTTCGTCATCTTGCGGCGTAAAGCGTCCGGCTTACTTTGCTACCAGAGAGATGCCGGCATCGGATCAGTGCGCCGGAGCATCTGCCTCTCTTGCTATCAATTACCTGAATTTTAAGAATTCCGATCCGGAATATGCCGAGGAATGCTTGAAATATGCTCTTGCACTATACGATTTTGCTGTAGAGACGCACACCGAGGAATGGACTCCCGGCACAACGCCGACAGCTACCAGTCTTGGATATGACGGCGGTTTCTACACCTCCAGCTACGACTACGACGAACTTGCCTGGGCAGCCGTATGGCTCTATTACTGCACCGATAATTATGACTATATCAACGATATTATAGCCGTTGATGAGACGACAACCAATGACAAGGGCGCTCACCCCTATACCGGTTATCTAAAGCGCATCATGACCGACACCGGCAATTGCTGGCAGAATATCTGGGTTCACTGCTGGGATACTGTCTGGGGCGGAGTTTTCGCAAAACTTGCCCCCGTTACAAATACTGCTCGTGACTGGTATATCTTCCGCTGGAATCTGGAATTCTGGTCGGGAGTTGACGAAGCAACGGCGAAGGACGCTAACTACTATGTTTCTACGACTACTCACAAATATTTTGGAATGGACGATCTTATCTGGAATCAGAAGATCGACCCTGCCGATATTCCCGATCTTCCGGAAAACGGCGGCAACTTCATTGCAAAATCTCCCGAGGGATATGCCGTTGTTGCAGGCTACGGAAGCGCACGGTACAATACTGCTGCCGGATTGCAGGCAATGGTTTACACCAAGGAAACCGGCGATATGATTTTTGCTGAATGGGCTAAAGATCAGATGGAATATATCCTCGGCGATAACCCCATGGGATATGCTTACGAGGTAGGATACGAGAACAACTTTGCTTCTCAGCCGCACCA
The DNA here is from genome assembly GCA_021769725.1 of Oscillospiraceae bacterium. Lineage (GTDB taxonomy): Bacteria > Bacillota > Clostridia > Oscillospirales > Ruminococcaceae > Ruminococcus. Next base: position 144,275 of record JAETSI010000003.1, on the reverse strand, counting down.
TCGTTCTTCTCACTGTTCTCCGACTCAGAGCATGGAGGATCCGGTAGTTCAGGTTCATACCCTCTGGGGAGCTCTTGTGGGAGGACCTGACCTTGACGATTTCCATTCTGACATCACTAAGGACTACATTTACAACGAGGTAACAGACGACTATAATGCTGCATTCTGCGGCGATCTGGCAGGACTTTATCACTTCTACGGCGCAGCCGGCAAGGAACTTGCAGATAAGAACTATGTCATTCCCGACTTTGATATGTCTGAAAACGCTGTCGGTTACGATCAGGTAGACGCCGACGGAAACCCTCTCCCGACCGGACTCTTCATTTCCGGCGGTAAAAGTCAGGAAACTGATGCCGGAATCCAGATAAAAATAGTTGTTCATAACAGAACGGTCAATCCGCCTAAATTTGAAAGCGATCTCAAAGCAAGATATTATTTCAATATAGAAGAACAGCTTGAAAAGGGCGAGGATATCAGCTATATTTACACACGTGTTGACTACGATCAGGAAAAAAGCTTTACTGACGGAAAGAATCAGGCATTCATTTCAGATCCCGTAAAGTATGATGATAACGGAACATACTATGTTGAGATCTCGTGGCAGAACTGCGATTTCTACGGCAGCCGTGTATATCAGTTCGGTCTGTTGAACAAGATGAACGAGGAGACTTACGATACCGTATGGGATTCGACAAATGATTACAGCTATGACGATCTCGTAAGCTTCGAGGATGATAACGACGCTGCTGCTATCACTGACAAAATCACCCTTTATGCTGACGGAAAACTCATCTGGGGCGTTGAGCCTGACGGCACAAAACCCGCTGACAGCACAATTTTGTACGGAGATGCCGATTGCGACGGCAAGGTATTCCTGAATGATGCGGTTCTTGTAATGCAGGCTATTGGAAATCCTGACGCTTACGGTGTAAACGGTACGGAAAAAACTCATATTACTGAACAGGGCAAGATTAACGCCGATGTTTCTAATACTGGCGACGATCTTACCAATGCAGACGCTCTGACGATTCAGAAGTATCTGCTTCACCTTATCGATAAACTTCCTGCATAATAAACAACAGGCATCCACGATTATCATGGATGCCTGTCTCTTTAATTAGAACCTGTCCACATAGAAAGTTACGCACGTCTTTTCGGCGAATTTTGCCGATCGCTGCGTTGAAAAAGCTCACCATACGTCAGTATGTTTTCGCTTTTTCGTCTTGTCCTCGGTAAAATTACGCTCGAAAATCTGCACATAATTTCTATGTGGACAGGTTCTTAGATTTTATTTTGTGATATATTCAACGGCGTCGTCAAGCCAATTTCCCTCAAAAAGTTCTATAGTTCCCTGATCGCAATGCTTTGCAAGTTCAGGATCAATAGGAAGCTGTGCCAGTACGGGAATACCGTACTGTGAAGCAATCTCGGTAATATGACTTTCACCATAGATGCTGTGACGCTTTCCGCAGTCGGGACACTCAAAGTAGCTCATATTTTCTACGATACCCAGAATCGGTATATTCATGAGCTTTGCCATCTTAACAGCCTTTTCCACGATCATTGACACAAGTTCCTGGGGCGAAGTAACAATAACAATTCCGTCAACCGGAATAGACTGGAAAACGGTAAGGGGGACGTCGCCTGTTCCGGGGGGCATATCAACAACGAGACAGTCTATGTCTTTCCAGATTACATCAGTCCAGAACTGTTTTACAACTCCGGCTATGACAGGACCTCTCCATACTACCGGGTCGCTTTCATTTTCCAGAAGCAGATTGATAGACATAACGTCTATGCCCATTTTGCTTTTAACAGGAAGAATACCGAACTCGCAGCCTTCTGCCTTTTCATGGATACCAAATGCTTTAGGGACGGACGGACCTGTAATATCGGCGTCCATAAGACCTACATTTTTGCCCATTCTCTGCATGGAAACGGCAAGAAGAGAGGAAACCAGTGTTTTTCCGACGCCTCCTTTACCGCTGACAACGCCGATGACCTTGCCGATCTTGCTCATCTGGTTTGGCTTTTCAATGAAACTCTCAGGCTCAGTTCTGCTGTCGCAGCTGCTTGAGCAGTTTGAGCAGTCATGTGTGCATTCACTCATTTTAGAACACTCCTTGTTTTTGTAATAATATTATTATAACCTATTTTCATGAATTAGTCAAGAACTATAGTAAACATAGAGCAGCATTCTTTCGTCCGACTTTTCATGTAATCAGAAAGTTCCCCTGACAGGCTAATGTCATTAAGCAAAGAAAAAGCAAAATAGTCACAGGATCAGAAAAGATCTTGTGACTATTTTTAGCTAAAGGACTGAAATATGTTATCCGTGTCAGATCATAAACGCCTATGAACACATTCTCTGAGAAAATCTGTCATTTAGTTGCAAACAAAGAAAGATGGTTATTATTATCACACAATCCCAAGAATATTTCTTTTACATCATGATATCCCTGTGCCTTTATCTGCTTTTCAAGCCATTTTAAGTCGAGTCCCATTCTTTTTAAATTTTCGCCCATAATTCGTCCGTCCATGATAAGTTCAGTATTAATATGATCAGGTTCGGGATGCAGTTCTATATCGGCAGGCGTAATCGGACGGTTGGCGCTGTTTGGCAATATGGTTAATTTCCCGTTGTATTCAAAAATCGCAGTTTGGATATCATTCAAATCAAAATAGCCTTGTTCCCGGCACATCGTCAGAAATTCACTTAAATCCAGTTTTGCTTTTTTCATGTTTTTACGGTAAATCTTCCCATCATTCATAAGTATGGTGGGAGAACCATTAACATATTTTCGTATTTTTGGAAACTTATTAGTAACCAGACTGAGTCCGACAGCAATTATGCCATAGACAAGCATAGCAATCAAAGATTTCCAAGGTTTTTCAAGATCGGTAGCTAGTTCAGCAGCAATTGAACCGATTGTAATACCGTTAATATAATCAAAAAAATCTAACTGTGCCACTTGCTTATGTCCCATAACTTTTGCTATGAGAAATAATGACATTACGGATAATAATGACGTTAAAATTAATTTTATAAAATCCATATAAAACCTCCAAATCTTAATTTAGATTAGTATGTCCTAAAAAAATAAAATATATACTTTGTCAGACAAAAAGTTATTATATAAATTTTATTTACTTTTGAAAAAATAACTACGAGTCTGTGAAAATTAGTATTTGATAATGTTGTCTGTGAGATCAAGCCAGAACGGTCATAAACAACTACAATAACGACAACAGCCGGACGGTGAATCAGACAAACAATAGTCTGAAATCACTGTCACGGCTGGAAATCTACAGGCAGACACGGAATGCGTTGAAAATGTAAAAAGGAGCGATTTTTGGTCGCTCCTTTGGTTATACAAACTTGAAGTTATCGCTCTGACATATATTTCTGTATTTCGTCAGAGGTCAATTTTCTTATCTGCGTATTTGCATATTCTCTGTATTCTTCAATAATAAAAATAGGCTTCATGTCTTTGCAAGTTTTTCCTTTGTTATTTTTTAGATATAACAGCAAGTCCTCGCTGCCTGCAAAAATTTTGTATGAAAGTCTACCTTTTTCATTTTTTAATTCATAAATACCACATGGCTTTTTCATACTATAATCTGCAGTTCGTAAATACAATTTAGCAATTTCTAACGACTTAAAAGGAAAATTCCATCGTTGCAGTCCACGTTTGGGGTCATGTTCAATGCAAATGCACCGCCCGCAAGTTCCGCAAATATACTGTGTATGATTTTCTAAACAATTCACTGGATTTAATAATGGTGTTATTCTGTTTTTATCAGCATAGCATTCCATGCACATTTCAAATTCACTCCATTTGCAAATTCCGATTTTTCTTACTCTTATTATATCATCCCACCCCGAAAAAGTCAATTCGCAGAATGAGGTTTTGCACCATGCGATTTACCTTACAGTGAATCAGAAAAAATAGTCCGAAATCACTGTTGCAGCTGGAGATCTACAGGCAGACACGGAATGCTTTCAAGACATGAGAAATGGGACTATGTGTCCGGTTTCTTGAAAGCGTTAATTACAGTAATTCGATTTTAGCTTTAATATTCTATTCTCTATTTCTTTTATTATTTTTTTGAATTCTTCGTCTGTTTTTCCGGTAGGATCTTCTAATCCCCAATCATCATCGAATGCTCTGCCTATAAACGGACATCTCACATCACATCCCATTGAAATTGCAATATCGGGAGTGGGGATTTCATCGAAAATCTTGCTGTATTGGGTTAGCTCCATGTCAATACCGTAAAGTTGTTTCATAAGTCTTACAGCGTCTTGATTTATCTGCGGTTTTGTTTCTGTACCTGCGGAATAAATGTCAAAAACATCGCCTGCAAAATGTTTTCCGAGAGCTTCTGCAATCTGACTGCGGCAAGAGTTATGCACGCAAATAAAAGTAACCGCCTTCTTTTGCTTTTTATAAAATGGACATTTTTCTTTGATGCATTGCTGATTTTTCGCACTGAAGCTGCATTGGATTCCGGTGCTTTCTAATTTTACATCATAGTTTTCATTGATATGATCAATCGCTTTCTGAAAACTCAGATACGCATCTCTCTTACAGCATCTCGGACCTCCTACTTTTGACAAACAGGATAATGCCTCTGATGTGAATTCCATATGTTTTCCCCATGCAGAATCTGAACTCAAGGGACCGGTAGAATCGATAATGGACAGTACGGCACCCATTGAACTGACGGCACCACAAATACCCCACATACCACAAGTTGCTCCGGGCATCTGTAGACCTCGTTTCATAAGTTCATTTAAACTTATTTGTAAGTCTATTTTCCCGCCTGCATTGTGATAGGCTGTTAACAACGCTGCACCGTCTAACACATGATGTTCCGGTCCGTGTATTCTGATAAAATCCATATGAGCAATATTATTAAAAATTTCTATAGGATTTCTGCTTGTTTCCTGTAAACAAGCACTTATAATCTTCTTTGCGATTTCTTCCACTGCTATTCCACCTTTCCCAATGAGCTGACATGATAACAAAATTCGTTCCAGGTATTCTCGTTTACGGAATAATGATGCCATTTCCCTTCTTTTCTGTCAATCACAAGACCGCATTCGCATAAAATTTTCATGTGATGCGATAATGTTGGCTGTGTGATATCAAAATCCTCCAGAAGTTTACATCCACATTTTTCTCCATCGAATAGCATTTGAATGATACGCAAACGAGAATTGTCTCCCAATGCTTTGCATATTACAGCTATATCCTTAGTATTCATATTCCACCTCGCATTGATATATGTCTATGTGTTTATTATAGCACATACATAGACACTTGTCAATACGTTTTTATTTTTTTAAACCTGAAAGGAGTGATTTCTGATGTTCTACTATCTCATTCTCGTAAACGAATTCAGTCAGCAGACTAATATAACAACAGCCGCACAGTGAATCAAACGAATAATTCGCCTGAATCACTGTTACGGCTGGAGATTTATCGGCAGACGAGGAATGCACTGAGGATATAGGTTTCATCGTAAACAAATGTCTACTTTGTCAGCCGTTCAACGGCTTCGTCCTCTGTGCAAACAAAGAACACATCCTTTCCATTGTTGCTTTCATAGAAAAAGTCTTTCAAAGCTTTGCTTGCATACTGTGAATAATCCCCGTATATTGCTATTCGCACTCCGTAATTGATGAATTTTTGAAGAATTTCACCTGCAAGACAAGTGCTCAATACAAAGAAGTCATCTGTTATTAATTCTTTGCTGATTGCGATATTTTTAGTTCCTGCTTCGTAATTTACAGTCATAAGCAGATCAAGCGCCGATTGTACATTAGTGATGACCTTTTCGGGACTATTCACTATAGCGCAAACTTTATTGTTCTTTTTAATTTTAGTGATTTTCATTTAGAGTCCTTCCTATCATTTGGACGTCTTATATCCTGATACAATAATCCGCATTTGGTACAGTACCAGATAATCCGTCCGGATCTGTAAAAAGGCAGGCTGATCTGCAAATTCCACTCAGGGTACTGCTTGAAAATCATTGCAGTACTGTCGTTGACATAGGCAACAAATGATATGTAGTGATCCTTTGTCATGGAATGCTTTGAAGAAATATACCATTCTCCATGCATATCTTCTATGGACAGTTTTTCATTTTCTTCTGCTTTTCGAGCATCAAGAGCGGACAGTTTTTTTCCGCAGCAGGATATATTGGCTTCAGATGTAGAAGTAATCACATTGCCGCAATCGGGGCAAACATAGAATTTCAGTTTTTTCATATTACCGGTCTCACTTTCTTTTTGGTCTATCTCACCGTTTAAAATCGTCTGCAAATCAATTTGAAATACTTCCGCAAGCTCTGTAAGAAGCGAAATATCAGGACAGCCTTTTCCTGTTTCCCATTTAGATACAGCCTTATCGCTGACATTGATCTGTTCTGCAAGCTGTTTTTGTGTAAGTTTATTTTTCATTCGCAGTGAGCGTATCAGCTCTCCTGTTTTGATTTGATCCATTATATCAGCCCATTCCAATATATTTTATGTAGTCTGCAACAGACATAAGCGGCATATTCAGCCTTTCCTGCGTTTCTTCTGAAATATCACCCATGACTGTTTCAAATCCGGCTTGCTGAACCGCTTTGAGATATTCATTCACGATCTTTTTAATATCCTCATTTGTGGATTTCAGAAGTTTGCCGCAATTGCGGTAAATCTCCAGGAACGGATGACAGCAGGCAAAAGAAGTATGCATAACCTCAAAATTATTATCGCCGGGAAAACCGCAGTTTGCGATCACCATAAACCTTTGCTCACGAGGTTTTGTATCGGCAAGATTAAAATTTCCATGATTCTCATTTACAAGAGGTCTTTTCAGCGGTGCGAGTCTGTCAACAAAATTTTTCAGATACGCTGTATAGTTCCATGTGTAAACGGGAGTTGCAAAACAGACGATATCGGACGAATTATATAGATTTAAAAGTTCCGGCATATCGTCGTGATAAACACATTTTCCGGGCGTTTTGAACCAGCATGAAAAACAACCGCTGCAATGCTTTATATGTTTTTCACATAAAAAGATATTATGCGTTTCGGCTCCGGCAGATTCTGCGCCTTTCAAAAAGGAATCTGCTATGACATTGGTTGCACTGTTTCTGCCGCTTGGACTGCCGTTAAATACTGTAATTTTCACGATCACCATTCCTTTCTCTTTAGTGTAATTTTATTATACGACTGAACAGAAAGAATGTCAATCCACGCTCCGTAGAGTTATACAAACTCCGTTTTTTGTCCGCATAATTATTTCAAATATCATCGGTATTTGAAATAATTAATACTGGGTTTCCAAAGGGTTGTATAACTCTTTGGCAGGGGTGTAAGGACAGAGTCCCCGCTTAAGTTGTTAGCATTATCTCTTGAATCAACGGACATCAGAGAATAACCAAAACTTATTTCTGATTCAGGCATAATTTCCTTAAGAGTACCATATCGAAAACATCAATAACTTCATCGGCGCAGACATCTGCACGGGTTGCTTGTTCAGCGGTAAGGTGAATTTTTCCAAGCAAGTATTTTTGCAGGATGACGAGATCAGAAGAATTAACGCTGCCGTCTGCATTTACATCTCCGATAATAATATCGGCTTTTTCATAGACTGCTGTAACCGTAAGATCGGCGTTGAATTCAATTTCCGCAGAGTTAATATTTATTTTCCTGCCGTCGGATGTTTCCCAATAAGAGAATTTATAGCCGGGCATAGGCTCTGCGCTGAGTAAGATAGGATAATCTGTATAATAATTTCCGCTCCATGAGCCTGGTGTAAGATCGGGAGAAATGGTATTTATTTTTACTGTTCCCATTGAATCGTCATTTTTAATTGTTATATTTGCAAGAGAACCTTCAAGATAAAAGTAGTCTTTCAGTAAACTTGTAATACGTGTATATCTGTTGGCATAAAAACTTTTTGTAGAATTAATTGCGTTTAATATATCCTTTTCAGCGTTCTGGTCGTCAGATTCTTTGAATCGGAATCGTTTTTTTGTATCAATAATCACATCCTGATATTGCTCTGAAAACTGCTCAATAAGCTCGGAACATCTTATTTCGTCAAAATTATAATTTGCCATATCCATAAAAGTACGGCAGAACTGCTCTCTGAAGCTTTCGTTTTCAATTGCTGCGTTCATCAGACATCCAATGAAACAATTAGAACCATAATTAATCTTTAACAGATCATGGAAAGAATCTTTATTCTCAGGCGGATTGTTATTCTGATTTAATAAATTGTTACAAAAATCAGTATCAAAAAGAATAAAACGCCACTTACCGTCGGCATAGGGATTTGTTGAGTCAACAACTGAAGACTTCCACATAGCCATATTGTTATAACCCCAGTCCACATTATTGAAATAGATTTCAGCGCTTACATAGTCAATAAAAGACTGCATATCAATTTTTTCACATAACTGACTATAATTTTCTTCAACTGAAAGATCTGCAGAACGTATCCATTCTGAAAGTTCAGACCACTCGTTAAATGTTTCCTCGTTGCCGTCTTCAAGTTTTTCGTTCTTTATAATGCATACGTTATTTTTGCCGACGTCAAAGTGAGAATCCACAAAATTATTGTCTATCTTTTCAGTAATTTCATAGCGTCCCCAGAATTCTCCGTTAATAAATACAACACAGGTTTCCATTCCCTGAGTAAGGATATTTCTGTCTTTTACAAGATTCTGATTCAGTTTATCCCGGAAATAAGAATGATCGACAAAAAAATCGCCGTCTCTAAGAATAAAACTATCAAATTTCTTAATTTTTTTACCTGTTGCTTCGCTTATAAGATTCCCCGAATATAAATCAAATTCCAGTTTGGACGAGCCATACTTGCTTCGGGCATAGACATTAAAGTTCTTTTGCGGATATACACGAGAAATTCCACCATGAATTCTAATGCCTATATTCTGTGTATGCTGAAGTTTACCACCCTCAAAAATCTGTATAGAAGCGGGACGTTCCCACTCAGTTCCTCTTTGATCATAGTTGCAGTTGCTTCCGTTTGTACTATTGCTTCCATTTACATAAATTCCCTTTTCATCATCAAAAAGATTATCGCTGTCGGTGACAATGGAAATAACTTTCATATTTTGATAATATGATGCCCTGTTCTGATATCCTATAAAATAAGAAGCTGTTACAGTATCACTATAATTACCTTCTGCATCGACAGCAACAGCGTTTATAACAAAAGCTTTGTCTACTGGTTTTGAAGGAGGAAAATATGTCATAGTTGTAATATCAGTTATTGCACTGAGCTTATTTTCAGATGATGAAATATCAATTACATCAATAGGCGAGTTGTATATTTCAGATAATACTGTTGGCTGACTTCCATCAAGAGTATAATAAACCGTTGTACCTTCAGGCACAGTAACAGACAGAGAAAATTTATCAGAATAGAATCCGCCTTCATTTGAAAGCACAGGCTCGGGTACGTCAACAGAGATAACGCTTTTTTCGTCGTTAGGGGCGTTTGGAGTAGTTTCCATAAAAGCAAACTTTTCCGAACCGTCAGGAATACGTCCATAAGAGATATTTTCCTGCATTTGTTCGAATGTTACAGCATCAACAGTTTTTCCATTGCAATCGGTAAGAGTTATGGTTTCGCCATTGGTTGAAATACCAAAAGCAGCAGTGCAACACCCGTCGATCTGAGGATTCAATGAATCACAGAAAATAATTAACCGTTGTTTTCCATTGATTATACTGTTATCAGGAAAAGTATATTTATAAGGCTTTCCTGTATTGTCAGAGAGACCGTATCCGCTTAAATCCACAGCATTTGACGATGAATTATAAATTTCGATCCAGTCATAGAAACCTCCGTCGGGTGCAGCATAGGATGTATTTTTAGCACAAATTTCATTTATCATAATTTTATTTGATTCTGCTACTGCTACTGTTAATGAAGGATCAGGTGTTGTTGAAAGCGTCATCCCTATTCCGACAGCACAGAAAACGGAAATTAATTTTTTTATATTTTTCATAAAAGCTCCTCCTTATTCATTATTACTTTCAATTAGCGTAAAACGCTTTTACTCATATTTTAATATTATCATATTATATTTATAATGTCAATGACGAATTTATTGAATTCAGATAAAAAGGATTGACTTGATTTTATAAAATTGTGTTTCTCTAACCCAAACCGATCAAGTCTCTTGATTCGGTGTATTCTTATGATCCCATTTTTTATAAATATTATTTACATATATTATTAATGTCCCTATGAACTTGCTCACGTAGAAATGATATCCGCCATTATCTACCAGCTTACAAAGGATCTCACTATTGACGAGATCAAAGCAAGTGGTTTTGACACCTATTTTGTGGATCATACTACAGGAATCTATCCAATAGCAGCATCCGGAACGCCATTTACAGCAACATATTTTCAAAGTAAGGGTGATATTATTACCGATCTGCATGAAGACATGGCAGCAGAACAGAAAGCACGTACAACCTACGACAATATTCTTCGTCTCGCAGACGATCCGGATGTCCGTGATCCTATCAGATTCCTGAGACAGCGTGAGATCGTTCATTACCAGCGTTTTGGCGAGGCGCTTCGTATAACGCAGGATAATCTCAACTCTAAAAACTTCTATGCTTGCAATCCTGTATTTGATAGGAACTGCAGAAAAAGAAGATAATTTCAAAAATTACAGCGGCTTCATTTAGAGGGATACTCATAAAGAAGTTTAAGCCCCGAAACAATTATTTGTAATTGATTCGGGGCTTGTTGTAAATATTCGATTACTCGCATAAATCAGAATTTATCGTAATACCATTCAGGTGTGATTCCAAAATCTTTTACAAGATTTATACTATATTCATCTCTTAGCATCATACAAAATTCTGCGAACTTTTGCAAAATTTCAAAACAGCCATTTTCTCGCTCAGATTCAATGATATAATTATTACATATGACTCCAAATTTGAAATTATATCCTGAAACAGAAATAGATAAACTAAAAACATCATAAGCCATAGATTTTTCAATATAGGCTTCATAGAGAAATCCATAATTATCTTTACAATAATATATATGAAGCCAGTTAGGATTACCTTTTTGTCTTGAAAATCCTGTTCCATTGAATACTTTATTAAGTACAGTTTGATTGACTGCATTAGGAAGATGTTCTCGAATTCGAGTGCGGTGAGAATCAACATTTTTCAATGTTGGTTTGGGAACGGGTAATTTATCTTTGGCAATTGCATTTAGCCTGTCTCTGTGAATATATTCCAGCTTTCTGAATTTTTCTGTTTCTTCTTGCGAAAATATACAATCACAGATGATTTTTTTAGGCTCGCCAAGGTATGGTGTCAATTTATTTATTATATCCTCACAGTTTTGGCGTGTTTTTTCGGATGTCAAATCAATTGTAATGTAAATTTGATTCCGTTTATTTTTGTCACCAAATTCCCTGACCATCGTAATACGATTAGATTTGTATGGCAGTTCATGCTGCAAAGGAATTTTTGCAGAACCTCTATACCAGAAATTATGATTGACTGATATAGAATCATCGCTGTTCTTAAACCAATTGATACCATCTAAAATCAGCTTACAGGAAGTGAAATTATATGGACGAGGCGTTTTGGAGAAAATAGTTGAGATTATATCATAATCTTCCTTTTCAGCGTGTATTTCACCATTCTGCCAATTTGCGGTAAAACTTGTCAGTCCGTAAACCGGCAAGCCGGTACTGTTATCATAAAAACTATATTTTTCTAATTGTGGGAATTTTGCAATTGCCTTTTGACATACATCGTTACTTATAGCTGAGAGCAAAAAGCTGATGTTTTTATAAGCCAATCCGATTTCAGAAAACATTTTATCTAAATATGGCTTTGTATCCTTAAAATCCATTTTTTCAATAATATTAAAGTAGTAAGTTTTAAAAATTTTCATATCATTGTATCACCTTTTTATAAATTCCAAATTATTTTAGTAATGGTTATACATCAAAGACGTTATATTGTCAATAGAAATGCTATGCCGAAGTTTCTTTATGAGCGTCTGTCTTTATCCGGAGCCGCTTTTGTTTATTATTCCAGAAGACCTTTAATTCCGTCCTCCTTGAATTTCTGCTTATAATATACAAGTTCATCTTCAATAATATCATCAATAACATCCATGCCAAGAAGTTCAACGGGAGCTTTATCATCAGTAAGAATTCTGCCATTGCTTTGGTATTCTGCAAGATTTGCGGAAACAGTCCTCATCATTGAATAAAGATTGTCGTTTTCAAGTATTTCAATTTTTTGATTGAATATATTAAGCATTTCCGGAGAATCCGAGGCAAAAAGTTCACGGTTGGTTGAATGTTCCACATCGACCGTATAAACATTATCGAAAACAGCAGAAATCGTATCGGAAAGCCTGCTGTTGATGCCATCGGAACTATTTGAGCGCATATTCATATTTACAACCATAACACCTCCGTCTTTGAGATGTTCCTTTACCATGGTAAAAAATTCAACCGAAGACATCTGAAAAGGAATTGTAATATCCTGATAAGCATCAACCATAATTACATCGTACTTTTTGTCCGAGACACTGAGAAATGCCCGTCCATCATATTCCGTGACCTTGACTTCATCAGGCAAATCAAAATATTTCCGGGAGATATCAATAATTTTTTCATCGATTTCAACTCCCTCAACGCTGTTGATATTCCCAAGATAATTTATGCACTGCTTTGCATAAGTGCCCGTACCCATACCCAGGATAAGCATATCCTTTCCTTCATCTCCGGAATCGGACATAAGAGGAGCAGCCATTGCATAATCGTAATACATTCCGGTAAGACTTCCGTCCTTAACATAAACAGACTGAACCCCGAAAAGAACATTAGTGGAAAGATAAATTTTATTATCATCTTCTCTGACTTGTAGATAATTGTATGTGGATTCGTCCTCATATATCAGGTTACGTTCCCAGAAAGCGAAACCGAGCCTTGTGGAAAGAACGGAAAATGCACCGAATACAGCCGCAGATACAATGCATCTGATCTTTCCTTTGTTTCCGTAAATAAAATAGGCAATGCCAAGAACAAGAAGAATTCCGGAGAATATCAGGAATGTTGCAGCAGTACCTACTGCCGGAATTGAAATAAAGGTCGGAACAAAAGTACCTATTATGCTGCCAATAGTGTTAAAAGCGCCAAGAGTTCCTACTGTTTTTCCGCTGTCATCAAGGCTGTCAACGGTATATTTCACAAGAGAAGGTGTTACCGTTCCAAGCAGAAACAGCGGAAAAACAAAGACAACCATACAAGTTATAAATGCTGCCCATATGAGAAAATTAGTATTTACAGTTACTACCAGCAAAGCGGATATTCCAAGTATCACAAATTTTCCCAAAAAGGGGATAGCTGATATCCAGAGGGCTGCAAAAATGATTCGTGCATAGAGTTTGTCCGGATTGGGATTCTTGTCGGCGCTTTTTCCTCCATATATATTCCCCAGAGCCATTGCTATCATGATAGTTCCTATTATAATAGTCCAGACTATCTGAGATGAACTGAAATATGGTGCAAGGAGACGGCTTGCCCCCAGTTCCACAGCCATAACTGACATGCCGGAAAAAAATTCCGTCATGTAAAGATACCATTTATGTTTCAGTATTCTGGGGGAAACCGTATTTACAGATTGTTGTTTATTTTTCATTTTGTCTCCTTTAAATTTTTTTGTCAATTGTTGTCCGGCAGCTTATCCAGCAGTTTAAGCAGATACTTCTGAATCGTCAGGGCATCCATATTTGTCAAACCGTCACCGTTTCCTGAAACGTCGGCATTTCTGAGTCCTTGTTCTGTAATAGCAGTTTTGCTTGTACCGCCTACGCCGTATTCATCAGGATTACCTATAGCCTGCATGATAAGCACAGCATCGTTGAGGTAAATTTTGCCGTCGCAGTCGGTATCACCATAATTTATATCCGGTACAGGATCGGGATTTGTATGATCTCCTAAACCATCCTTATATGTTCCGTCAGGCTCATATCCGTAATAAAGCTCGCCATTTAGATAAACGGGAACATACGGTGAAATAATGCCTTTAACCGAACCGTTTTCGTCTGTTTCAGGTTCTTTGCTCAGTATATCTTTATTGGAAAAGTCGTTGGAAGCATCCCAGCCGCTGCCGTAATTCGGACATACAAAAGCGATAAGGATCTCGCATTGCTGCATTCCTTCAGAAACCGGCATAACGGCACGTCCATCAGGAAGATTTACTTCAATATAATAGATATTTCCGTCATATTTTATCGGCTTTGAGATTTCCGCCTGCTTTACGCCCTTGTCGGAGTACATTGCAGACTGATCACGGTCACAGCGGATAACGATATCCTCGGGATTAATGCCGGCATCGACAAATTCGCTGAGATCCATATAATACCTGAATGAGATATTATCCTGAATTCTTGCCGGCCATGCGGAATGATTGGTAACCTTAAAACTGAGCGTTATACCGCTGCCGGTACTGCCTTTGCAGAGAGTTTCAACGTAGAATTCCGGCCCGTCATGAACTTCTTTCGGCGGAAATGACGGATCAGACTTTCCGCCATATTTATCAAGCATTTTGCAAAGAATAGCTGTAAATCCGGCATTATAGTCATCAGCAACTTCGTTATTGACATAATTTCCTCTGTTGTCTTCGTATGATCCGTCTTCATTAGGACCTCCGACCAGAGCTCCGTAAAGAGTATGACGACTCATTACAGGATAGGCTTCAGCGTTCTTCCATGAAGCATGAGCTGTGCGGTGATGCGGATTTTTCGGTGAATTTTCCCCATATCCGACTACATAGCTGAAATTGTCCGAGTTTTCTCCCAGAACAAAATTTATCTGATCCTCGTAAAATTTCTCGTAAGCCGATGTGTCCTTATCCTTGAGAACGGTATCGCAGGCAACGGCGGAGATAAAAGCAGCGGATACGGCATAGCGGAGACATCCCCAGTTGTCCATATATGCAAGCTTGCCTTCGATCTTCTTAGTGTCATTTGCCAGATATTTCAGGTGCTTTTCAACGTGTGCGATATACTTGCTGTCGTTGGTATTCATAGCGTAAAGAAGCATTGCCCCCTGCATAACGTCGTCCCAGCAGTGAGACCATGTATATTTCAGCTGAGTGGAATCACCAAGTTCCTTATCAAGATTTGGAATGTAGCTTTCAGCTTTTTTAAGATAGTCGTTATTTCCTGTAGCGATATAAAGCCAGTTTGCTGCGTAGAAAAGCTCGTCGTAAAAATGGCGTGACCGATAAAAATTAGATGCGTTGCTGTCATTGTATACGTCGTTATTTGGAGATGCATCAGCAAGTTTAAAAATATTTTCAGCGTGTTCGAGATACTCCTGACGCTTTTTCTCGTCGATCCTTCCGTCAAGAGCGCAGTATCCCGATGCAAGGGCAGCGGACATTTCTCCGAAAACGGCGGCGCAGCCTTCGGATGATTTCAGAACAGCACGTGCATCCTCATATGATGTGCCGCTGTCCTCCATGCCGTAACGGATAAGCTCAACAGGTCCCCACCATGTGTGATCGATAGTGCCGTTTCCTACCTGGTAGACGATTTCGCTGCCAAGGTCACAGTCAGCAAGATAATCAAGAACAAATTCCAGGTTATTGACATAATTGGTCATTTCTCCGGATTTTTCTACGCCATCGGGATATTGATAAATTCCCCAGGCAAGCATTGAAGCGGAGTATGCCATAGGCAGATTGAATTTTACATGATCTCCTGCATCGTACCAGCCGCCTTTTATTTCGTCTGTCATTGTAGAGTCGTCACGCCATTCAACACGATTCCACTCCGGTAAAGGACCTGCTTGCTGGCATTCATAGAAATACAGAGACTTCTGTAACGCTTCGGCATAATCGGGAGTGCCGGAAGATAATGAAGCAGCAGTCGGAGATGCACATACCGCCGGAGATGCAATGTCAGTCGTGCCAATAATAGAAATGAGCATTGCAGCCGATATTGCAGTGCTTATTAATTTTAAGAACATAATATTCCTCCCTATAATAGTTGTTATAGTTAATTATGCCATATATTTTTCATTTTGTCAAGATACAATTAGCATAATTCTGTCAGTTCATGTGTTCAGATGGAAAACGCCGCTTATTCTATGAACACAGTCTCACATAGAAAAACTGACGCACTTCAGTGCGTCAGCAGGTTAATCATTCTGTTACAGGCAGTTCATTATAGAGATTAAGCAGATATTTTTGAATCGTCAGAGCATCCATATTGGTGAGACCGTCGCCGTTTCCTGCAACATCTGCATTTTTTCTGCCCTGTTCTGTAATAGCATTTTTGCTTGTACCGCCTACGCCGTATTCGTCCGGATTTCCAATTGCCTGCATAATAAGTACAGCGTCGTTAAGGAAAATTTTGCCGTCACAGTCGGCATCTCCATATTTAATATCCTCATCACGGATATTACTTATAATACCGATATTATCAACCTTTGTGATGACTGGAGTATCCGCCGCTTCATACCAGAAGTTAATTTTTACAACGTCTCCTGCTTCATAAAATGCAAGATTGGTTTCATCCTTATCAGAATATCCGCTGCGAAGAGAAAACGTGCCATTCTCCTTGAAAGTTATTGAATATTCATCAACATTGACAATGGTATCTGTAAACTCAATCCTTTCCGGTTCGATTGCCGGAGTGGTTGTTACTGTTGTAGTAGTTGTTGTCGTTGTAGTAGTTGTAGTTGTCGTAGTTGTTGTAACAGGAGGCTGTGCATTTGCCAGATCAAAACGTCCATCCTCGTTCTTGATCTTCGTCCACATATAGCGGAGCATCCAGCCGTCAAAGTTGGTGATCTTTGCAGCTGAGCCAGCCATCATAAGGGAATTTTCGCCTCCGGGGAAGCCGCCGGGCGGGAATCCGTCTATTTCACCTTCGCCGCCGTAGAAATCGGTCATTCCGAAGCCGTGTCCTATTTCATGTTCAAGAACATGAATGCCGCTTCCGTCTATCATGTTGAGATATGCCGTATCGGAAAGACGCTGTCCCCAGTCTCCTCCGCAGCCGCCGATATCCGGGAATCCCTGTGTTGCCCACATATACATATCAAAGCGCTTATCAAGTCCACCGGGATACTGATAATTTTTTTCTGTAAAATGATCGAATCTTGATATTTCCGACGGAGCATAAGGCTCTTGATCGGGGATAGTATCACGTCCGTTGGAAGTATCATACTGTGAGTCATAATATTTTGTATCTGTGTACACTACCTCATCATCATGGAGGTCGAGCAGAGAACTTTTATCAATTACTGCCCACCCCACTATATTGACATCAATATAGTCATAAGGCCAGTTTTCATATCCGGCAAGCCAGTCGTTCCAGCCGTTTATGCATTCAGACAGCATCGTTTCAAACTTCTGACGCTGTTCATAAGTGACGGTTCTGTATGACTGCCATTTGACCACATAGTTGATAGTTCCTTTTCCGGCGACTATCATATCAAATATTGTGTTGCGGCGAGTTGTAGACCCCTCTCGTTCAATACGATTCGTCCATATCCAGTCGGCAGCAGATACAAAGTCTGAAGGCATATCGCTGATAGTGACAGTATCAGCGGCATATGCGGATACAGAGATATCCGATGATGTTTTCGTCGTCAGATCAAGCTTTTTTACGGCAATCTGAGTCGTCATTGCGGCAGCACAGAGGATAGCTGCCATTCTTTTTTTGATTTTTGGCATAAAAACATTCCTTTCAATCTGAACCTGTAATCGTAGAATTATTTATTTCTCTACAAGTTCAAAAAATTGGTACTATATGCTGCCTAAGGCATACAGCACTATAATTTTAATTATATATGAATAACTAAAAAAGTCAACCATTTATTAATTTTTCTATGTTTTGCACAATAAATGGAATTTTTTTTGTAAATTAAAACAAAAAGGAGATGTGTCTGACCACATCTCCTATTTTAATATAAACATTATTCGGACAAATCGCTGATAATTTTTTCCAGAACCGGAAGATCCTTTTCAAGTGTTTCTTCCATTTCTTCTTCTTTGGCATAAAGATAATTACGAGGTTTTCTGACGGTGATAAATAGATCGTAGGGAACATCATCATCTGATATTCCTACACGTTCTGCAAATTTTGTGTGTTTAAGGTAAAATCTGCCGCTTCTTATATTGCGATTTTCCGGGAACATTTCATCAAGATCCAGAAGTTCAGTTTCTGGATTAACAAGTTCCAAAAATTTTTCATCGCCGATAACTATAACGCTTTCAGCGCTGTTCAGTTCCGTTGTCAGCTTTGTATCAGAACCGGTTGCATAGCCGTCGCCACGCATTTGTATAAAATAAACCGATACCTCAGTCTTGCCGTTGTCATTAAAATCTGACGACATACTGCTCAGATATTTTTCCAGTTCGGGAGCGTCTCCGATGATATCACTTTCACAAATTACAAGCACTACCATGTCCGGACGAGGTTTTGACAGATAATTTTTAATCAGCACCACTGTGATTATCACGAAAACAGATGCAATTCCAAGCCACCACTTATTATGGTAAAAGAAATTACCTATTTTTTTCCAGAAAGACATTTTTACTGGATCTTCAATTTCCTCGTGGATTTCTTCGCTTTCTTCTATAAGCCCCTGCTTAAGCCGGATAAGTTCCTTTTTTTCCTCCAGAATACGTTTGTCATATTCTTCCTGACGCTTTCTTTCACGTTCTTCCAAACGACGTTTCAGTTCTTCCTGCTGTGCTTCTTCTTCTTTCTGTTTCTGCTCACGAAGTTCTTTATTGACCTCAAATATGCTTTTTTTTATATCAAGCCTGTCATCGTCATTATCTGCAGAAGGCTTTACTTTTGTTTCCTTATCCTTGTCTTTCATCGTACTCGATCAGCCCAACGGACGCATTGTCGGGAACAGCAGAACGTCCCTGATAGACGGACTATCTGTAAGAAGCATTACAAGTCTGTCAAGACCAAATCCAAGACCGCCTGTAGGAGGGAGTCCGTATTCGAGAGCAGTAACGAAATCTTCATCGACCTCTGCATTTGCTCCTTGAGCACGTTTAGCTTCAACCTGCTTTACAAAACGTTCTTTCTGGTCAATAGGATCGTTAAGTTCCGAGAAAGCATTGCCCATTTCACGGCAGTACATAAAATATTCAAAACGCTCCGTAAATGCCGGATCAGATGGCTTTCTCTTTGCAAGGGGAGAATTTTCAACAGGGTAGTCGTATATAATAGTAGGCTGTATGAGCTTATCCTCTACAAAAGCCTCAAAGAAT
The DNA here is from genome assembly GCA_021769725.1 of Oscillospiraceae bacterium. GTDB lineage: Bacteria > Bacillota > Clostridia > Oscillospirales > Ruminococcaceae > Ruminococcus. The sequence continues at coordinate 124,939 of JAETSI010000003.1, read as the reverse complement.
GCGATAAGTACATGACCTTTTGTTGCATTTTCGCCCTCGTCAACTTCAACGCCTTTCTCCTTGGCACAGGCTCTTGCAGCTGCGTCGTCTGTCCAGCTGTTGTAATCAACACCGGCATATTTCTTGACAGCTTCAACCATAGTAAGACGTTCCCATGTACTTTCCATGTCGATCTCTACACCTTGATAGGTGATTTTTGCAGTTCCGCAGACTTTTCTTGCGATAGTTCTGTACATATTTTCAATAAGATCCATCATGCCGATATAGTCAGTATAAGCCTGATACATTTCTACGGATGTAAATTCAGGGTTATGAGAGGTATCCATACCCTCGTTCCTGAAAATACGTCCGACTTCGTAGACTTTTTCAAAGCCGCCTACGATAAGACGCTTGAGATAAAGCTCAGTCTCAATACGGAGATACATATCCATGTCAAGGGTGTTGTGATGCGTTACGAAAGGACGTGCAGCGGCGCCGATCTCCAGAGTATGAAGAACCGGAGTATCAACCTCAATATAGCCAAGATTGTCCAGATAATTTCTTACTTCCGAAATGATGCGGCTTCTCTTGACAAATGTGTCCTTTACATCGGGATTTACGATAAGATCAACATAGCGCTGACGGTATCTCATGTCCTGATCTTTAAGTCCATGCCACTTTTCAGGAAGAGGCAGCAGAGATTTCGACAGAAGAACGATACTTTTTGCATGAACGGAAATTTCTCCCTTTTTCGTTCTGAAAATAAATCCTTCAACACCGATGATATCGCCGATATCCCATTTTTTCTTAAATTCCTTGAACAGATCTGCCCCGACTTCGTTGGAGCGTATATAGACCTGAATTCTGTCCGAACCGTCACGGATATCAATAAAGTTTGCCTTACCCATATCACGCCAGCTCATGATACGTCCGGCTAAGCGGACGATTTTTTCGCTGAGAGCAGCGATAGAAGCCTTTTCTTTTTCTTCATCACCGCCGGCTTCGGCAAGAGCAGCAGCTTCATCTGCTTCATACTGTGCCTTGTAATCTGCCGCATGACCGGTCACATCGAATTTTGTGATCTGGTAGGGATCTCTGCCTGCTTCTCTGAGAGCGGCGAGCTTATCAAGACGATCTTTTTTCAGAATATTTATATCAACGGCAGGTTCTTCCTGAACCTGATTTTCTATGTTTTCACTCATAGCTTTTTCAATTCCTTCCTGTATACTGCTGCGCAAAACTTACTTGGAAATTTCCATAACCTCGAATCTCAGTTCGCCTGCCGGAGCTTCAACTATAAAAATATCCCCGACTTTTTTCTTCATTGCGGCTTTACCGATAGGTGATTCGTCAGAAATTTTTCCATCTCTTACATTTGCGTGGTTTGTTCCGACGATAGTAAATGTTTCAACTTTTCCGTTGTCAAGGCGTTTGATTGTGATTTTTGAGCTCATGCCTACCTCGTCAACTGAAATATTGGAATCTTCTACGATTTCAGCATTATCAATAGTATACTGAAGTTCTGAGATATGGGCTTCAAGTATGGCCTGTTCATTTTTTGCTTCATCATACTCAGCGTTTTCGGAAAGGTCTCCGTATGAACGGGCAACTTTCAGTCTTTCGGCAACTTCCTTACGTTTATTGATCTTAAGATCATCAAGTTCAGCTATAAGCTTTTCGTAGCTGTCTCTGGACATTTTTTTCAAAGCCATTTTAATGCACTCCTTACATAATTTACAATAACTCTAATTATAATATATTTTTCGTTTTTTGTCAAGGCGGCAGAACAATTATTTTTGAAGAAAGTTGTACAGCTATATGAAAATCAAGGCAATTATATGACTGGTGTAATAAACGCTCTTGTTAATTATAGACAATTTTCACAAAATATAATTGTATAAAATAACAAATTATTTTTTTGTATCGTCTTTTTAGCGCTTTAGAATCACTTATATACGAAAACACATTTCTATGTGTTTAGTAATTATGAAAAGGATGATAAAAATGAAAAAACTAACCGCATTATGTATGTCGCTTATCTTTCTGCTGTCCGCAGTCTCCTGCGAATCGAAAAATCAAAACAGCACACGGGACAACTCGTCTGAATCCGTCAGCAGCGAAGAAAAAACAGCGATAAAACTTACAAACCACATGACGGATAAGGAAAAACAGAATACTAGAGCCGGAGAGCTTACGGTATTTGACCATGAGCAGAAAAAGATCCCGGAGGAGGGCGTCTGGCTTGAGATATGGACTCCGGAACAACAGAAAGACTACTGGTCGAACTATATTGAAAATCACCCCTATAATACTTATATTACTGAAGAAGAAATACAGGGAATTTTGAACTCAATAGGTGAAAGTGATTTCACACATTCCGCTTTCGTTGACGGACAAAGGATACTTTCAGGTTTGCCGACTCTCGATTATGACGGCGGAGAAACGACATATAGTCCATCTCTTGTTTCCATAACTGATGAAAGCGGAACTTATTATTTAGATGAAAACGGCAACAAAATTACAGAAGAGGAAGCTCTCCAAGCAACCGACATATTTAAAGTTGCTAATTTTGACGAACTAAAGGAATATATCCATAAGGATATAGAATGTTTAGCATTAGCAGGAGGAATAGATGAAAGCGAAATTGAGCCGGAATATCAGCGGACTATCCGTGTCTGGGAAGCGATTATAGACAAAAGTTACGGCAAGCTTGCATTCGGTACGACAGAAAGCCGGTTGGGTAATGCCCCCGTATGGGAAATAGATCATGATGCAACTTCGGAAATAGCGGAGTTTGTAAGTGAGATATCCATTTACGACGAGGAACTTGACACAAACTTCATAGTACACGTTACTTTGCCGTCCGGTTTTGATCCTGAAAAAACATATCCGGCTTTTGTGCTGACAGACGGAGTGTGGCGTTTCGGAAATCATCCGGCGCTCAGAAAGGAAATGGAAAACGGAAACGCAGGCAGCGCATTGCTTGTAAGCATCGGCTATGATTATTCAATGAACGGCATGGACGATACAAACAGAAAGAAATATTTTTGCGAAAAAGACAAGGAATTTCTTGATTTCATAACAGATAATCTTATGCCTTATCTCGGTGAGCAGTACAATGTAGATTTTGGCAATTCTACGCTGTACGGGCATTCGCTGGGCGGAACTTTTGCTCACTATGCCGTTTTTAATTCCGATAAATACGAAAATCAGCCCTTCGGCAATTATATTATCGGAAGTCCGGCATTCTGGTCGCCGGGATTCCTGCCTTACGCAGACCTGTCGGAAGTCAAGTCCGAATATGGTTATTTTGACAGAAACGATACTCTTGACAAGCGCATATTTATCTGCGCCGGAGCTGACGAAGATCCCGTTTATGAAGAATATTACGGCGATAACGATTCTACCTTAGAGGGAGTTGAAAATCTGACAAAGCGTCTTGAATCTTATGGTTTTACGAATTTTGAATGCAAATTATATCCCGGTTCCGGACACTACGAGTTTATTCCGGAAATGCTCAATGAAGTTCTGGCGAAGTTCTGTCCGGCAGATAAAAATTAAGAACCTGTCTATACATAATCTGATACTTCAAACGGCACGGCATAAAGAATTTGCAGTGCCGTTTTTTATTAGTTGCAATTAAGAACCTGTCTTCACAAGATAATGTACACATATCCTACTGAAGACAGATTCTGAAATTTCCCTCTTGCTTTTTTTTGAGGTATGTGGTATAATTAAAAAATAACTCCATCGCTTCGCAAGGATATGCAAATATATAGGAATGTGGTGATTTATTTGGAACAGATCGTTAAAAGCAGTAAAAATACTGAGAATGATAATATATTTTATACAGTCGCTATGAGAGGAATGGTGGCATTTCCGAAAATGGTGCTCCATTTTGACGTCTCACGGGAAAAATCTTACAGTGCTGTAGAACATGCTGTAAAGGAAGGAAAAAAGATATTTCTCATAACCCAGCACGAGGCGTACGTGGATAATCCGAAGTCTTCCGATCTTTATAAAGTCGGAGTGGTTGCTGAAATCAGGCAGGTTCTCAAACTTCCGGATCATGTAATGAAAGTTCTTGTAGAAGGAGTGTATAAGGCAAATCTCGTACGGCTTATTGATGACGGTAAAACGCTGAGAGCAGAGGTAAGACGCACGCCGACATATTCCAGAGCTAAATATGACGAAGTAGAGGCACAAGCTCTTGTTCGTTCTATCAGGGATATCTTTGAAAAATATTCTTCATATTTCCCAAAAATGCCGAGCGAGCTTTTCAGCGCAGTTATGACGCAGGATAATCCGATAAAGCTCTTTGAGGCAATAACGTTTAACTGTGCTCTCAATTACAGGGATAAGCAGACCTTGCTGGAAGAATCCAACATAATGAATAAGCTGTCTGTGCTTTTTGCCTGCTTAACATCAGAAACCGAGATTCTGGAACTGGAGAATCTGATTAATGAACAGACAAAAAACAGCATTGACAAAGGACAGCGTGAGTTCTATCTCCGTGAACAGATGAGGGTTATCCAGGAACAGCTCGGAGAGGATGGCGGCGATGATGCTTTCGATTACATAAACGATATTATGGAACTGAAAATCGATGACAAAAGCCGGGAAAAACTTCTTAAAGAGGCAGACAAGCTCACAAAGCTTCCGCCGGCGTCTCAGGAGGCTTTTGTTATCAAGAACTATTTGGATACCATTCTTGATTTGCCGTGGGGAGTTTATTCCAAATCAAAACTTTCTCTGGAAAAAGCAGAGGCTGTTCTGGAAAAAGAACATTACGGTCTGAAAAAAGTTAAGGAACGAATTCTTGAATTTTTGGCTGTTTATATGCTCAATCCTGGTATAAAGGGTCAGATAATCTGCCTGTCCGGTCCTCCAGGAATCGGAAAGACATCGATAGCACAGTCAGTTGCAAAGGCTATGGGACGCAAATATGCACGTGTATCTCTTGGCGGAGTACGTGATGAAGCCGATATCAGAGGTCATCGAAAAACTTATGTGGGAGCTATGCCGGGACGCATTATTACAGCAATATCTCAGGCAGGAACGGCTGATCCGCTGATACTTTTTGACGAGATCGACAAACTTTGCAGCGATATAAAGGGAGATCCCTCATCGGCAATGCTGGAGGTTCTCGACAGAGAACAGAACAGCTCTTTTCGGGATCACTTCATTGAAGTGCCCTTTGATCTGAGCAAGGCGGTATTTCTGACAACTGCAAACGATGTTTCAAATATTCCTGCGCCGCTGCTTGACCGAATGGAGATAATCGAGCTGCCGAGTTATACGGCGGAGGAAAAGTTCCATATCACCAAGGATCACCTTATCCCCAAGCAGCTTAAGGAGCACGGATTGAAAGCATCACAAATGAAGATAACCGATGATGCGATAAACGATATTATACAGTACTATACCAAGGAAGCAGGCGTACGTAATCTTGAACGAAAAATTGCTTCGATATGCAGAAAATCCGCCAAAAAGATAGCTTCCGGAGAAGTTAAAAGGATATCGGTAAAACCAAAGGATCTCAGAGATATGCTGGGCATCCGGAAGTACACAGCTGATCTTCATCTCAAAGAGGACAAGACCGGTATTGTCAACGGTCTGGCATGGACATCAGTGGGGGGAGTTATAATGCCCCTTGAGGTTCTTATATTAAAGGGAACCGGAAAGGTTGAGATAACAGGTTCACTGGGCGATGTAATGAAAGAAAGCGCACGCATTGCCGTAAGCTATGTGCGCAGTATAGCTGAGAAATACGGTATAAATCCCGATTTCTATAAAGAAAATGATATACACATCCATGCTCCCGAGGGGGCTGTCCCGAAAGACGGCCCTTCTGCAGGCGTGACTATGACAACGGCTCTTGTTTCAGCTCTGTCAGGAATGAAGGTACGTGCTGACATTGCCATGACAGGAGAGATAACTCTTCATGGCAGGGTGCTTCCGATCGGAGGTCTGCGTGAAAAGACTATGGCAGCATACAAGGCAGGAATCGGCACGGTGATCGTTCCGGAGGCGAACAGAGCTGATCTGGACGAAGTGGACGACGCAGTAAAAGAACATCTTAACTTTGTTTTTGCCGATAATCTGGAAGATGTACTTGGAACAGCACTGATACGTCAGCAAGGAGGCAGAAGTGAAGCTTAATTATAATAATGCAGAATTTACCGCCTCTTACGGAAAATTTTCCCAGATTCCGCCGCCGGAACGGATAGAGATAGCTTTTGCTGGTCATTCAAATGTGGGAAAATCCACACTTATCAATAAGCTGTTCAATCGGCGTAACTTGGCAAGGGTCAGTTCCGTTCCGGGAAAGACGGCAACTATAAATTTCTACGGATTGGATAATATTTTTTTCGTAGATTTGCCGGGTTACGGATACGCAAAGGTGTCTAAATCTGAGAAAGAACGCTGGTCGGGACTTATCGGAGGATATCTTGACAGCGACCGGGACATACGTCTTGTGTTTATGCTGGTGGATATGCGTCATGCGCCCACAAAAGACGATGTTCAGATGATAAATTATCTGATAGACACGGAAATGCCCTTTGTACTTATACTTACAAAAGCTGACAAGCTGAAAAAGACTGAACGTGAAAGGCGTATGGAAGCATTCAGGGACGAAATCCCATGCTTTGAGGATATGCACGTTGTCCCGTTTTCGTCCATGACTTTAGAGGGCGTTGAGGAATTAAGAGAAATCGTCGAAGAAGTTGTTTCTGACGGCGAGGAAACAGAATAAATAATACTATTTGTATATAATGTGGTGAAAAATTTGAATAAAGGTTGTGAAAAAATGTTTGTATCGGATAATCTGAATGTAAACGAAAACGGAAACCTTACTATTGGCGGCGTTGACACGACGGTTCTTGCCGCTCAGTACGGTACGCCTCTCTATGTGTTTGACGAAGAAAAGATCAGAGAGAGCTGCCGCCGCTTCAAGGACAGTATTGACATGTTCTACGGCGGAAAGGGTATGGTCTGCTACGCAAGCAAGGCTTTTTCGTGCATGGAAATGTGCAGGATCGTCAACGATGAGGGACTTGGTCTGGATGTTGTATCTGGGGGAGAGCTTTACACTGCGATAAAAGCAGGGTTTGACGTGTCAAAGATCGGCTATCATGGCAATAACAAGACTGATGAGGAACTGAGATACGCTGTATCTTCCGATGTGGGACATATCATTGTGGATAATTTCAGCGAATTGGAACACCTGGAAAGAATAGCCGGAGAACTGGGCAAAAAGCCGCATATCATGTTCCGTATCAAGCCGGGAATTGACGCTCATACGCACAGTTTCGTAAAGACCGGACAGATCGACAGCAAGTTTGGCTTTGCTCTTGAAACAGGGGAGGCGTTTGAAGCCGTAAAAGAAGCGGTACAGTGCAAAAACCTTGATTTTATGGGCGTTCATTGCCATATTGGTTCCCAGATCTTCGACATCGAGCCTTTTGAAGAGGCTGCCCGCGTAATGCTGGATTTCATTGCAAAGATCAAAAACGAGTTGAATCATGAAGTCCGTGAGCTTAATCTTGGCGGAGGCTTCGGCATAAAATATCTGAACGAACATGATCCCGCACCTTATGAGACGTACATGGAGCGTGTATCTAAAGTTGTTAAATCCAGATGCGGTGAACTTGGCATAAAAATGCCGTCAATCCTTATTGAACCGGGACGTTCTATTGCTTCTCCGGCGGGAATCACGCTGTATACCGTTGGTGCAAGAAAGGAAATTCCAGGCATAAGGACATATGTGTCAATCGACGGGGGAATGTGTGATAATCCGAGATATATCCTCTACCAGAGTGAATACGAAGCAGTTGTGGCAAACAAGGCAGGACAGGAACGTGATGAAAGAGTCACCATTGCCGGAAAATGCTGCGAGAGCGGCGATCTAATCGGTGAAAATATGCCGCTTCAGCACGCAGAATCAGGCGATATCATCGCTGTTCTTGCAACCGGAGCCTACAACTATTCTATGGCGTCAAACTATAACCGTATTCCCAGACCCGCCGTTGTTTTTGTAAAAAACGGTGAGTCGAGGATCGTTGTAAAAAGGGAGAGCTTTGAGGATATTGTGCGCAATGATATATAATAAAACAAATCCCGGGAAACCGGGGCTGTTTTTGTGTGCTAACAAATATTTATTTTCAATTAGTTTTTTAGATTGTTTATTTATTGACAAAGTTCGTGAAATGTAGTAAAATATAAATGTATTCTTATACTTGAAAGGAATGATTTCAATGGGTTTAACTTTAACAGAAAAAATTCTCAGGGCACATCTCGTTGACGGTGAGTATGTAAAGGGTCAGGAGATCGGCATACGAATTGATCAGACCCTTACACAGGATGCTACCGGCACAATGGCGTACCTGGAATTTGAAGCGATCGGCGTTCCTCGTGTAAAGACAGAGCGCTCAGTTGCATACATAGATCACAATACGCTTCAAAATGGTTTTGAGAACGCAGACGATCACCGCTTTATCGGCAGTGTTGCCAAGAAGCATGGAATTTATTTTTCACGTCCCGGCAACGGTATCTGTCATCAAGTTCATCTTGAACGTTTCGGAATCCCCGGAAAGACTCTTATCGGCTCAGACAGCCATACTCCAACCGGCGGTGGAATCGGCATGATCGCAATCGGTGCAGGCGGACTTGATGTTGCCGTGGCTATGGGCGGCGGCGCTTACTACATCACCTGCCCGAAGGTAGTTAAAGTTGAACTTACAGGAAAGCTCCGTCCCTGGGTCGCTGCAAAGGATGTTATCCTTGAGGTGCTCAGAAGAATGTCAGTTAAAGGCGGCGTTGGAAAAGTTATCGAGTATGTTGGTGAAGGCGTAAAAACGCTTTCAGTTCCAGAGCGTGCTACTATTACGAATATGGGCGCAGAGCTTGGAGCAACTACTTCAATTTTCCCGTCTGATGAGATCACAAAGCAGTTCCTTAAAGCTCAGTGCCGTGAAGATGTATGGACTCCTCTTGCTGCTGACGAAGATGCCGTTTACGATGAAGAGCTTACTATAAATCTAAGCGAACTTGTTCCTCTGGCTGCCTGTCCTCATTCTCCCGACAATGTAAAGAGTGTTGAGGAGATCGGAAAGCTTAAGGTAGATCAGGTCTGCATCGGTTCATGCACAAACTCATCGCTTCTTGATATGCTCAAAGTTGCTTATATCCTCAAAGGCAAGACTGTTGACCCCAGTGTTTCACTGGCTATTGCCCCCGGTTCAAAGCAGGTGCTTAATATGCTTGCACAGAACGGTGCTCTGTCCGATCTTATCGAAGCCGGCGCAAGAATTCTGGAAAGCGCCTGCGGTCCGTGTATCGGAATGGGACAATCGCCTAATTCAAAGGGAATTTCCCTGCGTACTTTCAACAGAAACTTTGAGGGACGTTCTGGAACAAAAGACGGTCAGATCTATCTGGTTTCACCGGAAATGGCTGCCGCTTCCGCTCTTACAGGATATCTGACAGATCCAAGAGAACTGGGAGATATGCCTGAATTCAAGCTTCCGGAGATCTTTACGATCAACGATAATATGGTAGTTCCTCCTGTGGACGAAGCCGATATGGACAGTGTTGAAATCCTCAGAGGTCCCAATATCAAGCCCTATCCGGCTACTGCTCCTCTTATGGATACGATCGCTGCTCCTGTTTCGCTGAAGGTTGGCGACAATATCACGACAGACCACATCATGCCTGCCGGAGCAAAGATACTCCCTCTCCGTTCCAATGTTCCGAAAATCTCACAGTACTGCTTTGCTGTGTGTGACGAGAGTTTCCCCAAGAGAGCAGAGCGTCTCGGAAAGAGCATTATCGTCGGCGGATCGAACTACGGTCAGGGATCTTCAAGAGAGCATGCTGCTCTTGCACCTCTTTATCTCGGAGTCAAGGCTGTTCTTGTAAAGTCGTTTGCAAGAATTCACAAAGCTAATCTTATAAATGCCGGAATCCTGCCGCTTACATTTGTAAATGAAGCAGATTACGATCAGATCAATCAGGACGACGAAATCGTTATTCCTGATGTAAGGAAACTTGTCGAGGCAGGGGCGACTGAATTTACTGTTCTTGACAAGACAAACGGTAAGGAAATAAAGGTAAACTGCGACCTTTCCGGTCGTGCAAAGGATATCATGCTTGCAGGCGGTTTGCTTGACTATACAAGAGAGTCAATGAAGTAAATCGTGGCGGATGAAAATAAAAAATAAAGGCATAACTGCATCGGATCTGAAATATATTGCCATACTGGCAATGCTTATAGATCATGTAGCATGGTTATTTATTCCAGACAGCGGATTTCCGGGGCAGACAATGCACTTTGCAGGCAGGATAACCGCACCGGTAATGTGTTTCTTTATCTCCGAAGGATATCATCACACACATAATTTAAAACGGTATTTTGGAAGAATGTGCGTGTTTGCGGTGATATCGCATTTTGCCTATGCCTATTGCTTTAACGGCGGATTTTTTCAATCCGGCAATGAGAGCATGATTACTACGCTTACTCTTTGTCTTATGGCTGTTCATGTTTTAAACAGTTCAAAGATTAGTAATTCGCTGAAATTTCCGGTTATACTATTCATAGCATATTTTTCTGAATATTGTGACTGGGGCTTTTATGCTGTTATTTTTACAGTTGCCTTTGAGCTTTCCAGAGGAAGTCGGAAAAATCAACTCATTGCTTATGCCGCTACAGCGGTTCTGTACATTATGCCTTTGGTACGTCTGACTTTATCCGGAAATCCTCTTTGCAGGGAACTTGTCTATCAGCTTGGCATATTTCTTTCCATACCGCTCATTGCTTTATATAATGGAGAAAAGGGCGGCGGAAAGTACACAAAATGGGTATTTTACATATTTTACCCGGCGCATTTATTATTCTTGGGATATATCAACTTTAATTATTAGCAGCACGGATTGGCAGTATTGCTGCATATATCCGGTTTTTGAAAAAAATGGAGGTTTTGCAATGTCTAAAATCACAATGAAAACTCCCCTGGTGGAGATGGACGGAGACGAAATGACGAGAATTCTCTGGAAGTGGATAAAAGAAACACTTCTTGAACCATATGTTGAGCTTAACACGGAATATTACGATCTGGGACTTGCCCACAGGGAAGAAACAAAGGATCAGGTTACGCTTGATTCGGCAGAGGCTACAAAGAAGTACGGCGTTGCTGTAAAGTGTGCTACTATTACTCCAAATGCAGCAAGAATGCCTGAATATAACCTTACACAGATGTGGAAGTCGCCCAACGGTACTATCAGAGCTGCGCTGGACGGAACGGTTTTTCGTACTCCCATTATTGTAAAAGGTATTGAACCGTATATTCCTACATGGACAAAACCTATTACTATTGCTCGTCACGCTTACGGAGACGTGTATAAAAATACAGAAATGCAGGTTAAAAAAGGTTCTAAGGCAGAGCTCGTCGTTACGGATGAAAATGGCTGTGAAACACGTGAACTGATTCATGACTTTGCAAAATCTGACGGTATTATCCAGGGATTGCATAATCTTGACAATTCTATTGCAGGTTTCGCAAGAGCCTGTCTCAATTATGGTCTTGATCTTAAACAGGACGTGTGGTTTGCTTCAAAGGATACTATTTCCAAGAAATATGATCATCGCTTCAAAGACATTTTTGCCGAGATCTACGAGAACGAATATAAAGAAAAGTATGAGGCAGCGGGAATCGAGTATTTCTACACGCTTATCGACGATGCTGTTGCACGTGTCATCCGTTCAAACGGCGGATATATCTGGGCGTGCAAGAATTATGACGGCGATGTTATGTCTGATATGGTTTCTACGGCATACGGCTCGCTGGCAATGATGACTTCTGTTCTGGTATCTCCGGATGGCATCTACGAGTATGAGGCTGCACATGGTACGGTTCAGCGCCATTATTATAAATATCTCAAGGGTGAAGAGACGTCCACAAATTCCGTTGCAACGATCTTTGCATGGAGCGGTGCTTTGAGAAAGAGAGGAGAACTGGACGGAACACCGGAACTCTGCGATTTTGCAGACAAGCTTGAAAAGGCTACTGTTCAAACTATTGAGGACGGTGTAATGACGGGAGATCTCTACCTTATTTCTACACTGGAAAGCAAGAAAAAGGTAGATTCCAAGACCTTCCTGGACGAAATCAGAGTAAGACTGGACGGAATGATAAACGCATAACGTATCAGTATGGGACGGCAAGATGACCTGCCGTATTTGATTTCATTAATCCCTATGCATTATCAAAAGAAGGGGAACATATTAATGTCAAAAAGCTCAATATCAAATTCGGTTATCAGAAGACTTCCGAGGTATTACAGATTCTTAGGCGAGTTGGAAAACAGCGGCTATATTCGTATATCCTCACGGGAACTGTCGGAAAAAATGGGACTGACTGCTTCTCAGATCAGGCAGGACTTCAACTGTTTCGGAGGATTCGGACAGCAGGGGTATGGCTATAACGTCAGCGCACTGCGTATGGAGATCGGAAAAATTCTTGGTCTTGATAAGCTTACTCCGATGATTCTTCTCGGAGCCGGCAATTTAGGCAGGGCTATTGCGGCACATATAGATTTCAAAAACAAAGGCTTTGAACTGATCGGTGCTTTTGACACCGATGAAAGCAAATTTGGTCAGGAAATCGGTGGGATCATAGTACAGGACGCAGCTTCAATTGAAGAATTCTGTGCTGAAAAAAATCCTGTTGCCGCTATATTGTGTATTCCGATGAGCGATTCGGAAAAAGCAGTGGAAAGTCTTATCAAATGCGGAATAAAGGCTTTCTGGAATTTTACACATTATGATCTGCGTGTGATCGACGAGGATATAGCTGTAGAAAACGTACATCTCGGCGATAGTCTGACAACTCTTTCCTACCGGATCAATTCCTGCGGCAAGTAGTTGACGGATCATTCAAATTATAAATTTAACAACATATAAAAGGTGGTAATTTACATGGATTATCGTATAGAACATGACTCTATGGGCGAGGTAAGGGTGCCGGCGGATAAATACTGGGCAGCTCAGACCGAAAGAAGCCATGAGAATTTCCTTATTGGCGTGGGCATCGAAACAATGCCCCGTGAGATCACTCATGCTTTCGGTATACTCAAAAAGGCAGCTGCTATAGCCAACCATTCAGTTAAGCCTGAAAAAATGACGGATGAAAAACTTTCGGCAATTTCACAGGCGTGCGACGAGGTGATAAGCGGATCTCTCAACGATCATTTTCCTCTTGTTGTATGGCAGACGGGCAGCGGAACGCAGTCCAATATGAATGCAAACGAGGTAATTGCAAACAGGGGAAATGAGATTGCCGGAGAAAAAATTCTTCATCCCAACGATGATATCAATATGAGCCAGTCATCCAATGATACATTCCCGACTGCTATGCATATTGCCGCAGTTATTGCACTGGAAGACAAGGTTATTCCTGCCATTGACAGACTGACAGCTACATTCAGACGTCTTGAAGCTGAAAACGAGGGAATCGTAAAGAGCGGAAGAACTCATCTCCAGGACGCTACACCAATTAAGTTTTCCCAGGAAATCAGCGGATGGAGAGCTTCTCTTGAAAAGGACAAAAAGATGATACTTTCATCTTGTGAAGAACTGAAAGAACTTGCCCTGGGCGGAACTGCTGTTGGTACCGGTCTTAACGCACCGGAAGGATTCGCTGAAAAGGCAGCAGAGGCTATAAGTACTCTGACCGGAAAAAATTTTGTGACAGCTCCAAATAAATTCCATTCGCTGACATCAAAGGATGAGATCGTTTTTGCTCATGGAGCACTTAAAGCTCTTGCAGCCGATATGATGAAGATTGCCAACGATGTGAGATGGCTGGCTTCCGGTCCCAGAGATGGACTTGGAGAGATCTTTATACCTGAGAACGAGCCCGGTTCATCTATCATGCCCGGAAAGGTAAACCCAACTCAGTGCGAACAGGTAACAATGGTTGCCGTGCAGGTTATGGGAAACGATGTTGCTGTCGGAATGGCAGCATCTCAGGGCAACTTTGAACTGAATGTATTTATGCCTGTGTGTGCTTATAACTTCCTCCAGTCTGCAAGACTTCTGGCAGAATCAATAATATCTTTTGACAAGAATTGTGCTGTGGGAATAAAAGCAAACAAAGATAAGATGCATCATAATCTTTATAATTCACTGATGCTTGTAACAGCTCTGAATCCTTATATAGGCTACGAAAACGCCGCAAAGACAGCTAAAAAGGCTTTTAAAGACAATATTTCTCTGAAAGAGGCGTGCGTTGAGCTTGGATTCCTGACGGAAGAACGCTTTGATGAAGTGTTCCATCCCGAACAGATGGCGTAATAATGATTTAAAGAGAGGAAATGTAACCTATGGAAACATTTACATATTACCCCGGCTGTACCCTGAGAACAAAAGCAAAGGATCTGGACAAGTATGCAAGATCCTCCGCTGCCGCTCTTGGAATATGCCTTGAAGAACCGGATGAATGGCAGTGCTGCGGCGGAGCCTACACTACCGCTGCCAATGAACCGGCAACTAAGCTTTCGGCGGTTAGAACTCTCAATGCCGCCAAGAAATTGGGCAGACCGCTTATTACTGTCTGCTCCGCTTGCCATAATGTTATCAAGCAAACCAACTATGATATTTCCCGGAACGAAGCAATGCAAACCAAGGTAAAGAATTATCTGGGTCTTGAAGAAGCATATACAGGAGAAACGACAATATATCATTATCTGGAAATGCTGCGCGATGTTGTGGGATTCGATAAACTGGCTGAAAAGGTTGTAAATCCGTTCAATGGAAAGAAGATCGCCGCTTATTACGGATGTCTGCTTCTGCGCCCGTCAAAGGCAATGGCAATGGACGATCCGGAAAATCCCACGATCATGGAAGATTTTATACGTGCTGTCGGAGGAACTCCCGTTATCTGGCAGCAGAGAAATGAGTGCTGCGGCGGATATATCACAATGGAAGATAAGGCACAGGCAGCAAAAAGAAGCAATATCGTTATGAAAAATGCAGAGGATATAGGGGCTGAAATGGTGATAACAGCTTGTCCGCTGTGCCTTTATAATCTGAAGAAAAATTCTGATTCCAATCTTCCTGTGCACTATTTCACCGAAATTTTAGCTGAAGCTCTGGGAGTAAAGGAGGATTCCGGCAATGAATAATTCTCTCAAAGACTGGGTTGATATCACATCCGGAGTGAATGTACGCAAGTGCATGAGATGCGGAAAGTGCTCGGCAGCTTGTCCGTCCTACGACGAAATGGAATATCATCCACATCAGTTCGTGTACATGGTGGAAAAGGGCGATATAGAGCCTCTCATGGCATCGGAATCGTTGTACAGATGCCTTACCTGCTTTGCCTGCGTGGAGCGCTGCCCACGTAATGTAGAACCGGCTAAAGTTGTTGAAGCCGTACGCCTTGCCGCCGTTAGGAAGCAGGGAAATAATCATCTTATTCCGGATCAGATTCCGGCAATGCTTGACGATGATATGCCTCAGCAGGCTATTGTCACGGCGTTCAGGAAATATACCAAGTAAGGAGGAGATATTATGCAGAGAATAGGAGTTTTTGTCTGCCACTGCGGTACGAACATTGCTGCAACGGTAGATGTAAAGGCGGTTGCGGAAGCTCTCAGTCACGAACCGGGAGTAATTGTATCTCAGGACTATCAGTATATGTGCTCGGAATCCGGTCAGAATCTCATAAAGGATGCAATCATGGAACACTCGCTTACCGGAGTGGTCGTATGTTCCTGTTCCCCCAGAATGCATGAAAATACGTTCAGAAAAGCGGCTGCGGCAGCAGGACTTAACCCGTATCTTGTTGAGATAGCAAACATCCGTGAGCAGTGTTCATGGATTCATAAAGATATTGCCACTGCTACCGAAAAGGCAATTATTCTGGGAAGAGCCGCTGTTGCTAAGGTGCATCTCAATGCTCCACTGACTGCCGGTGAGAGTCCTGTTGTAAAGCGTGCGCTGGTTATCGGAGGCGGCATTGCCGGAATCCAGACAGCTCTCGACATTGCAGAAGCAGGATTTGACGTCGATATTGTCGAAAAAGAACCTACTATCGGCGGAAAAATGGCTCAGATAGATAAAACATTCCCGACGCTGGACTGCGCAGCCTGTATTCTTACCCCGAAAATGGTGGAATGCTCGCAGAATGAGAAGATACATATTCATTCGTTCAGCGAAATTGCCGACGTCAAGGGATTTGTAGGCAATTTTACGGTGACTATAAAGAAAAAGGCAAGGTTTGTTGACGAGACGAAATGCACCGGATGCGGACTCTGTACGGAAAAATGTCCCATGAAGAAAGTGCCTAACGAATTCAATATGGGTCTTGACAACAGAACGGCAATATATATTCCCTTTGCACAGGCAGTTCCGAAAGTTGCGACTATCGACCCGAACTACTGTCTTATGCTTAAAAACGGCAAGTGCGGCGTCTGCTCAAAGGTGTGCTCAGTCGGAGCAATTGACTACAAGCAGACTGATAAGCTGATAGAGGAGAAGTACGGTGCTATCGTAGTGGCTACAGGCTTTAATCCTATTAAAATAGACAAATACGAGGAATTCGCCTATTCCCAGAGCCCGGATGTTGTGACTTCGCTGGAGCTTGAACGTCTTATGAACGCCGCCGGCCCTAACGGAGGTACTCTCCTTCGTCCGTCCGATAAGACGCACCCGCATACTATTGTGTTTGTTCAGTGCGTGGGATCACGCTGCGACGACGAAAAAGGCAAACCATACTGCTCAAAGATCTGCTGTATGTATACTGCCAAGCACGCAATGCTTATACGTGAGAAATATCCCGATACGGATGTTTACGTATTCTATATCGACGTAAGAACTCCCGGTAAGAACTTTGATGAATTCTACCGCCGTGCCGTTGAGCAGTACGGAGTGCACTATATCAAGGGAATGGTCGGCAAGGTTACGCCCAGGTCTGACGGAAAACTTGAAGTTCAGGCTTCTGATCTGCTTGCAAATGAACAGCTCCACATAGATGCTGATATGGTTGTTCTTGCCGCTGCGATCGAACCTGACAAGAGTGCACGTCCTCTTGCAACTATGCTTACAACACAGATGGATACAAATGATTTCTTCACAGAAGCACATCCAAAGCTGCGTCCTGTAGAGTCGGCGACAGCCGGAATCTTCCTTTCAGGAGCTTGTCAAGGTCCTAAGGATATTCCTGAGACCGTAGCTCAGGCAAGTGCCGCCGCCGCAAAGGCTATCGGACTGCTGTGCAAGAACAGCATCACCTGCAACCCTTGCGTTGCTCATTCCGACGAGCTTATGTGCAATGGCTGTTCATCATGCGAAAAGGTGTGTCCTTACGGAGCTATCACATATATCGACAAGGAATTCAGAATGCCCGACAGAACGACACGCATCCGCCGAGTGGCAAGCGTTAATCCTGCTGTATGCCAGGGCTGCGGAGCTTGTACGGTCGCCTGTCCTTCGGGCGCTATGGATCTTAACGGATTTTCAAACAGTCAGATCATGGCGGAGGTAGATGCAATATGCAAGTAAATGAAAATAAAGAATTCCAGCCCCTTATCGTTGCTTTCTGCTGTAACTGGTGTTCATATGCAGGAGCCGATCTTTCGGGCACAAACAGACTTAATTATCCCACTAACGTTAAGATAATCCGTGTTCCATGTTCATGCAGGGTAAATCCGATGTTCATACTCCGGGCTTTTCAGAGAGGAGCGGACGGTGTTATCCTCTGCGGCTGTCATCCGGGAGACTGTCACTACACTTCCGGCAACTATTTTACACGCAGAAGAATGACGCTGCTTTTCGGGATGCTGGATTTTCTTGGTATCGAGCGTGACAGAACGAGGGTCGAGTGGGTCTCCGCTGCTGAGGGAGCAAAATTTGCAGCAACAATGAACGAATTCACCGAGGCTGTGAGAAAGCTTGGACCTAATCGGAGATTGGAGGATCTGAGATGCAGGAAGCAATGATAAAAAGAGCCAAGGAACTGCTTGCCGACGGTACGGTTGACCGTGTAATGGGCTGGAAAAAAGGAGAATTTGCTTACGATCATACTCCGGCAGTATTTACTTCGGCTCAGGATCTTGAGGAGAACTTTGTCTGTGACGAGCTTACTTCGGCAAATCTTTCAAAGTATCTTGTAAAGGAAACCGTTCGGGAGGGAAAAGTGCTTGCTTTTCTTAAACCCTGCGATACATACAGTTTCAACCAGCTTGTAAAGGAGCACCGCATTGACCGGGAAAAAGTCTATGTTATCGGTATTCCCGGCGGCCCGAAGCTGGATATCGAGAAGATAAAGGCAAAGGGTATCACGGGTATCCTCAGTGTGAAGAATGAGAATTATACGCTTAAAATTGATACGATATACGGCGTTTCAGAGATGCCTTTTTATGAAGCAGTAAGCGGAAAGTGCGCAAACTGCAAGAGTAAGAAGCACGTTGTTTATGACGAACTTATCGGTGAGGACGGAGACGTTCTTGACTCCGGACGTTTTGAAATGGTAGAAAAGCTGGAGAATATGACCGCTCAGGAGCGATATGACTTCTGGCGCAGCGAACTTTCAAAGTGCATCCGCTGCAATGCCTGCCGGAATGTCTGTCCTGCCTGCACCTGTGAAAAGTGCGTTTTCGACAATCCGTCTTCCGGCGTAGAAAATAAGGCGGCTGCCGACAGCTTTGAAGAGAATATGTTCCATATCATCCGTGCGTTTCACGTTGCAGGACGCTGCACGGACTGCGGCGAATGTTCGAGAGTTTGTCCGCAAAATATTCCTCTGCATCTGCTTAACCGTAAATTCATCAAGGATATAAACGAGCTTTACGGTACATATCAGGCAGGGGAGAACACTACCGACAAGGCGCCTCTCAATGACTACAAAATGGATGACTGTGAAGCGAGCGTCGTACATGAAAGGGGTGCGGAGTGATGTTCAGGAAAATTACGGTCGAAAAACTGGATCAGCTTTTTCAGGCGATATCAGCTAAGCAGAGCCTTTATATCCCCACTGACCGTGAGGACGGCGCTGCGGAATTCAGAAAGTACGAAAATGGCATGAAGCTCAGCAATGCGCTTAATACCGTGCGGAGCGCTAAAGATTTTTTCTTCCCTCAGACAGAGAATCTTGCTGCCTTTAAAATGGAAGGCAAAAAAATTGAGGTAAAGGATATAAGAGAAGAATGCGAAGATTTTGTTATCTTCGGAGTAAGAGGCTGCGACGCCCGCAGTTTTGATATTCTTGACAAGGTATATCTTGTTGATCCGGTTGACAGTTTTTACAAGAATCGCCGTGAGCACGGAACTGTTGTAACAATGGCGTGCACACGTCCCTCCGAGACTTGCTTCTGTACTGCGTTCGGCATAGATCCTACCATGCCCGGAGGAGATGTTACGGCATTTCCCGACGGGGACGGATTTTTCCTTATGGCTAACACGGAAAAAGGTGAAAAACTGCTTGCCGATATTTCTGATCTTCTTGAGGACGGCGATTCGGAAAAACTCATGGCTGTTCAGGAAAATACCAGAAACGTGCTGAAAAAGCTTCCGCTTGCAGATCTTTCTACCGAGTCCTTCGGCGGAGAGCGTCTTAAAGAGATTTTCAATTCCGATAAATGGGCAGGACTTTCCGAGAGCTGTATTGGCTGCGGAACTTGTACATTTGTATGTCCTACCTGTCAGTGCTATGATATAAAGGATTTTAACACCGGCGACGGCATTGTTCGTTTCCGCTGCTGGGATTCTTGTATGTATTCTGATTTTACAAAAATGGCTCACGGTAACCCCAGAATTTCTCAGTTGGAGCGATTCCGTCAGAGATTTATGCATAAACTGGTATATTTTCCGGCTAATAACGACGGAGAATTCGGCTGCGTAGGCTGCGGACGCTGTCTACAGAAGTGCCCAATATCCATGAATATCGTTAAAGTCATGAAAGCATTGGAGGTCAAGTGATGAATACAAATGATACTCTGATACCGCTGCTTGGTATCGTTACTGATATACGTCAGGACACTCCCGATGTCAAGACTTTCCGGGTAGTTGCTCCGGACGGAGGAAAGGTTTTTGAACATATGCCCGGTCAGTGCGCCATGCTCTCTATTCCGGGAGTAGGCGAGGGAATGTTTTCCATTACTTCGTCGCCAACAAACAAGGAATTTATGGAATTCAGCATTAAAAAATGCGGTTGCCTCACTACATGGTTACATCAGATGGACGTGGGACAGATGATAACCATAAGAGGTCCATACGGCAATGCATTCCCTGTTGAAACAGAACTCAAAGGTAAAGATCTATTGTTTGTTGCAGGAGGAATTGGTCTTGCACCGCTTCGTTCCGTTATAAATTATGTTCGTGATAACCGCAGCAATTACGGCAGTGTCCGGATAGTTTACGGTTCACGTTCAAAAGATGATCTGGTGGACTATGAGGAGATTATTGATGAATGGATGAACGATGAAGGCATCGAAGTGAATCTGACAATAGACAATCCCCAGGAGGGCTGGGACGGTCACGTAGGTTTTGTTCCGAATTATGTCAAGGAACTTAATCCATCCACAAACAGCACAGTTCTTGTCTGCGGTCCGCCTATCATGATAAAGTTCACTCTTGCCGGTCTTAAAGAACTTGGCTTCAAAGAAACTCAGGTCTACACCACAATGGAACTGCGTATGAAATGCGGCGTGGGTAAATGCGGACGGTGCAATATCGGCAACAAATATGTCTGCAAAGACGGTCCGGTGTTCAGGTTTGATGAACTCGGAGAACTTCCGGATGAATATTGATGCAATTCGTATGAATCAGATATAAGGAGTAATTTCATGGAAAATAAAGTAAACGTTTTCCTGTTCGGTAAAAAATATCAGGTACCGGCAGGTCTTACGATAATGACAGCTATGGAATATGCCGGCTATGAGCTGGTAAGAGGCTGCGGATGCAGAAACGGTTTCTGCGGAGCCTGTGCTACAATTTACAGAATAAAAGACAAACAGGAACTTCATGCCTGTCTTGCTTGTCAGACTGAGGTTCAGGAGGGCATGTACGTTGCGACACTGCCGTTTTTCCCACTTGTAAAGCAAGTCTACAATATTAATGAGATCAAGCCTACCGAGCAGATCATGATGCAGCTTTATCCTGAGATCTACTGTTGCATTGGATGCAATGCCTGCACCAAGGCGTGTACTCAGGGGCTCAGCGTAATGCAGTATATCGCTCATGCTCAGAGAGGAGAATATGACAAGTGTGCCGAACTGAGTTTCGACTGCGTTATGTGCGGCGTTTGCTCGTCAAGATGTCCGGCAGGTATCTCACATCCACAGGTTGCAATGCTCGCAAGACGTCTCAACGGAAAATATATCGCTCCGGACTGCGGACATCTTGAAGAACGAGTAAAGGAGATCAGCGATGGATTGTATAACGATCTGATTGAAGATCTTATGCAGAAGCCTATTGAAGAGATCAAGGAACTTTACAATAACCGTGAGATCGAGAAGTAAGGAGGAGCAGAGCTATGTACAAAATTGAAAAGCTGAACGAGCTGGCAAAAATCGTTGCCGAAAAGAGAGAAAAAAATGCTTCTCTTGAACCAAGAAGAATGACAGCAGAGGAAAAGGATTCACTGCTTGCAGAGTTCCACCCTGATTACAAGCAGGATGAATTTACCGTGCTTTCTGCCGGTGTAAACAAGGGAGATAAAGTTCCTACACAGCTTGCTGAGTTGCTTCAGGGAAGAAGTCGCATAAGTGCAGACGACATTGATCTTTCAACTCCAGACTATGATACGGACGTACTTATCATTGGCGGCGGCGGAGCAGGAGCATCCGCAGCAATTGAAGCCGATCAGGCAGGAGCAAAGGCAATGATCGTGACAAAACTTCGTATCGGTGATGCTAATACCATGATGGCAGAGGGCGGTATCCAGGCTGCTGACAAGCCAAACGATTCTCCGGCTGTCCACTATCTGGACGCTTTCGGCGGCGGTCATTTTGCCGCAAAGCCTGAACTTGTAAAAACTCTTGTCACAAAAGCTCCCGAGGCAATAAAGTGGCTTAACGAACTCGGAGTAGAGTTTGACAAGGAAGCTGACGGAACGATGATAACCACCCACGGCGGCGGTACATCAAGAAAGAGAATGCACGCTGCAAAGGACTATACCGGAGCAGAGATAATGAGAACTCTCCGTGACGAAGTGCTTAACAGAGGGATCCCGGTCATTGACTTCACAGCTGCTGTTGAGATCATTCTTGATGACAAGGGTAAAGCTGCCGGAGCTGTTCTTATGAATATGGAAACAAAAGAACTTCTTGTTGCAAAGGCAAAGACCGTTATCATTGCGACCGGAGGTGCAGGTCGTCTCCATTATCAGGGCTTCCCCACTTCAAATCATTACGGAGCTACGGCTGACGGACTTATTCTTGGCTACAGAGTCGGAGCAAAACTTCTTTACGCCGATACGCTTCAGTATCATCCGACCGGAACCGGATATCCCGAGCAGATCTTTGGCGCTCTCGTTACTGAAAAGGTACGTTCGTTGGGTGCAAAGCTGGTAAATATCGATGGTGAGGTATTCATGCATCCCCTTGAAACAAGAGATGTTACGGCTGCTTCTATTATCCGTGAGTGTACGGCAAGAGGCAAGGGCGTAGAGACCAATCTCGGCAGTGCCGTATGGCTTGATACTCCTATGATAGAATACAAGAACGGCGAGGGAACCATTGAAAAGCGTATTCCTGCAATGATGAGAATGTTCGGCAAATATGGCATAGATATCCGCAAGGAACCTATTCTCGTATATCCGACGCTTCACTACCAGAACGGTGGTCTGGAAATTTCTACTGATTGTGCTACAGGTGTTGAGAACCTTTACGCCGCAGGAGAAGTTGCAGGCGGAATCCATGGAAGAAACCGTCTCATGGGAAACTCGCTTCTTGATGTTATTGTTTTCGGAAGAAATGCAGGTATTCATGCTGCTGCAAAGGCAAAGGAAACGGACGCTCCGCAGGGGCTGACACTTGAGCATATCAGCCGTTTCAACAGTGAACTTGCTGCTTCCGGACTTGATACCGGAGTGCAGTCGCCTATGCTTCTCCCGAAGTATGCACGTAAAAAATAACTAATCAGCGTTTTTTTGATACACCGTGCAATGCGCTTCAAGCTCTGTACGGTGTTATCATTGATTTAATTTAAAAAAGAGGTAATGATCGCATGGAACTTTTTAACGGAATCCTTTCCATTCATGGTGTTTCTTTCCTGATGGTCTCGGTTATTTCAATTGCAGCATTGGGATATATGCTCGGAAGAATCACTATTAAGGGAGTGTCTCTTGGTACAGCTGGAGTATTTATAGTTGCTCTTGTTTACGGCTGCGTTTTCTATAAGGAGCTTTCAAATGAAATAAATACAGATTTTGTTTCCAACGCACTTAAAATCGTTGATAATCTCGGATTGATTCTTTTTGTTACCGCAGTCGGCTTTATTGCCGGTCCGAATTTCTTCGGAAATTTCAAGAAGAATTTCAAGTCATATGTTGTACTTGCTCTTATCATCATACTGAGCGGCGGACTTGCTTGTGCCGGATGCATTGCAGTGGGAAGTCATTTCAGCGATGTAAGTTCCAAGGAATTTACAGCTATTATGGTAGGTATCCTGTCAGGAGCTTTGACGAGTACTCCCGGCTTTTCAGCATCAAAGGACGCTGTCGGCGCTGAGCTTGAGGGAGCAGTTTCTGTTGGGTACGGAATAGCCTATATCTTCGGAGTTGTGGGTGTTGTTCTCTTTGTACAGATCATCCCCAAACTGCTTAGAGCAGATATGTCTGCTGAACGTGAAAAACTTGCGGTTTCCAGCGAAAAAAAAGTAAAAAAAGATAAGAAAAGCAGTCTCATTGAAATGGATAGCTTCGGCATTATGCCATTTGCTCTTGCTGCCGTTATAGGTATCGTGCTTGGTTCGTTCAAGTATAATAACTTCTCGCTTTCAACTACGGGAGGATGTCTTCTGACCGCTCTCGTTTTCGGACATTTCGGTCATATCGGTCCTGTTTCCTTAATGCCGAAGGATTCAACCCTCAAGGTTTTCCGTGAACTCGGACTGATGTTTTTCCTTATCGGCGCAGGCGTATCGGGAGGAGCAAGATTTGCAGAATATTTCAAACCGATCTATTTTGTTTATGGTATGATAATGACGCTCCTTCCAATGATAATCGGATTCCTGTTTGCAAAGTATGTATTGAAACTCAACCTGCTTAATAACCTTGGTTCATTAACCGGAGGCATGACATCGACTCCGGCTCTGGGAACGCTTATCAGCACAGCCGGAACAGAAAACGTAGCTTCGGCATATGCGGCAACATATCCGGTAGCACTGATATCAGTTGTACTGGTTTCACAATTTATAGTAATGATCTTCTGACAATGAGGTAATAGAAATGGCATATAAATTTGATGCAAAAAAAACAGCCAATGATCTGACGGAGTGGATCAGAGACTACTTTAAAAGCTCAGCTTCTCCCCAAACCAAAGCAGTTATCGGAATATCCGGAGGAAAGGACAGCTCTGTTGCCGCAGCAGTCTGCGTACAGGCTCTCGGAAAAGAACGTGTTATCGGAATTATGATGCCCCAGGGAGTGCAGACGGACATTGATTACAGCAGGAGGGTCTGCGATTTTCTGGATATCAAGGCTTATACTATAAATATCGGCGACACAGTTGCTTCTTTTATGGACGAGCTTAAAAAGCATATTGAGCTGACGCCGCAAGCGGTGATAAATACTCCTGCCAGAATTCGGATGACTACCCTTTATGCCGCAGCAGCATCCTTGGGAGGACGTGTGGTGAACACCTGCAATCTTTCGGAGGACTGGGTCGGATATTCCACCAAATATGGCGATGCAGCCGGCGATTTTTCTCCGCTGTCCGACCTTACCGTAACAGAAGTTCTGGCTGTCGGGGACGAACTTGGACTTCCCTATGATATCGTTCATAAAGTTCCTACTGACGGACTTTGCGGTAAAACAGACGAGGAAAACCTTGGATTCACTTACGCTATGCTTGACCGCTATATTAGAGGTGAAGATGATTTGAGCAGCGTTCCGGAAATAAAAGAGAAAATCGACAAACTTCATGCTGCAAATCTGCACAAGCTGATGCCGATGCCTAAATTCACACTAAAATAATAATTGATAACCGATGTTAAAAAAGCGTATATCCTGCGATATACATGATTTGCAGACGTTAATATTTGACAAATCCGTTATTATATAGTATAATATAGATATATTTTTTTTACGGAGGAATTTACCATGTCCATGTATATAACTTGTCTTGACCTTGAAGGCGTACTCGTACCGGAAATCTGGATCGCTTTTGCTGAAGCCAGCGGAATTCCTGAACTGAAACGCACCACCCGTGATGAACCTGATTATAACAAGCTTATGAACTGGCGTCTTGGGGTTCTCAAAGAACATGGTCTCGGATTGAAAGAGATCCAGGAGACTATTGCTAAAATTGATCCAATGCCCGGAGCAAAAGAGTTTCTTGATGAACTTCGTTCACTTTGCCAGGTAATTATTATCAGTGACACTTTTACGCAATTTGCTGCTCCTCTTATGAAAAAGCTGGGTATGCCTACTATTTTCTGCAACACTCTTGAAGTTGCTGAAAACGGAGAGATAACCGGATTTAAAATGCGCTGTGAGCAGTCAAAACTGACTACGGTCAAAGCCCTCCAGTCCATTGGATATGAAACAATTGCCAGCGGTGACAGTTTTAATGATCTGGGAATGATAAAGGCAAGCAAGGCGGGATTCCTGTTTAGGAGCACCGATGCGATTAAGGCTGATTATCCCGAATTGCCAGCGTTTGAGACATATGACGAACTGCTTGCTGCAATCAAAAAGGAACTTGTTTGAACTAAATAAAAGTTTATGAATCAGAGACGGCATCCCCGTAAAGGAGATGCCGTTTATTCATGTTTCCATAGTTCCTATAATAACTTGACGCTGAGTTCCGTCGTCGGTACAGGTGATAATGGTTATTCTGTTATCACCGAAGTCGTTCAGTATCCATGTATCATCCGGTTCGACTATCAATTTATCCGTGACGGTGTATTTGTAACGATTTTTTTCTTTATCATAGAGAATGATCTCCATGCCGTTTTCTGCTTTTTTCAAATTATTGAAATATTCTTTGTAAATAACACTGCTGTGGCCTGCAATACAGTAATTACCGGAACCGGGAATGCCCTTTCCTTCAAAATGTCCGGCAGCTCTTGATAATGTTGCCTTATCTGTTCCTTCAAGAACAGGAGCTTTAATTTTAAGATCTTGAATTTCTACCACTGCGTTTTCCTTAAAGAGCTTTTGTCGCTCGATCTCTCTTCTGATTTTTTGAATACCAAAAAAACCCAGAATAACTATGCCTATTATTATTGCGATGAGCCCTGTTATGAACAGAGCCCATTGCTTTTTTATTCGTTCCTTCCTGGTATCATTATCAACCTGATTATTCATCATGTTTTTTGCTGCGGCAGATACCGGAGATAATTACAGCGCTGCTGCCAAGTCCTATAAGAATGAATGCACCAATAATGCTCATAATTTTATTTATTGAATTATTTCCGGTCTGTGGAAGATTGGTATTGACTTTTGTTGTTATAGTTGAAGTGGTAGTTGCTGATAACGTTGTTGTTTTATTTGTAGTTGTAGTAATTGTTGTAGTTGTTGTAACTGTTGTGGTTGTTGTTGTTGTTGTTGTTGTTCTTGAAGTTGTCGTACCAGTAGTAGTCGTTGATGATGATGATGATGATGTTGTTGTTGAAGTAGTTGTTGTAGTAGCAGTAGTAGTTGTGGTGGTGGTCGTTGTTGTTATCGGCGCTGCTTCAAGTTCAATATTATTTTTCACCAGCTTATTATTATAAACATATTTCAGTGATTCTTCTGCTGCGCTTGCATTGAAAGCAACGTCATTTCCTGATTTATCAGATACTATGATACATCCTATATTCAGGGGAGCTTCATTTAAAAATGATTCTGTTCCTGACATATAGATATTAAGACAGTCGGAATCTTCATTGTAACGATATTCTGAAATTTTAACGTTATTATCATCGTTGAATTTGAAAGATACATCAGCTTCAGACTCTGTTTCGATATTCAGACTTAACTGAAGAGTGTTGACTCCATCCTTGTCCTCACTATTGCATATCAGTGTTACATATCCCGAATCATCAATTTTAACCTGGTTGTCGGTTTCAGCGGCAGCTGTATCTGTCGGGCGGACTATGCATAAAATCAATGCTAAAAATGCGCCTGTTAAAATCTGTTTAATCATAATTTACTCCTTTGCAGTTTTTTAATTGCTGTCAAGTATGATAAGCGGGAGTTTATCCGGTACTGTTTCAAACAGCGAATCGCTGACCAGACGCTGTCCTTCGTTTGTAAGAGCGTTGTTTACTCTGTAAAGTTCAGCACGTACCATTTCAGGATTTTTCATGTTGCTCATCTGCTCCGGCTCTATCCAGTAGATCCATGTACCGTCGGATACGTTTGCGATGTTTCCCTCATCCGGAACATCTGCAAGAATGATCTGTTGAGCCTTTATATTATTTTCGTCGTCAGTACCGCCTACGATATTACCGTCAGCATCATAAAGCAAAACTACGTTGTAAGCTGGGTTACCCTTATATGAACCCGTAAATACGAGTGAGTTCTTCGGAATAACATCACCGGAATTTTCCCCATATTTGAAATCCTTGCTCAGAATTCCGATAACTGTTGATGTATCCTTGTCAGTTCTGCGGAAGTCGACATTATCTCCTGTTGCTCCGAGAATATCAAGTTCAGCTATAGAAACAGATTTTCCCTTCTGATCTTTCAGAACAAGTTTCACTGACGATGTGGAATAAGTGCTGATATATTTATCATCATCGTTTGCAAAATAGACGATTTCGCTTCCTTTAAACGATCCCTCTGCTGTCATGATCCAGTCATTGTTTTCCAGCACATAAATTTCGTATGCACCAATGTTTTGATCGCTGCCTGACGTATATTTGAGACCTGTAATTGTAAGCATCTGATTAAAATCAATAATGATTTCAGCGCTTTCATTGTCTATAACAGGAGCATAAATCGTGCTGCTGTCATTGTCAATCGCCTGTTTTGCCGGATCGTTCTTAATCTGCTCACAGGGCATTTCATCGGTTGCATCAGTAAATGTTGAATCTGCGGTCAGTCCGTAAGTTGTGATGCTCCAATTGGTTTTGTCTATGCTTCCGTCATGCTCAACCTTAACCATTTTCGTTGCATATACTGCCGAGCGGTTAAGGTATTGGTCGATAAGCGTTACTTTGTAGAACACGGCACGATTATTCATTGTTGTAACTATATCTGTGAATTCTGAACCTGTGGAAAATCCTACAGGAATTTCCTCTGTTTTTCCGCCGGATATAGTACAGCGGATAACTTCATAACCAAGTATATCACTTTCAGGAATATCTGTGGGAGTAAATGTCAATTTAACATGATTTGCTTCCTTACCGATATTTACTGAAACATTCTTTACAGCGCCGACAGAACAATCTGTACCAAGAACACTGCCTTTACCTTCCAGAGCGTAGATACGGGAATCGTCATTAGCATAAAAGATCGCACGTGTTTCCTTTTCAAACTGACGGGCATATTCTATCGTTTCTTCGTCCGGAGTTTTTCCCCAGCGTTCAAAGAATTCAAGTATATCTTTTTCTGCTGCTGCGCATGAAAGACGCATAAGGTTCTGATCTGTGTTATTGCCAAGTATCAGAGCTGTTCCGCCGGGAGCAGGAGCAGATTTTGGATTTCTTGAATAGGTATCGACTCTTGCATAGAACAGATTATTTAACTGTTCAGTATAATCTGAGTAGGTCTTATAATTCAGTCCCTTGTCATATGCAAGGTGAAGCTGCCAGTACAAACCAAGCTGAGTCGATCCGTTTGGTGCATTTCCCTTTGTACCGGATGTTACTTTGCTGAAAATATTGCTGTAATTAAATCGCATACCTGCATTGGTATCTTTTGCCTGAGCGAGCTGTGCATAATAATTGTTAGTTACTTCTGCTACAGAGTGACTGCGCTGATCGAGACAGTGTCCGATTTCATGAGCAATTCCCCATCCAAAATAACGTCCGCTAATATATTTGCCGTTTTCATCTGAAACAACGGGAACAGAGTTTATCATGCCCTTTGTTTCGTTCCATTCGATACCAATATGGTTTCCTGCCGCATACATAAATGCTCCCGAGAACATCCGCTGATAACGAATATTCAGATGACTTTTAGGAATCTGATTAAGTTCGGATGGTGCGGATGCGTTAAGTCCTTTATGCTGATAGAATAGATGCATCATATCTTCCATTGCTTTCATTGAATCAAGAATAGTTTTTGCACGTTCCTCAGCACTGCCGCTTCCCGAACCGGCAAGTATCTGCTGAGCGGGGAGAGAAAGCATCATTGTGTCAAGCATGATATCGGATGCACCCAGGATGCAGTTTCTGCTGTCATAGTCATAGTCTACGTTCTTGTTGCCTGAACCACTGTGGAGCTTATTATGAATGGATTCCATTTCAGCGGTATGTTTTTCAAGCTTCTTTACAAAAGCAACTGTTCTTTCCATGCGTTCATTTTCGTCGGTCACATTGTACAGATCAAGAATGGGAACCTCAGAACCGCCGCTTATGCGAACTGAGTATCTGTCATTCGGATTATTTGCCTGGTACTGAATGTACAATGCTCCGCCTGATTCGCTGCCTACGCTGACACCATTTGGCATGGTAAATTCGTTTGCACCTATTCTAAGATTTGCGCCGCCAGGAACAACTCCGCCGGATTCTGCATGATACTGAGTAATAATCAAACGCAAATTTGTCATTTCACCGGTTCGTTTTGTATTGTGCCCTACGTAAACCGTTATTTTTTCTCCGGCAGCAACGGTAACACCGAGAGGCTGCCATGCGTTTAATCCGGAGAATCCACGTCCGGTATCTTTTGTTGTGATACCATTGTGTATTTCAACTGCACTGCTGATTTTTTCATCGTTCAGAATTTTCTCTGCGGTTTCAAGTTCACGGAGCAGCGCATCTTTATTCGGATTTTCCTCACCGAATTCATCCGGTGTATTAACTTTTTCACGAAGAGCATCAATGTCAGCCTGAGTTACATCATCTTTCAAAACCGTATGCAGATCGTCAATATATAATGCCATAATTTCGTCTCTGAGATCATCATACCTGTAGAAATAAGCTTCAGAAACGGTAATAAGTCCATAAGCAGGTCCGGCAAGGTAACGTGCAAGACCAAACTGTATTTTATTGGCATTTACTGCATATGGAAGTTTTATAACGTAATATATCCTGTTTTCTGCGTCTTTCTGCTGCTGAACAGAAGCGGCAATAGATGCTGTATTTCCATTTGCTTCCCACCATCTCACCTTTACATATGAGAACTGCATTCCGTCTGTGGCAAGCAGAGCAATTGTATCAATTTTATATTCATCATCAAAAGTATAAATAAGTCCATTATTGCCGAGATTATTGAAACCTCCGTCATCCCATGTAGTCTTTGAATAATAGGAAGCAGCGTTGTTGTCAACTGTTCCCCATGCGGTGTTAGTCAGGTTTTCATCGACTTTGCTTTCGATCATTGAACCGCCGCTTCTTGAAGCTGAAATGATATGGGCATTTCCGGGAATTCCATATTCGTCACGGTTAATCAGATTGTATTTCGGCATTTCAGCAGGATTAAGATCTGTTGTTGATGCTGCGCAGTGGAGTGATTCCGGGCTTTCGCCAAATTCATTGACGCCGGTAACATAGATCTCATATTCCACAAGTTCATCAAGATTTTGAATAGTGTATTTATTTTCCATAATACCGGAGATCTTAGTATACTCGCCGCTGCTGTTTCTCACTTTGTAGTAAAGATTATATGACAGCGTATCATCCATATTTTTCCAGCTTACATTGATACCTTTGTAGCATCCAGAAGCTCTGACATTATCGGGTTTATCAGGACGTTTTGTCGGCAGCGGAGTTACATCTGCCGTGTCGCAAAAACCGCTTTTCCATGTTCCGTTTATAGACTGTACGCTTACTTTGTAAGTTGTATAATTTTTTAGTTCTTTTCCGTTAAAGGAAGTAACATTGACAGTGTTTGATACTGAAATAAATGTTTCTGTATTTCCACCCTGTTCAATTTTTACTTCATAGCCTGTTACATTGACACATGGATCCCAACTGAGAGTAAATTTTTTACTTCCTGCTGCTGCGGCAAGATTTTCAGGAATATCCAGTTCGGGTTCAGGAATTCGGCTTTCCATTCCGTTTACAAATTCAACTTTGCTGATCTCGGCAAGATTATTATTGTTCTGCATATCCGTAATAGTCAGGACAACCTTTTTGACCGCTATCTGGTTTCCAAGATGAACACTGATATTTCCGTTTTCATCAAGCTCTGCATATACGTCGCTTTCTTTAAGAAGAAAATCCACACCGGCTTTTACCGGAACTGTAATTGTATGATCTTCATTATCTTCGGTATATATGATGTCAATAAATCCTTCGGATACAGGATTTTCACTGCCTGTTTCAAAGGTTATGCCGTCAAGAACAGCAGAATTTCCTCCTTCAGCCATATCGAACGCCAGGGAAACCGGATTCGATTCGGAAATTTCTCCTGAATCTGAGGGAGTAAGTGCAACCTTGCCGCTGCTGTTAATTATTTCTGCTGGATCGCCCTCCAGATCAGTTCCATCACTGGCTTCTGTTCTGATAACAGCCGGTGAAATAAATTCCTCAACATATGCGGCGGTATTTCTGTTATCCTTGTAGCTTTTTGTGAAAAACATAAGATCAACCAGATCAGATGCGCCGTCACGGTTAAGATCAGTTATATAATCTTCTGAGACCTCAATGCCGTCAATGGCATCAATTAAAATATCTTTATCATTGTCGTCAACAGCTCCGTCACCGTTTGTATCTCCAATTAAGAGCACACCTGGATGCAGACCGCCATCCGTGTAGGAATATCCTCCGCAGAATCCGGTAGTCAGCTTAATAGAATACATTTTCTGAGTTACTGATATATTCTGAGAATAAGCTGCAAATCCCGGTGCACTGACCGTAAGGGTGTATTCGCCATCCGCCAGATTATCAAAGCTGATACTGGTTTCACCGGAATATTCCAAAGCAACGGTATTTTCCTGAGAGTATCCATTGCTGCCGGTCAGCGTTACAGTAAATTCAACATTGCTGTCGATAAATAAAGCTGATCCGATCGAAACATCTACCCTGCCTGCATAAGAGGGGAGAATGTCATTTTCCTGTTTGCCACCAACAATATTTTCCTGTGTATCGGCTTGTACTTCCGGCGGTTCATCATAACTGCTTTCTGTCATAACAGCAGTCTGACTGCTGCTTGATTCCCCGATATCAGAAAGTGCGGCTTCAGCGCCTATAGTGCACGGAAAACTGCATATCATAGATAATGCCAACAAGAAAGCAATTCGTTTTTTTAAGCTGCGTCTTCTCATCGTATCTTTCATAATGATTGATCCTTTCTGAATCCGGCAACTTATTACGTTAAGAGCTGTTTGTGCGATTTTCCTTAAAATATTCTATAAAAGAAAAACAACTGTAGTCTTGTAAAAGACACAGCTGCACACAAAAGTGATCGCTTAAACGATCAACTGCAACTGGCTGTCATACTGTTTCCAGGTTAGACCCTCAAGCTTTGCGTCCTTACTTTTCAATAAGTTTGCCAAATATTATTTATATACAAATAAACATTCAGACTGCTCATTTGTGTTTATGCGTTTATTATAAACTTTTTTTATTCCGATGTCAATACATTTTTTGGTATTTTTCTGTTTTTAACAAATTTTAGAATTATATTTGTCAAAATTTGTGCAAAACAAACCACAAAAAACTTCTAATAAATTTTAAAAAACTATTGAAAAAAAAGAGAAAAAATAGTATAATAAATATTAGTAACTATATTATAAATATAAGGAGAAATATAATGAAAAATAAGATGTCAGCAGTAAAAAAATTAATTGTTCTCATTATTGTTTTTTTGTTTCTTATTATTTTTGTAAACAGGGTTTTTGTATATATGAACAAACGCACTATAAGTTTGAATGAGAAGACTGTCAAGGATATCAGTAATGTATATCTCGCAGGTTTGACAACAGAAACTGTCAGACATTCAACAACATATTTTTCAGGAAAATTTGATGTTATAAATCAAACTGTGGAAAAATCTATCGAGAGTAATGATAAGAGTATTATTGAGCAGGAGCTTTCATCCGATTTTTTGTCGCTGGTCCTGCTTAAAGAAAACGGCGAAAGAGAATTCATATGTGGTGATGAAAGCATACATCCACTTGATGCAGAAGCTTTTGAAAAATACCGTAATGGAAATGAAAATAGAAATATTCTGTCTCTTGATAAGAATGGCAATAAAATAATTGAAATGTCTCTTTTCCGTGATTTTGAAATTGAGGGAAAAAAATATACCGGACTTCTTTGCGGAATTCCTCCTGAGACTCTTAATACTGTCCTTAATCTGTCTTACGATAACAGCAGTATGGTATATTCTTTTATAATCAGAATAAAGGACGGCAGTTTTGTAGTTCAGAATGAAAATGCTGAAAGAAGGACTTATTTTGACAGAGTTAAAGCCCTGTATAAAGAATATGAGGGTAATAATCCGGACGAATACATTATAGAACTTCAGAATGCAATGTCAAAAAGAGAAAACTACAGTTCGTTTTTCCTTATAGATAATGAAGTAAAGGGGCTGTTTGCCTGTCCGCTTTACTATTCAGACTGGTATCTAATAACTTTTATCAAATACGAAGAAATGGAAAACATACTTAAAAACAGTAACAATGAAAAGAACGATTTGTTTAATAACTGTTTTATTGCACTTGTTGCCATATTTGCCATTGCATTTGTTATATATGCAGTCTTTTCGTATATTCAGTTGAAAAAGCAGCAGGAACTTAAACTGAACGCTGAAAAAGCAAATAAAGCAAAGAGTGAATTCCTATCCAATATGAGTCACGATATACGAACCCCGATGAATGTTATTGTCGGCATGACAGATATAGCGCTTTCAAATATTGACGATAAGGCAAGAACAGAAAACTGCCTTAACAAAATAGCAAAATCAAGCAGACATCTTCTTTCGCTCATTAATGACGTTCTGGATATGTCCAAGATCGAAAGCGGCAAGATGACGCTTTCCGATGCACAGATCTCTCTGCGTGAAACAATGGAAAATATCGTTGCAATTTCTCAACCAAGCGTAAGAAGCAAAAGGCAACAGTTCGATATTTACATCCAGAATATTATTTCTGAAAATGTCTGCTGTGATAGTCTGCGTCTTAATCAGGTATTGCTGAATCTTGTTTCTAATGCTGTAAAATATACCCAGGAGGGTGGAAATATTTCCGTTTCACTTTCACAGGAAGAGTCTCCAAAGGGTGAAAAGTATGTCAGAACACATTTCCGTGTCAAGGATAACGGAATAGGCATGACGAGTGATTTCCTTAAAGTAATATTTAACGATTTTGTTCGTGAAGATAAGGAGCGTGTACGGAAAGAAGAGGGGACAGGTCTTGGATTATCAATAACGAAGCATATTATTGATGCTATGGAAGGAACTATAGAAGTAAACAGCAAGCCAAAAGAAGGCAGTGAATTCCATGTGATACTTGATTTTGAAAGAGGTCTGCTTGAAAATGAAGCCATGGAGCTTAAAGGTATCAGAGTGCTTGTTGTAGACGATGACATTGATCTGTGCGAAAGTACTGTAAACTCATTGACTGAGATCGGTACATCTGCTGAATACGTTACAAACGGCGTTGATGCTATTGAAAAATTCATTTCTGATCCAAAAGGTTTTGACGTTATTCTTATTGACTGGCAGATGGAAGATATGGATGGTATTGAAACAGCTAAAAAACTCCGTGAATATACCGGAAAAAATATACCGATAATTCTTATTTCTGCCTACGATTGGAGCAGTATTGAAGAAAAGGCAAAACAGGCAGGAATAAATGGATTTATTTCAAAACCACTGTTTAAATCCACTCTTTACTACGGAATCAATCATCATATTAATCGTGAAGATTCTAAGAATACACCGGAGGAAAGTACAGTTCAATTCTGTGGTGAGAAAATTCTACTTGCTGAAGATAATGAACTTAATAGTGAGATTGCAACTGCTATCCTTACCGAGGCAGGTCTTGAAGTTGAATGGGCTGAAAACGGACAGATCTGTACAGAAATGTTCAAAAATTCTGATGAATATTATTATAAAGCAGTTCTTATGGATATTCGTATGCCAGTTATGAACGGATATGAAGCAACACGAGTAATACGTGGAATGAACAGAAAAGATTCTGATATTCCGATCATAGCAATGACAGCTGATGCTTTTGCAGAAGACGTTGCAAAAGCTAAGGAGGCTGGCATGAATGGTCATGTATCAAAACCGCTGGATGTAAATTCGCTGTTTTATATGCTGAAAAGAGAGTTAAAGAAGTAATTCACATATAATTATTTAAATGAATATAATAGAGCGTGTTTACTGTTTATTGTAAACACGCTCTGATTCTAAATACGAGGTGATAAGGATGATAATGTGTGCAGAAATAATCGGTGTTGAAAATGGCAGACTTATGGTTACGGATTATTCTACTCAGCAGGAAGTCGCTGTCAACACACGCTGTCTCAATTTTAAAAAAGGCGAAAAGGTAAAGATATATCACAACGGAATAATGACTATGAGCCTTCCGCCTCAGATATGCGCCTACAGTATTGTAAGAGTTCGTGAAGATCACGCTTGACAGTTTAAAAACGAAAGGAAAGTCAATATATGAAAATTGATAAAAAAAATATGCTTCTCTACGGTGTTACAGACAGAAAATGGACAGAAAAAATGTCCTTGATCGAACAAGCGGAGATTGCCTTGAAAAACGGTCTGACCTGTTTGCAGCTGCGTGAAAAAGATCTTGATTACCAATCTTTTCTTGAAGAAGCAAAGGCTTTTAAAAAACTTTGTGATGCATATAATGTTCCGCTTATAATCAATGACAATGTGGATATTGCGGCAGCGTGTAAAGCTGACGGCATTCATGTCGGTCAGGATGATATGAAGATTACTGAAGTGCGTCGTTGTGTAGGCAATAATATGATAATAGGTGCATCCGTCCATACAGTCGAGGAAGCAGTGGATGCCATGCACAGCGGTGCTGATTATCTGGGTATCGGAGCCATTTTTCCAACTTCAACAAAAACAAATGTATGCCGGATGACGTCAGAAAAACTGAAAGCAATAACTGCGGCAGTTAATATTCCAACGGTAGCTATTGGTGGCATCACAAAGGATAATATGCAGCAGCTATACGGAACAGGCGTGAATGGTATCGCAGTAGTTTCGGCAATTTTTGGTGCAGATGATATCGGAAAAGCAACTTCCGGGCTGAAACAGCTTGCAGAAAAAATTTTTGGCTGAGAAATTATTCTCGTTTAACCTGTCCACTAAGTCTTATTGCGGACAGGTTTTTCGAAAAATAATAGAAAAATCGGAGAGATATAAAAATGATTTACACAATAACTTTTAATCCGGCAGTAGACTATGTCGTTCATGCAGATAAAATAAATAAAGGCTCAGTCAACCGTGCTGTCAGAGAAGAAATTTATTTTGGCGGAAAGGGGATAAACGTTTCGCTTGTACTTGCCGAATTGGAAATTCCATCAATAGCGCTCGGATTTGCAGCGGGATTTACGGGAAATGCAATTGAAAAGGGAATTTCCAGCGATAATATAACTTCGGATTTCGTGCATCTTGACAGCGGTTTTTCACGTATCAATGTGAAAATCAAATCGGATACTGAAACGGAATTGAACGGCTGCGGCCCGGAGATACCACAGGAGAAGATTGAGGAATTTTTCAAAAAACTTGATAAAATCAGAGACGGCGATATGATAGTGCTTGCCGGGAGTGTTCCACCTTCACTTCCGTCGGATATTTACGAGAAAATCCTTGATCGTATTGGAATCAGAAAAGTAAAGGTCGTTATAGATGCGGCAAAGGATCTTATGCTGAATGTTTTGAAATACAAACCATTTCTTGTTAAGCCAAACAATTATGAACTTGAGGAAATGTTCGGCATAAAGTTGAAATCGACTGATGATATCGTAAAATATGCCTATGAATTGAAAAAAATGGGTGCAATGAACGTCCTTGTATCAATGGCGGCTGACGGTTCGATACTTCTTGACGAAAATGGCAAAACTCATATTTTCGGAGCATGCAGGGGAGATGTTAAAAATTCTGTCGGAGCAGGTGATTCAATGGTTGCCGGATTCATTGCAGGTTGTGAATCCGGAGATTTTGAATATGCATTAAAACTCGGCACTGCTGCCGGGGGGGCAACTGCGTTTTCTGATGGACTTGCTAAAAATAAAGATATTTTCAGACTTCTCAATCAGTTATAATATGTAATGAAAAATAAAGTTCAATAAAGAGTTCAAAGAGGAAGTCTTGAAGTTATCTGAAAATATGATTGAGTATTGAAAAATGAGGCGTCTGCTCGTTCAGAAGCAGTCTTTACAAATTGCACAGATTGCTTTTTGTAACTACATAGATTATTTTTGTTATTTTCACTGTCAACTTGACAAAGGGCAAGTCAGATTTTTCTTCGGCTGGTTTTTATGTATTTATCATTTACTTAAATAAGTTTCATTCTTTCCTGCTTAGGAGTAATGCCCTTCCATTTCTTATACGTCCGTATAAAATGACTGCAATCAAAGAAGCCTGTTTCCTGTGCAATAAAATTCAGGTCGTAGTCTGTATGAAAAAGCAAGTCCTGTGCTTTATTCAATCGAATGTAGGTGATATATTCTTTGCAGGAGCGGCCGTAATTTTCACGGAACAGTTTGGCAAAATGAGAATAGCTCATGTGACACATTTCTACCAGTTCATGAATCTCCAGCGGCTCTCCGGAATGTGTATCAATATATTCCAGAATATGATAAAACGAAAAATCCGTATCAGTGTGCTTTTCTTTTAAAGTAATAATCCCTTTTTCAATTTTTCTCGCAAATTCTATCAGCAGCGTATAAATATCGGATTGTACCTGCAATGCATAAAAATCCTTTTTGTCAGTATATTCTTGAATTGTACGATAAATCAGGAAGTCAATATAAGCTCTGTTTAGTTGTTTGTCGTCTATTATCATGCAGAAGTCGGTTTCCTGTGTTCTTCGGATAAAGATGTCATAGAATTTCGAGATGTATGCTTGTGTAATATTGATTGTATGAATATCAAATTTCAATACAGCATACTGGACTTCTGTGTCATGCGCTTCTGAAAATTCATGAAGCTGTAACGGATAAATATAACATAAGTTGCCCTCTTTCAGCACAGCCTTTCGATTGTTGCAGGTGATTGTAATGGAACCTTTTGTCATATAAATGATCTCACTGTAATAATGCCAGTGAAGCGGAGAATGAACGGAATTCGTATAAAAAATATCGTAAGGCTGTTTTAAAATATCAATGTATTCAAATAACTGCATTTCAATTCCTCACATTACTATTGTACAGCGATCAAGTGACAAAGTCAAGTTGAAATAATAGATTTGTACAATTTTTTCTTTTCTTTTTCATAGAAAAGATGAGGCAGGAAATGTATAATAGAATCATCGAAAGCAAACATGACGTTTGATACAGCAAGAGCCGGCTTATCTTGTGATCAGACTGAATATACAGTGAAAGGATATTTTGATTATGGAAGAAAAAGTATTTAAGGAACATCTTGAAAACAATCTGATTCCGTTCTGGAACAAAATGAAAGATGAAACCAACGGTGGCTTCTACGGTTACGCAAACGCTAAGGGAAATCCTGATGTCAAAAGCGTCAAGGGAGTGATTCTCAACAGCAGGATTCTCTGGTTTTATTCTTCTGCATACCAGCTTCTTCACAAACAGGAACTGCTTGAGATGGCAGACCATGCTTACAGATTCCTTGTGAATTTCTGCTTTGATTCCCAATATGGCGGTGTTTACTGGTCTGTGAACTATGATGGAACTGTATGTGATGATACAAAGCACACATACAATCAGGCGTTTGCGATTTATGCGCTGTCGGCATATTATCAGGCGAGCAAAAGAAAAGAAGCTCTGAATCTTGCCTACGTTCTTTATCGTGTGATTGAGGAAAAGTGCAGTGACAGCAATGGTTATCTTGAAGCATTCAAGCGTGATTTTACGCCGTCCTCTAATGAAAAACTTTCCGAAAACGGTGTTCTTGCAGAACGTACCATGAATACGCTGCTGCACGTTCTTGAGGCATATTCGGAACTGTATCATGCAGACCCGTTTTACGAAGTAGGCGATTCTATCCGCAGTATACTGCGTTTGTTTGAAAAGAAAATATATGATTCAGAAAAACAGATTTGTGATGTTTTCTTTGACGCAGACTATCACTCTCTGATCGACCTTGAATCTTTCGGACATGATATCGAAACATCATGGCTTATCGACCGTGGTTGCAGTGTTCTTGAGGATAAGGCGTATCAAAAGGAAATGCAGTCAATGATAGACGGTCTTGCAGAAGCTGCCTATCGTAACGCCTTTGATAAGCGTCAGAACGCTTTGAATAACGAGCGTGAAGGTAATCGCATTGACAGTCAGAAGATCTGGTGGGTTCAGGCAGAGTCTGTAGTAGGATTCTACAATGCTTATCAGAAAAATCCGCAAAAAACAGAATATCTGCATACAGCTGAAAAAATCTGGGAGTTTATTCAGCATCATATGATTGATTCAAAAAGCGGCGAATGGATAGAAAGCATTCCTGCTGATAATCTGCCGGATTCCGGGCAGGCGCTTGTGCATCCGTGGAAATGTCCCTATCATAACGGCAGAATGTGCATAGAAATGATACAGCGTTTATCACAGGTTTCATAATGACAAGGAGGAATTATTATGCAGAATACAGTCAATCATAATGCAACTCCAAAGGCAAAGGAACTGCTGAATTATCTCTCGGATATTGCCGGAAAAAAGATCATTACAGGTCAGCATACACAGACAAATCCTATGGAGGAAATTTCTTATATTAATGAAATCACAGAAAAGCAGCCAAAGCTCAGAGGTTTTGAATTGCTCTCCTATTCGCCCAATATCAATTACAATGATGCAGACGAACCTTGTCTTGCAGAGGTTTATGAAAACCGTGGAACAGTGGATACTGCCTTGAAATGGGCAAAAGAAAACGACGGAATCATTACATTTACATTTCATTGGTTTTCGCCTGTCGGAGGACACGATAAGAGCTTTTATGTTAAAAATACTGATTTTGACGCCGCTCGTGTTCTGATTGAAAATACGCCGGAGAGAAAAGCTTTTTTCCACGATATGGACGTGATTGCGGAACAGCTGAAAAAGTTTCAGGATGCTGATATTCCGGTTTTATGGAGACCGTTTCACGAATCCGACGGCGACTGGTTCTGGTGGGGAGTGAAAGGTCCGGCAACAGCTCGTGAACTGTACAAACTGATGTTTGAATATTATACAAAAATTCACAAACTCAACAATCTGATATGGGTATGGAATTGTCGTCTGAAAGAGGGTTATCCGGGAGACGAATATGTAGATGTCATTTCAGTGGATATCTATCAGCCTGAATATTCCGCAACTGACTATCGTGAGGACTATGAAAAGCTGATTGCTGAAACTACGAAAAACAAGGTTGCTGCGCTTGCCGAAGTAGGATATATGCCGGATATTGAGATCCTGGAAAAATCGCACACCCCATGGGCGTACTATATGACCTGGTCAAAAGAATTCTGCATCGGAGAGCAATATAATCGTATGGAACAGGTTCAGAAAATGTATAGCAGTAATTATGCGGTTATTTTGAATTAAGCAATCGCCTATCTGTTTTTTCTTGACTAAACTTTTTAAGATTGCTTTTATCCCCTTGCACAGCTGCATTTGTATGCCGTCCCCCATTGCTCCATCGCATCCAGAATCGGCATCATACTGTGACCCAAATCCGTTAAGGTATATTCCACTCTCGGTGGAACCTCGGGAAAAACTTCTCTTGTTAAGATACCGTTTCCTTCCATATCTCGCAGATTGGCAGTCAGCACTTTCTGTGAGATTCCTGTTACAGATTTTTTCAGTTCTCCGAAACGCTTTGTACCGCTTCTTAGATCACGGAGAATCAGGACTTTCCATTTATCACCGATCAGCATCAGTGTTGTTTCCACCGGACAAGCCGGCAGTTCTGTCTTGTTTATCATAGTGTTTCTCCTTTCAATAGTATCAAATGGTTTGTAATATCCTTATAGATACATTATAGCATATCCGTTTAACAAAATCAAGAAAAAATTTTTTAGCCAATTATTCCCGAAACACCGCAAAGGTTACCAAGAGGTAACTATGCCACAAAAAAGTGCGTACTTTACAAATGAAAAAAGCTGTGGTATCATAGAATTAAGGAAAGAGATACAGCGCTGAAATCTCCCCAAAAAGCAAAGAAAACACATTATTTTCAGGAGGAATTTATGATGAACAAGAACACATTTACAGTAGTAAAACTTGCAAAGGGCGAGATGAACGTTTATGACTTCGGAGCAGTAAAACTCCACGCATACAAGACCAACGACTTTATTGACGATGAGGTTTTTATCGTTGAGAAGAACGGTAGAGCCGTTGTGATCGAATCTCCCTGCTTCTTTGATAACAACACAGAGCTTGCAGAGTATCTGAAAGACATTGAAGTTGAGGGAATCCTCGTTGCTTATCACGGTGCGGGAGCAACATTCCTGCCTGATGTTCCGAAGTATGCAACGCAGAACGCAGTGGATTACTCTGAAAATGGCGGTGGAAAGGCTCTTATCAATAACTTCACAGCAGCGTTTGGTGAGATTTTCGACAATTCTATTCACCAAGTAACAAACATCATTGAAGAGGGAAAAATCGCGATTGGCGGCATTGATTTTGTCATCAAGAAGACTGATGAAGCATTTGATGTAGAGATTCCGGAAATCAATGCAGTTTATACTCATATGCTCGGACACGACTGTCATTCCATCGTAGCTGGTGCAGACCATGCCGATGCCATTGTTGCTCAGCTGAATGAGTACATTGCAAAGGGTTACGATCTGATTCTGACTTCGCATTACACGCCGGAGGATTTAAAGGACGCTCAGACAAAGATCGACTATTTGGAAAATCTGAAAGCAATTGCTGAAAAATGTGTGGGTGCTGATGAATTTAAGGCAGAAGTACAGAAGCAGTATCCAGATTACAACGGCGGAAATTATCTTGATATGACGGCAGGATTTTTCTTCGCATAAATTTGTGCCAAAAAAGCAGGGACTGTCGGATTGATGCGGCAGTCCCCTTTGCAAAGGAGAAATTTTATGAAATATACCGGTTATTTTGCAAAGACAAGAACTCGCTATATTCATAAAAACAGTAACAATTTCTCTTATAGATGCTGTTCCGTTATATATTTGACAATTTCCTTGTTGGTTGACATATCAAATACCTTTTTCCAAGCGCTTAAGCCTTTCAGCAATATTAGCCTCAAATTCCTTGTCGGAGTAGTTAGGATCACGTGTCTTTCTCCATATATCACAAGGAATTTTATCGCACTCTCCGCAATTTTTAAAACCCATTTGATTTACAGCACAGTCATATATCGGACAATAATGACCGCCTGCGTGAAAAACCTTTCCCTCACATTCGTTACATCCTTTGCAAATCTTATCAAGGCAATAACAGCCCTCGCACATAGAGCCGCATACGTTGATTTCAGACATATATATGCCCCCTTTCGACATAATTATATCAGATGCTTTAGAGAATTTCTTGTAAAAAACCGACATATTTCAAATTTTGGATAAAGCGTGAGATTTAGCTTGATTTATATTCATTGAGTGATATTTCCTAAAATCGTTGAGTAGGTGTGATTGGTCAAAATAACCGTACTTTGTCACAGCGTCCATTATTTTAAAAGTTGGGTTGTAAAGAATTTCATTCCACAGAAATTGATACCTTATGAGCGCCGCCAAACATTTAACAGAGCAGCCGATGTATTCAGCAAAAAGCCGTTCAAGCTGCCTTTCGCTGATGTAAAGATCCGATGATAATCTGTTTATATGCAGATTTCCTCTTTTTTCAATAATTGCTCCGACTATTTTGGGAATAGTGATGTTTTGATGTTTTGTGTTAAAGCTGTCAAGCAAAATCTTTTCAACTATGGGTATCAATTCCTCAATATTAACTGCGTCAAAAACAAGGGGTGTAATCTTTCTTGTCAGTTTTGAGAAATGTTCTTCCGCACCGAAAAAAGAGTTCTTTGTGTTTTTGAGTTTATCCTCCGAAAACGGTGCAGCCCCCCAAGGATAAAAGCGAATACCAAAAGTAAATTCCGTTTTTCCGCTGTCGCTGTCCGAAATAAATGTTCTGTCATCGATGCCGCAAAAAATACCTGATACTGTATTATCGGTATGATTTGCCCTGAAAATGATATCCATACAGGTGTCGGGAATAACGAGCGTACTCTCCGTCGATTGCAGGGTAGGAACAGCTGTTCCCCAGAAACACCTTATATACGGTTTCAACGCAATGCAAGGCTCAAACTCCGCATAACTCTCACTATGTCTAAAAGGAGTTGAAGTTATAGGGCAATATAACGTGTTAAGTTCCATAATCTTCTATAAATTCCGTTTTGATCCTTCTTTCATCAACTCAAAATCCGGCTTACGATCCGTCAGATTATGTGCATCGCTGTCAAACATAACCTTAGCACCGTAGCGTATACACAGTACAAAATTGATAGTTGATACTCCGAAAAAAATCAGTATCTTTATCTGTTAGCTTTGTTTTTTATTTTATAATTATACATATTTTCGTCGGCTGTATTTATCAATTCAAGAGTATTAATCTTATCAGTAATGGTTTCTGCATTATATCCTATACTTGCCCTAACGATATATGGCTTGCCTGATTTGCAGTTGTAATCATTAAGAAAATCAAGAAAACGTTTTTGAAAATCCTTAAAAAAAATGTCAGAATTTCGGTTATCGATTATTGCAGCAACACAGAATTCATCACCGCCGAATCGTGCACATATTTCACTGTGAAGAGAACTGCTAAGAAGAGCTTTACCGACAGTGATTATTGCATTATCACCCTCAGTATGTCCGAAATTGTCGTTAATATATTTAAGTCCATCAAGGTCAGCAGAAATAATAATCAACGTATTTCCATAACTTTTTTTATCTGAAAGACTCCTGCTCAGTTTGTCAAAAAAACCACGCCGATTAAAAAGACCTGTCATAAAGTCTCTCTGCGAAAGTTTACGTAATTCTGAATTGGCAGCGATAAGTTCTTTATTCATGC
The DNA here is from genome assembly GCA_021769725.1 of Oscillospiraceae bacterium. GTDB lineage: Bacteria > Bacillota > Clostridia > Oscillospirales > Ruminococcaceae > Ruminococcus. The sequence goes on along the minus strand of JAETSI010000003.1, from coordinate 80,478 downwards.
TTCTGATCTGCATACGGCTGTGAAAGTTTCCAAGGGCAGAACCAATGGTGCTCATTATACTGTGCATTTTATCGTATTCAGATGTACTGGTCTCAGGCTGAAAAACGCAGTAGCCCATTACCATATCAGTAAAATTGGAACAACAGACGATAATAGGATCAGTTTTTTCCATCATAAGATCATATCTTGGTATAAGTTTGCTAAGTGGTATTTTGCATTGTTCATATTCTGTATTGTTATATCTGTGGAAGAGTATATCAATTTGTTTGCTGAAACATAGATCCCCTTTATAGCAGTTTCCAAAATCAGGAGGGGAAAAGATATTTTCGTTAAGGGCGAAAATACAGGTATCAAAGCGGAATTTATCCATAAGCATCCGTGGGAGAAAATCTATATCAGCTATTCGGGGAACGGTATCCTGAGCGGAACATACCATTTTATGTCTCTCATCGGAAAGACTTAATTCAGACATAAGAGCACGGACAGAATTGTTGATATTTTTACTATTTGCTCCGGCACATCCGCAGGACTGAGAATAAATAATATTGAAATTGACTATAAAAGAACCGCTGATTTTTTCACCTCTGTCAAGCTTTAAAATCGTATCGGTTATCATTCTGCCCATTTTGTCAAAATCCTGTTTACATGTTGTTATATTCGGTGGAAGATATTCAGTCTGTTTTATACCATCGAAACCAGTGATTATACAGTCTTCTGGAATCTTTACGCCCATTTCCTGAAGAAATCCGCTTGCTGTTATTGCCATAAAATCATTGGCGCAAATTATAGCATCAGGAATGTCACGCTTTTCCTCAATGAACCATTTTTTCAGAATTTCAAGTGTAGGCTGTTCCCAGAAGCAGCCATAGCCAATATTGTTCGGTTCAAACTTAATATCATTTTTTTCCAGGGCAATTCTGAAAGCAGCTATACGTTCTTCGGAATAAACATTATTTCTGAATCCTGCGATCATAAAAAGTTTTCTTGCGCCATGATCCTCAATAACGTGACGACAGAGTTTTTCAAATATATCAGCGTTTGAAAAGGCAAATGAAATACATCCGGGCATTTCCTTATCAATAGAAATAATGGGAACGCCGTGCTCATGACAGTTTCTGACGACTTCATCAACAATGCCGGTATCATACATTATATTCGGAAATAAAATAAGCGCAGAAAGTTTGTCATATGGAATAAGCCTGAAAACTGCTGACGAACCTTCATTGTTTGCAGTGCTTTGTTCGTACAGATCTGCGCAGGAATTGAAAATGAGAAGCCTATATCCGCTAAGAACGGCATATTTATTCAATCCACAAATGAAATTAAAACGATCCTCCTCATTTATAGTTGAGAGACATACGCCGATCAGCTTCAACTGCTTCATATTTTCACATCCTTTTTATTAAAATTATCAGATCAATTTTCTTTCATCGCAGTACTCGCATTCAAGCAGAGTTTCATCACCGGTAAAACGGAAACTGGCAGGAAGATACGTTTCATGATTAGTAATGCATTTCGAATTTCCGCATCTGACGCCCGGATATGTTCTTCCTTTAAGTGTATCAGAAGTCTTTTTTTCGTTAATGATAGTCAGAATAAGTGCCATGCGTGCAAAAACTCCGTATTTTGCTTGATCGAAATACTTTGCTCTGTAGTCGTCGTCAATATCAACGGTAATTTCATCGACCCTTGGCAGCGGATGCATAACGATCATGTCACGTTTTGCGGATATCATCTTGCGGCGGTCAAGGACATATGTATTCTTCTGAGCAAGATATTCCTCCTGGCTTGCAAATCTTTCCTGTTGGATTCTTGTCATATAAAGTACATCAAGCTGTGAGAGTGATTCTTCAAGCGTGTTTACCTCCACAAAGGTGCTGCCATTTGCCTTAATAATGTCTTTTATATAAGCCGGCATCATCAGTTCCGGTGTAGAAATAAATACAAACTTGTTTCCCTCAAACATACTCATGGCTTTGCAAAGCGAATGGACAGTCCTGCCATTCAAAAGATCTCCGCACATACCAATGGTGAGATTTGAAAGTCGTTTTTTCTCTATTTTAAGCGTAAGAAGATCGGTAAGTGTTTGTGTCGGATGCAGATGACCACCGTCACCTGCATTGATAACTGAGCAGTCAGCTGAAAGAGAAGCTGCTTTTGCCGCACCAGCCACTGGATGACGAATGACCAGCACATCGGCGTAGCTGCTGACAATCTTTGTGGTATCCTTAATTGTTTCTCCCTTTGCCACAGATGAGTTGGCAGGATTATCAAAGCCAATTATCTGACCGCCAAGACGTATCATGGCTGTCTGGAAAGACATCTGCGTTCTTGTTGAAGGCTCATAGAAGAGCGTCGCCATAATTTTTCCATCGCATTCGTGGGCAAATCTGCCGGGATCATTTTTTATTTCCTCACCGAGTTCCACGACTTTTTTCCACCATGATACGGGATAATCGCTTAAATCAATAAGATGCTGATATTGTGACTGCATAATTAAACCTCCGTTATTTTAGAACAAGTTCTTAGTTCAATACCGCACAAGGATCGTGTGACAGATCTGCAATCAAATGGTTCGTTAAGCCATCATACGTGCTTTGTGCAGTGTCATCTTAATATTTTCCATCATTTTCAAAGTACACCATATACCATACAAGAAAGGCATAGACCGTCCATATCTTGCGGCTGTTGTCAGCTTTTCCATTCTTGTGATCGTCAAGAAGACGGAGCAGGGAAGTGGTATTAAAAAATTTCTGTGAATTTTCGCTTTCAAACATACTGTGCACGATATTGTAATACTTTTCTTCACGAAGCCATACTCTGATAGGTACCGGGAAACCAAGTTTTTTCTTAGCTGCTGTCTTAGATGTCTCGCTGGGTGTATCTTTTTTTGCTGCAAGTCTCATGGCATACTTCGTTATATATTTTGTCTCATCGGTTCCGTTGTTGTGAGTAACTCTGTATCTTGTAGGAATCTTTTCCGCAAGAGACATAACTTCTTTGTCCAGAAAGGGAACTCTGAGTTCAAGTGAATTTGCCATGCTCATCTTGTCAGCTTTCAGCAGAATATCGCCGGACATCCACATATGCAGGTCAAGATACTGCATTTTGGTAACATCGTCCTTGCCCTTTACCTTATTATAATAAGGCTTGGTGAGAACAGTTGGGTCGGGGGCGGAAGTCTTTATTTTAAGAAGCTCCTTTCGCTGCTGCGGAGTAAACATATAAGCGTTTCCGATAAAACGTTCCTCAACATCTCTTCCTTTGCGCACAAAGAAATTAACGCCTCTTTTAGCCGGAAATTTAGCTGCAATATTGCCGATACCACGCTTTATACATTTTGGCAGCCTGTCATAAATAGTGCCATCCGGATCGCTGTATACATTATAGCCACCAAAGATTTCATCTGCGCCCTCACCTGAAAGAACAACTTTAAGTTTTTCGTGAGCAATGTTGCAAACAAACCAAAGAGCTACAGCAGATGGATCCGCAAGTGGTTCGTCCATATGATACTGTATCATAGGAATACTATTCCAGTAGTCGTCAGGTGATATGACCCTGCTTGTATTCTCCTTACCGATAGCCTGTGAAAAGTTTTTTGCAAAGCCAATCTCATTATATTTTTCGTCTTCTCCGAAACCAACGGTAAATGTCTTATCAACATCAGCAACAGCTGCGACATAGCTTGAATCTACTCCGCTTGACAGAAAAGAGCCGACCTCAACATCTGCTATTTTGTGTGCCTTTACGGAATTATGAAACGTATCGGAAATTCTATTCACCCAGTCATCAAGTGAAGTTTTTTCATCAGCGCTGAATTCTACATCCCAGTATCGTTTTATTTCAAGTTTTCCACCCTTCAAACGAAAATAATGAGCCGGCTGCAACTTGTAAACATTTTTAAAAAATGTTTCCGGGGTAGGGGAGTACTGAAATGTGAGATAATTTTCAAGTGTCTCGGTATTAAGTTCCTTTTTGAATGCTGGATGTTCAAGAAAGCTCTTTATTTCAGAAGCAAACATGAAAGTTCCGTTCATAACAGCATAGTACAGTGGTTTTATTCCGAAGAAATCACGTGCACCGAATAGTTCCTTTTTCTTTTTGTTCCAGATAACAAAAGCAAACATTCCACGCAACATATTTAGAATTTTTTCGCCGAATTCTTCATAACCGTGGATAAGAACCTCAGTATCAGTGTTGGTCGAAAAACTATGCCCAGCCTGAACAAGTTTCTCACGTATCTCCATGTAATTGTATATTTCTCCGTTAAAAACGATTACCAATGATCCGTCCTCATTGAAAATAGGCTGGTCACCCTGAGAACTGATATCGATTATACTAAGTCTTCTATGACCGAGAGCAATATCTCCGTCAACGTACTTTCCTTCAGCATCAGGGCCACGATGCCTTATTCTGTCCATCATTTTTTTGATTACTTCATTTGAATTATCAATACTGTTAGTAAAGCCAACGATTCCACACATATAGTGCTACCTCCGTAAACAAATTGATCCCACATTATAATAATTATAAATCTCTTTCTTATCTATTATACTACATCTTAATTTTTTTTGCAACAATATTGGCAAATTATTTTTTTTCTGTGGATTTTACACTTGACAGTGGATTTGATTCAACTGCATTACGAACGGATTCATTATTTAGATGAGTATAAATTTCTGTTGTAGAAACACTCGCATGACCAAGAAGTTCTTTAAGAGTAAGGACATCTGCATCTCCGTACTGATACATCAGAGTAGCTGCCGTATGGCGGAGTTTATGTGTGGTGATACCCTTTCCGTCCAGACCGGCAGCAGCAAGAGTATTTTCTACGATCTGCTGCACACGACGTTTTGAGATACGCTTGTTTTGATTGCTGATAAAGAGAGCTGGTTCAGCTGCTGCTTTTTTGTTGCTTTTTCGCACTTCGAGATATTTGTTCAAAGCATCAATACAAGCGGCATTAAGGTAAACCATTCGTTCTTTTTTGCCTTTGCCGAGAACTTTCATTCTGCTTTCATAGAAATCAATATCAGAGATATTTATTCCAATCAGTTCGCTGAGACGTATACCGCAGTTAAGGAAAATAGTTAAGATGCAGTAATCACGTTCTGAGTCAGAGCGATCTGATGCATCCAGCAACCGTAAACTTTCATTCAGTGAAAGAAATTTTGGAAGTGCTGCTTTAGGAACTGGAATATCAAGATCTTTGCATGGGTCATTTTCGATGATACATACAACTTTTTCAAGATATTTAAAAAAACTTCTCAATGAAGAAATTTTTCGGTAGCGTGCCTTATCAGAATTGCTGCGCTCATCAGATGTATAAAAAATAAAACTGTAAATATCTGAAACTGTAATTTTTTTTAAATCATCTGGCGGAAATCTGCTTATATCTATATCACGGATATCATCTGTCGAATCCGAGTGCATCATATAATAAAATTTTAAAAATAAGCGAATATCAAAATAGTATTCCTCAATTGTTCGCTCAGACAAAAGCTTTACAAGTTTAAGATGAACTAAATATTCATTCAAAAAATCGGGATTGTCGGGAATATTGTATTTGTTCATTTGGTTGTGTTCCTTTCTAAAGTTGCACCAAACTTCTATTTGTTATGAAGAAGTGATGTTGAATTTGGTAGTAATGAGTGTAGGAGGTGTGGGGAGTCCCCGGAGGGGACCTCCACACCTCTGTCTGCATTTATTCCACGTTCTCTTGACAACGAGCCTCTTCGATAGTGATATTCAGGCAGCTGCGGCAGACAGCGCCTACGGCTTTATCTGCCTTGCTTCCAGCCTATCACAATCGCTACTCATTGTCAAGAGCTTTCGCGGCATAAAAGCAGTTGCGTAAGCCGCAGAGCTTGCGGGGTTCTCGTCCCTTTTCCCTTATTAGTGCTCCTGCGCGCGCCCACAGGCGCACAGCTGTGCAAGAGCAGTACAAGTATTGTTACGGGGGATGGGAAGCGCTTCCCCCGTCTGAATAGTTGATGTCTCTAAAACATCCGGTGCTTTTGCTTGCCGTCTGCTCCTGAACTCATTGTGAGAGAAGCGGAGCGAGTGACTTATGCCCAGGGCGGACGCACAAAATAATTCTCCTGGCTCTGACCTTACAGCTCCGCAGGTCGGAAAAAGCACTTTTGCACAAGTTGCCACTCAACTCAATCAGATCAGCTCCGATTGCAGTCAAGTCAATGACAAAATGTACAAATCCGCTTACCAAGATAAGCTGTGTTATGAGAAAACAGGAGTTTGAGGGCAGTCGCCCTCATAAGTACTCCGGATTGTGGGAAGATGTTGGAAGCTGTGGTTAATCTCCGATTTTCCACGGCTTTCAATAGCTTTCCAGCTTTCCGGAGTACTTCCCCGAAGATAGTCACGGTACACAATAACTTTGTGTACCGTTTTTTGTTTCGGTATCCAAAAACAGAAATCCGCCTTACTCAGCAAGCAGATCTGCGGAGCTGTGAGGTCAGAGCCTCGCTTCTGCTCCCTGCGTCCGCCCTGGGCATAAGGCAGGAGAGAAACGAAACGGAATCAATCACGCCTAAACCCTTTTCTAAAGGGCAGGGGGATTTTCTGACGATCAGGTCTGATACTTTGTACAAGCATGCCATTTTCCTTTATTAGCGCACCCACAGGCGCACAGCTTCCACCGTCTGAATAGTTGATGTCTCTTGTCTATTCCTCGCTGCTTTAATCACACTAATAAGGGAAAATTAAAAAAGGGTATTGACATTTCTTTCTAAGTATGTTATAATTCATTAACTCAAATATTGTAATTCCTTCTCAGTACCTCCGAAAGGCGTTACAACCCCCTGTAGCTAACAGGGGGGTTATCTGTACAGATAAAACTGTAGTTTTTGGCTATATATAGCCATTATCAGGTGATAAAATGAGTTTTTTCATTTATCAATGTGAGCAGTCATGAAAATGGCTGCTTTTTTGTTGCTTTATAAGTTAAATATAAAAAATATATTATAGGTATTGACTTTTGACTGTCAATATATTATAATTAAGGCAGTCAAAAATATAGGAGGTGATTATATTTTGACTTCTCGTGTTGGTAGACCTACTGACAACCCTAAGCCGCATAAAATTACTGTACGTATAGATGATATCAATAAGAAAATACTTGATGATTATTGCAAACAAGAAAACGTCTCTCAAATGGAAGCGGTTAGACGTGGCATTAGTAAGTTGAAAACCGATATAAAATAAGAAAATAGCCGTTCCTCCAATTGCCCACGAGTAACGACTATTTTCACCCAGACAAATAAGAATGTCCGTAAATATATTATACTGCGTTCAGGCTTATTTGTCAATACCAAATGAAAAAGGAGCTTGAAAAATGGATAATGAATTATTTTTACTGTCAAAAGAACTGCGAGCCGTTTCGCACGTTCTTCGCTATTCGGATTATATCTACTCTGTTACAGGTGATGTTGATTTTCCTACAGCCTTGATTTCTGTTGTTTCTGATTATCTGTATGCCAGATCAGAGTACTGCTGTAAAGTACTGGAGAGTGTTGAGAATCATGACGAAGAATGAAATAGAATTGCTGTACAGCTATTTGTATAACAACAGCGTCCAGTATGAAAACGATGTGCAACAGCTTCAAACAAATCTTAGATACCGCCGTATAGATATACTTGATTGTCTGGAGCTCATATGCACTATAGAACGGCGCAATATGTTCACGCAAATTTCAAGGGATATACGGAACTTGTTGCAGTTGTATAACAAGAAAAACAAGATATAATGGCAATAGCATACGATTCAACACATTAAACAGATTTCCGAAAGTTGCACCAAACTTCTATTTGGTGCAACTTTGTATATCTTTTCAACATTCTGCTTTACTCAATTATATCACTCTTTTCCCTGTTTTTCAAGGGAATCCGAAGATCTTTCAAAAAATAGAGAAAAGCTCCCATTACTCCGGGAGCTTTATATTATCTTATTTTTTTACAAAATACTCTTCGTACCAAACAAGAAACGTGTATATCGTCCAGATCTTGCGCCAGTTGTCAGAATTTCCGTTCACATATTCCCGGAATATAGCGTTTATCTCATCAGTATCAAAGAATTCCGCTGCCGTTTCACTGCTGAATTTAGCCTTTACATCGGCATTATAACGATCATCGGCAAGCCAGATCCTGATAGGTACTATAAATCCAAGTTTTTTACGGAACGCAATTTCTTCAGGAAGAACTTTTACAGCAGCTGTTCTGAATGCTACTTTGTTTTGATCATCATTTACCTTAAATCTGGAAGGCATTCTTGACGCAATATCAAATATTCTTCTGTCTGTAAGAGGCATACGTATTTCCAGTCCGGCGGCAGTGCTCATTTTGTCAACATTAAGATAGATATCGCCTTCAAGCCATATTTGTATATCTACATCTGACATTTTTGACAAAGGATCAAGTCCCTCAGTTTCACTGTATATATCTTTCACAAGATTAATAGGAAGAATATCTGGATCATAGTTCTTCAGAATACGTTGCTTCTCCTCTTCCTTCATTATGTTAGTATTTCCTACATAAAAATTTTTCAAGTTATCACCATAGCGATCAGCATTGCGATAAATATTGTATCCGCCGAAGAATTCATCAGCTCCTTCTCCCGAATAGCAGAGCTTTGTATGCTTTGCTGTTTCACGGCATGCAATTGCAAATGCAATAGCTGAAGCGTCTCCAAGTGGCTGTTCCATATTGTACATAACATATGGAACAATATCGAAATACTGCTCTGGAGTAATAAGGCAGCGATTATTTTCACGTCCAAGGAGCTTTGCAGTTTCTGCTGCCAAACCTGACTCATCAAAACGTTCGTCATCATAGCCGCAGGAATCACTGATCTTTGCGTCGGACATAGCCAGGACATATGAAGAATCGACGCCTCCGGAAAGGAACGATTCTGCTGTTTCGCTGTCTGTTTTGATTTCAGTGAAAATCTGCTTTACGTTTGTATGGATCTCATCTGCCCATTCGTCAAGGCTTTTTGAATTATCCGGATGAAATTCCGGTTTCCAATAGCGGTGTATCTCAATCTGTCCGTTGATAAATGACAGCCAGCATCCGGGCATAAGTTTTTTTACACCTTTGAAAAATGTTTCTTCTCCGGCAACGTAAGTCAGAGACATATATATTTGGAGCATACTCCTGTTCAGTTCCTTTACAAAGCCCTCTTTTTCCATAATACTGCGTATCATTGTACCACATAACAAACGTTTGTCGGCTGTTACATAGTAATAAAAAGGCTTCGTACCAAAATGATCTCTAATACAGAATATTTCACTGTTGGAATCATCATACAAATAAAAAGCAAACATTCCATAAAGATGATTGCCTATTTCATGCCCCCATTTTTCATAGCCGCAGCGAATGATTTCGTTTTCCCTTTCTTCTCGTGAAAGTTCCTTGCTGAGTCCCAGTTCATCACACAGGCTGCGCCAGTTAACGATATGTCCTCTGTACTCTTTAATTTCAATCATAAATACACCTCATATTTCCTCATAGACCTGCGGACGGTTCATCAAAGCGCTGAGAGCATGACGCACTTCGCCGCCGTTAAAAAGAACTTCGTTAAGCTGTTCTGTAATTGGCATCTCAACACCCAGCCGTCTTGATAAATCATATGCAGCTTTACAACAAATATATCCCTCTACAGTACCGACTCTTTCTACTGCTTCCTGTGGAGAGATTCCCTGACCGATAAGGATTCCTGCCCGTCTGTTCCTGCTGTGCATACTGGTGCAGGTCACAATGAGATCACCAATTCCGGTAAGACCACTGAAAGTAGATTCATCAGCTCCGCACGCTTTTCCCAGACGGGCTATTTCGTGGATTCCTCTTGTCATAAGAGCGGCTTTTGTGTTGTCTCCATAGCCTAGACCGTCGCAGATACCTGCACAGAGAGCAATGATATTTTTCAGCGCTCCGCCGATCTCACAGCCTTTTACATCATCGTTTAGATATATCCTCAGATAATTATTTCCGAATTCCTGCTGAACATATTGGGCAGCCTCAATGTTATTGGATGCAGCAACGATAGTAGTTGGAATGCATCTTGCAACTTCTTCTGCATGGGAAGGCCCGGACAATACTACAAGCTTGTCAGTGGCAATCTCTTCGTTTATGACCTCGCTAAGCGTTTTCAGACTCCCTTCTTCAAGACCCTTTCCAGTATTTACTATAACAGTATGCGAGTCAATATAGGGAGCGGCTTCCTTTGCAACATTTCTGACAAAGGAAGATGGAATTCCAAAAACAAGAATATCGCATCCCTTGACACATGAAATATCACTGGTCATTGCAATACTTTCCGAGATAGATACTCCCGGAAGCTTTTGTATATGTTCCCCGTGCATTCTGATGCTGTCTATTTCAGATTGAAATTTAGACCATACAGTAACATTGTGATTTCCGCAGTGCTCAGCCGAAACTGCGAGGCTTAAGCCAAAGCCTCCTGATCCGAGAATGACAACCTTTGCCATAAAAATACCTCCCTTTGTAATTATATCGGTTTGTTAATTTCCTTTTAACATTTTGAGTCTGTCAAAATAAAACTTCGACTCTTTACCATTCATAAGCCGGGTAATGTTTGATCGGTGCATCCAGATGATAATAGCCGCCATAGGCAATGACAGGATCATATAGAGAAAGCTGCGTCCGAAGCTGTTTCCTGAGACGATCCATGACATAAGCAGTGTTGCCAGAGGGCAATATGCAGTGCTTATGATCGAAGAAAGCGATACATATTTTGAAATAGCCAGTATAACAATAAAAATCGCAAGAAGAGCGATAAAGACTTTGAAATCAACAGCTATAAAGGAAGATGCACCTACGAGGACGCCCTTTCCTCCCTTGAATCCATAGTACAATGGGAATACATGACCAATTATAGCAAAAATACCTGCAATATATCCGATGTAGTGAGTATCGTCTCCTGGGTTCAGTCCGGCATTGAGAAGATCACAGACCCCCCTTGAAATAAGAACAGCGACTATTCCTTTGCAAACGTCCCCGAGAAGAGTAAGAAGAGCACAGGTGCTTCCTGCACATCTGTAAGTGTTTGTCAGACCGGCATTGCGACTGCCCATGTCACGGATATCACGTCCCTGCATGAGCTTTACAATAATAATGGAGAAATTAAGACTGCCAAGGAGATATCCCGAACCGGCAGCAAATATCAATGCAAATAAAACTTTCATTATTTATCGTTACCTCCCCGCTCTCTCACTACGAAACGTACAGGAGTTCCCTCAAGTCCGAAGGTAGAGCGAATTTGATTTTCAATATATCTTCTATAAGAAAAATGGAATAGTTCCGCTTTGTTTACAAATGTAACAAACGTTGGCGGCTTGGTGGACGGCTGTGTCATATAGTAAATCTTCAATCTTCGTCCCTTATCCGACGGCGGCTGGACTCTTGTTGTAGCGTATGCAAGAACATCATTGAGCATTCCTGTAGATATCCTCATACTGTTCTGACTGTAAGTATACTTTATAAGTTCGTAAAGTTTGCTTATACGCTGCCCGGTTTTAGCCGAAATGAAAACAAATGGAACATATGACATAAAACTGAAATCATTTTCCAGTTTTGTACGGAATTCCTGCATGGTCTTATCATTTTTTTCTATAAGATCCCATTTATTTACCGCCACTACACATGCTTTGCCTTGTTCATGTGCATATCCGGCAACTTTTGAATCCTGTTCGGTGAAGCCCTCTGAGGCGTCAAGCATGATTACGCAGACATCTGCACGGTCAACAGCCATATAAGCCCTCAGAACGCTATAATGTTCAATTTTTTCTGTGACTTTTGACTTCTTTCTGATTCCGGCAGTATCAATAAAAACAAATTTCCCATATTCGTTTTCTATTACAGTATCTGTGGAATCACGAGTAGTTCCTGCAATATCCGAAACGATAACCCGTTCCTCACCGGCTATTTTGTTTATAAGTGAAGATTTTCCGGCATTTGGTTTTCCTATGACTGCTACACGAATATACTCTTCATCGTAGTTTTCCTCCTGTGAATCAGGCAGATAACTGCATATCGCATCGAGCATATCGCCTGTTCCGTGACCGTGAACGGACGATATCGGATAAGGATCTCCAAGACCAAGATTGTAGAATTCATAAAGTTCTATGGGCGGTTCGCCGAGTGTATCGCACTTGTTTACAGCAAGAATAATCGGTTTACCGCTTTTCAGAAGCATCTGAGCAACGGTATAGTCATCGGCAGTCACGCCACATCGTATATCCGTCACAAACACTATAACATCTGCTTTTTCGACAGCAAGTTCTGACTGTCTTCGCATCTGAGAAAGAATAACATCGTCGCTGTCAGGCTCGATTCCTCCTGTATCAACAACCATAAATTCCCTGCCTCTCCACTCGCACTTTGAATAGATACGGTCACGAGTAACGCCGGGAGTATCTTCCACGATAGAAAGACGCTGACCGATCAGTTTGTTGAAAAGAGTAGATTTTCCAACGTTAGGACGACCTACCACTGCTACTATCGGTGTTGGCATATTGAACATCTCCTTTCTATTTAAGACCTAAAATTGCATCAAGCAGATCATATCCGTCATTTTCCGCAGATGTGATCGTAACGCCAAGCTCACGTGAAACATCCGTAATGGTAAGATCATCTAAAAATACATCTGAATCTTTCCTCAGCATTGCTGAAGAAATGAGGAGTTCTTCACCAAGCTCTTTGTCCATGAGCTGAGCGATAAGATCCTGTGCAGTGATAAGACCTGCAACAGTTATGCTTTCACCAAAAAAGTCATTGCGTATTGCATAAACGGTGCATTTCAGACCGTTAAATCGTTTTTCGGCAGCTTCTGCAAGCGATTTTATTGTTCCGACAGCAGAATATCCGGTAGCTATTGAAACATGACGCTGTCTGTTATCATATTCAGTACAGTCCAGAGCATCCATAAATTCGTCTATAAGTGAGCGAACCATACCGACACCGTTTTCATACTGCGGATAGTCTTCATACTTCTCGGCAGTAGGGATATCCCTTTCTGCAATAAGATAGAACTCATCAGACGGAAAAACAATTCTTGTACCGAATTTTCTGAGAAATTCAGCCTGGAATTCTTCAATGATTTCAATGGTTTCTTCTGCCGTTTCTTTTGTGAAAGATGTAAGTGGATAAAGACCGTCTCTGAACTTTGACAGTCCCACTGGAACAACCGCCATACTTGAAATATTCGGCATAAGTGCACCTAAATCACTAAGAGAACGTTTAAGTTCTGCTCCATCGTTAAGACCGGGACAGCAGACAATCTGGCAGTTGAGTTTTATGCCATTTTCGGCAAGCTGACGGATATAATTCAATTTTTCTCCGGCAAAACGATTGTTCATCATCTTAACCCTTAGTTCCGGATTGGTGGTATGAACTGAAACGTTTATATTCAGCTTCATGCGGATTATCCGGTCAATATCGTTCTGGTTCAGATTAGTAAGAGTAACGTAATTGCCCTGGAGAAATGAAAGCCGTGCGTCATCATCCTTAAAGTAAAGAGAATCTCTCATTCCCAGTGGCATCTGATCTATAAAGCAAAATACACACTTATTTCGGCATGACTGTTTGCAATCCATGAGGAATGTCTCGAATTCAAGACCGAGATCATCGTATTCGTCTTTTTCGGCTTTCAAATGTATAACAGCAGAATTACGCTGTATTTCAAGATCAAGGTTGCTTTCCGTAGCATAAAACATATAATCGAGAACATCGCTGATAGGATGATCGTTTATTTTAATGAGAATATCCCCTTTTGCTGCACCGCATTTATGTGCAGGCGAACCGGGAATCACACTATTGATCGTTACCATAGTAATTGCTCCATGTTAAAAAGGAGAGAAGGAATACTCCTCCTCTCCTTCTCATTGGTCGTGTAAAGCCTATTATTCAGCGTCCATTTTAAGAACTTCAACGCCCTTATAGAAACCGCAGTTTTTGCAGACTCTATGCGGAGCTTTAATTGCGCCGCAGTTATCGCACCTGGACATAGCCGGAGCTTCCAGCTTCCAAACAGCAGAACGTCTCTTGTCACGTCTTGCCTTGGAAGTTTTTCTCTTTGGTACAGCCATTATGGCACCTCCTTAAAAGCATCACTGCTCAGTTTTTTAGACAATTGCATTCGGATTCATTCAAATCACAGCCACAGATCATACAAAGTCCCTTGCAGTCATCCTTGCACAGATTCTTTGTAGGAAGCTGAAGCAGCAAATCCGTAACAGCAATTTCATTCAGTTCAATGCTCTCACTCTCAGCAACTATATAGTCATCGTTATCACTGCTGAGGGAAGGAACAACAACATGGTCGAAATTAAAATGATAATCCCTTATCAGTCTTTTAAGACATCTGTCACAAGTTATCGTAAGGGAAAAATCAACGGAGTATTCGAGATTCACAATACCGGCACGATTATATACACGACCATTCACCTTTACAGGAGAACAGAATTCATAACCTCTTATACCGGAAAGTTCCTCTGCCGTTATATCATATTCAATATCCTTCGACTCGCCGACAATATTGAAAATCTGTTTCAAATTAATCTTCATATTTCAAATCCTTAAGAGCATTACAAATTATATTATACACTAAATGACATAATATGTCAATAGTTTGGCGTAAAAAAGTATAAATTTTAAGATAAAAACCTTACTTTATAAATCTCTTAACGCTTTCAGGAAGTTCATCGTTATCAGCAGAAACAGTAAATACTACATTTGCCTCGTCTCCTGTAAGCTTGTCCAGCTTTTCAAGCAGATTTCCGAGAGCCTCGAAGTCTCTGCCGCCGATCTTAAGAATTCCATCAACGAAAACATCCTTAATATCAAAGTTGCCTGCCAGCATACCTGCAACAAAGCCATAGAATGCGTCATATCCCTCAATAGCAAAGCTTTCAGCGTCACACCATCTTACTCTGAAGCTGATAGAACGTCTGATATTGTCACCCTTTTCAATACATACAAGGTTGCCGTTTGTAGATTTCACAGCCTCATTAATCTGATCGATGAGGATCTTTGTTTTACCTGTTCCTTTTTTTCCAGTAATAAGTTTAATCATAATTTACTCCTTCCATTGCCATAAGGCAAAGTGATATTATATTGCATTTGGTATATTGAATGCCTGTCCCTGACATGATGCCATAGACAGAACATATCTCCGGATCAGCCAAGTTTTGCTTCCAGAGCAGCTTTTGCGCTCTCATAGCCCGGCTTGCCAAGAAGAGCAAACATATTTGATTTATAGCTCTCTACGCCAGGCTGATTAAAGGGATTTACACCGAGTACATAGCCTGAAACAGCACAAGCTTTTTCGAAGAAATAGATCATATAGCCAATGCTTTCTTCAGTTGTATCATCAAGTTCAAGAATGATGTTAGGAACTCCGCCCTCTGTATGAGCAAGAACCGTTCCCTCAAATGCCCTTCTATTGACAACAGACATATTCTGATTTGTCAGGAAATTAAGTCCGTCAAGATTTTCGGCATCAGGTTCAAGGAAAAGATCAGTTTTGGGATTTTTGATATCAACAACAGTTTCAAAAAGGATTCTTGCACCATCCTGGATATACTGACCCATTGAATGGAGATCTGTTGAGAAAACGGCAGATGAAGGGAAAATTCCCTTGTTGTCCTTGCCTTCGCTTTCACCGAAAAGTTGTTTATACCACTCAGACATCATAACAAAACTGGGGTCATATGAAACGAGCATCTCCACAGACTTTCCCTTTCTGTAAAAAATATTTCTAAGTGCTGCATATTTGTAGCAGTCATTATTGTCAAAATCAGCGCAGAAATCAGCCTGAGCTTTAGCAGCACCTTTCATTAAAGCATCAATATCGCAGCCTGCAACAGCAATAGGAAGCAGACCAACGGCTGTAAGAACGGAAAAACGTCCGCCTACATCGTCAGGAATAACAAATGTTTCATAGCCTTCAGCATCGGAAAGGTTCTTGAGAGTACCTCTTGCCTTGTCGGTGGTAGCAAAAATTCTTTCCTTTGCAGCCTCCTTGCCATACTTTTCCTCAACCATTTTTTTGAAGATTCTGAAAGCGAGAGCCGGCTCTGTGGTCGTACCCGACTTGGAAATAACGTTTACAGAAAAATCCTTGTCTTTGCAGAGTGCAATAACTTCATTCAGGTAGTTCGGATTGATGCTGTTTCCGATATAGTAGATATCCGGTGTATCCTTCTTCACATTGTTATAAAGAGGCGATTTAAGAAGCTCAATAGCGGCTCTTGCACCGAGATACGAACCTCCTATACCAATCACGACGAGTATATCGGAATTAGACTTGATTTTTTCAGCAGCAGCCTTAATACGTGCAAATTCTTCTTTGTCGTAGTCTGTAGGAAGATTTACCCATCCGAGAAAATCATTGCCAAGACCTGTTTTATTGTGAAGGGTCTCTGCAGCAGATTCAACCTGAGCCTTAATACCTACGAGTTCATCCGGATTTACAAAATCCTTCAAATATTTAGTGTTGAGTTTTAAAGACATTTTTAATATACCTCCAATATGTACGGATTACTCCGGACAATATAAATTACCTATTTATATGATACTATATTTTACAGATTTTTTCAAGTACATTTACAATATTATTTGCACTTTTGGTTATTTATAACAATTTTAAACAGACTATTCTGTTATATTTAACAAGACTTTTCTTAATAAAAAGCAAAATGTAAGTTTATTTACATCATTTTTAACGATAATGTCCGTTTCAAAAACAAGATTCTTACCATTATACACAGCTGCTCTGCCCACACGGTCGCCTTTTGAAAGAGGTGCATCAAGATAATCCGGAATAACGCTCACCATACTGAGAGACGAAGTACCTCTTGGCACAACAATACTGCCCTGTTCTGCAAGTCCCAGTTCAACAGCTGACTCAACTCCGTTTTTTACCTTAACCGGTTTTATCATTTCGTCCGGAAAATAAGAATCGGTAACTTTATAGTCGCTGAATCCGGAATTAATAAGACGTTTTGCATTTCCAAAAGAAACATCATCATTTTCCGCACCAAGTACAACCGCAATAAAAGCTGTTCCGTCATCAGAACTTCCGCATTCTGCAATACAATATCCTGAATTATCAGAGTGAGACGCCTTAAAGCCACAGTGTCGCTGATAAGTCCGGGATAATGTATTTTCATTTACAAGTTCGACCTGTTCATTTGCAACAAAATCACGCCATGTCTTGAAGTAGGGAGACAAAAAATCATATTTTTTAAGTTCAGTGCAGATAACTGCAATGTCATAAGCAGTGGTGTATTCACGTTCGTCATAAAATCCGTATGGCGAGAAAAAAGCTGTATCACGCAGTCCAAGATCGAAGGCACGACTATTCATTTCCATAACGAATGAATCAATGTCACCGCATGAGCGTTCAGCAAGAACTGCAAGTGCATCATTAGCATTGCCTATGATAACACTTTTCAAAAGTTCATCAACTGACATTTTGTCTCCTGCTTCCAGCCAGACAATTGAGCCCTTCATTCCCAAAACCGTTTGAGACGCAGTCAACTCTGTGTCTAATGTATATTCTCCTGTATCAATATCCTCCGCAATCAAAAGCAGCGACATCAGTTTTGAAAGATATCCTGCGTTCATTTTTTCGTGCATATTGTGCTCTTGCAGAACTGTTCCGGTACGGCATTCCATAAGAACATATGAGGCAGGAAGCGGTATAGTTTCTTCTTTTTTACCTTGCGGAACGGCAGATGTTCCACAAAAAAACATACATGCAAAGAAAAGTAAAATCTTTTTCATATAAATCACCTCAATAATTTATATGAGACAAGATTCTATGATATTACAAAAAAGCCAGTCCGCAGACTGGCTAAAATCAACTTAACACTCGTTCAGTTTTTCTTCACTGTAATAATATATGTTCCAATATTGTCGCCGGAGATCGTATAATTTCCAGAAACAGGAACACGAGCAGAAGCAGCTTCGCTTGCTGCGTTCGATGTATAAATTTCGTATTCTACATCATTAAAAGAATAAATCAACTTGTTTTCATAACTATAGCCTTTTAGAAATTCAATATATTCCTCAAGGCATAACCCTTTTTCTGCCATTAAGGCAGAATGAGGCTGACCTACATAACGAAGATGCCACGGACAGAAAGAATGACCTGTTAAAGTTTCTTTCCCTCTTGGATATCTTACTATGTATCCATAATTATAACAGTTATCTACGATCCAGCCTTCTGCATCATTCCCGTCAAAAGCAACGGGTGTACCGTAAGCAGTTACGGCAAGATCTATAGTATTTCCCGTGATTGACTCAGGAAAATACTCAGGACACAACGATCCTTCTCCGGTGAAGGTTTCATTTGTTCCATATACAACGAAATCCGTAAGTCCTGTAGCTTTATGATAATCCGCCATCATGCCGTTCAATGCAGCAGCAGCTTCCTCATTTAATTTCACGGATTCGTCCATCAGTGAGTAATCTTCACTTTTATTTTCAAGCAAACCGACCATGCCAAATGGGGCAGATCCGTCAGCAGGATGTTCGTCGTTTATAATAGAGAGCGTTCCTGTATTAAGTTTTGAAGGCGGAACGCTTAGTTCTGAATAGCCGAGATTCTGAACCCCTTCAAAAACTGTAGTTGGCTGTGTGCCATTTCCAAAAGAAACCATATCTTCTTTCTGTTTATTTTCATGGTTCCCGGCGGAATCCTTTTCAACAAAATCACCGTCAACAGTAATGCTGCTTGTTGTTTTGAAAAAATCTCTGCGGAGTCCGTCAACTGCAAATATAGATACTGACAGTCCAAACATTGCAATAAAGACACGACTCCATCTAAGCCGTCTTTTTGCCATTATTTTATATCCTCCGATAATTTTGTTCTGCACTTGATTCCGTTTTTACGGATTTGCGGTTTGACCGCTATTTCTTTTTTCTTTCTTTATGTCATTCCATGATGTCGATTTGTTTTGTTTTGTCTTCTTTTTATTTGTTTTTGTTCGTTTCCTTGTTTTGTGTTCTACTTTTTTGTTTTATCGTTCCCTGTTTTTTCTACACATTTTCACTGTTCACTTGATTGAAGCACAATTATCCATATTATTTCTTAACGTGAACTATTATCCCCATAAATCGAAAATTAGGATATATTGCAGTAATGCAGACAACATTCCTGCCAATTTCGGTTCTTCCTTGTCCGAAAGCCTCCCGTAAGATATCCCGTTTTTCTGCAAGACAATAATAATTAACATCTTTACAGCTGTAAGATTACTTTTTATCATCAATTTTTAAAAAAGCATATGATGTATGTATCTCTGTACGAGAACAGACAAATTACATTTTTTATAGTTAATAATATCAGTATTAATACAATGCTGCATTTTTTATTACGGATATATGCAACAAAGACGCCTATGCTCATCACAATTAAATTAACTGTTACATCTTCATTCCCTGCGATGTCGTCAGTGTATGCAAAAGTCCATGCACATCACATCAGATTACATCTTTTACCGTAACCGCTCGGTAGTTATAAGGACATCAGAATAATAATCAGTTAATTTAACCAAAAGAAAAACATCTGCGTCTGATTGAAACAGTATTATCGATTTGTTTTCCTTCTTTTTAAGTGTTCTACTTTTGTTTTATATATCTGTTATTATTATAATACATAATTCTCCAAATGTCAACATAATTTTAAAAAAAATAAGTTTTAATCATTTATTTATGCATAAGTAACAAAAAAGCGGCGTATTAATCGCCGCTAAAATGTTATGAAATTCTCTTTCCTTTTCCTTTTTTTCTTTTCTCAATTGGCTTTTCTTTTCCGCCCATATCTTCAAAAAGCGTTTCTTCGTCAGAGCCGCTGATCAGCTCCGGATTTATCTCGCCAATGCTTGTGTAATATGGATTTATGACATATTTCTGTATTACCGGATAACTATTGAATGCTGTCACGAACATAATAAATGCAGCAGGGAAAAATGGCAGCAAAATCCAGAAAACCGGAGTAAGATAGATAAATAGCAGAAGCATTAAGAACATTGTCACGATTGTTGTCAATACAATTATTATATTGCCTTTCAGAGATATAAATGCAAGGGCAAATGAATTTTTTATGAGATTTTTAAGTGAAAGATTGGTTGCAACAAGCATAAGAAAGATAAAGTAATTCATCATCATGACCACGAGAGCAAAACTAAGTGTTATGGTCATCGGAACATAAAGCATTTTGGAATTATATGTCACTGCCATCATAGGATAAACCTTTAAAGAGGCAAAAACCGATATTATTACCATACAGTCTATAAAGCCGATAATTGCCGCTTTTTTGAAACTTCTTCTGAATGCCCTGAAAAAATCACGAATTATAAATGTGTGCTTTTCAATCAGATAACATCGCATTATTTTCATTACGCCAGCAGTTGCAGGTCCTATGGTAACCATAAAAAAGAGAAGACAAGCTATCGCTGCAACAAGCGAGATCGTTAAATTCACATCGTACAGATATACTATTGACATAAATCCTAATATAAGCGGCAAAAAAAACAAACTATAGAGCATATTTACTTCAATCAGCTTCCAGAATTTCCGGAAGAAAATATCCCCGAACAGCTTTATACCTTTCTTTTTTGGCGCATTTTTAGAAATCCCGACTCCTGCGCTTTCGTAATCAAATAGAGCCAATTTTAATATTCCTCCGTTCTGTTCAACCGGCGAATACAAAATTTATTGCTGCATCCACGGCTGATATAATCAATGATAGTATAATAAGAACAAAAAATTTTATGCAGTAGAGCTTGAAATCTGTTTTTCTGTGCTCAGTAAAACCTTCTGGTGTCCAGCCGCTTAGAGTGTAAGATGAAGCTTTCATTGCTTCCCGAAAGCCAAGAACGCATATTAATACAGAAAGAACAGCTTTCGGCAGAACGAAAAGCAGCATTCCCATAACTGCTTTTGTACCGTGAAGCGCATACATCATCGTTCCGGATGCACCTATCCCGAATCCTCTTGCTGCCATAAGAAAACAACACACAGGTTGTCCCAGAGCAAAAAATCCCATAATAAATGCCGCTGTCAGAAACAAAACCGATATTCCGAATCCACGGCACATATACTCAAACAGATCTGTTCCTCTATAAACAGGAGCAAAATACTGGTGTATCTTTGCTGAAGATCCCGGACTGCGTACTGCCTGATATACGGATCCCACAGCGATTCCAATAACTGCCAAAGCTAATAGTGTTGTAACAAGAGGTCTGGCATCTCTTGCTTTTATATAACTTACGTGCTTCATTCCGCATCAATCCTTTCTTTTTCAAGGATATGCGGAAGCTTGTACATTTAGAACTTTTCTTTATTTTGACAGTTCGTATGCTCTTCTTGTGCAACTGTCGCAGGCATTTTTTACCATTTCAGTCAGTTTTCCCTCATAGAATCGATCAAGTCCGGCAAGAGTTGTTCCGCCCGGAGAAGATACCATTTTTATAAGTTCATCAATGGAATACCCAGAATCGGTTATCATTTTGGCTGAACCAATAAGCGCCTGAGAAAAAAGTTCTTTTGCTGCTGCGGCATCAATATTTACAGTTTCGGCATATTCAATAAATCCTTTTGCAAAAAGATAAATGAATGCCGGGCTGCTGCTGTTAACTGCTATTATTTCTTTCATTTTATCACGTGGAATAACGATTGTTTTTCCGCAAAGCCTGAAAATATCAAGAATCGTTTTAAATTCTTCATCTGTTACTCGTTCGTTCCGTGAAAGTGCAGTTGCCCCCTCGCCTAAAAGAAGAGGTGTATTAGGCATAACAAGAATGACTTTTGCATCCGGAACAGTTTTTGAAGCAACAAATTCAGCTGTAATACCTGCTGCGATAGATACAAAAATCTTTTCTGAACTTGACGATGGAGCAGCTGCTTCAAGAGCAGATTCTATAATCTGAGGCTTGACAGCAAGAAATATATATCTGCATTTTTCTGTAAGATCTGCCTCGCCTGAAGCTTCCTCAACGCCATACTTTTTGAGATTTTCAGTTTTAGATTTGTCCGGATCAAAGGCGTAAAGTTGGATATTTTCCGCTGCTTTGCTGCCTGTAATTCCTTTCATAATAGCGGCACCCATATTTCCGGCACCTATAAATCCAATATTTATCTTACTCATTTTCATCATCCTAAAAAATAAATTTATTTTATTATACATCATATGACATAGAAAATCAAGGGAAATTTTGTAAAATAATAAGATTTTTTGTTTATTTTAAAAAATATGTGAATTTTTTATATAACTATTGAAATGGATTGCAATTTATGGTATGATATATACAAAATAATATTCAAAGAGGTATTTAAACATGAAATCACAATTTATATCAAGAATAATTGCTTCAATTCTCTGCTGCACATTTATTCCTATACTCCCGGCAGCTTCGGAAAACTCTTCTCTTAAAGACAGCGGGATTTCCTATACTGAATCTGTAGGGACGATAAATAATCCCGGCGCAGGATATACGCAGACCATATGGGCTGTCTGCAAACCCGGGAACACACCGATATATAGTCCTACAGGTAATATTGTGCTTTTTTTTATTGATATAGGTGCATTCTCCAGCGGTATGAACGAAGAAAAGATTGATTATGACCTCGACGATGCTTTCTTTGATTCATGGCGCAAAACTTTTGAAAACGCACGCAATAACGGCTGTATGATAGCACTGCGTCTCAGATATGATGCAGAAGGCGCTGACAATCCCGAACCTGCAACATTTGAACAGACTCTTAATCATGTTCGTCAGCTCAGGGACAGCGGTCTGCTTGAAGAATACAAGGATATCCTTGCCTTTGTGGAAAGCGGACTTGTCGGTAAATGGGGCGAACAGCACGGAGGCAAATACACCTCCGTTGATTACAAGGCACAGGTTCTTGATACCATGCTGGAATGTGTCCCCTCCCCTGTTCCGGTTACTGTGAGAACACCTGATACTTTTGCCAGATGGGCAGGCATAGAACGGAAAGATCTTGCCGATTATCAAGCCGAACCTGGCAGCGATGCCGCAAGAGTAGGTCTTTACAACGACGGATATATGGGAAGCGATTCTGACCTTGGTACATATGCAAACCGTGACATAGAAACAAAATGGCTCGGCAGCCAGACGATAAATTCATATTTTGGCGGCGAGTTTTCCGGCAATCTTGACTGGGCGCAGAAATACGATACATATCTGCCGGAAAATGCAATAACTGAAATGTACAATACACATCTCAGCTACATAAACGCAAATATTTTTCAATTATATAAAAATTATACGTTCAGCAAAGAAAACGATATTTCTCAACCGTTGTATCAGACATTTGATGACAGCGCAGATCTTGAAAAAACTTTCAATCATTCGGCTTACTATGGTCAGACTGTATTTCAGTTTATCCGTGACCATATAGGATACCGTTTTGTTCTGAGAAAGTCAGAGCTTTCAGAAAATGTAGAACAGGGTGGTCAGCTCAATATTCATTTTAAAGTTGAGAATACCGGATTTGCCAATCCGATTCCAAACGTTAAAGCTGAACTTCTCCTTGAACGGAATGGAAACTTTATGAGAACAGGAATCGGCATAGATCCTAATCAGTGGCGTTCCTGCACTGTTGCTGATGAAAAAATTTTGGCAAAGCTTCCGGACAGTCTCCCGACCGGCAAATGGAATGCCTACATTAAATTGACTATGGGCGAAAATTCCATATACCAGACAAGTCAGCGTTCTGTGCAGTTTGCCAACGACGGCGTATGGCACGCTGCCCTCGGAGCCAACTATATCGGCTCGTTCAATGTAACTGAAACCAGCAGCCATGGTACAGATAATTTCCTGCGTTCGGGCAGTGATCCCTCTGACAGGATGTATTCCATAAATGGTCAGATGTTCACCGACGGTCTTGAATCTTTCAGCGGCGAATGGACAGAGGATACGCTTATCGCCGAAAACGGCAGCGACAAACTGTACATGACAGCCGATGACAAGTATTTCTACATCAGGGGAATACTTCCTGGAGGCGCAGATGCTCCGGTTTATAATCTGCGAGTAGAAAACGCTGAAACTGACCGTGCATACTGGATATACTTTGCAAGTAATGGCTACGTTTATTTCAACAACGGCTCTCACGACGGATGTCTCTGCAAGTGGAACGGCGATATTGTGGAATTCCGGATCCCATTGGGTACAACAATGGATCTTGCTTCCGGGACATCTCTGAAATCCATTCGCATATTCCTCCAGGACAGTGCCAATGATTGGAAATTGACAGGTGAAGCAAAGAGCGGCGAATGTACTGTTCCCTCTGATTTCGTTTCGTATGCATCCGGAACGGATATACGTCTGTGCAAAGGAGAAGAATATACTCTCAGATCAATTACACTTCTCGAATCCCCAACATATCAATGGTATCATAATGGTAAGCCGATATCGGGCGCAAACGGCGCAGAATACACATTTAAGGCTTCCGAAAGTTCAGACGAAGGAAAGTATTCTGTAAAAATAACTTCTGCTTCCGGTGTGGAAAAAGAGATCGTGCTCTGTAATCTTCTTGAAGTAAAGGAGGAATTTGCAGGAGATATTAACAACGACGGAATAGTATCCGCTGCCGATCTTGTACTTACGCAGCGTTATATCCTTGGTATGGAAGTTTTTACTAAAGATCAGTTCGCACGTGCCGATATGGATAGTGACGGTCTGGTAAATGCTTTTGATCTCGTTTTGCTCAGAAAAAGACTGATAAAAATGCTTTAATTCGGAAAAAATACGTGCTTTCATTAAATGAAAGCACGTATTTTTTATCTTATAAAACTGGTACGCTGGCTGGTTTCCTTTTCAGGCAGACCATAAGTTTTTTTGCCAAGCTCTATGCTTTTCATCAGAAAAGTCATATTCTTTGCAAGAGTTCTCATTGTCTGTAATCCTTCTGCATCCTGTGATGCTTCGCCCTGCGCTCCTCCATGAATACTGTTCCAATACTGACTGGAAGCAACAGGCATTCCACAGATAGTGAAATATTTATTCAATTCATCAAACGCAGCTGAAAGGCCGCCTCGTCTTGCTGCAACAACACTTGCACCGACCTTCATCGTTTTATCAAAATGACTGCTGTAGAAAAGTCGATCAAGGAAAGCAATCAAAGTTGCATTTGCTGATGCGTAATAAACAGGACTACCGATTACAAGACCGTCACAGGCTTCAAATTTCGGAGCAATTTCATTTACAATATCATCAAATGCGCACTGTCCTTTTTCAGTACAGCTTCGGCAGGCTATACATCCCCTGATATCCTTGTTTCCAACATGAATAATTTCTGTTTCAATATTATTTTCTTTGAAGATCTTCTCCATTTCATGCAGTGCGATATATGTATTTCCTTCTGCATGAGGGCTTCCGTTTATCATTAATACTTTCATACATTAAAACCTCGCTTTGCTTAATTATAATATTCGCATTTTTCGTTATCCCAGGATAATACACCCGTTTCGACAGCTTTTTCATAACGTCTTATTTTATAATTAAGGCGTTTCATGGCGTCTTCAATTTTTTCTTTTTGCTTTGAAAGTACCTCCTTCTGATTTTCAAGCAGCCGAAGTCTTGCGGAAAATGTAGAATTTCCCTCCTGAGTAAGTCTGACATATTCAATTATAGTCTCAACCGGAAGTCCGGCACTGCGCATACAGACTGCCAGTTCAACCCATGCAAGATCATTTTCCTGATAGTCCCTTATTCCGCTGGACGTTCTGGTTACGGGCGGTATCATTCCCACACGTTCATAGTAACGGAGTGTATCCTGCGAAATATTAAATTTATCACTGACTTCTTTTATTGTCATTATATTCACCTCGGATGCAATTTAGTAATCATAATAATATTATAATACTTTAATTTTACTCTAAGTCAATAGTTTTACAGAAAAATCGTGACAATGCACAAAATTTGCCGAAAAGACGTGCATTCATTTTATGCGAACACACTCTAATTGCGATTATCCCGGTCATGAAACGCCCTATACCGTTGAAATAACAAATCTTTCTCTGGTTAAAATAAGTTAAGAACGAAAGCCGTTAAGTGACAGTTTTATGAAATCTGCATGACAAAAAGATGACTTTTTGTATAAATCACTTTACATTTCTCTGCTTCCCTTGACAAAGGCGATATAATTGTGTATAATAATATTGTAAAATCTGTTTCAGGTTCATAGATATAACGTTTTTAAGAAAATATGAAAGGACGATTCAAATGAACAGTTTAAAGAAAAGACTTATTTCTCTTCTTCTTCTGACAAGTATGGCACTTTCGTCATTTGCAGGATGCTCGGATAATAATAAAAGCAGCAAGGAGAAGGATTCTTCTGGCAGCGGAAGCTCTCAGGAAGAACAGACAGCTAACGGTTCGGAAACTAACAAAAGCACTGATGCGGAAAATACAACTATTGATATTTTCAAAGACTTTCCGTTGGAGTTGGTAACCGGTGAAAAGGGAGAGCTTATTAAAATTCCTATGCAATCTGGTGAGATCGGTTCAGTAGGCGGCGAAAGCAATGGCAACGGTTTAAATCTTGGCGGACAGGATCCTGAATCTGTAGATATTTCACCGTCTATTCCTTCAGGCGGTCAGTCGTCAACAAAGCCTGTTGACGTTACCGATGCTCAGGGTGAAAAAGTAACGGACAGCTCCGGACAGACTGTTACAGAATATGTTACCGAAAACGGAGGCAATTCTGACTACAAGAGCGTAACAAACGGAAATTACGTTCTCTGGATAGATTGCTCCTTGGATGAAGATTTTGTTTTCAACGGCGAATTTATCAAAGTTACATTTGAGGTCAAGGACGGTATTCCGGACGGCGAATATCCAATAACTTTCGCTACCGACTTTTCAAGCGTAAAAGGTGTAATCACAAATCCTAAAATATATTCAGGCTCTATCACAGTCGGAGGAGATGCCAAAAAAGGCGAGGATCACTCCAACGAAACCGACTTTATACTTTACGGAGACAACATAAGCTGCAAGCAGGGCGATACTGTTGATTTCTACATCAATACAAAGAATAATCCCGGTCTTGCCGCCACACTCCTCTGGTTCTACTACGATTCCAACGCTATGACCGTAAAGGCAAATGGCGTAAAGCCGGCTGGAGAATTTGCGGAAATTTCAAGCAGAGTAGATTCTAACGCCTGAGACAATAATGTCAACTTTCAAAAAGGAACGGTTTCATCTGTTCCTTTTTTTATAATATCTTCACAATTTTCCCAGATTTTTTACAAAAGCTTTAAGATAATTTTAAGAATAGACTGATATAATAAACTCATGAAAAACAAATACGACTCTTTCCTTTAACTAATGTCAGAGTCAAAAGAAAGGAGTGAGACAGAATGGCAATCAATTCATTTGCACGCAAGGAAATAAAATTTCTTCTGAATATGGAACAGTATGAGAATCTTATGAAAATCATTCCGGAATATATGAACCCAGACAAATACTGCGTTGGCGGCAAGGAATACAGTATATTTAATATTTACTACGACACATCTGATGATTTCCTTATAAGAGAATCCCTCTCAAAGCCTTATTATAAGGAAAAAATACGGCTCCGCAGCTACTACTCGCCTGCCGCTCCGGATGATATGGTATTTTTGGAGATAAAAAAGAAGATCGGCGGTGTAGTCGCAAAGCGCCGTGTATCAATGACTCTTGCAGAAGCCGGGCTCTACATCAATAACCGAATCAAACCACAGACTTCAAAATATATAACCGAGCAGGTTTTCAGAGAACTTGATGCATTTCTCGACCATTATCCCGTAGAACCGAAACAATACATAAGCTATCGGCGTGAAGCCTTTTTCGGCAAGGATAATCACGACTTCCGGCTGACATTTGATAGAAAACTGACAGAACGCCGATATGATCTTGGACTTGAATATGAAAGCTATGGTAATTTTATTATTGATGCAGATCAGCGGCTAATGGAAGTAAAAATTTCCGATTCCGTTCCTGACTGGCTTGTAAATAAGCTTTCAGAACTAAGGATTTTCAAGGCGAGTTTTTCAAAGTACGGAAAAGCATATACAAATTTTATTGAAGAACAGATAGACAGCAAAAAACAGATATTTGTTCCTAAAATATCTGTTACCAGAAATAATACAATAATGAACAGGAGTGTTTTATAATGTTTCCAAACGGTTTTTTCGGCAATGTTCTCTCAAGATATGATGAAGAAGTCACATCAAGTCCGGTAGTTAATAATACAGCCGCTTCAGTACTGGCAGAGATCAAGCCAAAAGAATTTTTTCTCTGCGTAGGAGCAGCCCTCGTAATCGGATTTTTTATCAGTCTTATCTACATAGTCACACACAGAAAAGAGGGATATTCCCAGAGCTATGTTCTGACCATGATAATGCTGCCAACTATAGTTGCTCTTATCCTCCTTCTTATAAATACAACTGCCGGTGCTCTTAGTCTTGCCGGAGCATTTACCCTTGTCCGTTTCAGAAGCGTGCCGGGAGATCCGAAAGATATAGCATATATCTTCTTTGCAATGGCATCCGGTGTTGCCTGCGGAATCGGTTATGTAGGATTCGGAATAGTTTTCTTTGCATTTCTCGGACTTGTTATGTTCGTTCTTTCAGAATTTGATTTCGGCGGTACCAAAAGACGTCATATGACGCTTAAAATAACCATTCCCGAAAATCTGGATTATCAGGGTGCTTTTGATCCTGTTCTCAAAAAGTATACACAGTTTTATAAACTCAGACGAGTAAAAACAACTAATTTTGGTACATTGTTTGAACTTATCTACAGTGTGGATGTCAATGAAGATATAGACCAGAAAAAGTTTATTGATGAACTTCGTGCGCTCAACGGCAATATGACCATAAATCTTGTTTTCTTTAAATACGACGATAAGGTATACGAAAATTAAAATCACCAGGGGGGAGTATTTGATTTCCAACTCCCCCCGCCTCTCTCAATAATAAGAGCTGCACTTGCGGCTTTTTTGTATTACAGGAGAAAAATATGAAATACAGTAGAATTATATCATTTCTGACCGCTCTGTTATGCCTTGCCGGAGCGTCATCATGCGGAAAAAATGCGGAATCAAAACATGATTCCGAACCCAAAGGCAAGGAAACTTCGGTAATAATCAAAGATAATGAAAACAGTATCATTACTGAAAGCGATTCAGACAGTACAGAAGAAGCAACATCTGCCTCTTCTTCTGACAGAAAAACTTCTGATGTCACAACAAAATTAAAAGGAAATTCCTCTGGAGACAACAGGCATACAGTTACAACGACGGCAAAGTCATCTTCCTCCAATATGCAAACATCTGCCAATAGTTCTTCGAGCGAGAGTAACGAATCTTCCGAGGCAACACATCAAACAGGCAGTTCACAGCACTCAGGAGAAGATTACGGAAACAATAGCGGAAATGTTCAGGCGGCTGAAAACGTATCAATCCAGCAGCCCACACAAGCTCCAACGGAGCCAATATCGGAAGAAAAAAAGTACACAGCAGAGATCAGACTTGGAGATACACCTGCATTCACAGGTACAAACGTAACTGTTGACGGCTCGGTAGTAACAGTCAATGCCGGAGGAGATTATCGCTTTACCGGTTCTCTTGCAGACGGACAGATATGCGTAAATACTGCTGTTGAAGAGAAAGTTACAATTATTCTTGACGGGGTGAATATCCACAATTCTTCCGGACCGGCGATTTTTATAAATGAAGCAAAAAAATGTACGATCAAGGCAAATAATGGATCAGAAAATATTCTCAGTGACGCCGGAAAAAACAAGGCTCTTGATGGTGTTATATACTCCAACGATACCCTTTGCATAAAAGGCAGCGGTACGATTAATATCAACGCCGGAAATGCACATGGAATATGCAGTGACGATGATATAATCATAGAAAACAGTACTCTGAACATTAAATCAAAAAAATCCGGTCTTATCGCTAATGATGATATCACAGTCAGCGGAGGTGATCTGACAATATCAGGTGGTACAAACGGCATAAAATCTAAGGGAAGCATCCATATTACCGGCGGTCATTCGGTTGTTTTAGGCGGTAACAAAGAAGAAAAATGCTCTGTTTATGCCGCCGGTGAATTCATCTGTACCGGAGGATATCTTTTCGCAGCCGGAAATCAGGTCAGTGCTCCGTCAGCATCAGACAATCCGTATATTATTGCAGTGTTCGGAACTTCAGTTCCTGGCGGAACAACTGCTGAAATGATTCTTGACGGTACTCAGATGATAAGTTTTACACCTCATTGCAGCTTCAGGAGCCTGCTTATGCTTGCCCCGGAAATTTCCGAAAACAGCAACTTTTATACTATAGTAGGCGGAAATACATCCGATGATTTTTCCGTTATTGGCACAGATAATATCTTTGAAATTAATTAAATATAGTTTTAAATAGTATTATTTGATTACTTATTAACAAAATATTAAGATTAAAAAATAGCAAAATATTCAAAAATGAGACTATTGTGCAGTTTTGTACATAAATATATATTGTAATAAATTTCAATATGCGATATAATACATACAGCAAATGAATATTTAAGGTATTTAGTGGAAAGTACCCTCCCCTCTCATGTACTTTAAACTGGATTTAATTTTCTTTGCTTGCCATAAATATATTATGGTAAACACATAATACAAATTTCATTTTCATTTGTAATTTTTCATGTTTTCTATTCTCTATATTTCTTTTAACTTATTGTTATGATCAGTTCACAGTGCTTAAGCGGTTTTCCGCAGAACAGATCACCCGCCTTCCTGAAAAGGAAGGATTTTTTTACAATGTGAAATTCGTGTGATAAATTATATAATACGCTTGACAAGTTATATAATATGTGGTATATTAATTACAAAGGGGTGAATCCATTGAAGCGAAGTATATATAGTCTCGTCCTTGCTGACGACGTTATAAAAGCAGTTGACCGGGAAGCTTCCCGGCTTGGCACAAGCAGATCAAATCTTATAAATCAGATTTTGGCCGCAGAACTTTCATGCGTAACCCCCGAAATGAGAATGCATGATATCTTCGATTCGCTGACTGAACATATAGGCAGGAGTTTCCAGATACAGCAGCAGCGTTCGGCGTCATTGATGACCATGAAAACGGCTCTGGAATATAAATACCGCCCTACGATAAGCTATCGTGTGGAACTTGCCCGCTCTCCGGATATTTTTATCGGAACTCTCCGTGTCAGCGTAAGAACCATGAATGAAAAGCTGATGGACATGTTTAGAAACTTTTTTATGTATTGGTCAGATATGGAATCGGAACAGCTCAGCAGGCTTAAATATGGAGAGGAACTAAGCGATCTTACAACGGTAACATTTGTCAGAAAACTTCTGAATACCGGACTTGACGATCAAAATACCGCCTGTGCGATAGGAAGTTATCTTGATACGCTCAATAGATCGCTCCAGACTTATTTTGCAAATCCATCCTGTCTCATGGATTATTCCCCATGGCTGGAGGAACAATATACATCAATGCTTGAAAAATATACAATATAGGAGGAAAAATTATGAATGCAGAGAAATTAACTCAGATGTCTATGGATGCTATAAGAAAAGCCCAGAATATAGCTGTTATGCAATCCAATACAGTGATTGAACCTGTCCATATTCTGGCTGGACTTTTAAAGCAGGAAAACGGACTTATCCCACAGCTGCTGAAAAAAATGAATATCGATGCCGACATTTTTGAATCCGAAACAGATAAGCGTATCAGTATGCTGCCAAAAGTGACAGGCAGCGGCCGAAGCAGTAATGTAGGTCTTTCGGCAGAGACAGACCGTATGATAACCGCAGCCGGACAGGCAGCCAATAACATGAAGGATGAATTTATCTCCGTTGAGCATCTGATGCTTGCTCTTATCGACTGCAAAGACAGAGATACAAGTCAGCTATTCAGAACGTTCAATATTACTCGTGAGAGTTTCCTCAGCGCTCTTATGACAGTGCGAGGAAGTTCCCGTGTTACAAGCGAAAATCCGGAAGATACTTACGACGTACTTACAAAATACGGTCAGGAACTTGTTGAACTTGCACGGCAGAACAAGCTTGATCCCGTTATTGGACGTGACAGCGAAATAAGAAACGTTATAAGGATACTCAGTCGTAAAACAAAGAACAATCCAGTTCTTATCGGAGAACCTGGTGTCGGTAAGACTGCTATTGCAGAGGGTCTTGCGCTGAGAATAGTTGCCGGAGATGTTCCGGACAGTCTAAAAAACCGCAAGGTTTTCTCGCTTGATATGGGAGCATTGGTGGCTGGCGCAAAATACAGAGGCGAATTTGAGGAACGTCTTAAAGCCGTTTTAGGAGAGATCAAAAACAGTAACGGTCAGATAATTCTCTTTATAGACGAACTTCATACAATAGTCGGAGCGGGTAAAACTGACGGCGCAATGGATGCCGGAAATCTCCTTAAACCTATGCTGGCAAGGGGCGAGCTTCACTGCATAGGCGCTACTACACTCAACGAATACCGCACGTATATTGAAAAAGATCCGGCTCTTGAAAGACGTTTCCAGACAGTTATGGTGGACGAACCTACAGTGGAAGATACTATTTCCATCCTTCGTGGACTCAAAGAGCGATACGAGGTATTTCACGGTGTAAAGATCCACGACAGTGCGCTGATCTCTGCGGCTGTTCTTTCAAACAGATATATCACCGATCGTTTCCTTCCCGACAAAGCTATTGATCTTATCGACGAAGCCTGCGCTACGATCCGTACTGAAATGGATTCAATGCCTACAGAGCTTGACGTTATTTCACGTAAGATCGTCCAGTTGGAAATAGAAGAAACTGCACTTAGAAAAGAAAACGACAACATTTCCAAAGAACATCTTGAAGAAATTCAGAAAGAACTTTCAGAGCTGCGTGAGAAGTTCAGTGCAATGAAAGCACGGTGGGAAAACGAAAAAAATGATATTTCAGCCGTACAGAAACTTCGTGAAGAGATTGAAACTGTAAATATTGAAATAGAACGTGCAGAGAGAGGCATCAACTGCGATACAAATAAAGCGGCTGAACTGAAATATGGTCGTCTCCCCAAACTTCAGAAAGAACTGGAACAGCTTGAAAAACAGGCAGAAGCAGATATGGAAAAAGGCAAACTGCTCCGTGACAAGGTTACGGAAGACGAAATAGCTGCAATTGTCTGCCGTTGGACGGGTATTCCTGTTTCAAAACTTATGGAGGGAGAAAAGGAAAAGATTCTCGGTCTCGGAGAACTTCTGCACAAACGTGTGGTCGGTCAGGATGAGGCAGTAGAAAAGGTCAGTGAAGCTATTCTCCGTTCACGTGCCGGAATTCAGGATCCGGACAGACCTATCGGTTCTTTCCTGTTTCTTGGCCCGACAGGCGTTGGTAAAACAGAGTTGGCAAAGGCTCTGTCTGAAATACTCTTTGACAGCGAACGCAGCATGATACGTATTGACATGAGCGAGTACATGGAAAAATTCAGCGTAAGTCGCCTTATCGGAGCGCCTCCCGGATATGTCGGATACGATGAAGGCGGTCAGCTTACCGAGGCTGTCCGGAGAAAACCCTATTCAGTTATACTTTTTGATGAGATTGAAAAAGCTCATCCTGATGTATTCAATATACTTCTTCAGGTTCTTGACGACGGCAGGATCACTGATTCTCAGGGCAGAACCGTGGACTTCAAGAATACAGTCATAATTCTCACATCAAATCTCGGTTCACCTTTTATCCTTGACGGTATTGACAGCAGCGGAGAGATTACAGACGAAGCACGTTCCAAAGTAGAGGAGCTGCTTAAAACACAGTTTCGACCGGAATTCCTTAATCGTCTTGATGAAATAATTTTCTACAAACCGCTGACAAAGGATAATATCATGAATATTATCGAACTTATGCTGTCTGATCTGCAAAAGCGTCTTGATGACAAGCATATACGTATAAATGTTACCGAAAAAGCCAAGAATTATATTATAGACTGCGGATATGATCCCAACTTCGGCGCTCGTCCGCTGAGAAGATTTATTCAGAGCAAAGTGGAAACTCTTGCTGCTAAAAAACTTATTTCTGAGAATCTTTCAGTTGGCGATGTTATCAATATTGATCTTGATGAAAACGGAAAACTTGTAGCTGAAACATAAACAGCATTTTATTTCAGGCAGTACTGTACAAAGATTGTGTAAGATGCGCTTTGTGCGGTACTGCCTTAAAATAAATGTTGCTGCGTAAATACAGTTTAAACGGCTAAAATCAGCATTCTATTGCCTTTATGAATAAAAATTCTGCGATAGATAGCCAAATACAGGTCATTTTGTCAATTTTTCGTTAAGTTCTTGACAAATCGCTGTAAAGGGTATATAATTCAATTGTAAATAAAACTAATGGAGGATAAAAAAATGACAAAGACCGAATTAATCAGTGTCGTTGCTGAGAAAACAGAGTTCACGAAGAAGAATGCTGAAGCTGCTGTAAACGCTGTTGTTACTGCAATTACAGAAGCTCTTGTAAACGGTGAAAAGGTATCAATCGTTGGTTTTGGAACTTTTGAAGTTCGTGACCGCAAGGAGAAGAAAGTACTGAATCCCCAGACAAAGGAAATGATGACTGCTCCTGCTTCAAAGGCTCCTGCATTCAAGGCAGGTCAGGCTCTCAAGAGCGCAGTCAACAAGTAATCTAAGGAGGAATTTATATTATGCCAAGACCTAAGAAAACTGCCACAAAGGCAGCCGTAACTGCTGAAAAGGAAATAATTGCTGACACTGTATCTGAAAATGTGGCTGAAACTGCTACGGCAGCAGAGAAGAAACCTGCTGCAAAGAAGACTGCTTCTGCAAAAAAAGAAACTATAAAAAAAGATACGGTATCAAAGAAATCTGATTTTGAAAGCAAGGTAGTTATCCAAGCTAACGGTTCTGAATCATCTGCCGATGATCTCGTAAAAAAAGCTGTTGAAGCTGCTGACGTTAAAACTGTAAAGAGAGTTGACGTTTATGTAAGACCTGAAATCAACAAGGTATACTACGTTATCAATGGCGATGTACTCGGCGAATTCGATCTCTTTTAATCATTACTAATATATGATAGATATAATTAAGTAAGCACTGATTAAATCCAGTGCGCAGTCAGATTTTTCGTCAGATTGTATAGGAATTTTGCAGGCAGGCTACCGTCTGTCAAGAAGTTTCTGTACAAGATGACGGAAAATATGCAAGCAAGATGCGTACTGAGCCGTCAGGCGTGATTTATTCAGTGATTCCTTAATAACCCCGGAAGCGATAAAAAAACTTCCGGGGTTATTTTTGTAACCGCATTTTTATTTGCAGAATAATATATTAATGTGCAGAGATGTCTGCACGATGTTCTCTGCAAATACAGAAAGGAGGAACATCATATATGAATCTCAATCTTTTTGATGATATAGACGGTCTTGTCCTGAGAGAACGTGAAGCCTCGCTGAACAGCAGCCGTAATATGAATTCAGGAATCACCGGCGATATATCACGCTTCCCCAAAAATACTCCCCTGGCGATGGCATATGTTCCGTTTCAGCAGTGGAATCAGGTCTACGACGATTCTGAAGCTCTGTGTAAAGGAACTCTTTTCCCTGAACTTGATCTGCCATTTACGGGAGGTGATCCAAGATGAACGAAAAAGCTCGTCTTATGAAAAAAATAAAGGAGTATGATTTTGCTCTTAAAGAACTCAATCTTTACCTTGATACGCATCCGAACTGTCGGAGAGCACTTGCTCTGTTCAAAAAATACAGAGATCTGAGAAAAAAATCAGTTGAAGAATATATCTCCAAGTTTGGTCCGATAACTCCCGAACAGAGCAATGACGATCAACACTGGTCATGGATCGACGAACCATGGCCATGGGAAAGGAGTTAACTTATGTGGCAATATGAGAAAAAATTACAATACCCTGTCAATATAAAAACACCTAACGCTAAACTTGCAAAGGTAATTATCACTCAGCTTGGCGGACTGAATTCCCAAAAGATATAGTTTAAGGCAACACCACACAAAGTTTGTACTGGTCGCCTTAATGCTTATAAAATATTTCGATAATTCCACGAGGTTTCAGAAATATTATTTTGTCGAGGATCTCTCTTAAAGCAATATTTTTTATTGTTTCGCTGACATCTGGATTCTCAAGAATATCTAATGTTGCTGTAATTTTTTTCTCTGTATTTTTTATTATCTCATTCTGTGATATTTGTTCAGGTCGCATCATTTCAAGTTCTTTTATGCGTTGGTTTATTTTTATTTTATTGATTTTATATTCTTCTAAAGTATCAACACCAGATTCATAAGCTTCCCGCACTCTGTCAAGTTTTTTGCATTCCTTTTCTATGAGATTATCTACCGGTATTTCTATTTTTTTATATTCTTCACGTGGCTTTATATTCAATTCAAAAGATCCGGTTGATAAATCTGATTTTAATCTGTCGATTATAAGTGTATTGATTTTTTTTAACATAATACTATGTGAAATTTTACAAGCACCCTTTGCATATTTGTGGCATTGAAGATACTGAGCTTTAGCATTTAATGTCAATGTTGCACCGCAGTTACTGCATCGGACTAAGCCTTTAAGCATAAACTCAACATGTGCCTGTCTGTCGTATCTTTTATACAGGCTTTTATTTTTAATACGTTTTTTATGTACCAGTTCAAAAGTTTCATTATCAATGATTGGCTTATGATTTCCATTAATATAAACAGTATTTTCTGTATCTTCATGAAAACGGTCAAGATTGCTGTATCCGTTCTTACTTCGCCTTAATTTGCCGATATATACAGGGTTTGTAAGTATATACTCAACAGTTCTGTTTTCAAAGTTATTTCCCTTTGATGTTTTAATTCCCATATCGTTCAGCTTTGCGGAAATTGCTCTTGTTCCCATTCCGTTAAGATAATCTCTGAACATCATCTGAACAATAGGTGCATTAACTTCATCCGGAACAAAAAAACCGTTTCCCATTTTATAGCCAAAAGGCGGTTGTGAGACGACTTCTCCGCGAGAAAACTTCTCGTTCATTCCTCTGCGCACTTCTTCAGCAAGGTTTACGGAATAGTATTCGTCCATAGCTTCTATCAATGCTTCGATAAGTATAGAAGTTTTATCTTCACCAAGCTGTTCTGATATAGAGATAACATCAATACCACATTGTTTCCTGAGCATTGACTTATACACAATACTATCCTCACGGTTGCGTGCGAATCTGCTGAATTTCCAAAGTAAAATCACGTCAAAAGGTCTGGGCTTAAGTTTAGCTGTTCCTATCATCTGCTGAAATGCTGGACGCTTATCAGCTTTTCGTCCGCTGATACCCTCATCGATAAAAACAAATTTATCTGGTAAAATTATTTCATTTTGCTTTGCATAATTTCTTATTGCTTTTAACTGACTGTCAGGTGAATACTCAACCTGGTCTTCTGTTGATACACGTATGTATGCTGCTGCTGTTTTCATATTAATCATATCCTTTTGAAATAATATAAATTTTATCTATTTATCATATATTCAAATAGATCAAAATAATGTATGAAATATCATTTAAAAAAATTATTACAAGTCGGACACGCAATGATGCATATGATTTACAGGGGCGATCAATATGGCAAAAAGAGAAATAAAAGCAGTCAGTTATATTAACGTGGATAATATCCCTGTTTTATGGGAAAAAGCAAAGCCTGAATTACGTGAAAAATGCATTCAGAAAACTATGGAAAGTCTCGGCGAAACTTTAAGCGAATATTTCAGTGCAAATACAAATGAAGCAAAATGCCTGACCGATCTGCACTGAGTCTGACACTTTTCTTTTTTGTAAAACTTGAAGTGAATAAAAACTCGTTTTATTTTAAAATAAAATAATTATATGCATTTCGTGCCAAAAAACTGCGCTTCGTGCCACACCTATTGACAAATGGAATATAAAGATTTAAAATGAATTATAGACTTGGTTATTGACAAAGTGTGGCAAAGAAACTCACACTTATACCAAAAAATTACAGTTACATATTTCATCTTTATAATGAATGTAATTTGTATAAACGAAGTTGGTTACATTAAGTAATCAGACAAAAATTAATCAAGGCAACCTTAAATCTCATATATACATATATCACAGAAAATTACTGCTAATCCACAGTATATCTTCTATATTAATATGTCAAAAAAAATGATGATTAAAGGACAGAAAACAATCATTTAATTTTTTGAAGGAGGTCATTTATATGACAAGAAAAATCAAAAAGGTAATTGCTTCTTTAATAGCGGTATCGTGCCTGTCAACCTGTGCTATGAGTTTTAGTACAAGTGCGTATTGGACAACACAATCTTTTGCGAATGGCAATGCAACTGGATATAATTCAGTATCTTCAACATCTGTATATGCATATACAAACTCCACATTAACAAATGTAAACAGGAGTGTATATATAGAACATATAAATTACAATGCCGAACCTATGCGTTCGCCATATTTTAAATCAAGCACAACAGGTAAAGTTATTGTGGGAGTTTCTGGTTCTGATATATTTTATGCTAAAACCATTCACCATTTAGACGGTTTTGACAATAAAACAATTGCAATGAATGCTTAAATATAATCGGCTGTTGTTCTCATAAAAAGGAGCAACAGCCTTAATCAGGTTATATGGGAAAGGAAAGTTATGAAAAAAATAATAAGTTTAATTTCTGCATCTCTATTCATATTCTTAACAGCGTGCAATAATAAACCCAATCCTATTATGCCTACATCAAGTACAGATAAATCTATATATGTTGCTGAATGTTTTGACAATTATGAAGATGGAAGAATTATTGGCGGTTTTAACGGAAGTGACGGAACACCATCGAAATATTTTGATTATGGAACTATGGAAAGCACCGTTCTTTGCTCAAGACCAAACTGTAAACACAATACAGATGAATGTATTGCAAGAAACATCGGAATCTGTCCTATGCTTGTGCAAAATAGCATCTATTTCTTCAAGAGCGATTATGGAGTAAAAGAAGAAAAAAACGGTAAAAGAAACTTCTACATAAATTCAAAATTATGCAGAGCCTCTTTAGAAACATCTGAAATAGAAGTTGTAACCAATTTCACAGATTGTGTCCCGGCTGACACAAGAGGATATGTATTTCATAATAATAAAATTTATTTTACGGCTGATGATATGAATCCTAAATGCGATGATTATGGTGCTTTTTATTACTCTAATATAGGCGGAACACATTATTTATGCAGTATTGATCTTGAAAACGGTGAATATAAAAATTATGGAAGTATTTATGACGGAGACAAAAAATTTGAAAGTGCAGATTCTTCAAGTTCTGCAAAGATAATGGGTATTTATAATGAAAAACTGATAGTTAATTATGAATTCTCTAAGAGCTATGATGATTTGTCAGAAGGAATGTTTACAGAATTGATATTTGAATTTAATTTAGAAAAAAATGAACTGATAGAAAGTGATATTCCATCAAAGCCTGTATTTGTTAATTCTGATACCATTGTTTATTATGATGACAGCATAAAAAAATGTATTATTATTGATAACAATGTTAAGAGAGAACTTGATACTAATAAAGTTACTTTTGCTTCCGTTCATAATAACAAACTGTTTATTCGTGATGATAAAAATGAATTCGCACTTATATGGTACAATTTATCGGATTTTTCAAAACACAATGTAAAAGATATGAACTGTTATATGCCTGTTTCAATGCATAACAGCAGTTATATACTCACCAATGGTGACAAAACAATAAAACTTACCGAAGAAGAACTTTTAGCACTCGATAAGGAGTGATATGAATGAACAATCTCGAATTACAGAAAATCAACAAACATTATAGCAAAAAAAAGCACGCTTTATGCAATTTTAGTTTCATATTCACAAACGGAATCTACGGACTTCTCGGACCAAATGGTGCAGGAAAATCAACACTTATGAATATGATAACAGACAATCTTCTGCCCGATAATGACAACGGAAAGATACTGTGGAATGGCGAAGAAACAAAAAATCTGAAAGAAAAATTCCGCAGTCGGCTTGGATTCATGCCGCAGCAGCAGAATCTGTACGAAAGCATGACCGCACATACTTTTCTCAACTATATAGCATCTTTGAAATGCCTCGACAAAAAACAGTCTGAACAGGAAATTCCTAAGATTATGGAAAGAGTTGAACTTACTGAAAGTCTTGACAAGAAAATGGGCGGATTCTCAGGCGGTATGAAACAGCGTGTTCTAATTGCATCCGCACTTCTTGGCAATCCCGAACTTATCATTCTTGATGAGCCAACAGCGGGGCTTGATCCAAAACAGCGTGTAATAATACGAAATATGGTTTCTGATTTAGGTAAGGACAAAATCATCATCATTTCAACTCATATCGTTTCTGATATTGAAACTATCGCAAAGGAAATTCTTTTCATAAAAGAGGGTCATTTAATTGAAAGCGGAACAATTCCTGAGCTTGTTGAAAAGGTAGAAAGCGGTGAAAAAACTCTCGAAAATCTGTATATGCAGTATTATGGTGAGGTGCAAAAATGAGAGTTCTTTCTACTGAATTAAAAAAACTGTTCAGTAACAGAATTTTTCTTCTGATTATCGTTGCCGTTTTCATCCTCAATGCATATCTTCTTTTCAGAACTGCAAATTCGGGAAAAATAACTTCTGCCGATTACAAAAAAATCTACTCCGAGCTTAAATATAAAACAGATGAAGAAAAATTGGCTTGGCTTGACGAACAGCTTAATGATTTCTCTCATTCTCCCGTTTATAAATGGAGTGCAATGGCTGAACTATATGATGAATGTCAGAATGTTGTTACGTACAAAGAATATCTCGAAAATATTGATACACAGGCAAAGTTAATGATAAAAATTTCAATTTTTGCTAAGCCTGATACTTTCAATTACAGGAGTATCGTTAAAACTCCGCCTGCATACACAAATGTTCGTGATGTTCAGCCTGTTTTTGACGTATCTAAGGGAATAAACCTTGCAACAGACAATAGCTTTACAGATATTCTCTGTGGATTTATTCTGCTTTTCGCTGTCCTTACGCTAATGATTTCGGACAGAGAACAAGGAATTTCTAGACTACTGTTTACTCTCAAACGAGGCAGAAGTTATTTGCTTTTCTCCAAATTGTCAGCACTTGCGGTAACAGTTTTTCTTGCAGTTTTTCTGATTTACGGGGAAAATCTCATTGTTTCCTCATTCATTTACGGACTTGGCGACTTATCAAGACCGATACAGTCCGTTGCTGGCTTCATAGGCTGTAATCTAAAAATCAATGTTGCGGAATATCTTATAATCTTCGGATTATTTAAATCTACAGCCATTTTCACAATCTGTGCGGTACTGTCGCTTATTGCGGTAACAACAAAAAATACGGTTTCATTTTACGGAATTTCTACGGCAGTAGTTATCATCGAGGGACTTTTATATGCACTGATTCATCCGCTTTCGATTTACAGTATTTTCCGATATATCAATGTAATTGCATTCACAAAGGTCAACGAAATTTTCTGTGATTACAAGAATATTAACTTCTTTGAATATCCGATTCCGCTTATTTCTGCATCTTTTACAGCGGTAATTCTGATTGCATTTATTTGCTCACTTGTGTCGGCATACCTATACGCAAAGAAACGGAATCTTGAATTCCGAAAGATTGGAATTAAGCTGAATTTCGGTAAGGGAAACAAGGTTCATTCCGCACTTTACTACGGTTTTTACAAGTCGCTTATTCAGCAGAAAGGTATCGTTATAATTGTGGTATTTATGCTGATTACAGTTTTTCTCAATTCCTCATTCAAAAAGAAATACGACGTTCAGGACGTGTACTATAAGTATTATACCAATCAGCTTGAGGGGGAAATCACAAGCGAAACGGATGATTTTATAAAATCCGAGGAAAAGCGCTTTTTTGACTTGAATAATAAGATGAATGAAATTTTACAGGACTCCAACAGCTTTTCAGGTGAAATGATGGAGATTCAGAAACAGCTTGCCCCTGAATCTGGATTTATTCTTCTAAAGAACAGATATGAACTGATAAAAAATATTGATAATACTAAAATTTTCTATGATACAGGTTACAAGAGAATGTTTGGCAAAGTCGGATATGATGATGATATGAAGTATGCGTTGATTACAATGATGCTATGTATGTTCCTTATTTCTCCGCTGATTGCAAATGACAACAAGTACAGAATGCTGTCAATAATTAACTCCACCGCATCAGGCAGAAAGCAATATATTAAGCGAAATATCATCATTTCAATTGACTATGGCTTACTGTCATCATTAATGTGGCTTATCGGCTATTCATTCAAGGTTTATCAATTCTACGGATTCAGCGGGCTTGATGCATCAGTTCAGAGTATAACAAATTTTATTGATTTCCCTATAAATTTGAAATTATGGCAGTATTTTGCAGTTATATTTATTCTCAGAACTGTTTTTATAATTTTGTCTGCACTATTTATGCTCTGGATCTCCTCAAAGTCCAAAAACACAACCATAGCTGTGCTTGTGAATTTCGCTTTGTTTGTTCTTCCGATTATAGTCTATCTGCTCGGTGCTGATATTATGGCGAAGATCTGTATGAATCCTCTGCTGAGTGTGAATGCGGCGTTGAACGAGTTTTCGGTTGTTCAATTTATAATGCCTGTTTTAGCTTTAGGAATTGTTATATATTATGCAGTTAAACAAAAGAAAATATAACGATCATTTGTATAAACGGATTACAGAAATCATACAGAACTGTAATCCGTTTTATTTTTCTTTTTCAGGGAAAATCTCCATACTTATTCCTCCCTTGCAGAAAGCTTTCAGACAATTTTCACCACTTTTGATGTATCAGAACACATTTCACTGTAAATACAAATAAAAACAGCCTTACCTTCATATGCAGGAAGATAAGACTGTTTGATTTGCCCCTTTACATTGGAATTGTTTTATAAATGGAAGTAAAGCAGATGCCGAACTGCTTGCGGATAAGCTCACTTCCTTTCTGATCCGAAAAAAAGATATATAGAAAATTATGGAATGGATTCATTTATATGTCTTGCAACTTCGTGCAATAGCACCAGTACGTGTTCCAGTCTGCTTGAATTTGGCACATCTCATCTTGATCTACAATTAAAAGCTATCTCTGAAAGCCGCATTCTGCCGCACTACGAAGAAATGTTAAAAATAAGAAACAAAATTTATATGAACCCGGAACAAAATTATTCAATTGATGATATCTGCAGCTCTTATTCTTTTAGTTCTGGGCATTTCCGTTCTTTATATAAAAAATGTTTTCAGATCAGCTTTTACCAAGACTACATTAATGCACGGATTTCCAAAGCAAAATTTCTTTTATGTACAACAAATTTATATGTTCAGGAAATTGCTGAAAAATGCGGTTATACCGACAGCAAATATTTTCTGAGACAATTTTCAAAAACAACCGGGTATACACCAAATCAATATCGATTGCTTTTATAATAGTCTGTTCAGTATCATTTTTATGCAATCTTACTAAAATTTTCACGGCGCATCTGCACAACAATCTTTGTGCAATGTTGCCTAACCGCTATTGCAAATTGCACAATAGCGGTTAGCATAATTATTTTTTTGACCATGCCTTAAAAAACCTTTTACAAGCACTTGCAATCCGCAAGAAAATATGGTATAATTAATTAGGTATAATTTTATGTAAAGGATTGATTTGTTTGAAAATAAGTTTTTCTACTCTTGCTTGTCCTGACTGGTCGTGGTCGGATATCTATTCAATGGCAAAAGATTTCGGTTTTGACGGCATTGAAATACGTGGGCTCGGCGATGAGATTTTTTCCGTAAAAGCTCAGCCGTTTACGGAAGCACAGCTCCCCTCGACTATCGCAAAACTCAAATCTCTGGGGCTTGAAATTTCTTGTCTTGCTTCCGGAGCCTGTCTTAAATTCAAAGATAAATTCAAAGAGGCAGAGGCAGAAATAAAGGCTTATGCACAGCTTGCTTCAAAGCTCGGCGTTTCGTTTATAAGAATCCTCGGAGATCTTGACCCTGCTCCCTGCGGTGAGGTCGATGATGAGTATATATGTGAAGCTCTTACGAATCTTGTCCCTATTGCCGAGGAAAACAATGTTACTCTTCTCGTTGAAACAAACGGCGTTTACAGCGATACAAAGCGTCTTGCACGTCTCCTCAACGCAGTAAACAGCCGTAAGGTAGCCGCTCTCTGGGATATGCATCACCCCTATCGCTATGCCGGCGAATCTCCCGAAACAACTGTCGCTAATCTGGGAGAATACATAAAATACGTGCAGGTCAAGGACAGTGTAATGAATGGCACTGCCGTTGAATACCGTATTCTGGGAACAGGCGATATACCTGTAAAGAATATGATAAGTGCTCTTGAAACTATAAATTACAACGGTTATATTTCCCTTGAATGGGTAAAAAGATGGTCCAAGGATCTCTGCGATGCAGGAGTAGTTATCCCCCAGTTTGCCGATTATATGGCTCCCTACAAGAAAAAGCACAAGCATCCGCTTCAGA
This sequence comes from Oscillospiraceae bacterium, assembly GCA_021769725.1. GTDB lineage: Bacteria > Bacillota > Clostridia > Oscillospirales > Ruminococcaceae > Ruminococcus. Next base: position 35,836 of record JAETSI010000003.1, on the reverse strand, counting down.
CAAGCATTAAAGGTACGGGATATTATCCATGGCCAAAGGAAAAAATTTTAAATTATACGTTCCCGGATATTCTGGATCGTATGTGCGATGCTTTCCCGAACCAATACGCTTTCAGATATACTGAGCTTGATTATACAAGAACATATCCTGAATTCAGGGACGACGTTGACACTTTTGCAAGATCACTTATGGCTATGGGCGTTAAAAAAGGCGATCATGTTGCTATATGGGCAACGAATGTCCCACAATGGTATATCACTTTCTGGGCAACAACAAAGATCGGAGCCGTTCTTGTTACAGTCAATACAGAGTACCGTATTCACGAGGCTGAATATCTTCTGAGACAGTCGGATACAAATACCCTTGTTATGATAGACGGTATCAAGAACATAAGCTATATCGACATTATAAGGGAACTGTGCCCCGAACTTGAAAACTGTGCACCCGGACAGCTTAATTCTGAAAAACTTCCTTTCCTTAAAAATATCATAACCATTGATTCCAAAAACAGCGGATGCTTTACATGGGATGAGGCAATAGCTCTCTCTAAAAATATTCCGTACAGCGAAGTCGAAAAGGCAAGAAAGACTATTGATATACACGATGTCTGCAATATGCAGTATACTTCCGGCACGACAGGTTTCCCAAAGGGAGTTATGCTTACACATTATAATGTAGTCAATAACGGAAAAGCTATTGGTGACTGCATGGATCTTTCCACTGCCGATCGTATGATGATACAGGTACCTATGTTCCATTGCTTCGGTATGGTTCTTGCAATGACCGCTTCAATGACGCACGGAGTTACAATGTCGCCAATAACAAGGTTCTCGCCAAGAAAGGGTCTTGCCTGCATTAACAAAGAAAAAATAACCTGTTTTCACGGCGTTCCCACCATGTTTATTGCAATGCTTGGTCATGAGGACTTTGAAAAGACCGATTTTTCACATATGAGAACAGGTATCATGGCAGGCTCTCCATGTCCTATCAAGACTATGGAAGAGGTTCTGGAAAAAATGAATATGACAGAGATATGCATTACTTACGGTCAGACCGAAGCTTCTCCGGCTACTACCATGAGTAAAACGACCGATACCATAGAACAGCGTGTAAATACGGTAGGAGGTCCTATTTTCGGTGTTGAGTGCAGGATAGTAGACCCTGAAACCAATCAGGAACTGCCTGACGATACGGACGGAGAATTTGTAGCAAGAGGCTATAATATCATGAAAGGTTACTATAAAATGCCCGAAGCAACCGCCGCCGCTATTGATTCGGACGGCTGGCTTCATACAGGAGATCTCGCACGGAGACGCTCAGTGGACGGCTATTATAAGATCACCGGAAGAATCAAGGATATGATAATCCGTGGCGGTGAAAATATATATCCCAAGGAAATAGAGGACTTCCTTTATACTCACCCCAAGGTAAAGGATGTTCAGGTTATCGGCGTTCCGGATCAGGATTACGGTGAAGAAGTTATGGCGTGCATAGTTCTTCAGGAGGGGGAAACGGCAGATCAGGAGGAAATAAGAAACTTCTGTCTTGAGCGTATGGCAAAGCATAAGTGCCCTAAATATGTGGATTTCGTAGACGGCTTCCCGATGAATGCTGCCGGAAAGATCCTGAAATACAAAATGCGTGAACAGGCAGTTGAAAAGCTTAAGCTTCATAATGCTGACAGTATCGTGACAGCGTGACATCATAAGAAATTAGAGCGTATTCACATAAAATGAACGTGCGGATTTTCGAGCATAATTTTGACGGATATAAGACGAAAAAGTGAAAGCATATTGTCGTATGGTGAACTTTTTCAACGCAGTAGCCATCAAAATTTGCCGAAAAGATGTGCGTTCCATTTTTATGTGAACACGCTCAAAAAGAAGCAGGTACTCAAAACCTGCTTCTTTATAATATATGGAAATTTTCATGAGCAAATAATATGATATAAAGGTAAAATCTATAATATACTTTTGAGCAGATTTATTATAACATATATATCATAGCACAAAGAATGTAAATTTTCGACATGATCTTTGTGCGGCGAGTATAAAACGGACACTTCCGGGAAAGGAATTTATTATGAGAGAATTTACAGGCTATAAAAAGGGCGTTAATCTGGGAGGATGGCTTTCACAGTGCGGTGCCGGAAATTACACAGAAGAACGCTTCAACAATTTTATTACCGAAGATGATTTTGCAAAAATTGCATCATGGGGAGCAGATCATGTGCGTATTCCGATTGACTACAACGTTATCCAGAACGATGACGGAAGCTTCATCGAAAGCGGATTTGCACATATCGACCGCTGTATTGAATGGTGTAAAAAATATGATCTGAAAATGGTTCTTGATCTGCACAAAGCCTGCGGATATGTTTTTGACGACAAGACATACTGTCAGTTCTTTTATAACGAGGAACTTCAGGATATCTTTGTGGGACTGTGGCAGGAACTTGCACGAAGATATGCGAAATATTCCGCATTTGTAGCATTTGAACTTCTTAACGAAATTACTGCAAAAGAAACAGCGGAGATCTGGAATCGAATTGCTGAAAGAACTATCAGAGCTATACGTGAAATATCCGATGATGTCAGAATAATTATCGGAGGATACTTTAACAGCAGCATAGAGGGACTTTTACTTTTGGATAAACCAGCTGATGAAAATATCGTTTTCACATTCCATTGCTACAGTCCCATGATCTTTACCCACCAGTCCGGCTATTGGGTAGAGAATATGCCATCTGATTACAGTATTGCTTACCCCGGAACAGTAGACGAATACCGCAGAGAATCAAGCGCTCTTTTCAACAACAGCTATGATAATGAATTTGATTACGAAGGCGTTCTGATCGACAGCAGCTTCTTTGAAAGACAATTCAAGACGGCTCTGGATGTGGGCGAAAAATATAATGTTCCGCTGTACTGCGGCGAATACGGTGTTATCGACAAGGCAGATCCGGAAAGTACGGTCAGGTGGTTTGCAGATATCCATGCTGCATTGGAAAAATTTAATATTGCCAGAGCTGTATGGTGTTACAAGGAAAAAGATTTCGGGCTGGTCGGCGAACACTATGCTGAGAAACTTCCAGAAATTGTAAGATATCTTTGATCGGGATATCCATAAGTTCCTATTTCCTCACGCTCATTAAATACAGTAAATCTCTTGACTTTGCATATTGCTTATGCTATAATAAAAATACAGACAAGTTCTGCACTGTCTGTATTTTATAAAGGAGCTGTCATTAATGAAAACCATAGTCATTATCGGAGCAATGCCCTCAGAACTTGCTGATATAAGAAGTACTCTTGGTGATGCACAAATCAAACGCTTTTCCGGCTTTGATTTTTACATCAATACATATAAAAACAACACAATTGTAAATTCCTGTTGCGGAATTGCAAAGGTGAATGCTGCACTTTGTACCCAGGCGGCTATTGACAACTTTCATCCGGACTGCGTAATAAATACAGGTATTGCAGGCGGAATGAATTCTGCTGTCAAAGTCTGTGATATTGTTATATCCACCGAGGTGCTGCCCCATGATCTTGATCTTCACTTCCTTCAGGATTACCCTCCGTACTGCGGTATTTTCAAGTCTGACAAAAAACTTATGGATATTGCAGAAAAGGTCTGTAAGGAATCCGGCATAAACAGTTTTCGTGGAAGGATAGTATCAGGAGAGGCGTTTATTTCAAGTAACGAAGTAAAGGCAGATATTCAGAAACGGTTTGATCCGTATGCAGTTGATATGGAGAGCGCAGCCGTAGGTCACTGCTGTTTCCTTAATGATATGCCGTATTTAAGCGTAAGATGCATTTCTGACAACGCAGACGATAACGGGGTCATTTCTTTTGACGAATTTGAAAAAATAGCCGCAAAACGTGTTGCAGAAATTGTTTTAAAAATGACCGAATCAATCTGAAAGGAGATCAATCATGAAAAAAATATCATTTGCTGTTTCGACAGTTTTAGCAGCTTCAATGCTTGCTGTTCCGTTCTCTGACGCTGCTGTGGACGACAGCAGCTATCAGCCGTCACTCTATTTTAAACCGATCGAAACCGATGAGGCACAGGTTCTCAAAAACGGTACTGTTTATGTGAACAGCGGCTTATTTACAGGCGCAAATAATTCGTTTAATGCTGAGGTTTACATCGACGACGATCAGAAATTTGCCGGTCACATTATTGTAAAGTGGAAGTGCGACAGTGAATATATCGCTCTGGATAACTTACAAGATCCGATAACCTTGTGTGGAAATTCACCATATTCACAATTTAAAAAATCAAGTTCTATTGCTGTTACGGCTCATCCTGAACTAAATGAGCATTTTATTTCTTATTCCCTGGGTATGAATACCGAACCTTTTGAACTGACTTCAGAAAATTCCGATGATTATCCTCTTGCCGGTTTTTCTGCTGTCGTCAATAATGAAACTCCGGCAGGAAGATACGCTGTTGAATTTATGTCTGGCGAACCCGGAGCACAGTGTGAAATTCTTTACAAATACGGTGGAGATACAATGAATTTTAAGGAATTTTTTCCTGTTGGCGATTACGCAAAGCCTATGAAGATAAATGTTTCTGACCGTATGCTCGGAGATATTGACAATGACGGAATGATTACCGGTTCTGATGCAACGCAGATCCTTGTCGCATATACAAAACTATCTTCAAACGGAGAAAGCGGATTTACTCCTGAACAGGAAATTGCAGCAGATATTGATGCTGACGGAATTATTAACGGTTCTGACGCAACACTGCTGCTCAACTATTACACTGCCATTTCTTCCAACTGTAAATTAAGCGTTTACGATTATTTCTTAAATAATTAGTAACTTTTTACAGAAAGCTCCCCTGACAGGCTAATGTCATTAAGCTAAGAAAAAGCAAAATAGTCACAGGATCAGAAAAGAACCTGTGACTATTTTTATGAATACAATGTAAATTTTCTCAAAAAGGTATTGACAAAAAACTAAAAATGTGCAGCGAAGCCAACCAGATATACACATCTGATGATAATGCAAAAGGCTACAATTTTAAACATTTGTAAGTATGCTTAAAAACGTAGGACATGACTCAATCATTGTTGCTGACAGAGGTTTTTATCTTGCTTCGGCTTTTTAGCGATACGCATAGCATCACGCTTCATCTTCGCACGTTCAAAGTAACAGGTCTTTTCACGCTTCGGAGCGTTCTTTTTGACTTCAATAGCCGCCTTGTTCAGTTCATCGGTCAGCGTTTTCAGCCTGTCCTCCGCCTGTTGAGGGAACGGCTCTGTTACGAACTTTTGGGCTTCAGCATAGTCGATCCTAAGTTATGTGAGATTCTCCTTGACTCTCTCGATTCTGCCATCTATGTTATAGAGCGCAGATTCTAAGCGGTTCAGATTATGTGCAAAGTTCTTAATCAGTTTAGTGGTATGCGAAGCGCCGCCGTTTCAAGAGCTTTAGCAGCTTATGGAGCGCTTCACGATCAGTATATATTTCATTAAGAATAGTAGTCAGAAGTTTCTCCTCAGTAGGAAGAGCCTTGACCTTATCCTGCATTTCATAAACTGTATTTTTATGTTCTGCTGACAGCGCTCTCAATTCCTTTACCTCATTTTCAAGCATTAATTTTTCCTTGATACGTTTATCACCTGTGCAGAGAACCTTGATTTCGGAATAGGTGAGAGCCTGTTGATCAACATCCTCGCATTTCGGTGATGCTCCATAAAGAAGTATCTCCTATACAAGACAAATAAGCAGGCTATGAAAAGAGCTTTACACTCCTGTCACGGAGGGTAAGGCTCTTATTGTTTTCAAAAGCTGATGTTATATCAGCTATGCCTACAACTTCCTTGTGACTGATTTTTTCCTCGGTGAAAACAGGGAAATAATGCTGCTTGCCGATTGACTAATTATGAGTTTTGTGCTATAATAATAAGATATATGGTAAGTTTTTGATAGCATACTAAACGAAAGTGAGTTTTGACCTATGATAGATAATAAAAAAGAACAGGAACGTGCGGAGCTTCATCGCACAATATGGGGTATCGCCAACGATTTGCGTGGCAGCGTTGACGGTTGGGACTTCAAGAATTATGTCCTTGTTATGCTGTTTTACCGCTATATCTCGGAAAACCTGACAAACTATATCAATGCAGGAGAGATCGAAGCAGGCACTCCCGATTTCGACTATGCCAAGCTCTCTGACGATGATGCTGAGACTGCCCGTGATGATATGGTGCAGACTAAAGGCTTTTTTATTCTGCCGAGCCAGCTTTTCTGCAACGTGCTTGCAAAGGCTGATACAGACGAGAACCTTAACGAAACGCTTGAGGGAATCTTTCGCAGTATTGAAAGTTCTGCCCAGGGTTGTGAGAGTGAGGACGATTTCAGGGGACTGTTTGATGATTTCGATGTGAACAGCAACAAGCTCGGCGGTACTGTCGCAAAGCGTAACGAGCGACTTGTGAAGCTGATGAACGGCGTGGCTTCTATGCAGTTGGGCGATTATCAGGAGAACACCATTGATGCGTTCGGCGATGCCTATGAGTACCTTATGGGTATGTACGCTTCAAATGCGGGCAAGTCGGGCGGCGAGTATTACACTCCGCAGGAGGTTTCGGAGCTTCTGACACGGCTTGCAACGGCAGGAAAAACAGAGGTAAACAAGGTTTATGATCCAGCTTGTGGAAGTGGCTCTCTGCTCCTGAAAGCTGCCAAAATACTCGGCAAGGATAAAGTCCGTCAAGGCTTTTTCGGGCAGGAAATCAACATCACCACATACAACCTCTGCCGTATCAATATGTTCCTGCACGATATTGACTACGATAAATTCAATATCGCTCACGAAGATACCCTCACCGAGCCGCAGCATTGGGACGATGAGCCGTTTGAGGTCATCGTATCAAATCCCCCGTACTCGATAAAGTGGGAGGGCGATGCCAATCCGCTGCTTATCAATGATCCACGTTTCTCCCCTGCCGGAGTGCTTGCACCTAAGTCTAAGGCTGATCTCGCTTTCATTATGCACTCGCTGTCTTGGCTTGCAAACAACGGAACAGCTGCTATCGTATGTTTCCCCGGCGTGATGTATCGTGGCGGTGCTGAACAGAAAATACGCAAGTATCTGATCGACAATAATTTTGTGGACTGCATTATTCAGCTCCCCGATAACCTGTTTTACGGTACTTCAATCGCTACTTGCATTATGGTGCTGAAAAAGAACAAGACCGCAAACAGCACACTTTTCATAGACGCTTCAAAGGAATGTGTTAAGGTCACGAATAACAACAAACTGACCGAGGACAATATCGCAAAAATCGTGGCTGCGTTCACGGAACGTGCTGAAAAAATAGAATATTTCAGCCGTCTTGTACCTAACAATAAAATAGCCGAAAATGACTATAATCTTTCCGTTTCGACTTATGTTGAGCAGGAGGACACAAGGAAAGTCATTGATATTGTAAAGCTGAATGCAGAAATTGCTGAGATTGTCAAGCGTGAAGATGTACTAAGAAGCGAAATTGATAAGATTATTGCAGAGATTGATGGATAATATGGAACGTGGAAAAATTGAGAAAAATTGCTTTGATTATTTAAAAAGTGTTGTGCTATCAAATAATAATATCTGTTATGTATGTTCTGTCAAAGACAGGAGCTTAATAGAGAATATTTTTCAAACCGCAATACCAAATCCAGAGCCAAGTAAATTCCCCGATTTTATCTTTGACAGTGGATTTGTAGAGCATTTTGAAGTGACTTCATCACATTCAAATAGAAAAGGCTCAAAGATGAAGATAGAGCAATATAGGCTACAAAAAGAAGCAGAAGCAAAAGAGGAAGAATTAAAAGCCGAAATGAACGTAACTCCTTGCTATGAGGGAAAAACTATTATGACGGACATATGGTATAGTAAACATAGTTATGATGATTTTTGTCTTTCATTTAAAAAGAATTGGGAAAATCATATTGATAGCTTAGATAAGTATTCAGGCGATAAAAGTATTGGCGTATTTATGGTTGAATATAACGATTCTGCTTTAGTTTTAAACGCTGTTTTCCCCGATGTGAAAACAGGGATATTATATGGTGACTTGCTAAAAAAACCTGAATACAATGGATATAGATTAACACACGATAGTGTTATGCTTGAATATATATACCAATTCAAAGAAAAGATAAAATATGTTGTATTCTTTAACAATAGCGACCTTCAAGAAAAAAGATGTGAGATTATATGTGTTGAGAATATACCAGAAATATTAAAAATAGTAAAAGGAAAATACCAATTTCATTGTGTTTTAATTGGCTCAACACATACAACTAGTGGTATTAGCTTACCTATTCCATTTTATAAAGGAAATGAAGAAGATGACCAAACTTGAACAACTAATAAAAGAGCTTTGCCCGAATGGGGTGGAATATAAAGAATTACATGAATTTTTGACAATAAAAAACGGTAGTGATTATAAGAATTTCGGTAATGGTGATATCCCTGTCTATGGTTCTGGTGGTATTATGACCTATATTGATACCTTTGCTTATGACAAGCCAAGCGTACTTATTCCACGTAAAGGGTCTATTGACAAGCTATATTATGTAGACACACCGTTTTGGAATGTTGATACCATTTTCTATACTGATATTGATACAACAAAAGCTATTCCTCGGTATGTATATCATTGTTTGTTAAGAGAACATCTTGAACAATATAATACCGCTGGCGGTGTTCCAAGCCTTACACAAAAAGTGTTAAATAAAATTAAAATCCCCCTCCCGCCACTCGAAATCCAAGAAGAAATCGTGCGAATATTGGACAATTTTACAGAACTCACGGCAGAACTCACGGCAGAACTCACGGCTCGCAAAAAGCAGTATGAGTATTATCGGGATATGCTGTTAGATTTTGGAAGTGAATGTGAGTGGAGGACATTGGGAGAAATTTGTGATATTGTCGATTATCGTGGAAAAACTCCTAGGAAAACAGATGAAGGAATATTTTTAGTAACAGCTAAAAATATTCGAAAAGGTTTTATTGATTATAACTGTTCTAAAGAATATATAAGTATTGATGCTTATGAAGAAGTAATGCGCAGAGGAATTCCACAGATAGGAGATGTGTTGATTACAACTGAAGCACCTTTAGGAAATGTAGCACAAATTGATAATGATAAAATAGCTTTAGCTCAAAGAGTAATTAAATACAGACCAAAAGAAAAATCTGTATTATTATCTAATTTCTTAAAGCATTATCTTTTATGTACAGAATTTCAAAATAGATTGTATAAATCATCTACTGGTGGTACTGTAAAAGGTATAAAGGGCAGTAAACTACATCAACTTATTATCCCCATCCCACCAATAGAAGAACAAACCAGAATAGTAAATATCCTCAACCGCTTTGACAAACTCTGCAACGATATTTCCGAGGGCTTGCCTGCGGAGATAGAAGCAAGACGTAAACAATATGAATATTATCGGGACAAGCTGTTGTCCTTTGAGGAAGTGAGAATGTGAGTTATTTCAACATTGTAGCCGCAACAAGCGAAAACACGGTAGTTACCGAATATATCCCAGAACAGCGCACTGCCGAAGCCTACCAGAGCGAAGCAGAGCTTGAGCGTGAGTTTATCCGCAGGCTCGGTGAGCTGGGCTATGAGTATCTGACCATTCACAAGGAAGATGACCTTATCACGAATATCAGGGTGCAGCTCGAACGGCTCAACGGCTATACCTTCACCGACGGCGAATGGAAACGCTTTTTCACGGAATATATCGCAAACGCCAATGAGGGTATCGTCGAGAAAACACGCACGATACAGGAAGACAGCGTAAAGAACCTGAAACGTGACGACGGCACGACAAAGAATATCACGCTGATCGACAAGAAGAATATCCATAACAACAGCCTGCAAGTCATCAATCAGTATGAGGTTAATACCGGCAAACGGCAGAACCGTTATGATGTGACGGTGCTTGTGAACGGCTTTCCGCTTGTGCATATCGAGCTGAAACGGCGTGGTGTGCCTATCCGTGAAGCGTTCAATCAGATCGACCGCTATCAGCGTGACAGCTTCTGGGCGGGAAGCGGTCTGTTTGAGTATGTGCAGATCTTTGTGATCTCCAACGGCACGAACACGAAGTATTACAGCAATACCACACGTTTCAATGCCGTAAAAGAAGCTGGCAAGAGCCGCAAAAAGACCAAAACAAGCAACAGCTTTGAGTTTACGTCCTTTTGGGCTGATGCGAATAACAAGGTCATCCCCGATCTTGTGGACTTCACAAAGACCTTTTTCGCAAAGCATACGATCCTCAATATCCTGACAAAATACTGCATTTTCACAAGCGAGGAGCTTTTGCTCGTTATGCGCCCGTATCAGATCGTTGCTACGGAGCGTATCCTGAACCGTATCGAAATTGCCCATAACTACAAGAAATACGGCTCTATTGCAGGCGGCGGATATATATGGCATACAACGGGTTCTGGCAAAACATTGACTTCTTTCAAGTCAGCTCGGCTGGCTTCAAAGCTCGATTACATCGACAAAGTGCTGTTCGTGGTTGACCGTAAGGATCTCGATTATCAGACCATGCGTGAGTATGACCGCTTTGAAAAAGGCGCTGCCAACAGCAACACCTCTACTACCATACTGAAAAAGCAGCTTGAAAATCCCGACTGCCGTATCATCATCACTACCATTCAGAAGCTCGCTACATTCATCAAGAAAAATGCCACGCACGAAGTCTATGATAAGCGTGTTGTTATCATCTTCGATGAATGCCATAGAAGCCAGTTCGGTGATATGCACCAAGCTATCACTAAGAAATTCAAGAAATATCACCTGTTCGGCTTTACGGGTACGCCTATATTTGCTCAAAATTCGGCAACAGGTAAAAATCCTAACCTCCGCACCACGGCACAGGCTTTTGGTGATAGACTACACCAATACACCATTGTTGATGCAATCAACGATAAGAACGTTCTTCCGTTCCGTGTGGACTACATCAAAACGATGGATAAAGAGGAAGATATTGAAGATATCAAAGTGTGGGATATTGATCGTGAAAAGGCGTATATGTCCCCGAAACGTATCTCCCTTGTAACCAAATACATCTTAGATCACTTTGACCAAAAGACCTACCGCAAGGCTTTTGAGCGTACATATAACTATAATGTGCTGACGAATGTTTCTGAGGTAGCTGATGCCAAAAAGCGTGAACAGGTGCAGGAAATCAAGCAGAAGCAGCGTGTCAGCGGTTTCAATTCCATTTTTGCGGTATCCTCGGTACAGGCAGCAAAGCTCTACTATGAGGAGTTTTTGAAGCAGATGACTGCAAGCCCCGAAAAAGCACTTAAAATAGCGATCATATACAGCTATGGAGCGAATGAAGAAGATCCCGACGGTATCCTCGATGAAGAAAATCCCGAAGATACCTCTGTACTCGATTCCACTTCAAGAGATTTCCTTGAAAAAGCTATTTCCGACTATAACAAGCAGTTCAATACGAATTACGATACATCAAGCGACAAGTTCCAGAGCTACTACAAGGACGTATCGCTCCGTATGAAGAATAAGGAGATTGACCTGCTTATCGTGGTAAATATGTTCCTGACGGGCTTCGATGCGACTACGCTCAATACGCTGTGGGTAGATAAGAACCTGAAAATGCACGGTCTGATACAGGCTTACAGCCGTACCAACCGCATACTCAATTCTATCAAAACATTCGGAAATATCGTTTGTTTCCGTGCTTTGCAGAAGCGGACGGACGCTGCTATCTCCCTATTTGGTGACAAGGCGGCAGGCGGCATCGTGACCTTGCAGAGCTTTGGTGACTACTACAACGGCTATGAGGACAGCAAGGGTAAGCACGTTGACGGCTATGTGGATATGATAGACAAGCTCCTGAAAGATTTTCCGCTTGACGAGCCGCAGATCGTGGGAGAAGAACGGCAGAAGGAGTTTACCGCTCTGCTCGGTGCTATCTTGCGTATGCGCAATCTGCTTGTAAGCTTCGATGAATTTGAGGGCAGAGAGATCATCTCAGAAAGAGATTTTCAGGACTACCTCGGACGGTATCAGGATTTGCGTGACGAATGGAATGAGCGCCGTAAAAAGGGGAAACTAACCGATATTGACGATGATATTGTATTTGAGATCGAGCTTATCAAACAGATAGAAATCAATATCGACTATATCCTTATGCTTGTCACAAAGTATCACGACAGTCATTGTACGGATAAGGAAGTGCTTATCACCATTCAGAAAGCTGTTGATTCCAGCCCTGAGCTGAGAAGCAAAAAAGACCTTATCGAGAATTTCATAAACGGCATTAACGATGTTGATGATGTTATGAACGAATGGCAAGACTATGTAGCCGAGGAGCGTGAGAAAGCTCTCGTCCAGATCATTACGGAAGAAAAGCTCAAAGATACCGAAACAAGAACATTTGTCGATGGTGCTTTCCGTGACGGCGGTATTAAAACCACGGGTACGGATATAGACAAAATACTGCCTGCGGTATCTCGCTTCGGTGGTGGCGGCGGTAATCGCAAGGCTAAAAAAGAAACGGTCATCGAAAAGCTCAAGGCTTTCTTTGAACGGTTTTGGAATATAGGATAACGTATATAAAAGACGGCTCGGAGAATGCTTTCTGAGCTGTCTTTTACATTATCAAGGATAGCGTCTCAAACGGACGGCTCTGCGATCGTTTCCGCTCATCTCAGGGCAAAACAAAAGAGCCTTGCCGTAGCAAAGCTCTCTGCTGTTATTATCCATCTTCGTCCGAACACTCCGACAGCCCGTGCAAAAGCTGAATATAAACGCACGCTGCTCTGTCACGCTCCTAACCCTCGGCGGTCATCATCAAAGATGCAGTAGTTCAGATACTATAACAACGAGCGCTATCAATGGAGTTTAGCAAAGTTGTCTCCCGTTGAGTATTACAGGTTCTATATGACTGGTAAAAATCCGATCCCTAAAGAAGTAATCGGTGCTTCTGCTTCGCAGAGGTGTTCACTGAACACCCGCACCCTTGTATTCGCCAAAATTATGTTCGAAATCCCCCACATTCATTTTATGTGAACACGCTCTAATTTGCCATATTCCTCGTAAGAAACCGCTTCCAGCCATTCAGTGCCGGTATCCTCCCCATTTATCTCGACAGCAAGATGCGAAAACCATGAATCTGGAGCAGCTCCATGCCAGTGCTTGACATTAGCAGGAATGTTGATGCAGTCGCCGGGATTCATCTCAATTGCATCCTTTCCCCATTCCTGATAAAATCCACAACCGCCAACGCAGATAAGCATCTGACCGCCTCCACTTTTGGCATTGTGGATATGCCAGTTATTGCGGCATCCAGGTTCGAAAGTCACATTATAAATCGGTACCTGCTCAGTCGATATGGGAGCTAAATAGCTTTGTCCCACAAAATACCGTGCAAAAGCGTCATTAGGTTCGCCAATCGGGAAAAAGATTGTATTCTGGTACTTATCTTTTTCGGTCATTTCATAACTTTCCTCATTCCATACCTCTTTCGCAAGACGAAATACTGCCCAGCCTTTTGGCCAACCCACATACATAGCTGCATGAGTAATAATTGCAGCAATTTCTTCTTTTGTAACACCATGTATCTTTGCATTCTGCAAGTGATATGTCAGCGATGTATCAGTAATTCCTGATGCCATCAGTGATACTACCGTAACAATACATTTCATTTTTACGTCTATTGCTTCTTCATTCCATACTTCTCCAAACAGTATATCATCATTGAGATGTGCAAACATAGGCGCAAATGCTCCGAGCTGTTCTTTTCCTGCTGTCTGTACTATTTTCTTACTCATAATAATCTCCATTCTGCCTGTCCAGGCGTAATTAATTTATATTGCCGGATTTCAATCACTTTTTTTTCATAACTGTCATAGGATAAATAAGTAGCCTCTCCCCTCTTTTATATCATTATGAGAAGCTAATTTGGCAGTGGAGCTAATCGACTTTTCAAAAGTACCTCCGTCCATAGAATAGAACGAAATAAACAGAACTGCCGCTTTTTTTACGCAAGTCACAGCAACTTATAAAATTATCAATTATTCTTATGCCATTGTCATAAACCATTCTGTGATTTCTGGATCGTAATGCGAGAAGAACAAGCTCTCACCTCCATCCAACGCTTCAATCGCATTCATTTCATCTGATGTCAGCATAAAATCGAAAACACTGAAATTCTCATCCATACGTTCCTTATGCGTGGATTTCGGAATAACGATTACATCACTTTGCATCAGAAAACGCAACGCAACCTGTGCGGCTGATTTTCCGTATTTTGCACCAATTTCCTTTAAAACAGGATTGTTGAAGTAGTCGTTTTTTCCCTCTGCAAAAGGACCCCAGGATTCAATTTGTGCACCATACTTTTTCAGATATTCTTTCGTAGTCTTCTGTTGTTGGAACACATGAGTTTCCATCTGATTAACTGCCGGCTTAATCTCTGCAAAATGGTGAATGTCAATAAATCTGTCCGGATAGAAATTTGATACACCGATAGCTTTTATCTTCCCCGACTTGTATGCTTCTTCCATAGCACGATATGTTCCGTAATAGTCGCCGAATGGCTGGTGAATCAACATAAGATCAATATAATCATTTTGCAGCTTACGCAGAGATTCTTCAATAGATGCTTTTGCCTTTTCATAGCCTGAACTGCTTATCCATACTTTTGTTGTAATGAACAGTTCTTTACGAGGGATTCCGCACTTCACGATTGCGTTTCCTACGCCCTCTTCATTTCCGTATGCCTGTGCCGTATCAATGGAACGATAACCCACGCTGATTGCATCAAGCACACATCTTTCTGCTTCTGTAGGATCAATCTGATAAACACCATAACCTAATTTCGGCATTTTTATTCCATTATTCAATGTTACATATTCCATATTCAAATACTCCTTACCATTTCATAAGCTTCTTCATACGCAGAAATGGATCTAAGAGCCTATTCAGTATCTTTTTATGTGCAGATTTTCGAGCATAATTTTGTCGGTTACAAGGAAAAAATTCGCAGACATACTGACGTATGACAAGGATTTTTGACGCAGTAAGCGGCGAAAATTGCCGAAAAGACGTGTAAAAAAAGATACTGAATAGGCTCTAAAGCAACACCGTATATGATTACTGTCTCTGTCGTCAGACGTACCTTGTGCAGGTGCTGGAATGCTGGCAGGAGGTTCATCCCGGACTTGTTTCCATTCCGGTGAACTGGGACTACAGTATCCCTTACGGATTGCTCTACAGCTTTGATGCACCGGAAGACGTACTCAGAGTTGTTGAAACGATAAAACAATACCGTACAGAGCACGCCTGACGGCTTTGTACGGTGTTGCCTTTATTATTTTTCAATCAACATTCGTTTCATAAGACATAAATCGTAAATATCTATGATATTGTCTTTAAATAAATCGCCAGCTTTCCAGTCAGTCAGATTTCCAGAACACAAGAGCCACTTCTGCATCATAACAGCATCAGCTATATTGAATTTACCGTCAGCATTGACATCACCGGAAATCGCTTTATCAGAAACAGCATATCCATATATTGCTAATTCATTTAAATCTCCGCCGCCTTTGACAATTTTTAATTTATTGGTCGGAGCAGATTCTGCAATCATACTTATATTGCGATACATATATCCTCCCATATCGCTTGACCAGATGAGAGCATCCGTATTGGCATCATAAACGGAAAATTTTCCTGTACCATACGTATCGTAGATGCCAAATCCGGTTATACAGTATGTACTCCCAAGATCTGCATAACAAGTAATATCAGATCGGTTTACATTCGTATCGGGTTTTGAAAGCAACGAAGTATTGCTGTAGATAAACTCAGGCATTGTGTCCGGTTCATCAAACATTCGATAAAACTGATTGAGCGTTGCATCAGATGGTGCGGCAGACAAATCACATATTTCTGTTTCTTTATTTTCGGATAAACAAATATCAACCGGACGGATATAATATCCTTTTCCGTTTACCACATTTTTTTCCGAAGCTGAATATGTAATATAAACCGGTGTTTCTGTTACATCAACAGTAATATTTCCGTCTATAATTTCCAGATTTTTCGTAGTTCCTTCCGCATATTGAGACGGCACTGTGAGATATGCATATTCGGAATCTCCAACAGACATAGAAAAATCATTTATCACTTTTTCCTCATTTGTCGGCGACCAGACACAATCTATTATTTCACCGGTCACTCTGTCTTTGAATCGGTAAACAGCAGCTCCATCATGTGACAGATCATCACAAAAATCCGCATTTTCCAGCACTGATGTCATACATGAAATATAATACCACGCAGTTTTTTTATCCCATTGTCCTTTATATGTTACAAGTCCCGAATCGGCATATACTCCGGATTGTTCATCCCTAAGCTGAAACTTTGTGATTCTGTCAACATCATTTTTTATGGCAACAAGGCAGGTTCTTGTCAAACGCTGTGCATATTTAAGTTGATATACTTCATTTTCATGATTATCCACACCTTCAATCACACAGTCATTCATAGGAACATCGTACTCTGAAATCCACAGTTCTGTTCCCGGAGCATTTTCATTGATCCAATTCTGAATAGAATGGATTTTTTCCGAAAAATCACTGCTTTCCGGATTATACTCATCCGGCCCAATATGAACATTTATAATATCCACAGCAAATTTTCCGTCAGTACGGTTATAGTCAAACCAAAGCTTCATTTCAGACAGATAGTCTAACATCGTGGATGTTCCGACAAGTCCTCCCATTGCAAGTTTAAAGCCAGGATCGGCATTTTTTACTCCTGCGTTTGGAATTGTTCCTTCATGTCCATCATAGTCTGCCGAGCACATTGCAGCAAGTTCATATGGTGTATAATAATTTGCTTTGCCGCTCCAGCTCTTATTTGGTTCGTTACAATTTTCGAGTGCAGACAGCAATCCCAAACCGGCGGTTGCTTTTTTAGAATCAGCTACATTCAATGTATCAGGATCAACATCAGGGTTGTTTCCGTATCGTGCTGCTACCTGATACATTGCCTGCGCATGGAGAGTATAGCTTTCCGGGTCAAGAGTATCTGCATCTTTCGGAACTGCAATTTCCGGATAATCCGTACCTCCGTAAATATAGCTGCTTCCGCCCTGAAAACATGGAATAATACTGATATTCTGATCTTTCATTGATGCATAATAACTGTCCATATCGCCCCATGAACCCTGCGTAAATTTGATCTTTCCGTCAGAATCAATAAGCCAGTTTAAATTGTGATATTCACGCACGTTTCCAGCAGCAAAAATCGAAGTGATAGGATCATCAATAAATGTATTGAAACCTACACGGCCACCGGAAGAAAGATTTGTTTTAGAGCTTCCAGAGGGCTTGGCAGATGTTTTCAAGCGCTGTTCATCTGATAATTCTGAAATTTTATATCCGTAGATCGCAAGTTCGCTTATACCGCTGTCTCCGCATCCGGCAGAAAATCGAAGATATCTTGTTGGCGATGCATCTGTAATCTTTTTTCCCTGCCACGACATATATGAATCTGTGGAAAATGAGAGAATTTCATTCCAATTAAACGGTTCTCCGCTTTCAACTTTCCACTCATTTACTCCATTTGTATCAAGATAACATATGCCGGTTATTATATAATTTGCTCCAAAGTCAATATAAAATGAATCTTCACCATACTCTGCCTGCTGATTTGGTTTCCAATTTTTCGATTTGTTCGTTCCCTCAAATACATCTTTATCAACAGCGGTATTTGAAGGAGATTCCGGAACTTTATCTTGTTCGTCAAAAAGCACAGAAGCATCATTCAGGTGTGACGCACCAAGATGTACGAGATTTTCGTCCATAACAGTAAATTGTGAAATATCAAGGAGTGTCGGCTCTGTTGATTCCGAAAATACCTGGGTATTTAAGCAGGATATACACAGCGGAAGAACAGCGGCAATTGAAATTATTTTGCTTAATATCATATTAACCTCCATATATAATTATATTTCCTTTAGATATCTGCAAAGTGCATCCTGCCATGCAGGAAGAGGAGTAAAGCCATTTTGAATAAGCTTTGATTTGTCAAGCCTGCTATTGAAAGGTCTTGCGGCTTTTGACAACCCGTATTCAGCAGTTGTCACAGGAATTACTTTTGTACTCATTCCTACCTGCTTGTATATCTCAACAGTAAAATCATACCATGAGATATATCCCCCTTCATTTGTAGCATGATAATAACCGTATTTTTCAGTCTCAGCCATATCAACAAGAAGTCTGGATAAATCTAAAGTATAAGTCGGAGTGCCGATCTGATCACTGACAACTTTAACTTCATCATGTGTCTTGCCTACATTTATCATAGTCTTGATAAAATTTTTACCGTTCACACCGAATACCCATGCAATACGTACAATGAAATATTTGTCAAGCGTACTTGCAACGGCAAATTCACCGTCAAGCTTGGACTGTCCGTAAACATTCTGCGGAGCATAGTTCTTGCAGTCCGGCTGCCACGGCTCAGTTCCCTGCCCGTTGAAAACATAGTCAGTTGAAATATATATCATCTTGCAGTTCAGTTTCCTGCATACGTTGGCGATATTCTGTGTACCGTCAACATTTATTGACTTAACTTCAGGGATATTTTCTTCATCCTCAGCAGCATCAACGGCTGTCCATGCAGCACAGTGGATAACTACATCAGGCTTAACCTTTGATATTGCCTTGTCAACCGCTTCTGCATTGGTTATATCAAGTTGAAAATAAGGATAAGAAGAATCTGCTGATTCAATAATATCCGAGCCTGCACATTCATATCCACGCTTTGCAAGCTCACCCATAACGTCATGTCCGAGCTGTCCTCCTACACCTGTAACAAATGCTTTCATCGATTAGACCTCCGCACGGCTGCCATACATTTTCTCATAGTAGTTCTGATATTCGCCAGAAATGATAGTTTCCCACCACTTACGATTCTCAAGATACCACTTAATCGTTTTTCTGATACCATCCTCAAATCTGGTTTCGGGCAGCCAGCCAAGTTCGTTGTGAATCTTTGTAGGATCAATAGCGTAACGCATATCATGACCCTTTCTGTCCTCAACGTGAGTAATAAGGCTCTCAGGCTTGCCGAGTTCCCTGCATATCAGCTTTACAATGTCGATGTTCTTCATTTCATTATGACCGCCGACATTGTAGACCTCCCCAACTCGGCCCTTGTGTATGATAAGGTCGATAGCACGGCAGTGGTCGTCAACATAGAGCCAATCACGGACGTTCAGTCCCTCGCCGTAAACAGGAAGAGGCTTATCCGCAAGAGCATTGGCGATCATCAGAGGGATCAATTTCTCAGGAAAGTGATATGGACCGTAGTTATTTGAGCATCTTGAAATAGTCACAGGGAGACCGTAGGTGCGATTATATGCCATTACAAGCAAATCTGCACCAGCCTTAGAACTGCTGTACGGACTGCTTGTACGTATCGGAGTTTCTTCTGTAAAGAACAAATCAGGTCGATCAATGGGGAGATCGCCGTAAACTTCATCGGTAGATACCTGATGATAGCGCCGGATTCCGTACTTACGGCAAGCATCCATAAGAACCTGAGTGCCGAGGATGTTCGTCCGCAAAAATATTTCCGGATTTTCAATAGAACGGTCAACGTGGGATTCAGCTGCAAAATTCACAATAATGTCCGGTTTTTCTTCCTCAAAAAGATTATATACAGCTTCACGGTCGCATATATCTATCTTTACAAAGCGGAAATTCGGATTTGTCATGACAGGCCCTAATGTACTCAGATTGCCTGCATATGTAAGTTTATCCAGACATACAATTCGGTAGTCAGGATAAGTATCAAGCATATGGAATATGAAATTTGAGCCGATAAATCCGGCTCCGCCTGTTACAAATATTGTCATGGTACATTCTCCTTAAAACTCAATTTTCAATTCTGCAAGCAAAGGGTGGATTTTGTCCTTTTCGCTGAGAATTATTTCCCCGACTTCAGGCCATTCAATACCAATTGCAGGATCATTCCACATAATGCCGCCCTCATCTTCAGGATGATAAAGTTCATCGCATTTATATGCAAACTCCGCATAGTCGCTCATTACTACAAATCCATGTGCAAAGCCACGGGGAATCATGAATTGACGCTTATTTTCCTCTGAAAGAACAACTCCTACCCATTGACCATATGTCATACTGTCTTTACGAAGATCGACAGCAACATCAAAAACCTCGCCTTTCAGTACACGGACAAGCTTTGCCTGCGGATGTGTCTTCTGAAAATGAAGCCCACGAAGAACGCCTTTTCGTGAGCTTGACTGATTGTCCTGTACGAAATTGTAATCAAGTCCGGCAGCCTTAAAATCGGATTCCTTATATGTTTCCATGAAGTAACCACGGTTGTCACCGTAAGTTCTCACATCAATTATGTAAACGCCTCTGATTTTTGTTTCATTAAAAGTAAAGTTTCCCATTTTATGTACTCCTTAATATTTGATCTTACCCTCGGCAACCCTTCTAAGATGTGCGCCGTAAGGGGACTTTCCATATTTTTCAGCCGATTTCATAAGTCCGTCCTTGTCGATCCAACCATTAATAAATGCGATTTCCTCCGGTGCAGAGATCTCAATGCCCTGACGATTCTGTACCATCTGAACAAAATTTGCTGCATCAACAAGACTATCCATTGTTCCGGTATCAAGCCATGCAAATCCCCTGCCAAGAAGCTGAACATCAAGAAGTTTATCGTTAAGATACATTTCATTTAATGTCGTAATTTCAAATTCGCCGCGTGCAGAAAGTCTTACCTGATTTGCCATTGCACTTACACCTGACGGATAAAAATACAGACCTGTCACAGCGTAATTACTCTTTGGAACTAAAGGCTTTTCCTCAATAGAAAGAGCGTGTCCCTCTTTATCAAAATCAACCACGCCAAATCGTTCAGGATCAGAAACATAATAACCGAACACAGTGGCTCTCCTGTTTTCTTCTGCATTCTTCTTAGCATTGCGAATAATACTTCCAAAACCATTTCCATAGAAGATATTATCCCCAAGCACCATTGCACAAGCGTCATCACCTATAAATTCTTTGCCAAGAATAAAAGCCTGTGCAAGTCCGTCCGGAGAAGGCTGAACCTTATATGAAAGATTGATACCATATTCTGAACCCTCTCCGAGAAGCCGTTCAAAATTCGGAAGGTCAGTCGGAGTGGAGATAATTAGTATATCTTTTATCCCTGCCAGCATCAGTGTTGACAATGGGTAATATATCATTGGTTTGTCATAAACAGGCAAAAGCTGTTTTGAAGTTACCATTGTCAATGGATAAAGTCTTGTACCGGAACCTCCGGCTAATATGATTCCTTTCATTAATAATACTCCTTTAGTCAGAATCGTCTTTTTACACCTTGCGCTATGTTTTATTTAAGGCAACACCGCACAAAGATTGTGCGGCAGATGCGCAGTCAGATTTTTCGTCAGATTGTATAGAAATTTCGAAGGCATACTGTCGTATGTTAAGAAATTTCTGTGCAAGATGACGGAAAATATGTACCCCAAGGGCACTTCCTTCGGGCGCAGCAGATGACGTGCAGAGCCGTCAGGCGTGCTTTGTGCGGTATTGCCTTAAGGAAGCACTGATTAAATCCAGCGACTTTTTAATTATATCACAATCGCTGTAAAAAATCAAGGGCAATATAGCGTGTTCGCATAAAAAATGGAGGCTCGAAAGCCTCCTAAAAATACGATTATGCATGAACAAACTGACTATTGTAAAGTTCAGCATAATATCCGCCCTTGGCAATAAGTTCATCATGCGTTCCGCTTTCCTTGATATCCCCGTCACGCATATATAGGATCATATCAGCATTTTTAATAGTTGACAAACGATGTGCGATGACAAAGCTGGTTCTGCCTTTAGTAATAGCATCCATTGCTTTCTGAATCTTTATTTCTGTTCTTGTATCAACAGAAGATGTAGCTTCGTCCAGTATCAGCATGGGAGCGTTTTCAGCCATAGCACGTGCAATGGTAAGCAGCTGCTTCTGACCGGCAGAAATTGTGACATTATCGTTGAGAACCGTGTCAAGTCCGTGCGGCAGAGTCGTTATAAAATGCTTAAGACCGCACTGACAGCAGATATCCATGAGTTTTTCATCAGATATTCCGGTTTTTCCATACGTCAGATTTTCTCTGACTGTTCCCTCAAAAAGCCAGGTATCCTGTAAAACCATGCCGAATATATCATGAACATTCTCACGTGTGATATCTGAAAGAGGTGTGCCATCAACAGTAATAGATCCCTTATTAAGTTCGTAAAAACGCATGAGCAGATTTACTATAGTCGTCTTTCCTGCACCTGTAGGACCAACAATGGCAGTTTTCTGACCCGCTTTTATTTTTGCAGAAAAATCATGAATTATCGTTTTATCCGGCTCATATCCGAAGTTTATATGTTCAAATGCAACATTACCTTTTACATCAGTAAGGACAGCTTTTTTTGAAGACTCGTCTGACAGCTCTTCTTCTGCCAGAAATTTAGATACACGGCTGCTTGCCGCTGCTGCTGACTGCAAACCTGAAAATCCCTGACCTATCTGAGCGAGCGGAGATGTAAACAGACGAATGTATATCATAAACGCTACAACAACAGAAAAATTTATCGTATTATTGAATGCAAGCGCTCCGCCGACGATACATACTGCAACATATCCGAAATTGCCAACAAAGGACATAAGCGGCATCATAAGACTTGAAAAGATCTCTGCTTTGAATGTATTTTTGCGAAGTTCTTCGTTTGCTGCCTGAAACGCTTTCAATCCCTTTTCTTCAGAATTATATGCACGGACAATATTCTGTCCGGCGTAGTATTCTTCTACATGACCGTTTACCTTCGCAAGGCTCATTTGTCTGGAATTGAAGTATTTCTGGGATTTCCCCATGATAGTGCCCATAGCGATAAATCCTACAAGCGAAGCTGCAATTGCCGTAAGCGCCATGCGCCATTCTGTAACGAACATCATAATAATACAACTGATGATCGTTGCTGTGGCTGTAACAAGAGCGCCTATACTCATATTCAGGGACTGTGCAATAGTATCAACGTCATTTGTAACACATGAAAGAGTATCGCCGTAATTGTGCGAATCAAAATATTTCAGCGGAATACGGTTTATCTTATGACTTATATCAGTACGCATCTTTCTTCCGACATTACACGAAACATAATTCATCACAAATGACTGTACATAGCTCAGAACCATACTTGCTCCGTAAATTCCGATAAGTATAAAGGCAATATGCTTTATGCGGTTCAGATCAATATCCACACCGGTGAAGCTTATTCCCTCTGTAATAACCTCCGTAAGCTGTGATATGTAATCAGGTCCTATAACAGCAAGCACTGCGCTGACTGCGGCACATATGAGGGCGGAAATAATAATTCCAAGATATTTTCTGCAATACTGCATCAATGCGCCCAGTGATTTTTTCATTTCCACCCGTCCGACAGATGGCATCGGTCCTCTCATTCTTGGATTAGGCATTCTTTAATTCCTCCTCACTTAACTGACTGTATGCAATTTCCTGATAGGCGGAACACGTTTTCATTAGTTCCTTATGCGTTCCGTGACCGACAATCCTGCCGTTTTCAAGAACAATTATCAAATCTGCATCAATTATCGTACCGATACGCTGTGCAACGATCAGACAGGTTGCATCTTTCATTTCCTTTTTCAATTCGGCACGGAGTTCACGATCCGTTTTGTAGTCCAGTGCAGAAAACGTATCGTCAAAAATGTATATTTCTGCTTCTCTGGCAATAGCACGGGCGATAGAAAGCCTTTGCTTCTGACCTCCGGAAAAATTAGAACCATTCTGTGCTACATGACTTGTTATTCCGCCCTTTTCACCTTCTACAAATTCAGTGCAGTGTGCAATATCAATGGATTTTTTTACAACATCGTCGTCTGCATCGTTGTTTCCAAAATCTACATTTGAACGTATATCTCCGCTGAAAAGAACTGCTTTCTGTGAAACATATCCTATCTTGTCTGCAAGTTCATTTTTGCGGTACTCACGAACATTATGACCGTCTACAAGCACTTCGCCTCCGGTCACGTCGTAAAAACGTGATACCAGATTAATAACTGTTGATTTTCCACAGCCGGTAGAACCTATAAACGCAACTGTCTCCCCCTTTCCTGCCTTGAAGGAAATATCGCTGAGAACATCTTCTCCGGCATCAGGATAGCGGAATGATACGTTTCTAAATTCAACTGTTCCTTTCTCATTCGTTTCTCCGACGCCCTTGCCTTCATTGATAAGTTCATTTGTATTAATAACTTCGTTGATACGGTTTGCCGAAACAAATGCACGTGGAGCTATCATAAACATCATAGCAAGCATCATGAATGAAGCAATTATCTGCATTCCATAAGACATAAATACTACCATATCTCCGAACAGTCCCTGTACAGACATCAGGTCTGCAGAATTAATAACATATGCTCCTATCCAGTATATAGCCAGTGAAATGCCGTTCATTACAAGTGACATAAGCGGATTCATAAACGCCATTACTCTGCCGGCAAACAGATTCGTTTTTATAAACTCTCCGTTTACCTGTTCAAATTTGTTTTCCTGGAACTTTTCTGCATTGTATGCACGTATAACACGGAGTCCGCTTAAATTTTCACGTGTAACCTGATTAAGATTATCTGTAAGCCTCTGAAGCTTTTTGAACTTTTTAACTACAAGTGACATGATTATAGTTATTCCCAAGAGCAATACCGCAACCGTCACTGCGACCGCTGCTGACCATTGCCACTGTTTTCCGGCTATCTTGGTGATTGCCCACACTGCGGTAATCGGTGCTTTTATTATCATCTGCAATCCCATGGCTATCAGCATCTGGATCTGCTGAACATCATTGGTAGAACGTGTTATCAATGAAGCTGTACTGAATTTGTTTATTTCAGACATAGAAAAACGCTGAACTTTTTTATAAAGTATTTCACGAAGCCTTGCTGAAAAATCTGCTGATATCCTTACAACAAAAAAGCTTGTTATAACGGAACACGCCATGCTTCCCAGAGCACACAGCAGCATGAATCCGCCGTTTGTCCAGATATCGCCCATAACGTATTTTACTCCGGTATCGGGATCTATTCCTCCCTGCGATGCCTGTGTTATAATATTCATATAATCCGGCATTTTCAAATCAAGCCACACCTGAGCTACAATGAATACAACGGAACAAAGAGCAAACAGCCATTCTCTTTTTTTCAGATATTTTAATAATCGAATCATTCTCTCAACCTCTCTTGACAAATTGATTTTTCTGTGATACAATACAGATATTATATGTTACACTGTGTAGCATTCAGTATAGCTCAATTAATAAGTAAAGTCAATAGCCTTTTATAAAATGGTACAAAAGGTGGTGAAAATGTAACATGATAATTCAGAATGATAAAAAACACTTTTCCGTAAAGGCAGAAATTGAAAATGCACTTGTTGAATTACTGTCAGAAAAGCCATATATAGATATTACAGTCACAGATTTAGTAAAAAAAGCTAATGTCTCCAGAACATCTTTCTACCGTAATTACAAATCTATA
This sequence comes from Oscillospiraceae bacterium, assembly GCA_021769725.1. Taxonomy (GTDB): domain Bacteria; phylum Bacillota; class Clostridia; order Oscillospirales; family Ruminococcaceae; genus Ruminococcus. The sequence continues at coordinate 10,179 of JAETSI010000003.1, read as the reverse complement.
GAAAATGTTGTAAACTCCATTGTTGAAGAAAGAATGCAGTTTTTTGAACAGGAAATTCGTCCGGTAATGTATTCTGACAATGAAAGAAAATGGCGGGAATTTCTATTTCATTACATTTACCAGGTATCCAAAGACTATAAAAGATTATTCAGCAAAAATAGAAATAATATCTATAGTATGCAGAATATGACGATTTTTTTCCTGAAAACAAATGAAAAAATGGAACGTGAACAAAAAGGAAAAACAGCTTCTTCTATCCGTGATAAGTACTGCGCAGTAGGCAAAATGGCTCTTATATCAGATATTATAAAAAAGTGGGCAGACTGCGGAATGGAAGAAACACCGGAAGAAATGGTGAACTATATTATGGGATTTATCACAAAATTCTGACAATTTTAAGGAGATGTAAAATGTTGCTTGAATTTATTATTTGTTTCATAGCCGGCACGGGTGCAGGTCTCGGCACCGGATTTGCCGGAATGAGCGCCGCTGCGGTAATCAGTCCAATGCTGATAACCTTTCTCGGAATGTCGGCGTATGAGGCGGTCGGAATTGCACTTGCAAGCGACGTACTCGCAAGTGCGGCAAGTGCATATACTTACGGAAAGAATAAAAACATTGATATTAAAAACGGACTTATCATGATGATAACCGTTCTGATATTTACATTTGCAGGCAGTTTCCTTGCAAGTATGGTTCCAAATACGACTATGGGCAGCTTTTCGGTAGTCATGACTTTTCTGCTGGGAATCAAATTTATCGTAAGACCCGTTATGACAACAAAGGAAAGTATGCAGTCAAAAACTAAAGAAAAACAGATGGTACAGTCTGTCGTCTGCGGCACAGTCATAGGTCTGATCTGCGGATTCATAGGCGCAGGCGGCGGTATGATGATGCTGCTTATCCTTACGTCTGTACTCGGATATGAACTTAAAACAGCAGTAGGCACAAGCGTGTTCATTATGGCGTTTACTGCTCTGACCGGTTCTGTTTCTCATTTTGCAATAGACGGTATGCCTGATATATCTGTTCTGATCTTCTGTGTACTGTCAACGCTGCTATGGGCAAGGATCGCTTCAAAATTTGCAAATAAAGCATCTCCCACAACGCTGAATCGTGCCACAGGCATCGTGCTGGCAGTGCTTGGTCTCGTCATCATTGCGGTAAGATTTATAAAATAAAAATCTACACGGTCATCGCTGAATTAAGCAATGACCGTGTTTTTTTATTTCCTTGATGTTTTTACTATTTTATAGTATACCCGTGCAGTCATGAGATAGATCACGGCATAGATCACAGCAAATGCAAGAAATACGCAGAGCGTGCATACTGCAAAAAGCTTTACGTTTGTAAGCTGGAGCATTACAAGGATTTTCCGTACTATCGGGAAAGCAAATGCCATATGTATTCCGGCAAGGATCAGCGGCATGAAAAATACCGTAAGGACCTGTGAATGAATAGATTCCTTGACTTCCCTTTCGCTCATGCCGACCTTCTGCATTATCTCAAATCGGCTCTTATCGTCGTAACCCTCTGAGATCTGCTTGTAATAGATGATCAGCACAGTCGCCATTGTAAACAGCAGTCCGAGGAAAATACCGAGGAAGAAAAAACTTCCGTACAGAGAATAAACATCCTTTTTCTGTGTTTCACGGCAATTGAAACGGTATATACTGACCCCCTCGTATTTATCAATATTTTTTAAAACCGCATCCGAAAAGCTGATCTGTCCGTCGGCATCCCTGTCTGTATCTATCCCGTATATATGCTCTATTTCACTGGCGTTTTTGCCGTATATCCTTTTCTGACCTTCGTATAATTCCTGCATCACTGAATGATCTTTTACAACGATTCCGAATGTCGGGCATATCTCCTCATTGACGTTTTCCCTTTCAATAAAATCTTCAGTGACTTCCTTTATTCTGTAATTCTTATCAAAAAGCCAGAAATCATCGCCCTTGTATTTTTCGCTGTTCTGCCAGAGAATTACCTCGTTGTCGGACAATACGGCATTGTTGCCTGTATACGCAGAATAATCTTCTGCTGTCAGCACAAATATATTGCGGACATTATCAAGTGACGTTACATCGTCGTAATTATCGGCTCCCCTTAGTATATCCCCGTCCTGTATCATCTGAAACTGGATATCTGAAAAGGAGGTTTCATCTTTTATTCTGACATTCTCCTTATCGGCGATATCACGGACTGCATTTTTGAGCTTTTCAAAATCCTCAATTTTTCCCATGCGCTGGCTTATCTCGAACTGATAGGGATAACGCTCACGGATTATCTCATTCGTTCCGATTATCAGCGACGCCGTGGACGATACCATAACAAGAACCATAGTTGAAAGTATGCAGATATTTGCAAGACCTACGGCATTCTGCTTCATGCGGTACATCATTCCGGAGACGCTTATAAAATGATTTGTTTTATAATAGTATCTCTTGTTCTTTTTCAGGATTTTCAGAAAAACAATGCTTCCGGCAGTGAAAATGAGATATGTACCTATTACTACAAGAATTACTGCAACAAAAAACAAAAGAAGCGCCATCATAGGATTTTTTATCGTAACGGCAATATAGTAGCCCGTACCAAGGCAGGCTGCGCCGAGAAGTGCGATAAACCATTTTGCCCTGGGTTCCTTTTCTGCCATATTATTGCCTTTAAGAAGCTCGATCGGCTTTGAAATGTGTATCATTCTCAGTGAATTGATAAATATCAGGAAGAAGAGTATACCGAATAAAACCAGCGTACTTGCCACAGCTTTATGTGAAAAGTAAAATCCCAGAGGGATATCTGTTTTTATAAGCCGTGATATCGCAGCATACATCAGCTTATCGAGCAGTACGCCCAGACCGATTCCGCCGGCAAAGCTGATTATCATAACGTAAAGACTCTCGAACCCGATCATTCTGGCGATATGTTTTTTTTCCATTCCGAGAATATTCAGCAGGCCGAATTCCTTTTTGCGCTTTCTTGTAAGAAAGCTGTTGGTGTAGAACAGAAAAATGAATGAGAATATCGCTATCACATTGCTTCCGAGTTTAAGAACATAAGCAACCGTATCAGCACCCAGCACATTTTCGAGTCCCTTGTTCAGTGACAGCGACTTCATGATGTAATACATGGCTATTGTGAAAATACACGTCAGAATATACGGAAAATATGTTTTTCCGTTTTTGCGGATATTGCTCGCTGCAAGCTTCTGATAAAAAATGCCGTTCATCGTGCATCACCGCCTGATGAAAGAAGCGTGAGCGTATCCGAGATTTTCCGGAACATCTCCTCACCGCTGCTGTTTCCCCTGTATATCTGGTGGAAAACTTCGCCGTCCTTGATAAACATAACTCTACCTGCACGGCTTGCGGCTCTTGCCGAATGAGTTACCATAAGGATAGTCTGTCCCATGCTGTTAAGATCGCTGAATACGCTCAGAAGACTGTCGGCAGATCTTGAATCGAGCGCCCCCGTAGGCTCGTCGGCAAGTATGAGCTTCGGATTGGTTATAATAGCTCTTGCAACTGCCGCACGCTGTTTCTGACCTCCGGAAACCTCGTAGGGAAACTTGTTCAGCAGTCCGGTTATTCCAAGCCGCTTGGCGATGGGAGCAAGTCTGTTCTGCATTTCAGTATGACCTTTGCCTGACAAGACAAGCGGAAGAAAAATATTGTCCTTCAGGCTGAACGTATCAAGAAGGTTGAAATCCTGAAATACAAACCCCAGATTGTCACGCCGAAATGCTGAAAGCTCGTTTTCGGTTATTTTTGACATTGGTTTTCCGTCAAGATAAACCTCCCCTGCCGTTGGACTGTCCAATGACGCAAGAATATTCAGCAGCGTAGACTTCCCTGAACCGGATTCCCCCATGATAGCAACATATTCTCCGGCTTCAACAGAAAAATTAACGTTTTTCAGCGCCTTTACCTGATTTCCGCCGAATCGTGTAGTATAGATTTTTTCAAGGCTCTTTACCTCTAATATTGACATGATAATGCCTCCTTTCTTCTTGCACCGCAGCAGTGACTTCCATTAACAGCCTCCTGTGCGGTACTGTGATTATTATAACACAAAAGCCGGAAGCACAACATCGAATCGTGTGACATTCCGGCTGTTTTATGTGACATTTTTGAAAGATAAGATCATTCTATGCATAGCTTTTTTGAACTCAGATCAATGAAAAACTCGCTGCCCTTCCCTACCTCAGAGTGCGCCGAAAGCTCGTGTCCCAGCTTATCGCATACATTTTTACAGAGATAAAGACCAAGACCTGTCGATTTTTTATCTGTACGTCCGCTCATTCCGGTATAACCTTTTTCAAATATTCTGGGAAGATCATCTGGAGCAATTCCTATTCCCGTATCACTGACCGAAAGTTTATTATCTTTGAATTTTATCGTAACACAGCCCTTTGCGGTATATTTCACCGCATTTGACAAGAGTTGCTCTATCACAAAGACAAGCCACTTTTCATCTGTGAGTACTTCCGCTTCTGTCGGATGATAGTCAAGTCTGACTTTTCTGCGTATAAAAAGCGGAGCATATCTTCGTACTGCCTGACGGATAATCAAGTCAAGATCGTAACTTTTTATAACAAAATCGCTTGATTCGCTGTCAAGCCGGATATACTGCAAAGCCATTTCCGCATATTGTTCGATCAGAAAAAGTTCAGCCGATATTTCATGATTCATGCTGCTGTCATTCGTCTGTAATATCATCTGTATAGCCGAAATAGGCGTTTTTATCTGATGTACCCATACTGTAAAATAATCACAATTATTCTGCTGTATACTTTTCGTTCTGGTAACATTTTCGCTGTTGAGGGAGACCAATCTTGTAATAATATTATGCATTTCTTCCTCTGTAATATTTTCAGCTTCCGGAAGATTATCTGTCATGAGAGGAAGATTAATATATATTTCACGAAGCAGCAGGTATTTTTTTCTGAATCTCAGAAATCCATATACAATAATTACAGCCCCTGTCAGTGAACAAATAACAAAAGCATAGAAAACCGCCTCAATGTTAGAATCGTATATGAGTAAAACAGATGCAAAAACAACTGAATACAACAAAAAGAACAAAATATTTTTCCTATACTGGCAGATATATTTCATAAAAAGTTTCATTCTATGATATACCCCGTTCCTGTTATAGTTTTAATAAAATCTTTCAGTCCGGCGGATTCCAGCTTTTTTCGCAATCTTGTAACGTTTACAGTAAGGGTATTTTCTTCCACATAACAATCAGTCTGCCAGAGCCTGTTCATCAGTGTTTCACGGCTGACGACCTTTCCTCTATTTTCCATAAGAGTCTGGAGTATACGAAAATCATTTTTTGTTAATTCAATAGTCTGCCTATTATAAACAAGCGTAGTATTATTTAGATTGAGAACCGCACCATTATGTTCAAGAACAGGTATCCTTCCGCCCATATCGTAGGTTCGGCGCAGCATTGCCTGTACTTTTGCCGTCATAACATTAAGATCAACTGGTTTAACAATAAAATCATCAGCTCCCATATTCATCGCCATGACGATATTCATATTATCAGACGCTGAGGAAATAAACATAATGGGAACTTCAGATATTCTGCGTATCTCGCTGCACCAGTGATATCCGTTGAAGAACGGAAGCATTATATCCACAAGAACGATATGTGGATCAAATTCTGTGAATTCATCGATTATTTCATTAAAATTCTCAGAGCATTTTACTTCGTATTCCCATTTTTCAAAATGTTTTTTCATTAGAGCTGAAATGGTAAAATCATCTTCTATAATGTATATTCTGTACACTGCATTCTTTCTCTCCCTTGACTAAAATATATATTGATATTTTATCATAAAATCAGAGCAAAGTCCAGCACATTATATGAATTTTTTTACTGAGTAATTATCTCTTTCAGCTGCAGACTAAGGAAATTGCAATTAATACTTGTTAACTGACTTGATATATCAGAAAGAAGAGGCTGTTTCTCTTGTTACCTTAACTAAATATTTTTTAGAGATTGCCTTAAACAACATCATTCTGAAAGAAAATGCTTACTGAAGTTCCCACATTTTCCTTGCTTTCCAGATTTATTTCTGCATTGTGATAGAGCGCACCATGCTTGACAATTGCAAGTCCAAGACCTATTCCCCCGATAGATTTGGAGCGTGCTTTATCAACTCTGTAAAAGCGTTCAAAAACACGGTTTTGCTGAACTGACGGAATGCCAATTCCCGTATCACGAACAAGAAGTTTCACCTTGTTTTCAGCCGTATTTACGATAATATCAACAATACCGTTATCTCTGTTATACTTCACTGCATTGTCGCAGAGATTATAAATCATTTCGTCCAAAATTTTACGTACTCCGATAACCTCAACAGTATCGCCTATAACATTGATTTTAATGTTTTTCTTATCAGCCTCTGTACGAAGTCTTTCTGCAATTTCCAAAGAGAGTGCATACAAATCAACAGCTTCTTTTTCGTAAACAACAGACTTTTCGTCCAGTTCAGAAATTTTCATAATATCAGAAACCAACGAAATCAGTCTTTGTGCCTCATCATATATAGATTTTGAAAAATCAATAACCATTTCACTTGGCGTATCTCCGTTTTTCATGATTTCAGCAAATCCGGATATAGACGTTAAAGGAGTTTTCAGTTCATGAGAAACATTTGATGTAAATTCGCGTCTCAGCTTTTCACGGTTTACACTTTCTGTCACATCAAAAATCACAATAACAGCACCAATTGTCTGACCCTCTGAAAAAACAGGATTCGCAATAAACTGACAGCATTTATGTTCCGATTCAGTTTCATATTCATAACGTTCACCGGATAATACATATTCGATCATTTTTCTGAATTCCCTTGTGCGATTTACAGAAAGTATACTTTCTGATTCTGTTTCCGAAATATCAAGAAATTTCATTGCAGAGGAATTGTACGTCAGAATACGCATTTTACTGTCGATCACTAAAAAACCCTCGTTCATATTTTCAGTAATTAGACGGAATTCTTCCTGCATCTGTACGGCATCTTTTAACTGCTTGTCAATGGTTTTACGCTGATTTGAATTTTTTTTCAGAAGTGGTGTAAGTTCCTCGTAGGTTTCATTCTTTTCAGGATGTTCAAGGTCAAGACCATTGATTGGTTCGACAAGTCTGACAGATACTCTGTGGCATAACCATAGCGAAAACAGCAGTGCGATCAATATAACAAATGCAATCGGATGTATCAGACCCAACAAAACAATAGCAATCGCACGGTATCTTGTGGAAATTCTCAAAATGTTTCCGTCTTTCATTTTTACTGCATAATATACGATTTTTTCTGTTAATGTATTGGAGTATCTCAGGCTTGTACCGCTGCCATCCTTAATTGCCTGCTTCACTTCATTACGGCTGCCATGATTTTCAAGAGATCCTGCATCTGCCGCAGTATCTGCAATTACAGTTCCATCAGGAGCAATCAGTGTTATACGCTCATTTTTATCTTCAATGTCACTTAGATAATTAAGCCCCTCATTTTCAACCGCTATGGAAATATATTCCGCTTCTCTTTTAAGTTCGTTGATAATCTGCGATTCAAAACACTCGTAGAGGATCCCCATAATCAAAGCAATCAACACAAATGCTACAGCAATAAATCCGCATACAGTAAATAACAGATTCATGCTTTTTTCAATAAGTCCTGATATTTTTCAACTTTACCATGTTATCAGCTTCTCTCTTCTGCGTTTAATCCAATGTATTACTTTGCAACGGGAACCGCACCTGCCTTTGTGATATACTCATCTGATTCGCTGCTCATGCAGAAATCAAAGAAATCTTTTGCAGAATCGCTCAGTTCCTTATCTTTTTTGTGACAAGTACAAAATTACGCTGAATTTTATAATCACCACTAAGAATCGTTTCTTTAGTCGGCATAACTCCGTCTATACTGACCGTCTGAACCTTATCGCTTACCGATGCCGTTGAAGCATATCCAATTGCATTCGGATTGGAAGATACCGTCTGCACCACATCGCCCGTTGATGTAAGTTCCTGCGTATACTTGCAGTTATCAGCTGTTCCGGTAACAGATTCAAAACCCTCACGTGTACCGGATGTAGCTTCTCTTCCGATGCATACGATAGGTGCATCTTCACCGCCTACTTCCTGCCAATTTGTAATCTCTCCCATATAGAGCTTCGCAATCTGCTCAACTGTTAAATCAGCAACAGGATTTTCAAGATTGACAATCACGGCGATTGTGATTTGACAAGCAGAATACAAAAAAGCTTTATTTAACTGATTTAGGCCTCGCTCATCCGCACCGAGCGTGCCAATATCATCCTTTTTGACTATTATCCCCATATCCGAAGTTATGTGTCTTAAATCAACTGGCAGACTGCAAATTTTGTGCTGGAGCAAAAATCTCCAGCTGGCGTCTCTTGCGTTTTTATAAATCTCATAATGCATAAAAAGCACCTCCGAGAATTATTGTACTCTCTCGGAGGTGCTTTTACTATGTATTAATAATCGGTATCTTCTGGCAGTGCTTCTATCCTTTCAAATTCTTCAGCAGTAAGTGGTTCTTTGATAAATTTTCCGTCTGTTCTTCTGGCAACCTGAACTCCGACAATCCTCGAGCTCTTGCTTATAGCTTCTCTTTGGTGTTTAACTTCAAGCCATTCTTCCATTCTGCCTATTATTTTTACCTGCTCACGGTCGTTGAAATTTTGGAATACTTCAAGCAATTCAATTTCATTTTGTTTTAATTCGTTTTTTATGCCTGTTAATAAGTAATCAATGGTTGTATTTAGATAATCGGCTACGAGTTTAAGTTTATCACACGATGGACTTTGCTTTTTCCATTTGCCTATTATACCATTACTCAATCCCACAGCCTTTTCTAATGCTGCAATACTAAGACCTTTTTTTTGCGCTAACTCGCATATTCTGTCAACCATTGACAAAATAAATCAACTCCCTTTTGTACAAAATCACAGTAATAGATAATTGTCTGAAAATCGCTTGACATTTAGATAATTATCTATTATAATATTAGTAACAGATATCTCAGGGCGCAGTAAGCCCTATGATAATTGTATCACAAGAATCTTGAAAAGTAAACAGAAAGAAGGAAATTTTTATGAATGAAATCATAATTAACAATCTCGACGGACGGCTGACAGTTTCCAGCTTGCAGGTAGCCAATGATTTTGGAAAACATCATAAAGATGTTGTTCGAGCGATTGAAAATCTCAAGGCGCAAAATTGCGCTTTGACTAAAATGTTCATTGAAACAACCTATACTGCCGGAACTGGTAAGCATTATAAGCGTTATGATATTACCCGAGATGGATTCAGTTTGCTCGTAATGGGGTTCACGGGAAAAGAAGCTCTTGAATGGAAGCTGAAATATATCGAAGCTTTTAATATCATGGAGGATAAGCTCCAGAACAGACTTAACGGAATCAATCTCGAAGAAGTTATCGTGAAGGCGGTTTCTTTGGCAGTGAGTGAAACAGTCAAGGCTCTTATACCATTTATTATGACATCAACATCACAGCCTGCTCCAGAACCAGCAAAGCGAATAAAGAAGAAGTATAAACACACTACGCCAAGCAAAATCTCAACGCTTGATCCGGAACTCAAACGACAGGTTGACGATATGATTATTTCAGATGAATATTCATGTCAGAAAATCGCTAACTTTATCATGAACAACAGCGATATTGAAATTTCTCAAATGGCTGTCAACAGATACAAAAGGAATTATTTCAGCTATGGCAGCGATGAGAATATCCAGCTTTCGCTGTTTTGAGGAGGAGGTTTTATGACACCAGACCAGAAAAAACAAGTAACAGACGCTCTTGTGGCATTCGTATTAACAGTAACAGATAGTTCAAATATAATTGACCGCTCAGAAGCAATGGCACTGTCGGCGGCATTGGATTTTCTTATTGAAACAGATGCGCCGGAAAGACTTTATAACATTGCTTCCCAGAGTGAAATAATCAGTAGTGCAGCTTCACCTAACCTGCATAAAATGGTGAAAAAATTCGCCAAATCAAAGGAGTGATAGTTTATGACATTAGGAAACAAAATCCGAAACCGACGTGAGGAGCTTGGGCTTACCCAGCCGGAGCTTGCTCAGAAAGCAAGACTTACACAGGGGTATATTTCAAGTATAGAGCATGA
>JAETSI010000116.1 GCA_021769725.1 Oscillospiraceae bacterium | reverse complement strand
GCCCTTCACTTCAATCCGTAACGTTATCCTTTCCCATCTTCCCTTCAGCCATCGACTTATGCCATTTATGCAGAATTTTCATTCTGTTATGCAATAGTTTCCGAGACTACTCTAATGTTCAAACAACTGTTTCAATTTTCCATTGTACGTTTCATATTTTTCTTTTGCTCTTCTGATGTTATTTTTTGACTCATCCGACAGTCTCTTGTAAAAATCTGATCCGTACTTTTTCTGATAATCCACAGCAAGCGCAATCTGATATTTCATCGCGGTTTTGATTGCCTCAAAAACATATTTTTCATTAAGATGTTCTAAGGAGCATATGTGGCTGGCAACCTTAGACGTAAGGCAATAATATGAAACGTTCAGATACTTTCCATAGGTAATCATTTTGCGCTGCAGTTTTTTTTCGCAATTTTCACAATAAATTTTTCCAAGCAAAGGACCATTAGCTCCATGTGGATTTTTCTCATTTACCGCCCATTCGTCCAATGCATCTTTCCAGCGCTGCTTTGCTATTTCCAGTGCTTCCTCATAAATGCTCCTTTCAACCAACGGTTCCCTGACATGTTCCTGAATGTCCCATTCCTGCCGCGGGACCAGATACAACGGTACATTATCCGCAAGCATCTGTTTTGTTTTTCCATATACTGCGGCACCGATATAAACAGGATTTTGAAGCAGCCGCCTGATAAAGTCAGACCGCCAGATCAATCTCCGGTCCTTTTTTCGCTCTCCATATTGCCGGATTTCATGGCTTTCCTGTGGTGTCCATACACCTAATGCATTCAATTCTTTCGCAATATCATAACTGGACATATCCTGGAACACATACCAGTCAAATATCTGCCGGACAATCTTTTTTCCTCTTCATCCGGTATGAGGATTTTTTTTGATTCCGGAGACCATTTATAACCATATGGAGGTCTGGCCCCCCAATATTCTCCTTTTTCCCTGGACTGCTTATGAGCCTGTATCAGTTTTACAGAAACTTCCCTGGCATAATAATCATTCATGAAATGTTTTAAGATGGTACTCACTCTGTCCTGCACACAAGCCGGATTCTCGCTGTCATAATCATCTAAAACCGAAATAAACCGCACATCCAGAGAAGGAAAGATAACATCGATCAGATCAACTGCATCTATTGCATCCCTGCCAAATCGCGAAAAATCCTTTACGATAATGCAGTCTATATTTCCTGCGCGTACATCTGCCATAAGCCGTTCAAACGCTTCCCGGTTAAAATTTGTTCCTGTCACTCCGTTATCCACATAGATTTCCGCCAAAAGCATTTCCGGGTGTTTCTTAACAAAATCCGTACATATCTGTTTTTGGATATGGATCGAATCCCGACGTCCATGCCCTCCGTCTTTTCGTGAGAGCCGGACATAAACAGCGGTCCGGTAATACCTTACCTGCAGCGCTGCCTGTACTTTTCCTTTTTGCTTTCTTCTGCTTACTCTAGGCACTCTGGTTTCCTCCATTCTTATGAGCGAGGAAAGATGCCAGAACACTATTCGGCTCTATCCTGTTTGCGGTCTCCAATAATGTCATCAGGCGTTCGAATTCATCTTCAAACCAGAATTCGATCGAAACATTTTTATCAGAATGAACACGGATACGCTTTATTAGCATTGATACCATAATCCGGTCAATTTCATCCATGTCTTTGCAGACAAGGAAATATTTCATCCATTCCTGCTGTCTGTCCATCTTGGACAGCATATCGGAAATATTCTCCCGCTGTTTCTTAATGGCAGCTTCCTTTTGTTTCAGTTCTATATCATACATTTTTTTATATGACTTGAATTCCTCTTCATCCAATAGCCCTTCGCAGTAACTTTCATACAGGTTCTTTTTGATCTGCATGATACGGTTACATTCCTGCTCCAGTACTTTTAATTGTTGATCTGCCTCATACATCCTCTCTTCCGGCAGTGAAGCATTTCTGACATATGCAAGTGTCTCCTCCAGGTTTACAATTACAGAGACAAAATACCGGATGCTCTCCTTTACAATCGCAATCAGCTTCTTTTCGCTGAAACTATGGGAAATGCACTCTTTTTCATACAGGTATGTAGAACAGATATAATAATAGTTCTTTTTATCCGGGCTTTTGCGGACCATGCTCTGATGGCAGTCCGCACATTCCACCAGTCCGCTAAGCAACGCGATCCCGTCTGCCGCTTTTCTGGCATCCCTTCCCAAAAGATGTACCACGACCTCATAAACATGCCGGTCTATAAGCGCTTCAAAAGCATTTTCCACACGGACCCATTCCTCTTTAGCCCTGTAGATAACCTTCTTAACCTTATGGTTCGGGGTTGTCCTTTTTCCCTGCAGAAGAACTCCCGTATACCGTTCGTCCAGGAGAATCCTTCTTACCATAGTTGCTTCCCACTTATTCTTTCCCACTGTTTTAAAGCCGGTTTTCTGGTTCAGCCGGAGATAAATCTGCTTATATGCCAGGGGCGGCAATATTCCGCGTTCATTGAGAATATCCGCAATCGAACATAAACTGTGCCCCTGCATTTTCAAATGGAACATATCTTTTACGACAGCCCCCGCAACAGGGTCAATGATCAGCTTATGCTTGTCTTCCGGAGACTTCAGATAGCCGTAAAATGCAAAGGCAGCTATACATTGCCCATCTTCCATTTTGGCAGACAAATTTGCCCTTACGCTCCGAGACGTGTCCGCAGGGTAAATATCATTGATAAGGCTCTTCATTCTAAGGGTAATAAAATCACGATTTGGGATGCTGCTGTCATAGTCATCATTTACCAGGATCAAGCGTATTCCCATTTTAGGAAGTATACGCTCGACATACTGCAGAACACCGGAAAAATCCCTGCCGAACCGGGAAAGGTCTTTACAGATAATACAGTCTGCTTTCCCTTCTTCAAGGAATTTCATCATGTTCTGGAAATCAGGCCGGTTGAAATTTGTGCCGCTATAACCATCATCCACAAATTCTTGCACAACAACGAACTCTGATTTTCCTTTCAGATAACCATTGATCAGTATCCTCTGGTTAGATATGCTGTCACTTTCTCTGTTATCCCCATCGTCAGAAGAAAGACGGAGATACAGGACAACACGATAGATTTTTTGTACTGTTTGATTTTTCATCGCTAAAACTCCAATCATTTAAATTAGTCAGCATCACTCACTAAATATATCTGATGATTGGCGCTCCAGCCGCTTATTCATTTAACTAACTACTTGCCATCATCATACCATAGATTTTTTACCCTGTCCACCCCGCAATTTGCCGCTGCAAACTGCTTTTTCTCTTGGTTCTTCGTTACCACTTCATCTGTACAAGGCTTTCCAGTGCCTCCTCTATAGTACGGTTGGTGGAAGCAAACCCTATTTTCACAAGCGTCTTTCCACATTTTATGAAATAAGGGTTCCTTCCGGATTCCAGGACCTCCAGAATCTTTTCTTCTTTACTTTTTGTAACATCAATATCCAGTTCTTTAATATCTGGAACTTCATCGGGGTTCACATCTTCAAAGGACATATTCCGCATATGTAACAAATTCTCTCTTGTCAGCATATGATATCCTCCTAATCTGCTTTCTGCAGGATGCTTTCCATAAATGCAGGCATAATGAAAATGCCCCCAATTTCTCTTGTTCTATCTTTGCCTTTTGTTACCTTCATTTTTTTATAATGCTGCAGGAATATATCATGCTCCACGGGATCACAATCCAAATCTTCCACCGTCACACCATAATCGTATATCTCCTGCAGTACGGAGAGCGCCTCCGGCAGAAATCCGGAAATCGTATATAAATCCGGAATGATGATCGCATCAACCAATTCCTTTCTAGCCAATTCCAGGATTTTTTTTCGCCCCTGCTCCTTTACGATATCTTCCGGTCCCACATATTCAATCAGGACAAGAATATCGTATCCTTTCTTTTCGCAATACCGAAATGCCTTTTCTTTATATGCTTCTAAGCGCGACCATGCTTCCGGTCCTGAAAAATTGAGATATACTGCTGCTGTCAAATCTCTTACCTCCACATTTCTTCAAATTCTATTTTCCAGTATCCTTTATACTGTTTTCTCTATAAGTACTTTTCTTTCATACAGAACCTTTTTCTGTGGGTAAGTTGCTGCATATATTTCTTATGTGCTTCCCGTTTCCTGCGAAATAAAAATGAGCCGCCAGCCACACAAGCCTTTTGCCCATCCCATACAGAATCCATTATTCTGTTTTCATCCCAGGGATATACGGAAAAAAGATTTTCCGCATATCTCCGGGATGAATGATTCTCAAAAAACGAGGAAAATACTAAACAAAAGTAATGGGGGAATAAAAAAATCATAATATAATCAAAAATGATTATCCCCCACATGATATAGCCAAAGATTTTCATTTCTTCAATCCTTCCTATAATGTCAAGCCCTAAATCATTGATTTTTCAGGCTTTTCTTTAAATATTTACCTCATAAAACAGAGCCAGATGTGTATGACAGTCATTGTATCTTGTAC
>JAETSI010000115.1 GCA_021769725.1 Oscillospiraceae bacterium | reverse complement strand
AAAACTGCTGTTCATTTTTATATATTTGTTTGTGGTTATTCAAATATACAAAAACTTCGGCAGTTTTCTTTTATTTTTTTTATTGACTTTATCACTCGAAATGTCGGATGAGCCTTCTTTGCGGCGTCGGGTCGGTTAGTGACATACCTGCAAGTATACAAGTATAATGACTAAGAAAATGCAATTGTGTTGCTGTAGGCCATGAATAGATATTCTTCTCATTCTCATGATATTCATCAAGAGACAATACTATTTGATTATTATCTGCAATAAATGATTCCGATGGTGGTTGAATATAACCATGCACATGATAGATTGACAAAATATCATCCGTCATCTCCTGAGCGTATACGAACCCAGAAACATCTTGAATCACAAGATTGCGTTTACCTATCCGCTCCAACTCATCAAGTGTAAAATACTCCTCTCTACTTTCCAATAAAATTGATATAGCTTCTTTCAAAAAATTATCATAGTTGTATGTTACTACGGCCTTGATATACGGATACAGAATTATCATCCTTGCCATTGTATAAAGCGTATAAAAAGGATATGTTTTTTTCTCTTTCTCCTTGTTTTTCAATGAATATGCTTCTTGAAATTTCCGCCTTATCAGTCGCTTATTACACTGACTATACAGAAATTTCTGAATAGCCATGATATAATTGTCTCCTAAAATTTCCTTTACTATTGAAGCCTTAATCTGTTGTGTTAATTCATAGTCAAGAGTTTCATTAATTCTAAGCAAATCGCTAAAAAACTTATTTTGATTGTCAAGTGATTTTTTATTCAATCCTTGCCTGATAATGTTCATTTCCACAGTAGAGATATCTTTCTCTATTGCCAAAAATCGCAAAGCGTCACTAAACAACATGTCCATAAGCGAATTCCACGACATGTCTATGACAGGATCTGAAGTAGCATTTATTCCAGCACCGACAAATAGAACAATCTGCTTTTTCCTTTCAAGATCATGCTTAAGATCATTAAAACCACAACAAACAGCCATTGTAATCTTTCTTAATTTAAAAAATTGATGAATAATATCGGAAACAATTCATAATATGGCGCTTACCTTTAACATTTATCTATTACTTAAAAAATCCCAAACGTATATCCAACGAAAAGTTGCAAAAGCGGATATAGTTTCTTTGACTTTATTATATCATTCACCCCACCACCTGCACATACTCCGGACTCACCTCCACCCCTACTGCCAGCAGACGTGGAAGTTCCACAAGCAGACGCTTGACGCGCGAGCCGCGGGTGGTGATGAGGCTACCCTCGTAGCCGTCAAGCGGGCCGCCAACGATGCGGATGCGCCGGCCGTACATGGACGGAGTTATTTCTTCGGGAAGATAGAAACGCGGAGATTCTGTCGTGCCGATAGCATGAATGAAACGCTGCATATCCCTGTCGGGCACGGTCACGGGTTCACAATAGGCACCACCTTTGCGGTAACGGTACTGCAATGTCGGTGTTTTGGAAACAATGGGATTCAGAGCCTCCGCCGTGTCATGAACGAAGAGGAGATCGGAGATAAACGGAATCTGCTCGCGTACACGCTTGCCGGCACGGATTCTCAACACCCATTTCATAGGTGTGAAAACCTCCACTTGCATAGATGCAAGCAATAAGTATGCGGGAACCTTGGCATTGGAACGCTTCAGATCACGCATTACAAACCATTGTTTTCGTTCAGATGCAAACCGATTCTCTGTACAGAAACAACGGCTCGCATCGTCAAAAAAATGTGATTGCGGAACGTCCGGCTTATCCATTGACATCAAACGAAATACATGATTAAAACTTAGACTGAAGACACTTCTCCTAATCCTGCGAGATTACAAACTTCATTGTAAATCAAGCAGTTACAAAATTTACTCATAAACATTACAGGAGAAATCCCCATGCAATCCGTTTTGTTTTTGTATTCATTCGGACAAAGGGCATTACCTTGTCTTCTGAAAGTGTTGTCTTCTGTAAAAAACTACCGGACTTTATCCTTATATCAGGATCTCATCTTTCATTTTCTCGTCATGGCAAAATTCAAGCGAACTTGCTCTGTTCCTGTCGGCTTGACGAAAACAACTCTTCTTTTTTGATATATCTCTCCGCATGAGAAAGATTGCGGGTGCAAAGTTACTAAATAATATTTAATATAATGTTATTTAGAGTTGAAAATAATTATTCATTATAATAACAAAATTAGTAAGTCAGCCAACAAATCAAACTGCATTATCGTCCGGGCATATGAAGGATGCACCATGGATGAACGCGCCCCGCCGGGGCAACGAGCACATAGCCCAGGGCTGAGCGCAACGGTGCAGCGGGAATCAAACATTGACAATCCACACGCCCTACAAGAGCAAAAGCATTAAAACATATGCAAAGCATAAATAGTAAGTACTTGATAAATAACGCTTTTGCCCTTCCAGGGCGGATGTGTGCAATCGTGTTGTTCCCGGGGTGCCGCTGCACTCTGCCCCGGGCTATGCGCTCGTTGCCCCGGCGGGGCGCGTTCATTCAGGGCGCGTTCATCCTATGCGTGGCACATCCATCCTATGCCCGAACGATAATACAGTTTAATTCTGATGACTGGCTTATTGAAAAATAAAGGCGGCAATATGACATGTTTATGAAAACTATTGGCTATTTTTGCATACGAATGAAAAAGTATCCCTAAATAGATATGAAAAGAATATTCACACTTACCGCAGCAATACTGCTGATAACAGGTTATACGGCAAAGGCACAAAGCCGACAAACAAAAGATCACGAAGAAAAGACACGGACCGAAGTGACACTTGAGACCACCGAGGGCAACATACGCATAGCACTGTATAACGAAACACCGCTGCACCGCGACAATTTCCTGAAACTTGCCGACAGCCACTTTTACGACAGTCTGCTCTTCCACCGCGTGATACGCAATTTCATGATTCAGGCCGGCGACCCTGCAAGCCGTCATGCCCAAGCCGGTCAGGTGCTTGGTGAGGATTCGTGCGGAAACACACTGCCGGCCGAAATCCGTATACCGGGAATATACCATAAGCGTGGAGCCGTAGCCATGGCACGGGAAAGCGACGACGTCAATCCGGAACGACGCTCAAGCTATAGTCAGTTTTACATAGTATGGGGCAAACGCTTCTCTACGGCCGACATCGAGCATATGGCCGAACATCTTGACACTGTCAGCGGCGGACGCATAAAAATGACTCCCGAGATGAAGACCACCTACCGCAAGACAGGCGGCACTCCGCATCTTGACGGCACATACACTGTGTTCGGAGAAGTGACCGAAGGGCTCGACGTGGTTGAGAAGATACAGCGTGCATATACAGACTATGACGACCGGCCTGTGAACGACATTAGAATACTCAGGACTGTAATCACCGGGCCATACCGCCCTGCCGGCAGCAATGCCGACTGACAGACGCTGTGAATGTTTTTTTAAAGGGCCGGCTCATCTGTTGCGATATGTTTTCAGAACCGGACATACGGTAATAAATGTCCGGTTAATTCCGAAAATTTAACTTTTCTTTTTTCGTGAAATAGAAAAGCAGTAAGGCCGTCTCTGCTTCCTTTACACGCGTTTTTTGCCATACAGACTTGCCGTAAGGGCCTCCCGGCACTCCCGCGAGGGCCGTTTCGCAGTGCAACGAGGCCGGTTTCGCAATGCAATAAGGGCCTTATTGCATTGCGAAACCGGCCCTCTCTGCTTTCTTGACAATTCTCCATCAGCGTAACAAGCTGACTATCAGCACTTCCCATTTGAAGCAAAAATCGCGATTTTCGAGGTATCGGTTGAGAAACGTTCGGCCGATGCCTCTTAACACATGTTAAAGTAATGATTCTTGTAAATGTCACACATTTACCGAGCATACAAAAAAAAGATGCAGCTATCGTGTCGCTCTTGACCCGAAGCCGCACCGGAATGCTATTAATAACTAAAAACCTTCATTTTATGCATGTCTTGTCCAACAATCATGGTAGCGGGCACCTCTCTTTTCATTCGCCCGTCTACCTTCTCTCTCTTTTTTTCATGTTACCTGACAATCCTTACCTCTACCAATACCCAGACTTTCCGTTATCCTTAATCGCTCACAATCTCTTACCTCGCTACAATTTCTATCTTCCTGACCACAATCTTTTACCACTTAATCATATAACCAAATACTATTTATATCAAACTACTGACTTACATTTCTACTGACTTTCATCCAAAATCATCTTTATAATCTGTTCCGATTCTCACGGCTCGATCATTATCCTTTTGACGATGCAAAGATAATGCGAATATTAAAATCAGGCAATAAGAAAACTTGGAATTTGCACTAAAATATAGTTACTATTTGACATAAATCAATAACACAGTGTGCGCACACAATGTATTTGTGTGCGCACACATCTATAGACAGACGTTTAATATAAGTTAGTCAACAAAATTAAACTATATTATAGTACAGATAAGATGGATACGCCATGAATGAACGCGCCCCAACGGGTAGGGTGTCCAAAACTTGTCGTTCATTTCTGAAATCATAGTCAAATAAATATTAAGTCAGTCACAGCATTAAACTAGAACGCGCCCCAACGGGGCAACGAGCACATAGCCCGGGGC
>JAETSI010000114.1 GCA_021769725.1 Oscillospiraceae bacterium | reverse complement strand
GGTATCGCAGATACATCTGCCGCTGTAAGAGTTATGTCTGCCGACAATGCTTTGTTGTTCACTTTCCTTGTTGTTGGAACCTTTCCACCAAGAGCGGTATTCACCGCTTTGTTTTGAATTGCATTGGTTGATGTGGATGATAGAGCGCTGTCTACCGTTATATTTTTCAATCCGGCAAGCTTTGTTTTTTCATCAGTAGTATAGTCATTTGTAGAAAGTCCTTTGCCACTTTCCTTTCTCACAAATAAGGTTGTGATCTTTGCTGCGAATTTGTTCGCGAAATCTTCTAATAATTGTATGGTTACTAATGCCATTGTTACTCCTCCTTAAAATGCATTATTTACTATCTCTGTTATGTTCTGGCTTGTCCCCTCTTCTGTACTCCCCTCCGGCGCATCGGTATAGGTTCCGGCAATGATATCATCAATATCCTGCTCTGATGCCACCTCGAAAATGCTTCCCTCTTCATCTTCGTCTACGTAGGTCCCGGCGATGATGTTATCAATATCCGTATCAGTAGATTGGCGGTACATGTCATTTAAGAGTTGCTGAATTTCCAATAAGAGCTTTCCACTCTCGCTGTCTTGAAGAATGGATTGTATGTCTCCAAATTCCGCTTGTATTTTAAACATTTCCTGCTGAATCTTCGCTAAGGCTGTATCAGTTTGTGTTCCCGCATAGTCGCCTTGCTTTTTTGCATAATCTCCTTGCAGCTTAGCATAGTCACCCTGTGATTCTGCATAATTCCCCTGATCTACAGCCTTATCTATTTTTTTCATCGCTTCTATACAAACAGCTTCTGCTATATCCGCATAAGTTCTTCGTACATCCTTCCCGTATACCGCTGTCCGAAATTCCTGTATTAAGTTATATATCTTTGTTTCCATCTCCACTGTCATGAATTGCTCGCTCCTCCTTCTTCTAACACTTGTAACCGCATGAGTATATCCTGTATCACTTTCTGCTCTTCTGAAATCAATGTCTTCAATTCATCAATTCCGATTTCCAAAGACTGGATTTTTTCTGAATATCCTTCTATTTCCTTAACTGAATCAGATAAGTTTTGTGTCTTTTCATCCAAGGTTGTAATACTTTCTTTGGTTTGGTTTACGTCTTTTTTCACCTCGGTTACATTCTCGCTAATTCCTTCCACGTCTTCCTTAATCTGCTTGACATCTCCAACAGTTTTATCAACAATTTGTTCAACATTTTTTACTTTTTTATCTGCATCTACTGATTTTACAACCTGTGCCGTTAGCGTCGATACTGTACGCCCAAGCGTGAGTTTGTTACTGGATGGATTGTCCGGATTTAGCTCATATTTGCTTACTTGAAAATAAGTTGATACGTCTCCTAGAGTGCTTAACAGTCCATGTCTCTTAGAAATACAGGGAACCATATCGCCAAGTCTTATCGCGCCAACATCGACATCCACTAAATGCAGATCTGCCGCTGTAAGCTCAATTGTAATGGCAAGATTCACGCTTTCTTTTAAGTGTTCGCTCGCTCTCCTAAATAACGTATCTGGATCGTTTACATCGGAAAAATCTACTTTCTTCCATATCCAACCATATAACTCTACAGCGTCTTTGTCATAAATATAATCTGTGCCATTATGACCATTCGCATTTTTAATCGTGACATTGTTTTTTCCTATTGGGATAATTGCTGTTACGATGTCATTTGCTTTAATGTACCGTTTCAAATCTAATAGGTTTTCTCCGAATCGGATTTCCTGAGTGCTTATCTTTCCATACTGCTTTACGTAATCAAGGTACCTAACGCCTTCTTTATGCCTTACTCGAAGATATCCGTCATATTTTCCGATGAAATTACTGTTGATGAAATCCCACGTCTTCTCATAATTTGTAGACAGGCTGGTCACTATTTCGGAATCAATATCAATAATTCCTATCTCAAACTGTTTTTCCTTTTCTACTTGACTGTTGTGCTCTTCAATCAGTTTCTTAAAAATCTCTATATTGCTACTAACTTCCGCGGTCTGACTGCCATAATTATGCGGTCTTTGGATGGAATCCAATAGAAAGGCGAGCTCTCCCTCGCAAGATACTTGTCCTAAATTATAAAAATCTGATTCATCTGTTGTTGGTCGTCCAGTATATAAGAGCTCATCATTATCGTACACTTTTATCGAGGATTTTAACTTTTTTATTCTCCCAATCTCAGGGTGCGAAGGTAGAATGCCAAAATCAAAATTTCCCGTTTTATTTAATTCAAGGGCAAGTTTTGGAGATAGTAGCATATAATCTTCATCCCTCACATCATGTAGCGTTCTTTCGTCGCAAAAGATTTTGTACATTACAAGCTACCTCCCCGATAATCTACAGACACCGTTCCAGTGCCGATAAAGGTCAGGAAGTTTTCTCCTTCTCCAATCCAAATATCGAACACCTTATTTTTTCCCTCTAACAAACTATACGTCCTGTTATTATAGGTCACCTGCATTGGCGCCGAACATTCAATCGTAGGAACAATTCTTTTCCTGAGTCCAGGGATCATAAGCTCATATGAACCGTCCACTTGAATATCTTTATATTCCCTGATAATTCCAGTCTCAAAATTAAAGGTATCCCATATCCAGTCATCAAGACTGGAATATAGTTCGTGTTTATACGGATCAACGTCACCGGATAATACAATCTTACTACTGTCCTTATCCGTTTTATCGATATCCATTTTTATCCTGCCGATATAGTAGAACTGCGGATCATTGTCAAGGATGATCTTTTTCTTTTGCCCTACCAGATAATTTGCAACCTCGGAAATCATTCTGCTCCACTCATGAAAATCCTTATCTGGTGCTTCAAACTCTAATGATATAGGTCTGTTTTTGTATTTCACATCACCCGCAGTCATAGCCTCCGTAAAGTCAAGTGTTCCGTCTGCTCCGGGAATATCCTGCTCATAAGTCTTTGCCTCTGGGAATCCTAAATTGATCGATGTCCATCCCAGTCCCCAGTCTTTCAAGGTATGCTTATCACCAATCTGTACACCTAGTGTTCCTTTGCTCATTTACACACCTCCTCTTAACTTACGTTCTACAATCTCATTTAAAAACTGATCCATGAATGGAACTAAGGTTCTTGCCACTACTCTTCCTTCAAGCGGAAGTATAACCTCTATCTTTTCGGGGCCTACGAAAACTGGCTGTTCAGAATTACTTCCGGAAGAGATATTCTGCTGTATCTCCGGAAGTCTCACGTTCGCTGTGATTCTTCCCATCTGCTTCAATACTGCTGCTTCCATCTTTCCTCTTAGATCTGGAAGATCTAAATTAGCCTCCGCAAACCTCTGAGCCATTGTTTTTGAAACAGTTCCCATCTGCTTATATAGATTCTTCGCCTCTTTTTCGTGCCCTTTTTCCAAACCCTGAATATCATATACCCCAAGCTCTGTAAATTTCTTAGATGGAGAGTTGATGCCAAGCTGTTTCTTTGCTGTAGCAATCAATGCATTGCAAAGATTTTTCATGGCTGCACTTGCGGTACGTGTCTCAGATTGGATTCCAGCTGTAAGTCCTTTTGCTACATTTACGCCGATCTGGTTCATCTCGCTCTGAAGCTTGTCCGTTGCTTTCTTAAGCTCGGTCTGATACTCGCTTTCCAGTTTGCTTATATCGTCTGCGAAGAAACTTTTTGAAAAGCTCTCTGCCATAGACTGCTGCTTATTCCAGTTCTCAACATATGCTTTCTGCTGCTCCTGCGTCATAGACTGAAACCAATCCATGTAAGCAGTGGCTTCGTCCACGTTCATTCCCAGAATCTTTTCCATCATGGATTCTGGAATGTTGTTCTCCAGCGCTTTCAGCTTTTTCTGATATCTTTCAATATCAAGGATATTTTGTTCAAGATCATAAACATTGCCCCACGACTGCTGTTTGTTCATCAGTCCATCTCTAAGGCTTATGATATTATCATATTCTTTCTGATACTTCTCTGATAGCTCCTGTATCTGCTTCTGAGCAACCTCTGTCAGCCGATCCGCTTCTTTTTCAAACGCTGTGTTAAAAGCATTCGCAACCTTTTCTCCTGCTTCCTTTAACTGTTCTTCCTCAGCTTTATTCGCTGCCTTTAATGAAGAAAGCTGCTTCTTTAAGCTTTTCTTTTTCTTCTTGCTTTTGGTCTTATTAATCTTGTTCTGTAAGTTGTTCTCTGCTTTCTCATGTGCTGCTGCCACCGCATCATACTGTGCGTCTATTACACTCTGTATACTGTTGGAACTTCTGGTCTTTGCGAGGCTTAACGATTCACTCAATCCGCTTACAATGTTGCTGCCAACTTTGGAATATTCCCCTTCCCTGACTAAGCTCTTTGCAACGGCAAGTACTTCTGTCATCGTGGTTTTCATCTCTCCCAGGAGCTCTGCCTTGGCTACATTTACACCAGATGCAATACCTCTCGGGATATTCACACCGATTGCATCTCTGTATTTTTTTGACGGAGAATGAATCTCTAATTCATCTGCCGTAGCCTCTAAGGATGCTGATGCCATCTCACGGGAAGCGTCCTCTAATTCTCCGGTGTTCTTACGGATACCAGCTGCCATACCAAGCGGCAGGAACTTTCCGACTTCTTTTTCAAAGACCTTTGATGGAGAATTAATGTCAGCTTCCGATTTTGCTGCATCTTTCGCTTTTTTAACTGC
>JAETSI010000002.1 GCA_021769725.1 Oscillospiraceae bacterium | reverse complement strand
ATTTTTCCTTAATTTGCTTTGTCGAGGGTTCAAATCCTTTTCATTCGTAAAAACTCCGAAAAAACAGCCACGGTTTTGACCTTGAATTTTTTGCCCCTAAAACGCCAAAAAAGCCCGTAGATACGGACTTTGAGGGGTGTACAGCTATTTAGTATCACCAATATGGTACGCCTGACAGGAATCGAACCTGCGCACATGGCGTCGGAGGCCAATGCTCTATCCCCTGAGCTACAGGCGCATATTAATGTATCTTTATATATTATATCAAAAAACAACTAATATTGCAAGTGAAAATCTATTGACAACAGTAGAAAAAAATGGTATAATAAATAAAAAATTCAGTATTTTT
Source organism: Oscillospiraceae bacterium (assembly GCA_021769725.1). Classification (GTDB taxonomy): domain Bacteria; phylum Bacillota; class Clostridia; order Oscillospirales; family Ruminococcaceae; genus Ruminococcus. The sequence goes on along the minus strand of JAETSI010000002.1, from coordinate 167,545 downwards.
AAACAAATCTAATATAAAGGAGACATGAAATATGAAACTCGCTGAAGCATTACAAGAGCGAGCTGATCTAAACAGAAATATTGAACAGCTCAAATCACGCCTATCTATAAACGCTATCACTCAGGAAAATGAAGCTCCGGCGGAAGATCCGACAACTCTTCTCAAGGAACTTGATTCCTCCATTAAACGTCTCTGTGAACTTATCTTTAAAATAAACATTACAAACTGCCATATAACAAAGGACGGTAAATCCATAACTGAACTTATCGCCGAACGTGATACTATTTCTGTACGTATAAACGCCTACAGACAACTTGTAAACAGTGCAAGTCAAACTGGTATGAGAGCACGTGCAAAAGAAATTAAAATTGTAAGTACAGTAGATGTAAAATCTATGCAGAAAAAAATTGATGCAATGTCAAAGGAATTACGTCAGATCGACAACACTATTCAGGAACTTAACTGGACATCAGAACTTATTTGATTACTTTTTGGATGTAACCGTTCAGGGCGAATGCAAAAACAGTTATTGAAAAATAACATCAGGTTATCGTACGGGGCAGCGATTGGAGTTCAAATCTCCACATAATGTTCTGCCCAGACAGCGTATACTTGCAGTGATATCGTTATCGTCATTACCGTGCATTGACTGTCCGGCGAGGGTGTGGCTTGTGGGATATATACTCTCCTCTATTACAAAATATCCAGTAATGTTGACATAAATTTTGTCTGTCTGCGTTGTCGTCGTCACCATACGACAGTATGCTTTCTTCCTCTGCCTTGACATACAAAATTTCTGTTCAGCATCTTTTGGACATTTTGCAATCGAGGCGAGTATAAAACTGATCCTCTCGATCAGAAATTAATATAAAATGAGCGTTCACAAAATGTGAACGCTCATTTTTTCATTCGAAATTAAAACAACTCTGTACAAAACACTCCAGATGTCTGTACACGCAATCTGCCTATATATTGTCATAATACTAATCCCCTCAATCAAGGATTAGTATAAGATAGATCAGAAAGATATTAGTATTACTCTGAAAGTTCTTCGTCAATGATTTCCAAAGCTTTATCAAGCTGTGAGTCCACCCCTTCATCCTCGTTCTGAATGGGATAATCCGGGGCAAGACCAACGCCGTCATAACATTCTGATTTTACCGTTCTGTACTCGGCAACGGTAAGAACTACAGCTCCGCCGCTTTCAAATTTTGTGGTAGACTGCATAACGCCCTTGCCGTACGACTGCTCACCGATTAGCTGTGCCTTATCAAAATCCTTTAGTGCTGCCGCAAAAAGCTCGGCTGAACTGGCTGTTTCGCCATTCATGATTACTGCCATAGGCATATCCAATTCCGAACTGTCAGAATATACCAAAGTTTCAGAATGACCGTCCCTATATTCCGCAATAGCTATTTTTCCCTCCGGAAGCAAAGGGTCAAGACACTCCTCAAGTGAAGTCACAAGTCCTCCCGGATTATCTCTCAGGTCGAAAACAAGCGCTTTTGCACCATTTGACGTAAGTCGCTGGAGCAGTTCTACAAACTGTTCAGATGTATTTTCCTTAAATCCATCAATCTTGATATATCCTATATATCCGTCAATAAGTCTGCCCGTTACACTCGTAACTTCAATAGACCGGCGTGTAAAATCGTAATCCGTATCAATACCGTTGCGGCGGACAGTCAGCTTAACACTGGTTCCTTCAGAGCCTTTAAGCGTCTCAACCGCTTCGTCAAAACCTATTTCCGTGACATCCGTTCCGTCAATATGAATTATTGCATCACCTGCAATAATCCCTACTTCAGCAGCCGGAGAGTTTTCAAGTACTTGTTCTATCCGGATATATCCGCTCTCATCTTCTGCCAAAGTAAGACCGAGACCAATGATCTCACCTGCATTTTCGCTTTGCTCATCAATGTATTCTTCTTCGGACAGATATCGTGAATATGGATCGCCAAGACCGTCAACATATCCTTTCAGAATTCCGTCATTCAGATCGGCTTCGTTGATATCACCGTAATAATTATCACGAATGAATGTATCAAGAAGCTGCAATGAATTGTATTTTTTTGCTTTTTGGTTTACATCTACGACCTTTTCGTTAAAGCTCTGAAGTGAAAAGAAAGATGTCAGAATAAACGTTACCGCTGATGCGATAGCTATAAGACTTATTGCAAGTCCGAGACTGATTTTTTTATTCATTATTTTATCAAAACTTTCAATCTAACAATATGAGCAGCTAAAACTACTCTCTATATGAGTAAAGATTTCTCATTAATCTCAACGGCTTACATAGCCCATAGGATCAGTTGCATAACCGTTTACACGAATCTCAAAATGAAGATGTGATCCGGTAGAAAAACCTGTACAACCGATATAGCCGATAACCTGTCCCTGAGAAACGTAATCGCCTACAGAAACATTGACAGAAGCCAGATGAGCATACATTGTGGAATATGTACCGTCATGCGAGATAAGCACGTAGTTTCCGTAATTACCTCCGCAGCCGCAGCCACCATCATTCTTGGGATAATCGTGAGTACACGAACTGCTTACAGCAATTACTGTACCGCCCTGCGATGCAACAGCCGCTCCGCCGTGAATTCCTGCATCACCGATATCTATACCGTTATGATTCCTGCCCCAGCGAGCTCCAAAAGGACTGGAAATGTACGAAAATCCGGGTGCCGGCCACATAAAACCGCCAGTGTTCTGAGGCGGAACATAGGGATCAGGATCAGCAGGCGTATCAGGCGTACCGGGGTCTGTAGTTGTACCACCGTTTCCTGTTGCAGGCTGCTGTTGCTGATTTGCAAGCGCCTCCTGCCTTTTACGCTCAGCTTCGGCTTCCTGACGTTTCTTTTCCTCAGCTGCCTTCTGGATCGCATCATAGATAGCCTTTTCTTCTGCGTCGTATTCCGCATTTATCTTTTCAAGATCAGCTACCTTTCCTTGAGCGATCTGTTTTTCTCTGTCAATACGGTCAATCTCTGACTGAGTACTCTTCATTTTCTCGTCAGAGTCACTAAGCAAGGCTTCCTTTTCCTCCTTGCGCTTTTCCTGACTTTCAAGCTTCATTTCAAGAGTAAGCTTTTCAGTTTCAAGCTCAGACTTGTTCTTTTCAAGACTTTCAATGTCGTCAAGGATACCGTTGATAAGCTCCTCGTCATATTCAGCCATGCGGTTTGCCATTTCGATCGTTGACATTATATCATAAAAACTTGAAGATCCTACGACAATAGAAGCCAGGTTGTCATTTCCGGAAACATACATATCGAAAAGACGTTCCTTGAAAAGCTCAACGCTTGCGTCGATCTCTTTCTCCTGGTCAACGATCTTCTGGTCGAGATCACTGATGTTCTTCTCGGTCGCTTTGATATCAGAAGAGATTGCCTCCAGTTCAGTATTAAGAAGCCCGATATTCTCACTTATCAGCTTGATCTGCTCCATAAGCGTTTCCTGATATGCCTTCTGATTGTCGGCATTTTCCTGGAGAGCAGTAATCTGATTTTCAAGCTCTGCAATTTTCTGATTATTGGCATCCCTTTCAGCCTGAATCTCATTAAGAGACTTTGCCGATGCTTCCGTTGCACTTTTCTTGCCTGACGAGACATTATTATAACCTGCCACCAATGCAAAAGACAGTGCGAAGCACGTCAGAAATGAGAGAGATTTTTTTAATATGCTTAATTTTTTCATATCCTTGCAGAACGTCTGCATCAGCCGGCGTCCTACTCCTTTCATTAATATTCTTATACGTCAATGTGACGTTTTGTACTGATAACACTGCCAAGAGCACCGATGAATGATCCGGCTACGAGATACGCAGCAAGAACCAGTAATCTAATTTTACTGAACGGGATAAGATGCCCCATTCCAAAAGCATTTATAAGATACTCCTGCGTCATTATAACGGTATAAAGCTTGCTGTATGCTGCCCATGTTATAAAGAAGCCGCCTATGCCGGCAAAAAGTCCTGTAACCATGCCCTCAACGAAAAACGGAAGACGGATAAAGGCATTGGTTGCGCCAACATATTTCATGATCTGGATTTCCTCACGCCTTGCAAAAACGCTTGCTTTAGTGGTATTTGAAATCATTATCATAGATACCACCGCAAGGGCTATCACTATAGCGCCTGCTACGAGTGTTACCACACGCCGCAATTCTTTTAGGAATTCAGCCACCTGAATAGAGGACTTCGCATTGAATATATTCGGAAGCGCCGCTATTTCATTGGTGGTCTGATCGATGATAGCAGTATCCTTGACGGTAATGCTGAAACCGTCAGGCATAAAACTTGCATCGTCCTTTATAAACATTTCAAACACCTTCTCACCGGAAGGTATCTTGGCTCTCTGCCTTTTCAGTGCTTCCTCTTTTGATATGAATTCCACTGACTTAACATTGTCGATTGCTTTTATATCCGCCTCTGCCTTCTTTATCACATCGTCCGAAACTCCCCTGTCCATGTTGACAGCAATTTCGTTCTTGTCATTAAGTCCGAGTATCATTGAGTCCATGTTTATGTACAAAAGCGACGCTGTTCCAACAAGAAGAAGTGAAATAAGCAGCACGCAGAATGTTGCAAAAGCCATCATTTTATTTTTCCAGATATTTTCAACGCCCTGGTCAGCAAGATATTTGATACCGCTCAGTTTCATCTGCCTGCACCTCCCGGCGTTTTTTCACCCGTTATGGCGGCGATCACATCATCGGCGCTCATTTCAGATATAGGGTCTGACGGCAGGAGAATATCGTCTGCCGCATTTATAAACGCCGCATCTTCTCCGCTGCTGAGCATAGACGAAGGATCCTCCGGAGCTGCGTATTCATTCTGATATCCTCCGTTTGTTTCAGATGTGCCTATAAGTTCCGGTTCTGAACCAAGGATCATTTCCTCGTTTGCACCAAGGATAACCTCGTCAAATACGATCTCGCCATCGGTGATATTTATAATTCTTCCTCCGAAATGACGTACAAGATCGTGTTCATGAGTTACCATAAGGATGGTAGTTCCCTGATCGTTGATGCCTTTCAGAAGATCAACGATCTCATAGGAAAGCTCCGGATCAATATTTCCGGTCGGCTCGTCCGCAATAATAAGCTGCGGATCATTCACAAGAGCTCGTGCAATAGCTACACGCTGCTTTTCACCGCCTGAAAGCTCATCCGGATATGAATTTGTCTTTGCGTGCAAACCTACAAGACTTATAACATAAGGAACACGCTTACGAATATACTTGATAGGAGCATCAATAACACGAAGCACAAAAGCTATGTTTTCATAAACTGTCATTGACGGAATAAGCCTGAAGTCCTGAAACACAAATCCGAGAGTACGGCGGAATTCAGGGATCTTACGTTTTTTAAGCTTGCTTAAGTTATAACCATTGACGGTAACGACACCGCTTGTAGCGTCTATTTCCTTAAGCAGAAGCTTTATCATGGTACTTTTTCCCGCACCGGATGAACCTACAACAAAGGCAAAATCACCGTCGTTGATCTTCAGACTGACGTTGTTCAGAGCGTCAACTCCGCTCGAATAGGTTACGGATACGTTTTTAAGTTCTACCAATGGATTACACCTGCCTTAATATGTGGAAGGAATTGAAAAATATATCATCAGAACTTAACAGGATTTGCAGAAAGATATTTCTTGACCATAAGAGCAATTTTGAAAATGATAGCGTGATCAAATTCACGAAGATCAAGACCGGTAAGCTTCTTAATCTTTTCAAGTCTGTACACCAGAGTATTTCTGTGTACGAAAAGCTTTCTTGAAGTTTCAGAAACGTTAAGATTATTTTCAAAAAATTTCTGGATAGTAAAGAGCGTTTCGTGGTCAAGCGACTCGATACTGCCTACCTTGAACACTTCATGGAGAAAAGTATCACAGAGTGTTGTAGGAAGATGATAGATAAGACGTGCGATACCAAGATTATCATAGCTTACAATAACCTTGTCCGTATCAAATACCTTGCCTACCTCCAGAGCCATCTGAGCTTCCTTGAAAGAGCGTGCCAGATCTTTTACGCCGATAACGGCTGTACCAATGCCGACATTGACCCTCGTATAGAACTCACTGCTGAGAGTATCGGCAATAGAACGAGCCAGTTTTTCGAGGTCTCTTGCGTCAACGGTACTTTTAAGTTCCTTGACCAGAACGATATCGCTTTCAGTTATATTGAAAACAAAATCCTTGTTCTTGTCCGGAAAAAGATTCTGGATAACGTCATATGCGGAAATGTCATTAGCCGAAATAATTCTGATAAGGAATACGGCACGGCTGATCTCGGCATTGAAGTGAAGCTCTCTTGCTTTGATGACAATGTCTCCGGGGAGAACGTTGTCAAGGATAACATTCTTGATAAAGTTGTTTCTGTCATACTTTTCATCGTAATATTGCTTGATATTAGAAAGCGTAATAGCCAGAATGCTTGCATACTTTGCGGCAGCATCATCAACACCCTCTACAAAAACAGCGTAATCCGGTTTTACCCTTGAACCGAAAGGCTTATATGTGAAACCGTCACGGATGAAGATATCGTGTGAATCGCTGAGATCAAGTGAAACAAATTCATTTGTCGTACCGACCCTTGTAAGATCGCTGCAGGCAATGATAGTTGCGGTCTCATCCACAACTCCTATAGTGGCGTCAATCGTATCACGCATCTGATGAACTAAACCCTGAAATAATCTGTTAGACATATTGGACATCCCTTCTTGTAATTTTAATAATTTTTTATGTGCAAGCTGCAAGGGATATATATTAAGAATCTCTCCTTAATATATTACAAATTGTAACATATTTTTTATAAGAATTTGTTAACAAAGTGTTAATTTTTATCCCAAAACCTGCAAAAGTAACATTTATGGCTTATAATCTTTGTCATAAATTGCCAATTAAGTAACAATTAAGTAATTTTCTTTGTAACCAAACCGTAATTTTTTGAATTGTCATTACATTTTTTCCGGTCTGTCAACATTAAGGATACTGAGAGCATTTCTCAACGTCTGTCTTACGGCAAGGCACAGAAGAATTCTTGCGTTCATAAGCTCCGGTGTTTCAGCATTTTTTACGCTGCATCCGTCATAGAAACGGTGGAAAAGAGTAGCAAGATCAAAAGTGTATTTAGTGATCTTTGCCGGATCGTAGCTCTTTGCCGCCAGATTTATTTCATGCGGCAGAGATGCGATATGACGGATAAGCTCTATTTCACGTGAGTTATCGAGAAGATCCAGATCTGCATTTTCAGGAATTTCAATTCCCTCCGCACTAAGATTTGCAAGCAGACTGCAAATTCTCGCATGAGCATACTGCACATAGAAAACCGGATTTTGTGATGACTGCTCAACTGCAAGATCAAGATCAAACTCAAACTGAGAATTTGCCTCACGGAGATTGAAATAAAATCTTGCAGCATCGATAGGTATTTCATCCAGAAGGGTAACAAGGGTTATAGCCTTGCCGCTTCTCTTGGAAAGCTTAACAACTTCGCCCTTGCGCACCAGACGAACCATCTGCATCAGCACAACATCCAGCTTTGAGGAATCTACTCCCAGGGCTTCCAGAGCCGCTTTCAGTCTCGGCACATAGCCGTGATGATCGGCGCCAAGAACATTGATAGCCTTGTCAAATCCTCTCGTAACAAGCTTGTCATAGTGATAAGCGATATCCGGTACTATATAGGTATACAGACCGTTGCTTCTCCTGAGCACGAAATCCTTGTCCATGCCATAATCCGTTGCTTTGAACCATACTGCGCCTTCCTTCTCGTAAGCCTTTCCGGAAGAAAGCAGCTTGTCTACGATCTTTTTTGTTTCGCCTTTTTCATGCACTGTGCTCTCACGGAACCAGTTGTCATAAACTATACGATATTTTTTAAGATCACGCTCCAGTCCGGCAATATTCAGGGGCAGAGCGTATTCCACAAGAGCTTTTCGGCGCTCTTCATCTCCGACTTCCGCAAGACTTCCGCCGTTGAGATCATAATAATTTTTGGCGTGCTCAATAATATCCATACCGAGGTAAACGTCCTCCGGCATCTCGAAGTCCATGCCCTCGCCGCTTTTTTCGTAGAGAGCCGTGCATATCTTTTCGGTATCTCCGCTGCACTCTTTCATAACAGACTGTCCTTTTTCCGAACAAAGCTGCATATATCTGAGGGACAGTGATTTGCCAAATTTCTCGATCTGATTGCCTGCGTCGTTTACATAGAATTCTCTTTCCGTCTTATATCCTGCCCAGCTCAGAACACTGGCGAGACAGTCGCCGATAGCGCCGCCTCTTGCATTTCCGATATGCATAGGGCCGGTAGGATTCGCAGAAACGAATTCAACAAGAACTCTTTTTCCGGCACCGTAATTGGTCTTTCCGTAATCCTCTCCTTCGGTCAGGACGTTTTCAACAACATCCGAGAACCACCTGCGGCTGAGGAAAAAATTCATAAATCCCGGTCCTGCTACCTCGCAGCGGTCAAAAAGCGAACCGTTAAGATCAACGGCTTCACAGAGGAGTTCGGCTATCTTTCTGGGGGGCATTCTGAATGCTCTTGCACATACCATAGCAGTATTGGCGGCGAAATCGCCATGAGATTTATCTGCCGGAATTTCAATCGTAAAAGCAGGCACAGGAACTGCCGGAACAGCTTCATCAGCCGTCAGCTTTCCGAGAGCCTCTGTAATAAGCTCCCGAAGCTGCATTGAAGCCTTATTTATAAGGTCTGACATTTATTTTTATTCCTTTCATTTAGGTATTCTGAACGGTCATTATTATCTCGTTGTCCGATAAATAGGACGAATTAAGATCAAGAGTATATCTGAGATAAATACTGCCGTCTTTTTCAATCGAATTTTTTATCTGATGGGTAAAAACACCTATCTGTAAATTTCCGTAAGGCGTACCATACTGGCAATAGTGCTTGCGTCCGATTTCCAGACTGAGTACCGAATTAGCAGTGCCCTCACGAATGATAGAAGCTGTTTTTTCTCTATTCACCTTTATCGTAGTAACAGAGCCTTCAAAACCGGTAGCAGAAGTATCTTCATAAGAAATAATATCCCAGCCGTCCACATGAGCGAACTTTGCTCTGGTCACCAGTTGAGTCTCTGATTTTTCCCTATCCTGCCATTGAACGCTTGTAAGGGAAATAGTTACATCCTTGCTCATATACTCCCCCATCCGCTCAGTATAATTTTTCAGCGTTATCAATCGCCTGTTCAAGGATCTTGTCAAGAAGATAAGAATAATTCATTCCAAGCTGATCCATAAGCTTCGTGAAAACGCTGTTCCGTCGCAGTCCGGGAGATGTACCGATCTTATTCAGAAGAAGCCTGCCGTCATCGGTAAGGAAGAAATCTACCCTTGCATATCCTTTGCAGCCCAGCGCCTTGTATGCATTCACAGCGGTTTCACGTATCATATTATGAATATCATTAGGCAGATCTGCAGGAACAACAAGAACATCACCCGTACTCACACTGAAATCAGTAGGGTCGTAATCCGAACCGTCAGAGACTATCTCTCCGATATATGACGAAAACGGCGTATCATAACCCATAACAGCGGCTTCAAGCTTTCTTCCCTTTATAAATTTCTCAACGACTACTTTATTATCGTTGGAGAATGCTATTTTCACAGCAGCTGTAAATTGCTCCATAGTTTCAGCAACACTCGTTCCGGCATTGCTTCCGCTGTTTGCCGGCTTCACTACCAGTGGAAATCCCATTTTTCCGGCGATCTCTTCGCAGCGGCTATCAATCATATTCATTTCCCTCTGGGTAATTAGTTTCCAGTCGGCAGTAACGATGCCGAAATCATCAAGAACCATATGGGTATGTGATTTATCCATACACGAAGCTGCGGCTAAAAGACCGCATCCGGTATATGGGATTCCAGCCATATCAAGAAGTCCCTGTACAGTGCCGTCTGCACCGCCTTTTCCCATAAGCACAGGAAATGCGACATCTATCTTGCGGAAAGAAACTTCTCCGTTTTCAATATTTATTATCCCCCTGTGGATAGGATCGGGGGAAATTATCGCTGAAACGCAGTCCGGATTCATTTCCCATGTACCGTCAGCTATCTCATCAGGATCGCCCGGAAAATACAGCCATCTCCCCTTCTTTGTAATACCTATGCAAATAACTTCATACTTATCCCGGGGAATATTTTTCACTATTTCTGCCGCCGAAGCCAGCGAAAGCCGATATTCTCTTGATGTACCGCCGTAAATAACAGCAGCCTTTAATTTAGCCATAGAATTCTCCTTTATTTCTGACAACACAATCTTTTTACTGTATTGCATTTATAAGCTATCAATATATTTTATCACATTTCACAAAAAACTGCAAGCTTTTTTTGCAAAAAATGAAGAAAAGCACATAGAAATTAGCAAGGAAAGTGCAAATCAAACAAATCCGGCCATATTTTTTGTGTATTTTAACAATAAAATAAGGTCTGCCGCAAACACGTCAGACCCTATTTATGACTCCGCCGTACAAAGCACGCCTGATGGCTCTGCACGGTGTCGACTTATAAAGTTCATTTATTTGAAAGATACTTTTTTGAGAATTCATCCATGACCACAGGTTCTGAATAATAGTAGCCCTGAAAACTATTTATAGCAAAATCGCCAAGTATAATCCGTATTTTATCAGTTTCTACACCTTCAACGCATACTTCAGCCTGAAACGCATCTGCCAGATCTGCTATGAAATGAACAGTTTTCTTATCAGTAGCACTGCTGTCGATGTTTCTGACGAACTCACGGTCAACCTTTATCGTATCAAAACTTAATTCTCTGATGATACCTATAGAAGAAAATCCCGTTCCAAAATCGTCAAGTGCGATCTTTATACCATACCGTTTAAGCAATTTAAACTGATTTTTCAACAGTTCTATATCAAGAAGTCTGCATCTTTCTGTCAGTTCAAGACATAGATTCCGAGAAGGAAAATTCTGTTCGCTGAGAATATCCATAAGTTCCGAAATAAAATCCCCACGTTCTATCTGAGCGTAAGAAATATTAATATGTATCAGAAAATCCGGATACGCCTCAACAAAACGTTTGCTGTCCTTTATCGCCTGTTTGATTATCCACCTGCCAAGTTCCGGGAAAATAGTATCCTGTTCCAGAATAGGGATGAACTTTCCAGGTGAAACCACGCCGTAATCTTCATTTTTCCAACGAACAAGCGCTTCCATTCCTTTCAGTTTTTCATCCTTAGCATTGATTATCGGCTGATAGCAAAGGAAGAAATTTCTGCAATTATCAGCAACGCTGTTGCGTATTATATTCATCATTTTGATATAACGTCTGCTGCTGTTGCCAACATAGCTGGTAAAGATCTTCAATTCGCCCATTTTGCAGTTCTTTGACTGATAATATGTATATTTCAGGCACGAGAGTACGGTATCTCTCGATGCATTGAAATCATTGACATGTACAAGACCTCCGTTAAGAGAAAGTACTACTTTTTCTCCGCCTACGGAAAAATCATGTGCCACTTCATTTTTTATTTTAGAATAAATTTCGGAGATCTCATCCGCATCAGATTTCCATGAAATGAGTGCGAACTTTGTTCCATCCATTTTATACAATTGTCCCAGATGTTCCATGCGTTCTGTAAGCAGTTTTCCGAAGCTGTTAAAAGTATCATTACCAAAATTGAATCCATAAACATCATTTATAGCGGAAAAACGGCTCATTCCCACAAGCAGGACGGAATATGACATCTTACGGCTTCTCATGACCTCAACGTCTTCCATAAAGCCGTAAAGACTTCTGAGTCCCGTGATACCGTCAGTATAGCTGAGAACGGTATTATTCTTGATGCATCCGCCGAAGAAAGCCGGATTTCCAGCCTCATCTCTGAGTACAATGCCCTTGCAGGTGCACATAACGTAATTCCCGTCACGGGTGCGTGAGCGGTACATCATATTATGGTTTTCTGATTCTCCGCTGAATATTTCATCAATGCTTTCGGAATATTTAACTCTGTCGTCAGGGTGAATATGTTCTTTCCATATATCTCCGGCATTATACATATATTCTCCCGGCAGACCGAAGTACTCAACGGCATTTTTAGACCAGCGGGAGTAATCTCTCTTGAGATCACAAAGATATATATGACATCCCTCCGAAACTACGGAAAGGGCTTCAAACAACGTATCGAGCCTTGAACTCAATTTCATCACCCCACTGTTCTGAACTTCGGAAAATATATCTGTTTCTAAAATGCCCGTTAATAGGGCAAAGAATCCGAAGTTGAATAATTCTTTATACATATTTTACCACATTTAAATTTATTTGTCAAGAGTTTTTGTAAATTATATATAGATTAAATAAAATTAACCTGAAATAAAAATTTGATCTTATCTTAATATTTATGTAATATCTTGTTTTGAACGTTCCTTTGCAGAATTCAGACATATGCTTGCAAACAAGATAAAAATGTGGTATAATAAAGACAGTCTCCAAGAGACTGCACAGGTAACCCAAAATAAAAAACGGAGAATATAACAATGAACGGAAAATTAATAGTAATAGAGGGACTTGACGGCAGCGGTAAAGCTACGCAGTCGGAAAAAACGGCAGAACATCTGAAAAAATCCGGAATGAACGTAACAAAAGTTTCTTTCCCGGATTACAGCAGTCCATCCTCCTCACTTATCAAGATGTATCTTGCAGGAGAATTCGGAATTGCCCCTGACTCTGTAAACCCGTATGCAGCCTCCAGCTTTTACGCCTGCGACCGTTATGCCAGCTATAAAAAAAACTGGGAAATGCTCTATAAAAACGGCGGGATAATAATTGCCGACCGCTATACTACTTCAAACGCCATACATCAATGCTCAAAACTCCCACGTAACGAATGGAAAGATTTTCTTGATTGGCTTTTCCGATATGAATATGAATTGATGGGTATACCTTCGCCTGATACCGTTATATATCTGCGTGTCGATCCGGAAGTTAGCCAGAAACTCATGAGCAGCCGATATAAAAATGACGAAGCCAAAAAAGATATTCATGAACGGAACGTTGACTACCTGAAAAAATCCGGTTCTGCCGCAGATTACTGCGCAGAAGTTCTCGGCTGGAACGTTATTGAATGCACCGCCGAAGGAAAAATGCGCTCAATTAAGGATATTTCCGACGAAATTTCCGGCATTATCAGCAAAATATTATAAAAGAAGGAGGACTCGCCATGTCGGATGATTTTGAAATAATAAAGTTAATAAAAAAACGAAAAAAAGGCATACTAGGTCTTGTTTTCAGCAGACTCTGCTTTTTCGTTCTCCTTATAGCCTTTCAGCTGCTGCTTTGTTTGTCGCTTTATGTGCTTATGGCTGAAAAGATCCCATATTTTCTGACGTTCCAGACGATTTTTTCGATAGGAATGATTTTCTACCTTTTCCGCTGCGAAATGGATTCTACCGCAAAACTGACATGGCTTACACTTATATCGCTTTTTCCCGTCCCGGGAACTTTTCTTCTGTGGTTTACAAGACAAGGCATAGGTCAAATGGCTTCCAAGAATGTAATTTCACGTCTTATAAACGAAACCAAAGACAAGCTTGAACTGGATGAAAAAATCCTGAACGACCCGGCAATAAAATCTTCCGGTCTCGGGGATCTTCACAGATATCTCAATCGGACAGGCTGTTTTCCTATCTACGGAAATACACAGACAACGTTTTTCCCTCTTGGCGAAGACAAATTTGAAGCCATGCTGACAGAACTTGAAAAGGCAGAAAAATTTATTTTCATGGAGTACTTTATCATTGGAGAAGGTTATATGTGGGGAAAAGTTCTCAATATTCTAAAGCGCAAAGCTCAGCACGGTGTTGACGTGCGTGTTATGTACGACGGAATGTGTGAAATCTCTACCCTCAGCTTTGATTATAGTCAGCGCCTTGAAAAACTTGGTATCAAAAGCAAAGCATTTTCGCCTATCATGCCGTTCATATCCACTCACTATAACTATCGGGATCATAGAAAGATTCTGGTAATCGACGGAAAAACAGCTTTTAACGGAGGAGTGAATCTTGCCGATGAATATATCAACAGAGTCAATCGTTTCGGTCACTGGAAAGACACCGCCGTCATGATTAAAGGCGATGCCGTACAAAGTTTTACACTTATGTTCCTACAGATGTGGAATATCACTATAAGAAATCCGGAATGGGATAAATTTCTTGAACTTCCTAAAGAAAAAGTACAAGGCTCAGGATTTGTCATGCCCTATGCGGACTGTCCCCTTGACGATGATAAAGTCGGCGAAAACGTCTATATGGATATACTCAACCGTGCATCCAGATATGTTCATATCATGACACCTTATCTTATTCTTGACGGCGAACTTGAAACTGCCATTAAATTTGCAGCTCAGCGAGGTATTGATGTGAAAATAATACTACCTGGAATCCCTGACAAAAAAGCGGCTTATGCTCTTGCAAAAACGCATTATAAATCGCTTATAAAGTCCGGAGTAAGTATATATGAATACACACCGGGATTTGTCCATGCCAAAGTTTGCGTAAGCGATGATGAAAAAGCTGTCATAGGAACTATAAACTTCGACTACAGAAGTCTTTATCATCACTTTGAATGTGCAACATATATGTATAAAACCGACTGCATAAAGGATATTGAGAACGATTTTGAATATACACTCAGCAAATGCCGTCAGGTAACACCGGAAAGCATTAAAAAAGAAAAACTTTACTACAAAATAGTTGGCAGCATAGCAAAAATTATAGCTCCGCTTATGTAACGATTAATATTTTTTCCATAAACTGATTTTTATTATTTTTGCTAAAAACCCTTGTATTTTTTTGATGTATATGATATAATTAAAAAAGCAGACACAAAGGAGGAAACAGCTTGACAAATTACATCTATCTCATTATGACACAGACAGGAACAAGACCTGCAAGATTCTTCAGGTTTTTTACAAAAAAGCCATACAATCATGTTTCCCTGTCCGCTGACGAAAGACTTTCCGAAATGTACAGCTTTTGCAGAACCTACTGCCGTTTTCCACTGCCTGCTACTTTTAATAAGGAAATAGTAGGAAAAGGTACTCTTGGCAAGTTTGATTCTATTCCATGTGAAATATACAGAATTCCGGTAACAAGCTGTCAGAAAACTGAATATCAGCGCATAATCAAGCATTTTAACGAAAATCATAACGTATATTCATATAATATTCTTGGACTGTTGGCAGTTTATTTCAATATAGAGTGGAACAGAAAAAAAAGCTTTGTATGTTCCCAGTTCGTGGCTTATGTCATGGATAAGATCGGCATTCAGCTTGAAAAACCTTTCTGCCTTTATAAACCCGACGATTTCCGCCGTTTTCCCGGTTCGACACTTATTTACTCCGGCGAACTGAACAGCTTTTACTCATGTATGCAGTCAAAGCCTGTTATACAGCGAAATCAGATAGCACGTTAACCTCAGCTCGTCCGGCGATAAAAGATACGCTCCGCAGTACAGCCTGCTTTCCGGCGCTATCACTGAAAGATCAATGGTTATCTCATGATCTAATACTTCAATAGACGCTGTATCTCCATAAAGATCAAGACCTGCCGGAACTATTTTATCTCCGGAAAGCCTGTTGTATGAATTAGTGTATGAATTTAAAAACATCCATAAACCGAAAGTCAGAAGCACATATATAAAAACTGCTCTGACTACGGTTTTTTTTCTTTTTCTTCTCATTTAAACCTCTTTCATATCGTTAAGCATATCCCCCAGTGATCTGCCTATCAGCTGACCGGAATACTGTACCTGTTCAAGTGTATTTCCGTGCGAACCAACTTCTATCAACAGACTGCCTGTAGTGAGATCCTGATTGTAATGACGATAGTCGAATAAAATCGGTCTGGTCAGACCGGGATTATCTCCCTCCAGCTTTTCCTGGAGACGACAGGCAAAATGAAAATTCTTCATATAAAACGGCATTCCAAGCGTACCGTCGTCGCATCCTGAAATTATCATTATCTGCGCCGCTTCCTTTCCGTCTATCTCAATGTAAGGCTGATACGCACAAGCCTCGCCTGATATGGCATCACGGTGAATATCGAGCGCTACCTTTATACTGGGATACTGTTCCAGTATTGGCAGGATAGACTCTCTGCTTCTGCCATACGAACCGTTGTATGAAGGATAATCGTGTATCGTTCGTACATGGATCACCCCAATGCCTCTGGATTCAAGTTCTGCCTGAATAGCGTCTCCTACCATTATCATGTTCTTTGTTTCGTCAGTGGTTCGGTAATTAAAAGCAGAATCATAGTTTTCACGGACATACGGCTCAAAGCTTTCGGTCGTGTGTGTATGATATATAAGCACCTGCGGTTCTGCTGTATCTTCAATGGTAAAATCGGGAAGATAACGACTTTCCTTTATAAGTGTATCGTTGGATATATCAGTCTTGTTATTCACCTGACCGCCGTTTTCTAGGTCAATAAATGTCGTTCCGCTGTAGGGGGTATAAGTCGTCCTGATAATCTCTCCGCCTTTTGTCCACTGGTCTTCCGTAGGATAAAGCTTTTCACCTGGATCATCCGCTGTCATTTCAAGCGGACTCTGGAGCTTTAGCACAGGATCTTCTGCCGTTTCGGCAGTTACTCCGTAACCCTCAGAAAGAATCAGGCTTCCGCAGAGAATATCATCAGGATCATTTTCAGGCGTTTCCTTTGTGTACACTGTTCTGTCATCGTTATCTTCTGCCGGAACAGCGGCAGACGGAGTTTTCTCTGTAAAGAATCCGTTTGTTCCTGAAAGCGCAGTCTTCAATCCCTTTACTCCGCTTGCCGATCCTGCTATCCCAAACGGAAGGGACAGCAAAATCACGTACTTTGTGATCGTTCTGATCTTCCGGCGTCTTTGACGTGTCATATCCTCACCTCATTATTATAACCTTTCATTTCATTATATTCATAAGAAATCACCTTTATTTCTCCGGAGACATTTTTCACCTCGATCTCACATAAACTTTGTTGAGGTGAGCTGTATGTACAAATGCTGCAATTTAAAAAAATCTGTCCGATTTCTGATTATAATTATGATAATACTTTCTCTGTGTGGTATACTTACCCTCGCTGCAAGACTATTTTTCTTTTCGTCTGCTGCTGAAAAAGAAGAACCTGTTCCTCTCCCTGTAATAATGTATCACAGCGTTTACGGAACTCAGCCTTCGGAATATATTGTGACCCCATCTCAGATTGAAAGCGATTTTGCATGGCTGCAAAACAACGGATATACCTCGGTTACTGCCGCAGATCTGATTAATTATTCCCGAAATCAAGGAGATCTTCCCAAAAAACCGGTGCTCATCACTCTGGACGACGGATTTTATAACAATCTGTCAGAGCTTCTGCCTCTGCTGGAAAAATACGATATGCACGCCATTGTATCGGTAGTCGGCAGATACTCTGAAACTCTTGCGCCAAATGACCCTCATTCTTCCGCTTACTCCTATCTTACATGGGAAGATATCTTCAGTCTGGCTGATTCGGGACGTGTTGAGATCGGGAATCACACTTATGATATGCACTGCGGCAGCGGAATCCGCAAAGGATGCTCCATAGCTGCCGGCGAAACAGAAGAACAGTATCATGATGTACTTTTCAATGATCTTACTCTGCTTCAGCAGGAACTCTGCCGCTGTACCGGTATCACCCCCGTTGTTTTCGCTTATCCTTTCGGATATATCAGCCGTGAAAGTCTGCCGGTAATACGTGAATGCGGATTTCTCGTCACACTGACCTGCTATGAGCGAATGAATTATATTACCCGTGACCCGGATTGTCTTTTAGGTCTGAGCCGTTATAATCGAAGCGGGGTGTATTCTACAGAGGAGTTTATGTATTGTCTGACAAAAGAAAACAGCACCCGTTAGGGTGCTGTACATTTTATAAGCATTTTTCCTTAAAGTCCCGTTTCCCAGCTCCAGCTGCGGACTTCAAGCTCTTCCAGATTAAATGGCGTACGCTGATAAACACAGTAATTAAGCCAGTTCGAGAACATCAGATTAGCCGTGCATCTCCATGAAAAAAGAGGAACATTGTCTGGATTATCATCCGGAAAATAATTATAGGGAATATGAATATCAATCCCCTTTTCAAGATCACGCCGATATTCATTGGCAATAGTATCACGATCATATTCCGAATGACCTGTAATAAAATACTGCCGTCCATTCTTGTTTGCAACTATATGAACACCGGAAATATCAGACGATGTGAGAATCTCCAGCTGCAGAATCCTTTCTATATCCTCCCTGCGCACTTCGGTATTCCTTGAATGGGGAACATAAAAAACATCGTCAAATCCTCTTAGGAGCTGACAATTGCTTACCTCTGCCCTGTGGGGAAAAACACCGAACATTTTCTGTTCAAGAGGATATTTGGGTATTCCGAAATGATAATAAAGCCCTGCCTGAGCCGCCCAGCAGATATACAGTGTAGAAAATACATGGGTTTTTGACCACTCCATTATCTCTGTGATCTCGTCCCAGTAGTCAACTTCCTCATATTCAAGCAGTTCTACGGGGGCTCCGGTGATTATCATTCCGTCATAACGATTGCCCCTTATCTCACTGAAAGTCTTGTAAAAAGCCTCTAAATGACCCTTTGACGTATTCCTTGAAACATGGGATGCCATTTGAAGAAGATCAATATCCACCTGAAGCGGCGTATTGCTCAGCAGTCTTAATATCTGACTTTCCGTTTCTATTTTTTTTGGCATTATGTTGAGAATTATAACCTTAAGCGGACGAATGTCCTGATGCTCTGCCCTGTCTTTGGACATTACAAATATATTCTCATCTCCCAGAGTTTTAAATGCCGGAAGTTCCGCCGGTATTCTTATCGGCATCTTTTATTCTCCTTTCCAGGCTGTATCCGGGGATACTCAATCCCCTTTAAGGCAAATTATTATTGATTACCGTTATGCTTACAGTTCTTACAGCCGTTCATAAATCTGTCAATGTTTTCTGCCGTTCTGCTCCCTTGTTCAAGAAACCGCAGTTTCCGGAGGCTATCGTATTTATTATCATCGGGAAGATCGAACACAGCCGTTTCGATCCCTTTAAGGCAGCTCTTGAAAAGTACAGAACGTATAAGTCCGTCGCAGAGCATAAGCTCTCCGCCGTCATCATAATCAAAAATCACTATTTTTTCCGGCTTATAGGCATATGCGATGAACCCCACAGCCTGTCCGCTGTCAATAGCTTCAGTGATATGCAGATCATAGCCGACTGAACGCCTGACAAGATCTTCATATCCGTCTGTATCGAATTTTTCCTGTATTTCCAGCATTTTACTTCTCCTTGCCTATTGCCGTTCTCAACGCACGGAGTTCTTCGGCAGTAAGCTCTCTGAAAGTTCCGGGCTTGAGCATTCCAAGCTTCAGCGGCCCGATGCTTATACGGCGGAGACGTGCGACTTCCAGCCCCACGCCCTCGCACATTTTACGTATCTGACGATTCCTGCCCTCTTTGATAGTTATAAGAAGAACCACACGCCCCTGTTCCTTTTCCTTTACCACAACGTTGGCAGGAAGGGTCTTTTTTCCGTCGATCTCCACACCCTCGGAAAGCATCACGAGCTGATCGTCGCTTATATCCGGACGAACAGTAACACGGTATGTCTTTGAAACATGACGGCTCGGGTGCATGATGCTGTTGGCAAATTCACCGTCATTAGTAAAAAGAAGCAATCCCTCAGAGTTGCGGTCAAGACGTCCGACCGGATAAACACGTTCTTCCACACCGTCCAGTAGATCCATTACACACCGTCTGTCAAGTTCATCTGAGACCGTGGTAACATAGCCCCTCGGCTTATTCATCATAAGATAAATGTAATTCTTTTTTCTGGGAACGAATATCCTCTCTCCGTCTATCGTCACCAGATCCTTAAATCCGCACTTATCCCCCAGCTTGACAGGATGACCGTTAACCTTCACCCTGCCCATAGAGATAAGCTGCTCTGCCTTTCTTCGTGAGCATACGCCGCTGTCGGCGATCATTTTCTGAATCCTGATTTTTTCCACTTTATCAACCTTTTCCGTCAGGAGAAAAATCCCCCGACTTTAGAAATTAATTTTTTAAGCCAGTTTTTACTCTGCTTTTTCTTTGGAGACGCTTTCTTCTTTACTTCGGCGTCCTCCTGAGCATACAGCGGTATCTTCGTAACTTCACGTCCACGAAAACTGATTTCCAGCTGCGCTGCTTCCTCCCCCTTGCTTACAGGAGCATATACAAAAGGCGGAGCTATCACACGTATTCCTATATCCCCCGGATCATAACCGAGAGACGTCAACATGAACGGCAACTCCCCCGGAGCAACAATAAGCTTATCCTTTGCCGCACCTGCCAGGTCAAGTTCAAATGTTTCCGGAAAAGACACCTCTGTTTTTTTGACACAGCCAAATCCGTAATCATAAAGCTTGCTGTGATCTTCCCAGTCGTTACGGTCGTTAAGAGTAACGCAGATAAGTTCCATGCCGTCACGCTCACACGCTGAAACCAAGCATCTTCCAGCTTCGTCAGTAAATCCGGTTTTCACACCGTAAACTCCGTCGCACATGGTCAGCAGCTTATTTGTATTTTTTAGCCACCTCTTATAGGGCGGATTACCGAATTCAAGCTGGATTGACGTCTTAGAACAGATTTCACGAAACGTCTCGTTCCTGAGGGCTTCCCGTGCCAGTATAGCCATATCGTAGGCAGAAGAACCGTGACCTTCTCCCTCAAGACCGGAAGGCGTAACAAAAAATGTTCTGGAAAGTCCCATTTCACGTGCTCTGTCGTTCATCATATCCGCAAATGCGTCTATGCTGCCTGCAATCCGTACAGCTGCGGCATTGGCGGCATCATTTCCGGAAGGAAGAAGCATGCCGCAGCAAAGAGCATATTTTGTAACAATATCCCCCTCACGCAGTCCCATTGACGATCCCTCTACCTTGATAGCATCGCTGTCCACCACAAATTCTTCATAAAGATCTCCGCTTTCAAGACAAAGGAGCACGGTCATAATTTTTGTCGTACTTGCCATAGGAAGCTTCTGACTGCTGCTGCGCTCATATATTATCTCACCGGTATCAGCTGAAATCAGAACAGCTGCTTTTGCCGATATTTCCGGCCCTTCAGTGCAAAATGCGACCTTTCCCCGGAACGGCAGCGCTCCAATCATGATAAGAACCGCTGCAACTACTGAACAAAGCTTTTTCATTTACATACCTCCACAAAAGACGTGCTTTTCTGTAAAGGATATGCTTGTTTATCTGATGTTATTCCACAATGGCAGCAGATTCACCGGAATCTGACTTCTTGCCCTTTTTCTTGCTGATTATTCCCTGAACCTTTTCGATTATCATAGGAGCTTTCTCGATAGCGTTGCCGATAGGGTCGTTTGAAGGAGTCATAGACACCATTTTTGCCGTACCGTCAGGTGAAACGACAAGAAATCCCTCCGGCTTGATAGTAACTCCGGCTCCTGCGCCGCCGCCGAAAAGGTTCTTATCATACTTTGACGGAAGATCAGAGCCGCCTGATGCAAAGCCGTAAGATACTTTGGAAATAGGAATGATAGTCGTACCGTCGTCAAGCTTGATAGGCTCTCCGATAATAGCGTTGACATCAGCCATTTCCTTTATTTTTTCCATTGATATGCCTAAAAGATCGCTTACAGATGTTTTTCCTGTATTCATAAAAATATACCTCAATTCCTTTATTATTTCTGCGCTGCGGCAGATTCCTTTTCTTTTCTGCTTCTTAGCTTTCCCGGAACAAACACCCGGAAAATATATGTTATCAGGAACCAAAGTCCTGCTATAACAAACGTACCAACACGAAAACGCATTCTGAACGCCACATCAAATCTTCCTTTTTTCATACCGAAACCCGGCTGTATATCAACTGTTTTGAGCCTTACGGTAAATATACGGCTCATAAGGGCAAGTCCACGATATGTGACAGCGCTGAGCCGTCCGTAATTAAGGGCACATTTGCAGGCATCCTCATTGGCTATTACAAAGTCTATATAAAGATCGCTGAATTTAAACGCCTTGAAGATCAGACAGAGAGGATTTTTAGCGCTTCCCCAGATATCAACAAGCTTGTCTATTTTATCGCCGAGCAGCTTTTTTTCACCGCCGTCATCGTCTGAATCGTCTTTGTTATTATCTTTTTTCTTCTTTTTTTCCGATTTATTGTCGGCTTTTCCCGAATCTTCCCCAGGAATATCATAATCGTTATCGTCATTCTCGGAAAGATCCGTACCAAGTACAGGTTCATCAGACTCTGAAGCGCTGCTGTTGAAAGAAGCCGACTCTTCCGCAGATCTATCCCCTGTTTCCCCGGCTACAGAAGTCACAATGTCCGGAATGGTCACCTGCATTGGCAATTGTTCAGACGTTTTGCTTTCCTTTTGTTTTTTTATCCTGACTTTTTTTGTTTTCGGTTTTTTATGCTTTTTTTTATCTGATTTTCGTTTTTTAAGCCATCCAAGGATACCCCCGCCGTCAGAATCCATAACATTAATGACCCAGAGATTTACCTTATATTTCAGCTTGCCGCCGATAAAACTCACCTCACCGCCCACCGGCATGATAAGTACCAGCAGAATCAAGCCGAGCACGGCAAGAAGTATAAATAGCAAAATTTTCAGTACGATCATTTCCTGCCGTTCCTTTCATTAACTTTCTTCAATATTGGTTTCATCTGCCGTCTGACCAGGCAATGGCGGAAGCTCAGAAACAGAGCCAAGACCGAAACTCCGCAGAAAAACCGCAGTTGTACGGTATATAAGCGGTTTTCCGGGAACATCCAGGCGTCCTGCCTCCTCTACCAGACCTTTTTCCAGAAGATTGTTTATAACAGAAGAACTGTCTATTCCTCTTACATTTTCAACAAATCCCTTTGATACAGGCTGATTATAAGCAATTATAGTCAATACTTCCATTGCCGCATTAGATAATGGAGCACTTCTTTTCGTTTCAAGGGCAGCTCTGATCTGCGGAGCAAATTCCTCACGTGTACACATCTGGTAGCTGCTGTCCAGCTTTTTTATACATATTCCGCTTCCGCAGTCATCATAGCGTTCGTTTATGAGCCTTATCATAGACGGAAGCGCTCCGGCATCCACCTGACAAGCCTCGGAAAGGCGGAAAAGTTCCACAGGCTCGCCGCTGGCAAAGAGAACTGCCTCTATAGCGCCGAGTTTTTCCTTGACATCCATTGCTTTTCTCTATCCTTTCTTCCTTTAAAGTATATAGTCATATTATCGTCGCTTATTGTTATTCTGCCTGATTTCGTAAGTTCCAATACTGCAAGGAAAGTTGCAACCCTTGCCGAACGATCAGTCACACCCTTGTAGAGAGTATCCATACACGCTTCACCAGTCGCATAAAGTTCCCGGAGAATGTGTACCACCTTAGACATTACGGAAACAATGCGGCGTTTTACTACAGAATTTATCTTACTTTCCGCCGACATTCTGGTCATCTCTGTTCTGACTGATTTCCGGGAAATACCACTGTACGCTGCGGCAAGGCAGGACGGATCATGCACTAATCTGTAGGTCATATCTGCCTTGATGTGCATGGGGGAACGGACAAAAATACTGTTTCCTACAAATGACTCGGCAAGTTTTTTTGCTGCAACCTTGCAGAGAGAATACTCAATAAGAGCCCCCTCCAGTTCCTTTTTAAGCTGTTCAGCCTCTTCGGGACGTGGAAGCAGGTACGCAGTTTTTATATATATGAGTCTTGCAGCCATTTCAAGAAATTCTCCGGCAAGCTCCAGATTCTGTTCCTGAGCCTGATCTATATAAATAAGGTACTGTTCAAGCAGCTTTGATATTTCAATATCGCAGATATTGAGCTTATGCCTGGAGATAAGACTGAGCAGCAGGTCAAGAGGGCCCTCAAAAACTTCAAGCTTGAATGAAATGGAAGTCATTTTCTACCCTCTGGCAGCCGGAATCCATGATACCATCTTCCAGACAAAATTCTCCATTGCATCCGTCAAAAAGTAAAGCGGATTATAGGCAGGATCAATGGTGCTGAATACGATCAGGAAAAGAAGGAATCCGATACTTATCTCACGCTGATGTATATAGAACCAACGGTCAAATTTTTCATTGGTGAAATAGCGCAGAACATTAAATCCGTCAAGCGGAGGCAGCGGAATCAGATTAAACAGAGCAAGCCCCACATTTACGGAAACAAGAAATTCAAGAAGAAGTATCACACAGAACACCGGAGATATATTATCGTTGACAGCATAGTCAAAAATAGCGTCATATCCGGCATTGGTTGCCAGTATACCTGCATGAGCAAAAGCTGCAATGATAGCTGCCAGGAGATTTGAAACCGGCCCCGCAAGAGCCGTCAGTGCAAATCCGGCACGATATTTTTTCATTCTGATAGGATTTACAGGAACAGGTTTCGCCCAACCGAATCCTGTAAGCATTATAAGCGCAGATCCCACAAGATCAAGATGAGCAAACGGATTGATTGTAAGACGTCCTTGACGCTGGGCCGTATCGTCACCCATGAGACGAGCAACGCCGGCATGAGCTGCCTCATGCAAAGGAAGCACCAGCAAAAGTGTGACAGCACGTGCAAAATATTTAATAAAAATTTCTAAATTCATACATATCCTTTCATTTCAGCAAATCGGCAGTTAAAAATCATTTCACAGCCATTAAAAGTAAATATTCCCAGATTACTATTTATTATTATACTACATCTCAAATTTTTTTTCAAGTAATAAATGAATTTTTTTACTGTCCCAACACAAAAAAATGCAATGAAAATTCTTTTTTAAAATTTTTTGGATTTTTTTTAAAAAAAGACTTGCATTTTTCCAAAAGATGTGATATGATATTAATGTTGTATTTTTGAAGCTGCTAAGGAGGTGCAACCTAATGGCTAAATGTGAAATCTGCGGAAAGGGCGTTACCTTTGGAATTAAGGTATCACACTCACACAGACGTACAAACAGGACATGGAAGCCTAACGTAAAACGTGTAAAGGCTATCGTCAAGGGTACTCCTTGTCATATTTACGCTTGTTCAAGATGTCTGCGTTCAGGCAAGGTTGAAAGAGCATAATTTCCGTGAAATGAGTGAAATATGGAGCGTTCTGCAATGAACGCTCCTTTTTCCGTATGTGGTAAAAAGGAGCCGATGAACGGCTCCTTTTTTCGGCATTACTTTACATACTCAGACAATCCTGATATTTTCTTAGACTTAACAGCCTGTGCTACGATACCTGCAACGATATCTGCGCCTTTTTCACAGAAATGCGTTCCATCTGTAGATCCATCGACAGCGCCCATAAGATGATAGCTCTTAGCCGTATCGTATCCTACTGAATTGTAATGACTAACCATAAGCGAATTAAGATCGATACACGGAATGTTATACTTTGAAGCCAGCTTTTTGCAGGCATCACAGTAATTTCCATAACTGTTCACAAATTTTCCGTTGGAATACGCTTTCATGCCAATAACCGTTGTCACAAGTATAGGAGTTGCTCCCTTTGCCTGAGCGGATTTTATAAATTCAGTCATATACCACTCATAAGAGCCTGATGCCGGATTATCGACATTTCCGCACACAGGAGCATATCTTTCTGCATTGCTTGCGGCTGAATCGTTGATTGCAAACTGAATCATAACGAAATCCCCTGCTTTAAGATTATCAACTATCGTCTGATATCTTCCCTGATCGTAGAAACTCTTGGAACTTCTTCCGGCAATAGCGTTATTTGAAACAGTAACATTGTCCTGGAAGTAATTCTGAAGATAATATCCCCAACCCTGCTGCGGCGCATAACTTGCCCTGTAGCTCTGTACAGTGGAATCACCGGCAATATAAATAACAGGCTTGTTTGTTTCAACAGGCGGCTGATCCTGGGACGGATCATACACCTCGGCGATCGGCTCATCGGTAAGCTGCAATGTCAAACAGTCGAAATTAGGTCCGCCGCCCTCTGTTGCCGATACTAATTTTATTGTGTTCTCACCGGTGTTAAGCGGAAGAACTATTCCCCTTTCACCCCATACCGTCCAGCCTCCAGTGCCTGTAAAGGGCTGCATCCAGTAAGATTCCGTGTTTCCGTTTACGAATACTTTCATTTTTCTGTCGGCATCAGTACCGTTTGCCACTCTGAAAGTCGCAAGATAATTGCCGTCTACGGGAACTGTTACCGTCCAGGTAATATTGCTTCCCTCTGTATTATCGAGATTTACATAACCGTCTTTTGTAAATCCACCGTTGTAGTTTTCTTCAACTCCCTGCTCCCATATCTGCTCCAGAGCATAATAACGTGGATCAGTAGTAGTCGTTACGATAGGATCGGCAGGATAATACTCTATATCCGGCAGTGTTTCCATATTAAGAAGAGCTTTCTGGATAAACAATGCGTCAAAATTCGTAAGACCGTCTCCGTCCCCGGTAACGTCTCCGTTGATTATTCCCTGAGATGTGATGTGTGTATTATCCGTCCCGTTTTCTCCGAATGCGTCAGGATTTCCGATTGCCTGCATAATAAGAACAGCATCGTTAAGTGCTACTTTATTGTCACAGCTTGCGTCACCCGGATATTTTTTCACTCTCGGAGAAGTAGAAGTCGTTGTAACTGTTGTGGTAGTAGTTGTTAAAGTTGTTACGGTTGTAGTTGTTATAACAGCCGGAGGGAATACAACTTCTTCAAGTATCCAGTTCTGGCATGGATGATTATTTGTCTCCCACTGCTGTACATTGCCGCCTGCTGTAGTCAGGGCATTGGTTACTTCAATAGCTCCCTTATCACCGGAGCATCTTGAAACTATAGTATAGCTCCCGTCACTGTTTTCAAAGAACCTGAACCACTGCGCCCCAGTGTTTGTATTGGTATTAATGGAGATATTTGCTCCGCTTGCAGAGCTTCCGCCTTCGACATCAAGGAGATATGTATTCTGACCATCAAGATATGACCAAATCTCATAATAATTATAACCCTTATGTTTCAATCTCCAAGTATTGTGAGCTGAAGCTCCGTCTGCTCCCCACTGCTGAACATTTGCACCTGCCTCGGCTTTGGCTTCTGCAACCTCCAGATAAAGACCACTGTTTACGTTTTTCAGGCGATATGCCTTGCTGGTATCCAGACTGCTCGGTTCACGTATCATGCCTGTGAGACCTGCCATAAGTTCAGCGATCTTCTGTGCGCCCTGCTTGCTCTGGTGGAGATCATCATCTGCGCCATAGTACGGAGTCATGCCGTCATAACCAAGAGAAAGTCCGAAGTTCTGCCATTCCGTGAAAAGATCAACGACCTTTACATTCTGCTCTGTACCGATCTGGTCGAGCTGACCGCCAAACCAGCGTCCGCCGAGAAGAGGATTTCTGTTAAGATCAGAATGTCTGCCCTGCTGCTTTACAAGAATGACTTCCATTCCCTTTGCTTTTGTCTTTTTCACCATATCGGTAACAGTATTGTAGTATTCTTCCGCATTGGAATAATTAGTATCGTTTATACCGATAGATATAATATAAATATCACCTGATTTTCCATAAGTCTCAATAGGAGCAAACTGTCCGGCATTCACAAAGCCTTTGGCGTACTGACCGCTGGCAGCCATATTCCGGACAATGAATCCCTTTGACGAGGCGTAGCTTCCGAAAAACTGTCCCCAGCCGTGCTGAGCAGTATCAGCAGTATTATAGTAATTGGCAACCGTTGAATCGCCGCAAAGCCATACCGTAGGATTTGTGGTTCCGGTGTCGTTGAGCTGTGTTATTTCAATAGCACTGAGAGAAAACGGTGTATTGGCTCTTCCCTCAACTGCCTGGATATTCAACTGACCGTCCGTAACGGGAATCTGGAACGTTTCCACAGCATTGTTTCCGGTAAGGTTCATAAGCTGGAGCATTCCCTCCGCCCTGATGCTTGTTCGTGAAGTATTTCCAGTCGTAACAGTAATCTCGTATAGTCCTTTGGGAAGATCTACATTAAAAGTATTGGCAGCATCCGTACTCTTGAACTGAACAGCATCACTAAGCGCACCGGATCCGGCTGCGTCAACATTAGCCACATTACCGGTATTGGCAAAACCATACCCCTTTCCAACATCGTACCCGTCAGAAGCTGAAACGCCGATAAATCCTGATGCCGCCCCATTTCCGCCGAGATCGAACTTCCAGTTGACATTCACCGCTTTTGTCTCAAGAACAGCTTCGTGGCGGTCGCCTCCTGCTGCGCCGGAAACCGTCATAGCCATTGCCAGCGACATTATACCGCTGACTATCTTTTTTAATTTCATAGGTTAAAACCTCCAATTCCATCAGTGCAACACCATGCAAAGCTGTCAGGCGTGTTTTTTTGCCGTGTTGCCTCAACTATTTATCTGATTTAATTTTAACACAGTTTATTTTTAAAGTCAATAATATGCTTATGTACTTTTAAATCTTTTTTATGATATTTTTGTGCATTTACTACAGACTATGTACTTTTGCATTCTAAATTATATTTTTAAAACACTATTCTACACATCACAAATAAATTATCTCACACCTGAAAATCATTACTACATAGAAATCAACGGTTTACCGACGATATTATTGTATAAAAAATGATATTATATTAATATGAAGCATATAGTAATCCTGCTTGAAAATGAAACAAAAGGAACTGAATAAAAATTTTCCATAGCAAGGCAAAGAAGGAAAACGTGCTATCGCACGGTAACGACGACAACACAGCTATATAAGTGAACTTGTTTTATTTTCAAGTAGTATTACTATAACGACAATACTGCACAAAGAACGTGCAGTACTCCCCTGAAAGAAAGGCGGGATTAATATGAATATTTCGGAAGCAGTCTCGGACAGGATCCTTGAACTCTGCAAAGAAAATAGTATAACGGTAAATAAGCTTTCAACACTCTCCGGTGTTACGCAGTCAACCGTAAACGACATAGTAAACCGCAAAACACGGAATATTGGAATAATTACTATAAAAAAGCTTTGTGACGGATTTGGTATCTCTATAACTGAATTCTTTAACACAACCACTTTCTGTCATCTTGAACAGGAACTTTATTAAAGGAGACATAATGGCTGACCCGAAAAATGTTCATATCAAACACCGTTCAAGAATGAAAGGGAAACTTCTTGAAAACGGCGGAGAAAATTATCACCCTCACCAGTTGCTTGAAATGCTTCTTTTCTATACAATTCCCAGAAAAGATACAAATCCTGCGGCACACAAGCTTCTTAACCGTTTCAACGGTATTGACGGTGTGCTCAGCGCAGATATCGCCGATCTTGAAAAAGTCGACGATGTAGGTCCTGTAAGTGCCTGCCTTATCAGAGCTACCGGTGAGATCTGCCGCAGATATTCTCTGGTATCTGCCGAGCGGATAAGTTTTCCGTCAACTGATAGTCTCAAAAAATATTTTGCCGGAAATCCTCCGGATTCTCCTGTCGATTCTCTTCTTATAATTTCCGTCAACTCCCAGCTTGAACTAATACGCACTGAAAGTCTTGATCTCGATGAAATTACGAATAATCCTTCTGCCGCAAGACTCATTACACAGATTATTCTCAAAGGCGGTTCTGACCGTATTGCCGCCGGTATCTTTCATCTCTGCTCTCCTCCGCTCCCGACACGGAATGACTATAGTCTTACAAAAATGATCGCCGAAGCAGCCTCTGCAATAGGCACAGAGCTTATTGATATGATCGTATGCAGCGGAGGACACACCTTTTCTATGAAAGAAACAGGAGCTTTCGGTTTTTCCTTTTAATACCATGAATAGAAAACAAATACTAAGAAAAAAGATAATATCATCAGGAGCAGAGTCACTGACCGATACCGAACTCCTTGAATTTCTTCTGTCTCATTCAGGAGCGGAAGAAAATACAGCAGAGCATCTGCTTTCAGGACTTGGCGGCATTAAAGCAGCCGCCGACGCAAATCCCGGAATTTTAACTGCTCAATACGGAATAAACAACAATACAGCAGTGCTTCTTAAACTGATACCTGCTCTCTGCCATGAAAGGTCGGCAAACCAAAATAAACAATACCTGATAAACAGCACAGAAAAATCAAAAATATTTTTTGAAAACCGCTTTGTCGGATATTCCAAAGAACATTTCTGTGCCGTTGCAGTAAAGGACAATATGAGGACATCTGAATATTTTTGCTTTGCAGTGGGAAATTCTTCGTCAGTCAATACAACATGCAAAGATATTGTAAAGTTTGCCGTCACAATCAATACAAATATGCTGATTATTGCCCACAATCATCCGGACGGCGAATCTGTCCCATCGGAAAGCGATCTAATTGCGACCAAAAAGATAATTGATGCTCTCAGACCGCTTGATATAAAAATTCTGGATCATATAATTGTCGGCAGAAACTCATCATTGTCTCTCCGTGAATTGCCGGAACTTGATATTTTTGATGAAGCTCCAGAATATAAAATAACATAGCAAATGCAAAATATTTGCAAAAAAAAGCTCCAGCCGTTTGACATCCACTCTATTTTCTGATAGAATTAAGTCAACAATACGCAAAGGAGTAATTTCATGATAAATATACTTATTATAGAAGATGACAAAAATATTGCCAAAATGATAAAAGCTACTCTTTCAATAGTAAACTACAGCGGAAAATGCTGCTATGACGGAAAAAGCGGCGCAAAAGAAGCTCTTAAAGGCACATACGACCTTATTCTGCTGGATGTCATGCTGCCCGAAATGAACGGTTTTGAGGTAATGAACGACATAAAAAACTGCGGAACTCCCGTTATTTTTCTGACTGCTGTCCAGGATGTGGCAGATAAAGTAAAAGGTCTTCGTCTCGGCGCTGAAGATTATATAGTCAAGCCATTTGAAGCACTGGAACTGCTTGCAAGAATCGACGTTGTGCTCCGCCGTTCAAACAAAACTCAGAATATCATTACCTATGGCTCTATAATGGTGGATATCTCCGGTCATGTGATAACTGACGGCGGAGAACCAGTTCAGCTTACACCAAAAGAATTTGACGTTATCGTTTACTTTCTCCAGCATCAGGACATTGCCGTATCACGTGAACGACTTCTCTCAAGCATTTGGGGTTACGAATTTGAGGGCGAAAGCCGTACCGTTGATATTCATGTTCAACAGGTAAGACGCAAACTTCATCTGAAAGACAAGCTCATTACGATCCCTAAATTGGGCTACCGTCTGGAAAGTCAGGAAAAGCCATGAAACTGTGGCAAAAAATCTTCCTCAGTTCACTCTGCTTGATAATCGCAGCGGTCAACGTTATCTCCATTGTACTGCTAAACAACAGCCACAAACTGCTTATTGAGCGTGAACAGGAACACGCCACAAATGAATATGAATACTTTGCCGCTTCATTCGCCAATACTGTCGTTTATGAACGTCTTAAAACCGATAAGATCATTCTCAGTTCCGACAATGTCCGCAATATAGCATCAGATATTGTCAGAGGACGTTCTCAGGGACAATCTGCGGCGGCTATTTACGACAGCGACAAAAAACTTATCGAATGCAGCAATCTGCCGGAGCTTTTCGACAGCCATGATTTTAAAAGCTATATCAGTAGTCTCAATGTTTCCGGCAGCAGCTATGACATAAGAATATTCCAATGCGGAAAGATACACTATATGACTGTTTGTTCCTCTGTCAAAGCAGAAAACGTTAACTATCTGGTCATGACTGTCACAGATGTGTCGGAAATATATACTCTCCGTGACCGCCAGACCGACTTTGTACGCAAAATCGGTCTTATATCTGCAGCTGTAATATCTCTGATTCTTCTTGTAACAGTGATCTTTCTCCTGCGTCCTCTCAGCCGGCTCAACATCTATACCAAAGCTATAGCCGGTGGAAACTACAAAATAAGAATAAGAAAAAGAGGAAGCCGTGAATTTCGTGAACTGGCGGAAAACATGAATATCATGGCAGACTCAGTCCAGAGCAACGCTGCACGTCTCGAAAAGATCGCTGAGGACAGACAGACGTTTATTGCTAATCTTGCTCATGAAATGAAAACCCCGCTTACCTCTATCCTCGGATTTGCAGACCTGCTGCGCATCAAAAAAAGCGTAAGTGACCGTGAACGTCAGGAATATGCCGGTGTTATCGTGGAAGAGACAAAACGTATGCGTGCGCTTTCAGGCAAACTCATGGAACTTATTGCTCTCGGCGGCACTGAAACGGAAAAAAAGCCTGTAAGCCTGCCTGCTATGATACACGATAC
Organism: Oscillospiraceae bacterium; assembly: GCA_021769725.1. Classification (GTDB taxonomy): domain Bacteria; phylum Bacillota; class Clostridia; order Oscillospirales; family Ruminococcaceae; genus Ruminococcus. The sequence continues at coordinate 135,257 of JAETSI010000002.1, read as the reverse complement.
CGAAACTTCACTTTCCCCAATACTGGCAAAAAAATACGTGTCTCTCATTTGCGATTCCGAAGATATAACCATATACGCAGATGAAGAACTTTTCAAATCCTTGCTGTACAACATAATTGAAAACGCAATAAAGGCTTCAGATATGGGACAGGAGATCATACTCCGTGCCGGTATGTCTCAGGGAAATGTAGTTATCGCCGTTACTGACCACGGAATCGGTATGAGTGAAGAAGACGCCCAAAAGGTATTTGAACCATTCTATATGGTAGATAAATCACGCAGCCGAAAAGCCGGAGGTGCAGGTCTCGGACTTGCTCTTTGTGTGAAAATCGCCGAACTGCACAACGCTATCCTGTCAATTGACAGCCATCTGGGCGAAGGAACAACTGTTTATATAATCATATCGGGGGAGGAGTGCTTTAAATGAAACATACGACAGCTTTTATCCTGATATTGGCATTGATTATTTCAATCGGCTATTACAGCGTAAATGTTTCAGATCTTTTCTCCGGCGCTTCACATCCGGAGATATCACGCCTGCCAAGAAATGTCCAGGACTACGAAACAGTTTATATATCGGGAGAAGAAACCGGATTTAATCCTATGGCTCTGATAGAAAATTCAAGGACAGACAATTATTACACCTATAATACACAAAAAGATTCAATAAATATTACTGCCGCACTGCTTTTCACGATCAGTCATTACAATACACACTGTCAGTTCAGACCGGGTGAAAGTCAGAAACTGATATCCGGACTCGATACAAAAAACGGATATATCTACACCGAAAAATTCCAGTATACCAACATTCTGGATGAAACACGATATCTTGACTGTATCCTTACAAGCGATTTCAGAATAGTCTATCTCAGATTCTATTCAGATGAAAATGATATAAAACTATCAGAAGAAGAAACAACGGATGCTCTGAAAGAATTTGACAGTTATTCCAACAATTTCTATTATTCTGCCGGTATAAGCGAAAGTTATATTAATAATACGCTTATAGATAACGGTACGTATGTAGACAGAATGATCGATATCTCTTACGCAGAAACTGTCTTTGACATTTGCTATGAATTTTTTCTGCTTTCATACAAAACTATAATGGAATATGTTGATACTTCTGACCCGGTAGTCTCTTTCTGGGTTCCCAATGCTTTTCTTTCTGCTATTGAACTCAATAAAAACGAAGAATATATCTATGTAACGTCCGTCAGACATATTTTCGACCAGATAATGTATACATCCAGCATATCCGAACCGGAATATACAACGTATCAGGGCAGTATATATCAGAGCATATTTTTTAATCAGTGCGAGCTTATAACTATATATAACGTCCGTGATAAATATATCGAGGGTTTTTATGCCCCTTCCTACAATTAATATAAGAGGGATATAAATGAAAAACCGTATACTTTTCATAGTTTTGTTTATAGTTATTGCAGTCATTGGATTGAACGGAACTAAAATCACCGCCGCCATTTTAGGCACCAATGACGAAGAAGAATTGAAACAGCCACGATCCTCTGAAAACAGCGGAGCAATATATCTGTCCCCCGATGAAATTTCATTTGATCCAATGAGCATTGTGGACAAAAAAGGCAGTCTGCTTGTAAGCGAATTTCCTGAAAACAACAGATACTATGGCAACAGCAGCTTTGATATATGCTGTATTATGGATTCACTGATAAAAAATATCAGCATATACAGCGAAAAGACAGAGTATGTAAAGCCCGTCGATGCAGAGATAATTGACAGCATTTACGCAGCGCCCAACGGTCTTTATTATATAGAAAAGCATCCATACTATAACAAATTTAACAAAAAGCGATATGTGGATCTTATCTTAGACAGTGAAGATCTCAGCATCAGGTACATCAACTTCTACGACGATCAGCAGTACAGCGTTTCTTCCGATGCCGTGCAGCGAGGTATAGAAAAATTCAGTCAGATGAGTACAGACTTCTACAGCAGGTTCATCAGAGTTTATAATACTCTGGATATCAGAGACTGGTTCTACAGCGAAATATTAATTGAAGCCCCCGAAGAACCAACGTCTCCAGATTATTACCTTATTGATACATTTGATGAATCGCAGGATCCTGCCTATAATAAGGCGATTCTCGATTCACATATAAACAGTGCCTGCGAAGATGTCAAAAAAGCATATATTGAATCAGGCATCAATAATCCCCTGCACCTCTTCCTTGTTATATCATCGGCGCCAAGTATGGTAAACTTCAATGACAAATATTTCAGCGGTCAGTCAGAATACATTGATAATTCAGTATATGATGCTAATATTAATGAAGAAGCTGAAAAAACTATAGATATAACACGCTGCGTTACAGCTTCCATGAAATTCACTGCAGAATGCATGGACTCAGAATTTATTACAAACGAAGAATTTGCAGCCTATAACAGCAGAATATATATGACCACCGCATCTCTGTATAATGATAATAAAAAAGTCATTATCTACAACGTCCTGACAGACGAAATAGAAGGCTTCTGCAATTTTTATTATAACGATGCATGGTGACAGATGAATTATTACAAATACATTCACTAATGTAATAAAATTATTACAAAAAAAATACAAAATTCAGACGATTCCGTAATAAGCCTCCGAAAGGGTTGACTTTTTTTCAGAATGCTGATAAAATAAATATGATGCGATTTTTTGCATTAATTTCATTTATTAAGGAGGAGCTGCTTTGGGAGAACGCAAATTCTGCTATAAGTGTATGGAAAAATATGACGATGGTCTCCATATATGCCCTCACTGCGGATATGACGAAACTACACCGGCTAATTCTGCATACATAACGCCGGGAACACTTCTTCACGACCGATACCTTGTGGGTATCCTTCTTGAATACAATGGAGAAGGCGCAACATATGTCGGCTATGATGTTTCGACCGGATGTAAGATCCTTTTAAGAGAATATATGCCAATTAATCTCTGTACACGTCTAAAAGGCAAGGCAACTATCAGCGTAAACTACAACGATCTTGCCAAATATAAGGCTTTCATGGCAGAGTATACCGAGCTTAACAAATCCCTTGCAAGACTGAGAAACGACTCGAATATCAACCCTGTTCTTGATATGTTTGCTGAGAACAATACCACATATACCGTTTTTGAACACATTGACGGCGTCAAAATGCTTGATTTTCTTAAAGAAAATGCCGGCGAACTGAGCTGGGAACAAGTATCAAAACTTTTCCCTCCGCTGTTCACAACTATCGGCAGACTCCATAATGCAGGAATCATTCACCGTGCTATCAGCCCCGATACGGTATATATTACCACCAAAGGCGAACTGAGACTTTCAAGCTTCTGTATTTCCGCTGTAAGAACAGCAAATGCAGGTCTTGAATACGAACTTTTCAAGGGCTATGCTGCTCCTGAACAATATTCTGCAAGCAGCAGCAGCCGTCAGGGATCATGGACTGATGTCTACAGTGTATGCGCCCTGATATACCGTGCACTCACCGGATGTATGCCCGATGATTCGGTTGACCGCACCAAGCATGATGATCTGCACGAGCCGTATCTGCTCAATCCGCAGATACCGCAGCACGTTTCACGTGTTATTATGGACGGCATGAACCTCAACGGACGTGACCGTATTCAAACGATAACCGAACTGGTAACCAGGCTCTTTGAACATCCTGCACCTGTAAGGCACACGGGAACGATCCCGGTTCCTGTTCAGATGCCTGAAGAACAGCCCATGAATTATACAGCAAACGCAGCCTCGCCGGAGTATAATATCCGACAGCGCCCCGTTCAGAAACCTGTATACCCTGCTCCGCCCCAACAACCGATAAGAAATTACATTCCACCCGGAAATGACGTTCAGGACGGCTACAGATATGAAAAAGTTAATACGGTAGACAGAATAAAAATACCGATTATCATTGCTATTCTTCTGTTGGCTATCCTGCTTATAATTGCTGTTGTCATTTTCAACATCCTGGGTGTCGGCGGAGGTGACGAATCTTCGGATGTCCTTAACAACAATAACGCCGTTACGGATAACGTTGTGTCAGGAACTACAGATCCTACCGCAACAACTCTTCCGGATGACATTGAAATGCCTGATCTTGAAAGACGTTTCTTTGAACTTACAAAAGAAAAATATCAGGACAGCTTCGTACTTGATCCCGAATACGAATATAATGACGAGTATGATACGGATATGATATTTGAACAGGATATCGAACCAGGAACAATGATATCAAAGGGAACAGTCGTAACAGTCAAAGTCAGCAAGGGCAAAGAATCTGCAATTATTCCGGATTATGCAGACTGTACGGTTTCTGAATACAAGAATCGTCTTGAAAAAGCCGGTATATCCGACTTCAACTATCAGTTTATCGCTTCAAAGAACTCCTACGGAAAACCGAATTCAATAATCGAGCTTCAGGTAGAGGGTAAAACAATAACGGTTGGTTCATTCTTCAGCAACAAAGAAGGCAAGAAGCTTACGGTCTACTATGTGCCCGAAGACGGCGGCGAAGCACAGACTACCGCTTACACTCAGACTACAGAACCGGTAACTACTGAAACGACAGCAGCTACTACTGCTGCTCCTCCTGTTACAACAGTTCCTCCGGTTACTGATCCCCCCGTTACCGATCCTCCGGTTACTGATCCTCCAGTTACTGATCCTCCGACAACAATTCCAAATGTAACAGATACGCCCCCGGATAATCCGGATTACGGACAGTGGTAAAATAAAAGCTTCCGCATCATTTCTGATGCGGAAGCTTTTTACTTATTGTCACTGTAGCGTTCTTCTATCCACTTTATCATTTCAGCAAAACCGGTCTCGGAACGTTCAAATTCCTGCCTGTGCTCTATCTGAGCTTTCATGGAACAAAGCCGTCCATGCCATGTCATAGCTTCAAGTTTTTCTCCGGTGATGATCTTATAGGCAAAATCTCCCTTGCTGCCGGAATAATTATTTCCGCTGTCAAAGTAGTAGAACTTTGGTATCTCAAAAACTGTCGAAACACTTGGCATTTCATCACCCCCGATTCTCAAAAAAGCTTACGGCTTCGTCCAGCGAATCATATACGGCACTGAGCAATGGTAGTATATCTTCATCCGGCGGAGTCAGATCAGGTATCATTATCACATGGCATCCGGCCGAATGCGCCGATCTTATGCCGTTCGGAGAATCTTCAAAAGCAGCACACCTCTCTGGAGGAAGTCCAAGTTCTGCTGCCGCCAAAAGATAAATATCTGGGGCTGGCTTCCCGTTAAATATCATATCTCCCCCGATCACAGTGTCAAAATAAGTCAGTGCGCCTATCCTTTCAAGCATTTTCTTTGCCCTTTCAGTGGGAGTAGCTGTAGCAACTGCTGCTTTTATTCCCCTGTCCCGCAGATAATCCAACATGGTAAAGAGACCTTTTTTTGTATCTATTCCATATTCTTCGATATATGCATCCATAAGTTCAGTACGATGCTCACGCACCTTAACACAGGGAAAATCGTAGCCAAAAATATTTTTCAGCCTGACATTGGCAAGTTTTCTTGCCAGACTGCGTATGCCGAAAACATGCTCCTCAGTCATATTATAACCAAAATCCGCCGCTGACTGCCGCCAGAAACGAACGTAAAGCTTTTCCGTATCAACAAGAACGCCGTCCATGTCAAAGACGGCGCCACTTAATTCTTTATCAGCCATGGATCACCAGTTTATCATCCAGTCGTACATACCTTCGTACTGACGTGCTGAACTATTCCATGAAAAGTCTGCCTCCATACCCCTCTTAACCATTTTATTCCACTGATCCCGGTGATTATAATAAATATGCTTAGAGTAATTGATAACACCCAGCATTTCATCGCCGTTATAGTTTGCAAAGGAGAATCCTGTGCCAGTACCATCGAATTCATTGTAAGGCTGAACGGTATCTTTAAGACCTCCGGTTTCTCTGACTATCGGAACTGTACCATATCTCAGGGAAATAAGCTGAGTAAGTCCGCACGGCTCAAAGAGAGACGGCATAAGCATTGCATCTGCTGCGGCATAGAGCTTGTGTGCAAGAGCATCGGAATAAAGGATGTTTGCAGATACTCTTTCCGGATACTTCCACTGATAATGTTTGAACATATTCTCGTATCTCGGATCGCCTGTTCCTATTACAACAAACTGCGTAAATTTATCGCAGATACGTTCAATAGCATAGTTTACCAGATCAAGACCTTTCTGGTCGGTAAGGCGTGATATAATTGCGATCATATACTTGTTCTTATCAACGGGAAGTCCAAGCTCAGCCTGAAGCTTTTCCTTATTTACAGCCTTTTGTTTAATGAAGCTATTTGAATTGTACTCTGCAAAGATCTGCTTATCGTTGGACGGATCAAATACTTTGTAATCAATACCGTTTACAATTCCCCTCAGTGAAGCGGAACGGGCACGAAGGAGTCCGTCAAGCTGCTCGCCATAGAAAGGATACTTGATCTCCTCCGCATATGTTTCGGATACTGTAGTGATATAGTCGGCATAAACCAAACCACCCTTGAGCATATTTGCATCCTTATGGAACTCCAGCTTGTCCGGAGTAAACATATAATCCGGCAGAGCGGTATGATACTTGAACGTTTTGACATCCCATACGCCCTGAAATTTCAAGTTGTGTATGGTCATAATCGTTTTAGTTGAACTGTAGAAAGGGTTTGTCGCAAAAGAAGTATGAAGAAATACAGGAATAAGTGAAGCCTGCCAGTCATGACAGTGAATAATATCAGGACGGAAACCAACAACAGGCAGAATTGCAAGCACTGCCTTGCAGAAAAAAGTAAACCGCTCAATATCCCACTTAAGATCAGACGAATAAGGCGTGCCGCACTTGAAGTAATACTCGTTATCGACAAAATAGAACTTCACACCGTTATATTCATATTCCATTATACCGACGTGCTGGTTTCCCTTGTGCATACCGAAATCCATATAGAAATGTGTGACATACCTGAAAGTATTTCTGAATTTTTCTGGAATACACGTATAAAAAGGCATAATCACCCTTACGTCATATTTGCTGGAGTCGATATACTGGGGCAGAGCTCCCACTACATCGGCAAGTCCTCCTGTTTTGATAAAGGGTACGCTTTCTGAAGCTGCAAATAAAATATTTTTCATGCCGTTAACTCCTGACTGTAATAAATTGCAGAATCAATACAGATCTACACATATATTATATACCAAAATAAGTTATAAGTCAATAGAAAAATAATAAACTATGCACAACAAGCTGTAGCCAGCTTGACCGCTGTTCACATTCTCACATGCTGCGCACGTTACTCTGTACGAGACGGAAAGTCTGCTTTCGCACAACGCAGGTAAGTCTGCACCAGTGATGCACCACGGATATCAGGATATACTTCTCAATAAATCAATACCGCCACGAATTGAGACATCGTCTTACGGTTCGCTTCGTGGCGTGTATAATTACACATATTTTTGCATTATTTATAAAACTCATCAAAGTAATTCAAATAATTATCCATCAGGGAATTAATATCTAATGTTTTATCGGTCATACAATGTAGATAAAAACGAAGTTCAAGCTCTGTTTTTTCTTTATTAATTTTGTTGATTTCTATATCCTGAAAGCCATTATCACGTATGGTTAATTCAGTATAAAAATCCTCATTTTCATACTCCAGAACCATTGATTCAGCGGACTCAAGCCGCTCGACCAATTTTAATCCATAACGTTCCATTTTTGCTGTGTTAAGATCTAACCATTTCTTAAAATCCGATACGATCATTTAAAACCACCTGTTAAAGCAATTCAGCTATATCATAGAGCAGTCTTTCTGATTTTTCCCAGCCAAGGCAAGGATCGGTAATAGACTTGCCGTAGATGTTCTCGCCTATTTTCTGGCTTCCGTCTTCAATATAACTCTCTATCATAAGACCCTTTACCAGTTTATTTATTTCCTGACTATGGCGCATACTGTGGAGAACTTCCTTGGAAATACGTATCTGCTCCAGATACTTCTTGCCGGAATTAGAGTGATTGGTATCAATGATAAGCGCAGGATTTTTCAGATCTTTCTCTGCATAGACCTGAGCAAGACGGTAAAGATCTTCATAATGATAATTCGGAAATGACTGTCCCCTGTCGTTGACATATCCTCTCAGAATAGCGTGAGCGTAAGGGTTTCCGTCGCTCCTTGCCTCACTTGCCCTGTAAATAAAAGCATGGGCGTGCTGAGCAGCAGTAATGGAATTCATCATTACGGATATATCGCCGCCTGTAGGGTTCTTCATACCTACAGGAATGGTAACTCCACTGGAAACAAGACGGTGCTGCTGATTCTCAACAGAACGTGCTCCGACAGCGATATATGCAAGGAGATCGTCCAGGTAACTATAGTTCTCCGGATAAAGCATCTCGTCCGCAGCACTGAATCCTGTTTCTGAAAGAGCACGCATATGGAGATTTCTTACAGCAATAATGCCGCTTTTAAGGTCGGGCATAGCAGTAGGACTTGGCTGATGAAGCATTCCCTTGTAGCCGTCGCCGGTAGTACGTGGCTTTCCGGTATAGATACGGGGAATAATAAGTATCTTATCCTTTATTTTTTCCTGGACTTCACGAAGACGGGTTATATAGTCCAGAACGCTGTCCTCACTGTCAGCAGAGCAAGGTCCGATGATAATAAGAAATTTATCTGATTCCCCCCTAAAGATTTTCTTTATTTCTTCATCACGTCTTGCTTTCACCTCAAGCAGTTCAGATGTCAGGGGATGAGCCGCCTTTATTTCCGAGGGATGGGGCAGCTGTCTGATAATATTCATTGCCATATTAAATCTTCCTTTCAAATTTAGAACCTGTCCACATAGAAATTATGTGCAGATTTTCGAGCGTAATTTTGCCGAGGGCAAGACGAAAAAGCGAAAGCATACTGACGTATGGTAAGCTTTTTCAACGCAGACATCGGCGAAATTCGCCGAAAAGACGTGCGTAACTTTCTATGTGGACAGGTTCTTATTTCAGCCAGTCAGTACCGAACCGCAAAGCCAGCTGATCGCACAGACAAAGCGCTACAGCGCTGTCAATAACAACTCTTGCCCTATGAATTATCGCAGGATCATGACGTCCATTGATAATAAGAGTAGTATCCTCTGATGTATTTAGATCTACGGTATTCTGCTCCTTATATATAGAAGGAGTAGGCTTGACCGCCGTTCTAATAATTATAGGCATTCCATTAGAGATTCCGCCAAGAATACCGCCGCAGTGATTCGTCTCGGTACATATAGTTCCGTTCTCAGAACGGAAAGGATCGTTTGCCTGACTGCCGGTCATATCTGCAAGACCAAATCCGTCGCCGAATTCAACGCCCTTAACCGCAGGAATACTGAAAATAATATGCGAAAGCACACTTTCAAGGGTATCGAACCACGGCTCGCCTACTCCTGCCGGAACTCCTGTAACGACTGTTTCAAGGCGTCCGCCAACGCTGTCTCCGACACTCTTTGCCGCTTCTATTCCGGCAATCATCTTGTCCTTAACACTCTCGTCAAGAACAGCAAAAGCAGATGTTCCCAGCTTTTCTATATCAGTTTCCGGATTTTCGGAAAAGCTGCGGTCATAAACTCCGGCACAGGATAGGATGTGCGTTCCGATCCTGATATTCTTTGCCTTGAGAGCACTTATAGCAACAGCTCCGGAAGCCACAAGACCGGCAGTTATCCTTCCGGAAAAATGACCGCCGCCACGGAAATCCTGATAGCCGTGATACTTCATAAAAGCCGTATAATCAGCGTGTCCGGGACGTGCCTTATAAGCAAGCTCACCGTAATCACGGCTTCTTGTATCCTGATTTTCAATAATGAATGTGATAGGAGTTCCCGTGGTTTTCCCGTTGAAAACACCGCTCACTATCCTCACTTTATCTGCTTCGTGACGTGCAGTGGAGATAGATCCCGAAGCTCTCCTGAGTGACATCTGTGCGGCAATAAATTCTTCATCTACCGTAACACCGGGAGCAATTCCGTCAAGAACGGCGCCGATCATGCTGCCATGACTCTCGCCAAAAATGGTGACCGAAACGCTTGAACCAAAAGTATTTTTCAAATTAGTCAGCTCCTGTTTTGGAAAATATATTTATATTATACCACATATTGATATTTGTGTCAATATTGTGATATGCTATAACAGAAATCAATTTGTAGGATTACAATAGAAGTAATACTATGAACCATTTCAAAATTTAGTATTGCATTTTCTGAGGAAAAATGTTATAATATAATTAATATTGCTTAAAAAATCACAATTGAGGAGACGTTTTTCATGAACCATAATGAAAATGATTATTCAAATCAGGATGTACCTATGCTTTTAAAAGAACTTGAAGCTTCAAAAATGATACATAAGCAGATCGCAATACTAAATTCTGCAGCCGATCTTAATGCAGCCATAGAAGAAGTTCTCATTTGTGTAGGCAGATATATGAATGCCGAAAGAGCATATATATTTGAAGAATCCGACGGACTTTATTCAAATACCGTCGAATGGTGCGCTCCCGGAGTTCGTCCGGAAAAAGACACTCTTCAAAATATCCAGAAGGAAGATATTACATGGATATCGCCGCTGAGCGCAGGAGATTGCGTTATTATTTCTGATATAGAAAAAATAAAATCATCTGACCCGTTTATGTATGATATTCTTTCAAGGCAAAACATAAAAAGCGTTATCGAAGCCCCTATCACCATTAATGGTGTTCTGTCCGGATTCATCGGAGTTGATAACGCTCCGGAAGACATAACAAGGCTTATTGCCGATTCCCTCTCTCTTCTCGGTTCATTTATCGGAATTGCAATGTATAACCGCAGCGAACATGAAAAAGTTCTCATAAGCCATGCCGATATGAAAGACAGCCGTGATATGCAGAAAGAGATCATCGGCTCTATAAACTGCGGAGTTATCGCCTATACTCTTCCTGATCACAAACTCCTTGCCGTCAACGATGCCGCAAAAAATATTATCGGATGCAGTGACAGCGAGGATGCACTAAATACATTGGTAACTTTTCTCAGAAAAAAGATCATTCCCGAAGATCGTAAGCGCATTCTCAGTCCGGAAAACACACCTCAGGCGATAGGAGATGTAATTCAGTCGGCATACAAAGCCAGAGTCAACGGTAAAATAATATTCGTTGAATCGACCATCAAGCTTCTGCAGTTTGCCAACGGACAAAAATACATCCTCTGTTCGCTTTTAGACGTAACAACTCAGAAACATCTGACAAATTCTCTTGCCATGGAGAAAAAAACCTACAGGGATGCCCTGGTCAGCAACAGCGAATTCAACTTTTTCTTTGATGTCACCGAAGGAATTATCCATCAAGAATTTGTCACAGCTCACGGAATAAACATAGTACGTAAACTTAACTGCACTGTTCCGGTCAGCTTTGACGAACTTCTCAGAAAATATACAGATGTTTTCAAGCCGGAATTTGTAGACGAATCCATGAGAAAGAATTTTACCTGCAAAGGACTTCTGGATAACTTTAAAAACGGCATTACCAATTCCATAACGGAATATTATTCTCCGTATTCTGATATTCATATAAGAATAATCTGTCTGACTTATCTGGACGACGAAACAGGTCATATCTATGCGTCAGTAATAGCGTCTGATATCACTGATATCAGAAAAAAAGAACGCATACAGAAAAAAGCCCTTCAGGAAGCAAATGAAAGGCTTGCCTCTGTCAATTCCGAAATAAACATTAGGATAAATACCATTCTCAGCGGTATTTCCGGAGGACTTAAAATTATTAATGCCGATGATGACTCAAATCTTAGCTACGCTTACATCAGCGAGGGGGCAGCTGAACTTCAGGGATATACTGTAGATGAATTTATGGATAATTTTGCACAAGACATAACAAGCAATATCCATGCAGACGACAAAGAAACAATTTTTGCCGAAATAAAAAGACAAATCAGTGAAAACGGTACATATAATGTAAAATACCGTGTTATTCACAAAGACGGAAGCGTAAAATGGGTCATTGAACAAGGAAAGCTTATCGTTGATGAAACAAAAGAAAAGAAATTCTATTATGCCATAATGCAGGATATCACGGAACTTGAGGACAGAAACCGGCAGCTCAATACCGCACTGTCCATACAGTCGAAAATGGCTGAATCACTGGGCAGCGGAATTCTTGCATATACCCTGCCGGAACGTGAAATACTTATCATGAACCATGAAGCAAAAAAATTGTTCAGTTCTATTGGAACTAGTACAGATACCGAGACAGAATCAAAAGAAAACAGTCTTGATATAATGTCAAGAATAGATCCTGCCGATATACCGGAAATACGTGACGCTGTAAAAAGTTTGAGGGAACCCGGTGACCAGGTTGAATACATATTCCATTCACTCTCACCAAACGGACGCCTTACATTCAAAACAACCACAAAACTCCTCAATCTTTTTGATGGAAAACAGCTTATTCTCAGTTCCATAACGGATATAACCCAACAGGAACTTATGGAAAAAAGACTTGAAGAGGAACGCCGCCAGTACCGCAACGCTCTTGCGTACAGCAGCGAAGCTATTTTCACTATTGATCTTACCGACGGATGGCTGTATAATCATGTTTTCTTTGCTGACAACACAAACATTACCAAAAAAATCGGTATAAACGTTCCGGCAAGATACGAGGATCTGATGAATAAATGGTTCCATAAAGACAGAATAATTTCCGGATGTACTTTTCTGGATACCTTAAAATCCCGTGAAAAGATGATTACAGCTTATGAAAATGGCAAGACAATCTTTGAAGTCGAATATCACGTTCCGTCATCCGACAAATATTATCGTGTACTGACACTGCTTTTCAAGATCTACAGCCATATCCATGTAAGCTTTGCAATTTATGATGTTACATCAAGCCGTCAGGAAAAAAGAGAGTATCAGGCAATAATTGAATCTCTCGGAAAAATATATTCCGAACTTTATCTTTTCTCCCTCAAAGATCATGAATATATTGCTTTCAAACAGTACGACGATATGGCGCTGAAAATTAATAAAAGAGGTACATATCAGCAATTATCGGAAATATATGTAAATAGCTTTGTTGAAAACGAAGACAAAAAAAGACTGGAAGAATTCTTTGATATAGGCAATATCAACCGGCGTCTCAAAAACAAAAACTACTGTACCATTGAATTCCGGAGAAAAAGATTCGGCTGGTGCAGCATTACCGTTGTCGTATCCGAGCGTGACGAAAACGGCAACGCTGTTACTGCCGTTGTAGCCGGAACCGTCATAGAAGAACAGAAGCAGGCGGAACTTGCACAGCAGGAAGCACTGAAAGCAGCTTACGAATCGGCCAACATCGCTAATTCTGCAAAAACGGATTTCCTTGCAAATATGAGCCATGACATACGCACGCCTATGAACGCAATTATCGGTCTGACCGCCATTGCCGGCACTCACATTGATGACAGGGAACGTCTGGTTGACTGCCTGTCCAAGATAACCATATCTTCAAAACATCTTCTGGGAATAATCAACGAAGTGCTTGATATGTCGAAAATCGAATCAGGCAAAATGGAACTTCAGGACGATGAATTCAGTCTCCCGGAGCTTATCGATAATCTTCTTACAATGTCGAAACCGGAAGTCTCCGCTAAAAAACACGAACTGAACGTTTCTGTTATAAGTATAGAACACGAGCACGTTATCGGAGATAGCCAGCGCATACAGCAGGTATTCATGAACCTTATGAGCAACGCTATCAAGTATACCCCGGCAGGCGGAAAGATAAATCTGTATATTACTGAAAAATCTACCAACAAGCCAAAAGTCGGATGCTATGAATTTATCTTTGAAGATAACGGAATTGGCATGAGTCAGGAATATCTTAAGCATATTTTTGAACCGTTTACACGCAACCGGGATGACGCACGTGTTGAGAAAATACAAGGAACTGGTCTTGGAATGCCGATTACAAGAAACATCATTCAGATGATGAACGGTACTATAAATGTAGAAAGCAAACCTGACGTAGGAACAAGAATCACCGTTAATATCTTCCTCAAGCTCAAATCAGAAGACGAAAAAACATCTTTTGAAAAATTTATTGACCTTCCCGTCCTTGTTGCAGATGATGACGAAAATTCCTGTATATATACCTGCGAAATCCTTGAAGAAATTGGCATGAGGGGAGAATGGGTGCTCAATGGACAGGATGCTGTAAACAAAACTGTAGAGCATCATGAAAACGGCAGCGATTTCTTTGCAGTTATCCTCGACTGGAAAATGCCCGGAATGGACGGAATAGAGACTACAAGAGAAATACGGCGGCTGGTCGGCAGAGATGTACCCATAATTATTATTTCCGCCTACGACTGGTCTGATATTGAACTTGAAGCCAGAGCTGCAGGTGCAGACGCTTTCATTTCAAAGCCTCTATTCAAGTCAAGAATGATACACCTGTTCCATGAACTCACGGGCGAAAATGAAAATGAAAAATGCGCTTCCGATCTTGAGATCTTCTCCAATGAGGATTTCAGCGGCAGACGTGCACTTTTGGTTGAAGATAATTTCCTGAATGCTGAAATAGCTGGAGAAATCCTTGAAATGACCGGACTTTCAGTAGAATACGCAAAGGACGGCAAGGAAGCTGTCGATATCATGAGCAATGCAGAAGAAAACTATTTCAACATAATTTTCATGGACATTCAAATGCCTATAATGAACGGATATGAAGCAGCAAGAGCTATTCGGACACTGCCGGGCAATTATGTGAAATCTGTGCCGATCATTGCAATGACGGCAAACGCATTTGCAGAGGATGTAGCCGCCGCTAAAAACGCTGGTATGAACGAACATATCGCAAAGCCTCTCGACCTCGATCAGCTCCTTAAAGCACTGAAAAAATGGATTAAGTAATTTTTATAAAAATTGTCAGCTGATACAATACCGCACAAAGCAGAATCTACTGCTCTGTGCGGTATTTTTTGTTAACATCTTGTAAATCAAGTCTAAAAAGCATTGATTTTTATTGAATAATATGGTATAATTATATAAATAAAAACAGAAGCACTTTTTGATCCTCGGGAGGTGAACATAGTGCCGGCAAAACATGACAAAGAAATAAAAAGAATAAGCTGGCTGAAGCGCTCCATGATCTTGGGTTATGCCGCAATAATCATGCTTATTACCGTTCTCATAACAGCTCTCACCGTAAACAAAACCGGGAGAGCATTAAAAACAAAAGTAAGCAACATGACTTCTTCGCTTAACGTGCAAATGCAGATGAACGTTGACAGCTATCTGAAGCGTATGGAAACTATGGGAACTCTCGTATTCGCTGCCGAAGAAGTATATATGTATGACCCGATAGCCGAAAACAACAACAGCTATGAGTCTCTGCAAACAGAAAAGATAATTTCAGACAAGCTTTTTGACCTGTGCATTATGGAAAATTTTGTGGATTTCGGTATCGTCTACAGAAATAATCATATAGTCGGCAAAATCTCCAACGGTACAAAGGAACTCTTTGGTGAAAATCTTTATACCGATCTCTCATCCTTTATCAATCGACCGAGAACTAACGATGGCTGGCAAACCGGATATAACGGCAACTACAAACGCATTTACTACACCAAAAAAATAAATGAAAATGCTGTTCTGGTCATTTCTTTATATGCCACAGAATTAAAAAATGTTCTGGAACATTCACAAAGCACAAACGATGTAACTATCCGTCTCATTGACGACAATTTCGGTATAATCTACTCATCCGATATTGAAGAAATCGGCGGAACACTCCCTGATTCTATCCGCTCCAGAATTGAAGACGTAAGCGCCTCAACCGTAATGGATGACAAGTTCCTCGTTACAATGAGCGACTGCGGCGACAACTGGCAAATGCTCTGTTCTGTACCTACCGGGATAATCATGAAAGAAAAAAACGAGATCCAGATCTTCATAATTATAGTAGGAATATCAGCCATGATCCTTGCCATACTGCTAAGCATTTTCCTGTCCCAAAAGATCTCCAATCCCGTAAACAATATGCTGGCTGTACTGGATAGCAAAGCCCATATAGATCAGCTTACAGGAACTATGAATAAACGATCATTTGAAGAAACTATTGAAAATGCTCTTGCTTCGCCCTATGAAGGAAGCGGACTTGCGCTGATAATACTTGATATAGACAACTTCAAACACGTAAATGACACCCTTGGTCACGATAACGGCGATAAAGTACTTGCAGACGTCGGCGATGTTCTCAGAGCCGTATTCCGCAGCGGCGACTTCATCGGACGTCTTGGCGGCGATGAGTTCTGCGTTGGAATGAGAATGTCACTTATCAGTGACGACTACTGCCATAAACTCATAAAAAAGAAATGCGAAGAACTATGCGGAGCATTCAGAAACAAATATATGGGCGACAACCACGACTATAAGATCTCAGTAAGTATAGGCGCATCCTTTTCACCGGAACACGGAAGCGATTTCAGCACTCTCTATAAATGCGCAGATTCGGCTCTTTACAACTCCAAGCGTTCCGGAAAAGATACATACACCATTTATTCGGAGGAGCTGAAATGAAACGGAAACTATTATTGATACCTGCTGTAACCCTTACTCTTGTCACAGGCTGCGGCAATCACCACATCACCTACAATAAAAAAGAGCAGACGGAGATCTCACTCTCCTGGTGGGGAAACGACGTACGCAATGAATACACTCTTGAGGCCATTGACAAATTTGAAGAACTTCATCCCGATATAAAGGTCAATTGCAGCTATTCTGAATGGTCGGGATACAAGTCAAGATACGATATAAAAATGGTCTCCGGCACCGAAGCAGATGTTATGCAGATCAATTATTCATGGCTTCAGGAACATTCTCCAGACGGCAGCGGTTATTACGATCTCAAAAGTTTGGATGACTATGTAGATCTTACAAATTTCAGCATTGACGAACTTTCCTACGGACAGCAGAACGGAAAGCTCAACGCCGTGCCAATTGCTCTGAATACTCAGACAATGTACATCAATAAAACTATCTACACTAAATACGGACTGTCAGTGCCGGAGACCTGGGAAGATCTTTTCCGGGCGGCAAAGGTCATGAACAGCGATTGCTATCCTATGTCTATGACATCAAAATCATCATGGTTCTTTATTACCAGTTATGCAGAACAGGTCACGGGAAAACAATTTATGACAATGAATGGTGAGCTATCATTCACTCCGGACGATATAGAGCTCATGCTGAACTTCTATAAAAGACTTGTGGATGAAAAAGTTATTCCGCAAGTGGAGTATTACGACCGTCTGGAAGTTGCTTCCGGAAAATATGCCGGAACTATGGCATGGCTCAGTGATGCTTCAGCATACTGTGACGGCGCTGTCGAAAATGGATTTGAGATAATTGCAGCCGATTATCCGCACACGGAAGATACAGTCTCCGGCAGCGGATGGTATGCAAAGCCAGCTACAATGTATGCAATAAGCAAAAATACAAGCTATCCAGAGGAATCTGCCATGCTTCTTGATTTTCTGCTGAACTCTCCTGAAATGGCAGAACTTCAGGGGATTGAAAAGGGAATTCCTCTCAGCGATTCGGCACAGAACTTTCTTGAAAGCAACGATATGCTGAACGGAATGCAGTATACCGCTTTTCTTAAAATGCAGGAATATACCGATATGCTGTCAATAATCAGTCCATATTTTGAGAATGATGACCTTATTGACGAATTCCGGGATGGCTGCAATGCAGTTTATTATGGAAAGTCAAGTGCATCCGACAAGGCGGAAGAACTTTACATACGATTCGGTGAAATACTCAGCGAAGCAAAAGAATAAAATTATCACATAGAACAGTCAGGCATCTTGCCTGATTGTTTTTGTAATAATTGCACTCAGCACTTGACAATTGATAAAAACTGTGATACAATATGAAAATGAAAATCAATTTCAAATTCGGAGAAAAGTATGAAAAAAGATTCAGGATATAATACAAGACAAAAAGAAAAGCTTCTGTCCTACCTGATTTCAAATAAGGACGAGCACACCAACGTTAACGGAATAAGCGCATATCTGGCAGCTGAGGGTACACCGGTAGGAACAGCAACTATTTATCGCCAGCTTGACCGGCTGGTGGAACAGGGCATTGTCCGCCGGTATACAATTGACGGCAAAACAGGCGCCTGCTATCAGTATGTTGACAGCGCAGGCGGATGTCATCAGCATTTTCACCTGAAATGCAAGAGCTGCGGCAAACTGATCCACACAGACTGCGCACATCTTTCAGATGTGAGCCGCCATATTCTGGAACATCACGGATTTTCCGTGGATACTTCAATGACAGTATTCTACGGCGTATGTTCCGACTGCCGAGGTGATGCCGAATGAGACGTATAATATGTTTCCTTGTAATGACTGCCGTTCTGACGACCGGACTTCTTTCAGGCTGCGCTTACGGACAGAAAAAAAACGATGGAAAGATTACCGTTGTCACCACATGTTTTCCGCCGTATGATTTTGCAAGAGCTGTTGCAGGAGATACAGCCGATATCACTATGCTTCTAAACACCGGCGCTGAGGCTCACTCATATGAGCCGACTCCACGGGATATAGCGGAGATACAGAACTGCGACGTTTTCATCTGTATAGGCGGCGAGGACGAAGTCTGGGTGGACAGCGTTCTTGAGGCTGTTGACAACGATTCAATGACCGTAATACGTCTTTTCGACTATGCGGAACTTCTTGAAGAAGAGGCAGTTGCGGGAGCTTCCCCCGACGGTCACGACCATCACCACCACCACAGTGAAGACGAGCATGAACATGACAGTAAAGTAAATGAAAATAATGCCGACGGTCATATCTGGACATCCCCCGAAAACGCCGTAAAATGCGTTCAAGCTATCGAGGACGCTTTTTGTGAAAAATACATCGAAAATTCTGAATTCTACCGCAGCAATGCTGAAGAATACATCAAACGTCTGGAGCAGCTTGACAGCGATTTCCGTAAAATCACAGAAAATACCGGTGAAAAAGTAATAATTGTCGGAGACAGATTTCCTTTCCGCTATCTTGCACATGAATACGATCTTGAATATTTTGCGGCATTCAGCGGATGCAGCTCTGAATCCGAGCCGTCGGTGTATACTATGGCGTTCCTTATCGACGAAATACTGGAACATAACGCCGATACGGTATTTTATCTTGAATTTTCAACCAGAAAACTTGCGGAAAAACTTTGTGACGCAACAGGAGCAAAAATGCTTCCGCTTAATTCCTGTCACAATGTTTCTAAAGATGATTTCAGCAGCGGCGTGACTTATATTGATCTTATGTATGAAAATCTGAAAAATCTAAAGGAGGCTCTTTCGTGAAAAAAATACTTGAATGCAGCAAATTAAATGCCAGTTACGACGGATCTGATGTACTCAGAGGACTGAGTTTTTCTCTTAACGAGGGAGACTACCTTTGTATACTCGGCGAAAACGGTTCAGGCAAAAGCACGCTTGTGAAATGTCTGCTGGGAATAAAAGCTCCGGACAGCGGAAGAATAATTCTGGGAAATGGACTTAAAACAGCTGATATAGGCTATCTTCCGCAGCATACAAACCTGGCGGCAGGATTTCCGGCAACAGTTGGAGAAGTAGTGATTTCAGGTTGCCTTGGCAGAAGAGGACTGCGTCCGTTTTATTCTTCAAAAGAAAAAGAAACAGCCCGTAATGCCATGAAACGTCTCGGCGTAGCAGACCTTGCAGACCGAAGCTGCCGTGAACTTTCAGGAGGTCAGCAACAGCGGATGTTCCTGGCAAGAGCAATGTGTGCCGCAAAGAAGCTTCTGCTCCTGGACGAACCTGTTACCGGACTTGACCCCACTGCCACATCGGAAATGTATCAGCTTATTGGCGATCTTAATAAAAACGACGGCATGACTATTATAATGGTATCTCACGATGTAGTGAGATCACTGGAGTGCGCCAACAGAATTCTCTGTCTTTGCAGCCGGGATCACAGCTTTTTCGGTACTCCGGAAGAATACGCAAATTCCCACATAAGCAGCAGATTTTTAGGAGATTAAACCATGACGGAAAATATCAGATTAATGTTTACACCAGAATTTTTCAGAGCAATCCTTCTTCCGGCTCTTATCGGAGGACTGGCAGTAACTATATGTTCATCACTGCTGGGCGTCACCCTTGTTCTGAAAAGGTATTCAATGATCGGTGACGGACTGTCCCACATAGGCTACGGCGCTCTTTCAGTAGCTGCTGTAATGAATCTTGCACCATTGAAAGTTGCGCTCCCGGTAGTAGTAATCGCAGCATTTATACTGCTCCGGCTCAGTGAAAACAGCAAAATCAGCGGAGATTCCGCCATTGCACTGTTTTCTACAACTGCGCTGTCAATAGGTATTCTCGTGTCCTCAAAAGCAGGCATAACAAACGATGTCAGCCATTATATGTTCGGCAGTATTCTCGCTATGAGCAAAAGCGACGTTATTCTCAGCGTGGTTCTTTCTGCAATAGTGATAGCCGCCTTTATCTTCCTGTATAACAGAATATTTTCAGTAACCTTTGACGAAAGCTTTGCACGTGCTACGGGCGTAAATGCAGGAGTATACAATATGATATTTGCCGTCCTCACCGCCGTGACCGTGGTGCTGGGCATGATGATGATGGGAGCGCTGCTTATTTCAAGCCTTATAGTTATCCCCACACTGACGGCGATGCGTATATGCCGCAGCTTCCGTGGAGTCGTGCTTACGGCGGGAACTGTCTCTGTTGTCAGCTTTCTTATAGGAATGTTCATGTCGCTGCTGCTTAATACAGCTCCCGGAGCAAGCATAGTAATTGTAAACGTATTCTTTTTCCTGTTTTTCAGCCTTCTGGGGACAATCTGCCGGAAAAGATCCTGACGTCCTCAGTTTCGTTTTCCGGTATGCTCACCGGAACAGGCTCTGCGGGAACATAAATCTTTGTATCATCACTGCACATTGCAAGATCACCTTTCTTTGAAAATGTAATAGCTGTAAAATCACTATTGTGTGAACACGTTATATTATTTCCGTTCAGGTTGGAAATATGTATAGTCAGCCTGTATTATAATCGCCTCTATTGCAAATGTCATTTTCGCTAATTAACGCAGATAAAAATCTCTATTTTATGCAAACTGCTGAAAATCCCCTGAATATCGGGAAATGTGGCTGCAGCATATTGACATTGTGAAAATTTTGTGATAAAATAATCACGAAATAAAAATATGGAGGTCAATTATTATGGCATTTTGCAAACACTGTGGAACAGAATATCCCGACGGAGGTTCATGCCCGAATCCCGCTTGTCCCGGAGCACAGCAGGCGCCTGCACAGTCCGGCAATCCTCTTGACGGCGGATTTAACGACGCTATGGAGCACGTAAAGAAGAATAAGAGCGCTATTATCGGAGCAGTTATTGCTGTTATCGTTATCGTTCTCGTCATTGTTTTCTTGGGCGGTCATATGGGCGCAAAGGGTGCGGCTAACAAGTATGCTAAAAATGTAATAAAAAAGAGCGGATTCAAGAAGACTACAAAGATCACAATGCTTGACGACGCTTACAAGGAGTACAAGGACAGCGACGACTTTGACGATGATAAAGACATTTTTGAAGAAAGTATTGAAGACCTGAAGGATGAAGACATAAAAACTAAAATCAAAAGCGTGAAAAAAGGCAATAAGCTTAAAAGCAAAGCACTTAAGGGAGCTAAACTTTACTTCAAGCTTCAGGCTCAAGAATATGATGTTGATGACGATATAGAAGTAAAAAAGGGTTATGAGTTTAAGGTTAAAATGAAGATTAAAGAAGACGGTGATACGGACACCAGAACGAATAGGATTTGCGTTGTGAAGGTAAAAGGCGATGGTTGGAAAGTCATTCCGGTAAGCGCTGATTCTCTGGAGAGCAGAGGCGATTATGATCTTGATGATCTTGAAGACTATTTAGATTAATAAAAAATTTATCCGGAGTGTAAAAACTCCGGATTTTTTTTGTTTTTTCCTTGACATTGTGACAATTATGTGATAAACTATATATTATTATACAATTTGCAGATTTCTGCAAATATTAAGGAGGTTTTTATGGACGATATCAGAGACAACAACACTTCGGGTACATCCGAAGAGACTACTGGACAGTATGGGCAATACGGACAGCAAGGACAATATGGACAGTACGGACAAACACCTGAAACGCTGCCGCCGGTAGTACCAACTAAAAAGAAACCGTCAAGGGTTGCTATAATCACCGTAATTGTGCTTGTGGCGATCTTTGCAATTGCATTAATCACACTTGCCCCATCATATATGCAGGCGAGAAAATTTGGAAAAGCAATCGTAAGCGGAAAAAATATCGACGATGCAGTTGAAATGGCTTTTCCGGAAAAGCTTATAAAAGACAGAGACGATATGTACGATACCTGTAAGAGTGCTATACAAAAAAGTTCCCGGGAAATCAAAATCAAGGGAAATCCTTCTTTTCTTGGCGTAAAAACCGGCAAGAAAATCAAATCAAAGGATTGCAGGAATATTGAAAAATATTACAATTTTCTTTGTACCATGGCAGGTATAGACGAAAAGGTCAAAATTCAGAAAGGTTATGAATACAAGATCAAATTCAAAACCGGCGGAACGAAATATTATATGGAATGCGTACTTATAAAAATGAAAGGCGAAGGCTGGAAGGTATTCCCCGCTTCATTGGATGAATTGGACGAATTTTCAAGTTATCTAAAATAATCCCGTTTAAATTTGGGAATCATTGATTTTATTATAAAAAACCGCACAGAAATGTGCGGTTTTTTTATACGCTCCTGAGTTTTTTTCCTGCCCGCAAAAATTTCTCACTTCCGGTCTTATTACGAAGAATGACTGCGAATGCCACACCGTTGAGCAGAACTGCTCCAAACCATGCAGCTGCCTCAGCCCATGCGGTTGCTGTGAAGCCAACCGTCGGAACAAATATAATAATAACTCCTATTCTCAGTACCATTTCAAGTATTCCTGAACACATTGGAATAAGCGGATAACTCATCCCCTGCACTCCGCTTCTGAAAACAAAGAGGAAATCTACAAATATCAACATAACACCGCTGATAGGCAAATATTGAGCTGCAAGACCGATCTGCTCATTTCCGTTGAGCATCAGAGCCGAAATCTGCCTTGGAAAGAACACCATAACAGATCCGAATATCAGATAAGATATAAATGAAATAGTCAGACAGACATGAAGAGCTTCTTTTATACGCATGTATTTTTGTGCTCCGTAATTCTGACTTGTAAACGATGACATGGTGAATCCTGCGGTGCAGGCAGGCTGCATGAACATATTGATAAATTTACTGCAAGCGGAATATGCTGATGTATAAGCAACTCCAAGACCGTTGACAAAATACTGAATAACCATGCATCCTACAGCAGTAATTGAATTCATAAGAGCCATAGGAATGCCGTTTTTCAGAAGATCTGCGCTGAGACGTACATCTGACGAGAAATCCTCACGGCTGAGACGGAGAATATCCAGTTTGCGAAGCTTTGAATAGCAAACGGCAGCTGATATTATCTGTGCAAAAACCGTTGCGGCGGCGGCTCCCTCAACGCCTGTTTTCAAAACAAATATAAAGAAAGCGTCCAGGAAAATATTGATAACAGTGGAAATAATTATAGCAGTCAGCGGTGTGCGGCTGTCGCCGAGCGCACGCAATATTCCGGAACACATATTATATGCGATAGCAGCTGCCAGACCTCCGAAAATAATATAACCATATATCAAGCTGTCTTTCATAATCGTGCTGTCCGTCTGCAAAATTTTCAGCACAGATTTCAGAAACAAAACACTGACGGCAGTAAGTACGATCGTTATTACAGCAGCAAGCTTGATCGAAGCAGCGGTGGTACGCCGCATTTTAGCGTAGTCCTTTGCACCAAAGCTCTGTGCAATGAGAACGGAAAAACCGTTTGATAGTCCCAGTGAAAATCCTATTATCAGGAATGTCAACGAGGACATATTACCGACAGCAGCAAGTGCGTCGTCACCCAACCCTTTTCCAACTATAGCCGTATCAGCGATCGAATAAAGCTGCTGAAGCATATTTGTAACAAGCATGGGAAAAAAGAATGCAAGTATAAGATTTGAAACTTTGCCCTCGGTCATATCAGAAATTTTTGACATAAAATATTCCTCCCTGATTAATTTACTATATTATAATCAGGCAAAGAGTTTTTTTATATCAAAAGTATTGCTTTTTTTGCAAAAGTATGGTATTATCTACTAAAGATTTTATCGCCGGAGGTCAGAATAATGAATACCAATCGTGATCTTAACTACAGACTGTTTATACATAAAGAAAGCAATTTTATCCGCACGGATATCCACACGGAATACGAACGTTATGCAACTATACGCAGCGGCGACGTAGAAAAAGTCAGGGAGAATTTCGAGAAAATAAAAGGAAATTTTGAGGATGGAAAAGGGGTTCTTTCCGACGATCCAATCAGAAATACCATTTATCATCTTGTAGTAGCCGGAGCGCTTATAGCACGATTCTGCGTTGAGGCAGGAATGGAACAGGACGTAGCATATACTTTGACAGATATTTACATCCGAAAAGCGGACTGCTGCACGAGCACGGAAGAAGTAATTGATCTGCTGGAGGAAATGCAGCTTGATTTTGCCGGACGCATGAGGGAGCTGAGAAAGACAAACGCCATATCAATTCACGTAAGACGGTCTATAGACTATATCTATAATCATCTTCATGAGCTGATAACTCTCAAGGAACTCGCAAAGAAAGAAAAACTGAATCCAAGCTATTTTTCAAGGCTTTTTCTGAAAGAAACCGGATATACGGTAAAGGGATATATAACTCAAGCAAAAATAACTACAGCAAAAAATATGCTGAAATATTCTGATTTTTCCATTCTTGATATATCACTTTCCCTGGGATTCTGCACTCAAAGTGCATTTACGACGGTATTCCGTAAAAATACCGGCGTCACACCGGCAAAATACAGGGATATATATTACAATGATAATATCGACGGCAACAAGTAAAGGAAAGCGCAGCTTCGTAAAGCTGCGCTTTTGTTATCTTATTTTCATATTTCTTTCAATTTCACGTCTTGCGTCTTTCTTTGCAGCAGCGTCACGTTTATCATAGAGTTTTTTACCCTTGCAGAGTCCAAGCTGCATTTTTACCTTTGAGTCCTTGAAATAAAGGCTTAGCGGTATAAGCGACAAACCGTCCTGTTTGACGATGCCGAAAAGCTTATTGATCTCACGGCGATGCATAAGGAGCTTTCTTACTCTCATGGGATCACGATTGAAAATGTTCCCCTTTTCATACGGTGAGATATGCATTCCCTTTACCCAGAGTTCGCCTTTGTCAATAGAACACCAGGAATCTTTTAGATTCACGCTTCCCTGACGAATGGATTTTACTTCTGTTCCGACCAGTTCAATTCCGGCTTCATAAGTTTCAAGAACGAAATAATCATGGCGTGCCTTGCGGTTTTCGGCGATAGTCTTTGTTCCCTTTGAACGCATTGATATACAGCTCCTTTCAGTTTGTCATGGTATTATTATACATTATAAAACAGGGATTGTCAAGCCGGATAAAATAAAAGCAGCAGCATTTACTTTTATAGGGGGACGCTGTCACCCTTACCCCCTGCCAAAGGGGAATAAATCCCCTTTGGAAACCCATTATTAATTTTTCAAAATACCCTTAAAAGAGCATTTTGAAAAATTATATCGGATATCAGACGGAATATGTTTCCTTTAACAACGAAATAAAAGACATATTCCCATAAAAGTGAATACTGTTGCCATATAAAGCTTCTAAAAAGCCTTGTCAAAACAAGAAGAATATGTTATAATGTATACAGCAATTAATTTGAACAGGAGGTTTATATGAAATATACTCAGGGAAAATATATTATAATACAAAAAGCGGCTATAGCACGCAATATATACAGCTTTACCATAAGCTGCCCCGAAATTGCCCGGATAGCCGTGCCAGGTCAGTTCGTACATATCAGAGCCGACGGATTTACTCTCCGCCGTCCTGTATCTATATGCGGCATTGATCCGAAAAAGGGCTCTCTCAGGATCGTTTTTGAGATCAGGGGCGAGGGAACTTCTGCAATTTCACGTCTCAACGAAGGAGATGTCATTGATATGCTCGCGCCTCTCGGTCACGGATTCACAATAGATCCGGATTTTGAAAAAGTCGTCCTTATAGGCGGAGGTATCGGAACACCGCCAATGCTCCCACTTGCCTGGATATACGGAAAAAAGGCTGTTGCAATATCCGGATTCAGGAACGCATCTGCTGTCATACTTCAGGAGGACTTTGCCGGAACAGGAGCGGAAACTATCCTCTGCACCGATGACGGCTCGGCAGGCATTCACGGTTTTGTAACGCAGCCGCTTGAAAATCTTGTAAAGTCCGGGAAAATCGACGCTGTTTTCGCCTGCGGCCCTGCCCCGATGCTGAAAAACGTTGCCGCAATATGCAGTAAAAATAATATTTTCTGCGAAATTTCACTTGAAGAACGTATGGCGTGCGGCATAGGTGCCTGTCTTGGCTGTGCGTGCAAAACCAAAAGAAACGACGAAGAATACTTTGCACACGTCTGCAAAGACGGTCCTGTATTCAACGCAGAGGAGGTGCTCTGGTAATGGCTGATCTTTCTGTAAAAATCTGTGATGTTGATTTTAAAAATCCGATAATCCCCGCTTCAGGAGTTTTCGGATACGGGCGTGAATACGAGGAGCTTTTTCCTCTCAGTAAACTGGGCGGAATTGCTACTAAGGGAACTACTCTTAACCGACGCACCGGAAACCTTTCTCCGAGAATAGCCGAAACTCCGGCAGGAATGCTTAATTCTGTAGGACTTCAGAATCCGGGTATCGACCATTTTATCGAAAAGGAGCTTCCGTATCTGCTCACGAAAGATGTGACGATACTTGCCAATATCGCCGGATCTACCGCCGAGGAATGCGTTAAGGTCGCAGAAAAGCTTGAAAAAACCGATGTACACATGATTGAGCTGAATATCTCTTGTCCCAATGTAAAACAAGGCGGAGCTGCATTCGGAACAAGCTGCGAAACGGCTGCTGAAGTAACACGTCAGGTGAGAAAGGCTACAACAAAGCCTCTTATAGTCAAACTTTCCCCTAATGTTACAAGTATTGCGGATATCGCCAGATCTGTTGAGGACGCCGGCGCAGACGCAGTTTCTCTTATAAATACTTTGCTTGGTATGCGGATCGACATAAATACCGGACGTCCTATTCTCCGGAATAACGTGGGCGGAATGAGCGGCCCTGCAGTTTTCCCCATTGCTGTCCGCATGGTATGGCAAGTCGCAAATGCGGTAAAAATCCCTGTTATAGGCATGGGCGGAGTTTCATCAGGGCATGACGCCATTGAGCTTATGATGGCAGGCGCTTCTGCTGTTCAGGTCGGAGCTGCTATATTTACCGATCCGTTCGCCCCTGTGAGGATCGTTGAAGAAATTAACGATTTTCTTGACAGCAAGGGAATTTCATCGGTAAACGAGATCATCGGCTCAGTAAATCCCTGGTGACGTTATGATAATAATGTCAGTTGATTTCGGAGACGCAAGAACAGGAATTGCAGTTTGCGGCAAAAGCGAAATGATTGCATCCCCTGTCTGCGTCATATCCGAAAAGGATTTTGATAAATGCATAGAAAAAACCGCTGCCCTTGCAAAAGAGCAGCGTGCTGAACATATTGTAGTTGGCTATCCTAAGAATATGAACGGAACTATTGGCGAAAGAGCCGAAAAATGCAGTCTTTTCGCCGAAAAACTCGGTTTTCTCACCGGATGCCCCGTCACTCTCTGGGACGAGCGGAATACTACTGTCTCCGCACACAGCGCCCTCAATATCACCAATACAAGAGGAAAAAAACGCAAGGCTGTTGTGGACGCTGTAGCAGCAACTATAATTCTGGAAAGTTTTCTGGCTTACAGGAAAAATACTGGTATTACATAATCACCGATTTGATATCATCCAGCAAACTTCCTGCTGCCTTGAGAGTTTTTCCGGCATTTTTCTTGATGCTGTATTTTTTCATGGGAGTTGCCGTTGACAGAGCATAATAGGTAAAACCTACCGCAGCACCGGCTGCTGCTCCCTTTGCAAGAGATTTTATATCCATAACTTTACTCCGATTCTGTTTATTATGCGGATCATCCGCACGTATATTGTCTGCCGCAGATCGGATTTTATTCAAGAGGAACATAAATGCATAATCTTAACATCGTACTCGTCGAGCCGCAGATACCGCAAAACACCGGGAATATCTCCCGCACGTGCGCCGTTACCGGTGCAAGACTTCATCTTGTGCGTCCGCTGGGATTTGAAGTAACAGACAAACATCTCAAACGTGCCGGTCTTGATTACTGGGATAAGCTCGATATAACCTATTACGACAGTCTCGGCGATTTTTTTGACAAAAACCGGGACGGAAATTTTTTCTATTTCACAACAAAAGGTCGGACCGTTCACAGCAGCGTAACCTATCCGGACAACGCCTACCTTGTATTCGGACGTGAGGACAAAGGACTTCCGGAAAAACTGCTCTATGCAAACCCGGATTCATGCGTCCGTATCCCTATGCGCAGCGAACTGCGAAGCCTGAATCTCTCAAATTCCGCAGCCATTGCAGTCTATGAGGTTCTGCGCCAGTGGGACTATCCCGACCTTTCACGTGAAGGAAAACTCACTAAATATATATGGTAAAACGCAGGTCGTCCTGCGCTGCCGCCTAAAAAAGGAAGTGTTAAAATATGTCCAGAATAATGATACTGACTGACAGCTGCTGCGATCTGCCGCTGGAAACCATTAACGAACTCGGAATAAAGGTTCTGCCCTTCACGCTTACCGTAAACGGTCAGTCTTTCCGGGAAATCTTTGATAAATCAACTCAGGAAGTCTACGAGATCATGTCGCAGACCGATGAGATACCAAAACACGCCATGATAAACCCGCTCACTTTTGAAGAAGCCTACAAAGAGCTTTACGACCAGGGATATACGGATATTATCAGCGTTTCGATAAATTCCCAAGGCTCAGGCACTTATAATAATTCGATTACGGCGAAAAACGACTTCTTTGAGAATAATCCCGACGCTAAAGGAAAAATACGCATATTCAACCTCGATTCAAAATGCTATACGGTGTTCTACGGCTATCCGATCATGGAAGCAGTAAAAAAGATCCGCAAGGGTGCAGAAGCCGAAGAGATCGTGGCATATCTTGAAGACTGGTTCAATGTCTGCGGTATATATGCTGTTCCATACAATCTGAAATATGCCAGAAAATCGGGAAGGATCTCCGCTGCCGCCGCATTTGCCGGGGAACTGCTGGGTCTTAAGCCGATAATTCTCTTTGCCGACGGCAAAACAGAAACTGTAGAGAAAATCAGAGGAGAGAAAAATATCGTCCCCAAACTGGTGGAATGCGTTGAAAAAAATATGACTCCCCAGACGCCATATCTGCTCATACACGGTCAGGATGCGACTCTTGCAAAAGAGGTAGAAAAGGAACTTATTAAACGCACAGGCAGAAAAGCTGAAATGTACGGTTCTATCGGCGCAGCAGTTGCCTCGAATATTGGTCCTGATCTTGTGGCAGTTCTTGTCAGACGAAAAAATAAACAATAAAAATATAACAAAATAAGGGGACGCATTTCTGCGCCCCCCATTTTATGATCTGAACTACTGCATCTTATATGCATCGATCATTTTCTTGACCATCTGACCGCCGATAGATCCAGCCTCTCTTGAGGTAAGATCGCCGTTGTAACCGGGCTTGAGATTTACGCCCATTTCGTTTGCTGATTCCATCTTAAATCTTTCAAGAGCTTCCTTGCCCTTCTGAGTCATTTCACCCTTCATAATTAAAAGTCTCCTTAAAATTAATTTTTTAATCTGTTTTTCCGGAACTTTACGTCCGTAAAAAACGCTTTGTTGATGCCGTGATAGTATTATGACACATCGGATGTGAAATATTTAAGGAAAATTTTATAATTTTCTCCATTTTATTGACATCTCTTGAAAAATATTATATAATTAATAATAAATAAATTCATAGAAAGGATGAAAAACATGAATATCTACAAGAAACTAACCGCTCTTGCAGCAGCCTCGGCAATGCTTCTGGTGCTTACTCCTGACGCAAAAGCTCCGAAAACCGAAATTCTCCATGCCGACGCCGCCGCTCCGGATGAATATCACGACGACTGGCTGCACGTAAATGAAAACGCTGAGATCGTGGATATGTACGGAAACCCGGTATGGCTCACCGGATGTAACTGGTTCGGATATAACGTTACCACGCAGTGCTTTGACGGCGTTTGGTCAAGAAATATGCATGAAATGCTCAACGAAATGGCAGATCACGGCTTTAATCTTATGCGTGTACCTATGTCCACTCAGATTCTTTTGCAATGGAAAAATCACGATCCCGACCCATACATGGTAAAAATCAACGAATGGAAAAATCCGGAACTTACAGTTGAAGGCGTTCAAGGAGGAACTCCAAAATACAGCTTTGATATATGGAACATGGCTGTCCAGTGGTGCAGAGAGAACGGTATCAAAATCATGATCGACATCCACAGTGCCACAACCGCTTCAAACGGACATCAGTATCCGCTGTGGTACGACAGCAATTACAGCACCGACGACTGGCTGGAAGCTCTTGCCTGGTTTGCGGAATACTACAAGGACGATGATACCATTATCGCTATCGACCTTAAAAACGAACCCCACGGCAAGAACGATGGTCAGGGCATGGCTATATGGGATGATTCCACTGCCGAAAACAACTGGAAATACGCAGCCGAAAGAGGTGCCGCAGCCGTTCTGGAACAGAATCCTAATCTGCTTATAATGGTAGAGGGAAACGAGGTCTATCCAAAATTTGAAAACGGCAAGGACTGGAACAGTCCTGCTATTGATTATGCCCACTACGACGACCCTAACGCACAGGCATTCCACGGCGCATGGTGGGGAGGAAATTTCCGTGGTGCACGTGACTTCCCGGTTGATCTCGGCAAGTATCAGTCTCAGCTTGTCTATTCCCCCCACGATTATGGTCCCCTTGTTTGGGAACAGGAATGGTTCAAGAAAGACTTCACCCGTCAAACTCTCCTTGATGATTACTGGTACGATACCTGGGCATACCTTATCGAAGAAAAAATCTCTCCCCTGCTTATGGGCGAATGGGGCGGCTTTATTGACGAAACACATGATCCTACCGGTGACAACAAGAAGTGGATGCAGATTCTCAGGGACTACATGATCGAAAAACACATCCACCACACATTCTGGTGCTTTAACGAAAACTCCGGCGACACAGGCGGACTTCTCACAAACGACTTCCAGGACTGGGATGTTGATAAATATGAATTCGTAAAGCCTGCTCTCTGGCAGAACGAGGACGGAAAGTTCATAAGTCTTGACCACAAGATCCCCTTGGGACAAAGCGGCAACGGAATCTCGCTGACAGAATACTATTCCGGTTCTGCTCCCGATCCTGACGATACCCTCTCATACGGCGACACCAACTGTGACGGAAAGATCTATCTTAACGACGCTGTTCTTATAATGCAGGCTGTCGGCAATCCCGATATATATGGTATTGGCGGAACATCTGAAAATGCCGTAACCGAAACTGGCATGACAAATGCAGACGTTTATGATCCCGGAACTGGTCTTACTAATCAGGATGCGCTGACTATTCAGAAATATCTGCTTAATCTTATTGACAAATTACCTGTAAATTCATGATATCCGGCTGTATGCACAAAAATCTCATTGCAGATTTGTACATACAGCCAATTTTTTTGGACTTAATTGTCATTTCAATTAAAATTCGACACTTAATCAGAAAGGAGCTGATCTTATGAAAAAAATTATATCTTTATTATTATGCACAGCTTTTCTTGCAGGATGCGGCAATGCGGATATTGAAAAATCATCCGACAGGGAAAAGAAAAACGAACAGGCTTTCCAGATAGGAACTATGGAAAATGAAGCCGATCTCAGCCAATGCAGCGTTCACGGTTGGTGCAGGATAACTGACGAGGATTATTCATACCAGACAACGTACAGCGGCGATTTAGAGGACAGCGAAGAACTCTGGGAATTTATTGAAAATCTGGATTTTTCCGGCTACGAAAAGCCGAACAGCGGTCTTAACGATGAGTATTCGGTAGCTATCAAGAGCAAAGAGGCAGGATTTATCCGCATAGCTTCCGGAACGGCGACGGTTTACGGCTATGATGATCTCGACAATGCAACCGAAAGCTATGAACCTGCTATTTCCATCCAAACCGGAGAAAACGCTCAGAAATGCGATAGTGAAACATATCTTGTGCCAAATGAAGTCAAGGAACGGTTTGACAAAATAGTCGCCGACGGTGTTGCAAACAAGGACAACATCATTGATGTCTACAAGCTGCCGGACTACTCGTACACAACCATAACCGACAGCTATCCCAAGGATCATATCGTTTTTGTTGACGGATATTCCAACTACGCATGGGAACCACAGAATCACGGGCGTTTTATCGACGTACACGGCTATGTCTATGAGTATGATATGGACGGCATAACCCTTATCGAAGAGGCAATGGAACGGCTCGGAGATGAGAACATCACCTACGATCAGGCGTTCGTGGATGCACTGTACTACGAATTCTACTATAAAAATTCTCCGGTAGCTATGGTGGATGCCGATACTATTCTTGACTGCTATGCGATGATAGTCACGATTAACCGTGACGCAGATTTTGAGTTGAAACACGAATGCTGTGATTACGGACAGCATTCTCTTTACATGGTAGATATCGACAATAAAGATAATATGCTGCTCAAGCTACGGACAAAAGGCGATAACACCGGAGAACTGGACGATCCTGTTGCGGAAGAAATAAGAGAGATCTACGATAAGCTTGATTTTAAGGAAATTGCAAAATAAAAGAAAAAAATCTCTGAAATACTTTACATCGGGATAAAAAAATGATATAATAATCTACGGAAAGTAATAACGTATCTGCCAATTCGGCGAGTATAATTTCGGAGGTATCATGATAACAGTAAGCAATGTCAGCGTTCAGTTCGGAGGAACTACACTTTTTAAAAACGTGAATCTTAAATTCACAAACGGCAACTGCTACGGCGTTATAGGAGCAAACGGCGCAGGAAAATCTACATTTCTCCGTGTTCTCTGCGGTGAACTTGAACCGGCTTCCGGTGAAGTAGCAATGCCAAAGGAAGAGCGTCTCAGCGTACTCCGGCAGGATCATTTTGCATA
Organism: Oscillospiraceae bacterium; assembly: GCA_021769725.1. Taxonomy (GTDB): domain Bacteria; phylum Bacillota; class Clostridia; order Oscillospirales; family Ruminococcaceae; genus Ruminococcus. The sequence goes on along the minus strand of JAETSI010000002.1, from coordinate 101,827 downwards.
TGAGGAGTATACCGTCCTTGACACGGTCATCATGGGAAACGCACGTCTTTATGAGATAATGCAGGAAAAAGACGCTCTTTACGCCAAAGAGGATTTCACGGAAGAGGACGGCGTAAAGGCATCCGAGCTCGAGGGCGAATTTGCTGAACTGAACGGCTGGGAAGCTGAATCTGACGCTTCAAAACTGATACAGGGTCTCGGTCTGCCGGAGGATATATTATATTCCCAGATGTCCGCCCTTTCAGGAAACGAAAAAGTAAAGGTTCTCCTGGCTCAGGCTCTTTTCGGAAATCCGGACATAATTCTTCTGGACGAGCCTACGAACCACCTGGATATCGACGCTGTAAAGTGGCTGGAAGAATTTCTCTCAGAATATTTCGGCACGGTTATCGTAGTATCTCATGACCGCCATTTCCTTAACAACGTCTGCACGCATATCGTTGATATAGATTATAACAAAATTAAAATGTACGTGGGCAACTACGAATTCTGGTATGAATCCAGTCAGCTTATCCAGCGAATGATAAAGCAGCAAAGCAAGAAAAACGAGGAAAAAATAAAGGAACTCAAGGAATTCATTGCAAGATTCTCTGCCAATAAATCAAAATCCAACCAGGCTACTTCAAGACGAAAGCTCATTGAAAAGCTCACCGTTGAAGAACTTCCTGCATCAAGCAGACGTTATCCGTTTATCGGCTTCGACATAGAAAGAGAACTTGGAAAAGATATACTACAGGTTGACAGTCTCTCAAAAACCGTTGACGGCGTAAAACTACTGGATAACGTAAGCTTCACTCTCGGCAGAAACGACAAGGTTGCTTTCATCGGTGAAAGCGAACAGGCTGTTACTATGCTGTTTAAAATACTTATGGAAGAAGAGCAGCCGGATTCCGGTACTTTTAAGTGGGGGGTCTCCGTCTCTACATCATATATGCCAGTGGATAACTCCGCTTACTTCAACGGCTGCGAACTTTCAATAATCGACTGGATTCGTCAGTATTCCGTAAAAGACGAAACTGAAACATATCTCAGAGGATTTCTGGGCAGAATGCTTTTCTCCGGCGATGATGTTTACAAGCCCGTAAACGTTCTCTCTGGCGGTGAAAAGGTTCGCTGTATGTTCTCACGGATGATGCTTTTCGGCTCTAATGTACTGGTTCTGGATCGTCCTACAAACCACCTTGATCTTGAAAGTATTACCGCCGTAAACAACAGTCTGATAAACTTCAAGGGTGTTGTTCTGCTGGCATCTCATGACCATGAGATCTTACAAACAACAGCAAACCGTATTATCGAGATCACTCCCAGCGGCTGTATAGACCGTCAAGGAACATATGAGGACTTCCTGGCGTTTAAAAAGAATATGAACGCTTAATATAAGCTTATTAATATCAATTTATTAATAAATAAATATAAATCAAAAGAAAGATGTGAGATAATGAAAAACAATTTTGTCAAGGTATCCGCAGCGCTTACCGCTTTCCTTATGATATTCGCCGGAACATCATGTGGAAAAGTCGATCAGAAAAACGATGAGAAGAAAATTATTTCATCAGGAACAGAAGAGCCTACAAAAGACGGCTCTTCCGATCCCTCCGAAACTTCCTATCAGGCAGATTCTGCTGACGAAACAACTGGATCGACTGAAAAACAGACCGAAACAGTTCCCGGCACTACAGATAAAAAAGGATATACAGCTTCCGGTTCTGACAAGCCTGTTTCGGGTCAACCATCCGGAACCGTTCCAAACGGCTCATCAGGTAACGGCAGCTCAGGAAGCAGTTCACAGATAACCGATATTTCCCTGACTTTTTATGATGTTACTCTGACGGTAGGCAGTTCAAAAATGCCCATTGTAACCATGCTCCCTGCTGATGCTCCCAATAAGGGCGAAATATGGACAAGTTCTGACGAATCAGTCGCCATAGTTGACGCTTACGGTAATATTACCGGAGTAGGTAAAGGAAGCTGTACTGTTACAGTTGCTTCCAGTGCCAATCCTGATGTTAAAGCCAAAGTAAATGTAAAAGTCGAAGATGCTCCAGAAGTTCCGGTAGCCGACGGTGTTACATACATCGACGGCGTCCTCATTGCCAATAAGACATATTCTCTGCCTGCAAGTTATAATCCGGGCGGACTTACCGGAGAATGTTCTGCTGCTTTCCAGCAGCTTGTAAACGGTGCAGCCGCTGACAATATCAATATCTATCTGTCATCCGGATTCCGTTCCTACGATTATCAGGCACAGATATACAACAATTACGTTGCAATTGACGGTCAGGCAAATGCCGATACCTATTCGGCTCGTCCCGGACATTCTGAACATCAGACAGGTCTTGCTATTGACTGCAATATTATTGACGACAGCTTTACTGGAACTCCGGAAGCCATCTGGCTGGAAAATCACTGCCACGAATATGGTTTTATAATCCGTTACCCCAAGAGCAAAGAAGGTATTACCGGATATAAGTACGAACCATGGCACATACGCTATATAGGTGTAGAAAAGGCAAAAGCTGTTCATGACAGCGGTCTTTGCCTGGAGGAATATCTTGGAATAACCTCACAGTACAACTACTAAACAGGCTCTAATAAAAAAGGGGCAGCTTTAAGCTGCCCTTTAATAATAATTCCGAAAGACAATGATTTATGAAACTAAAACGTTCTGAAACTTTATTTATCATTCTGACAGGTTTTGTCACCATGCTGATATGCACGAAATCCTCTCCGTTTTACCCCACAAACGACTGGGTTGATGCTAATTGCTACATGACGGTCGGTCGTTCCATGATAGAGGGAAAAATACCATACCGTGATCTGTTTGAGCACAAAGGCCCGATAATTTACATTCTCCATGCTGTCGGGGCACTAATTTCAGATAGTTCATTTTTCGGTATTTTTCTTATTGAAGCAGCGTCGTGTATCTGGTTTCTATATCTTTGCTGCGGTATCATGCGGCGATTTACGGGAAGATGTTCTTTATGGTCTGTCCCGTTATTCGCAATGATCGTCTACAGTTCACAGACTTTCTGCCATGGCGACAGCGCTGAAGAATTCTGCCTCCCTATCATTCTCTGCTCTTTTTCACTTGGTCTGCCAACCGTTGAAAATGGAACAGTAATGTCCGATAAAAACGTTTTTCAGCTCGGTGTTCTTTCAGGTATCGTTCTATGGATTAAATTCAATCTTCTTGGATTTTACGCCGGTGCATTTCTTGTCATTGCATTTCTGTCCCGAAAAAACGGAATAATGCCTATAATAAGAATGTGCAGCGTTTCTGTATTGGGTGTCGCTGCTGTATCTTTGCCGATTATATTATATTTTGCCGTCAAAAATTCCCTGTATAGCATGACCGAAGTTTATTTTTACAATAATATTTTTGTCTATGGCGGAGAAAAAACATCACTGTTTAAAAATCTTGCAAACGGATGCGTCTTTACCCTTAGATTTTTTCCTCTTGGATCATTGATGATCGTTTCCGGAATTACTGCTGTTCTTCTCAGTGGAAAGAAAAAATATGCCGCCTATGGTCTTGGATCCATGCTCACAGCTTTTCTCGGAACATTTGCCGGTCATCTCAGCTACAGGTACTATTCGCTTATTCTTGCTCCGTTTGCCGTGATTTTTGGTGCAGCAGCGATTTCTTTCATAAGCAAAAGATTTGATTTTTCACATTCTTTTACCGCTGCTGCCAGTCTGATTTTATGCACGATCGGAACTTTCATACTCAGCCCCAATACTTACCTGATGCACTTCAAAAAGGATCAGCTTCCGCAGTATAAATTTGCAGAGTTCATAAACAAAACGGAAGATCCTTCACTGCTGAACTACGGCTTTCTCGACGGTGGATTCTATCTGGCAGCCGATATTATCCCCGAACAACGGTATTTCTGCTGCAACAACATGAATCTTGACGAAATGATAAAAAGTCAGCAGCAATGCGCAAATGACGGAATACCAGACTTTATCGTTACCAGAAGTTATTCCGGAACGCATCCTGATTTTCCGCTGTATACCTGTGTTGCAGAAGAAGCATTCCCATATTACGATCAGACACTTCATTATTTTCTTTTTCGCAGAAATTGATTGCTTCAATAACAGCAGACTAAATGGATGCTCTGCTCCTGACAGTGCCGATACCCTCTGTCACTTCGTGACATATCCCTACACTGTAGGGAATTCCCCCTTTGGAAATCAATTACAATTATATAGCAATAGCGTTTAGTATAAACTTGAATGGAGGGAAAAACATGGAAATCTCCGGAGAATTCCTTACTGAAAAGCTCTACAGAATCGGACGTGTTGTGGTTGATAAAAGTCTGCACACCCAAAGTGCCGACGAAGTTTTTTTCCGTTATTTCGGAAACGATGTCATATACTCTATACGGCGTACTATCAGCGATAAAGATTATCCGCATATTATTAAATGTCTGGAATCAGCGTCAGTGGGAGAAATACACCGTACTGTCATCCGCATGAAAGGCGTCAACGGTCTTGAAAGATACATTCTTGCGGCAATAAAAAAACTGCCGTCACATAACAGTGAAGAACCGCTTTTCAGCATTTCTTTAAGCGACGTGCTGTCATTAGAGAATCTGGCATATCTGCGTCAGCGTAAAATCTCAGAATATCGCTATATTCTCAGTCTTATAAGCGATCTTGCCTTTGAATACAGCTTTGAAACCGGTGAAATCCAAATTTATATGTTTGACTGCTGCCGTGAAATAATTCTTATTAAAGAAGAACTGGAAAAATGGCGGAACAACTCCATTGAGGCAGGATTTATCCAGTCACGGTATATCAATACATTCAACAACCTTTGCCGGGACATAAAAAATGGCGTGTACCGATTTGACTACGAAATAGAATCCTCAGTGCTTACCGCAGGTGAGTCAAGAGAACTCTGCCTTTTTCGTGGCATAACTCGATATGATTCTCCGGACAGCAGAAAGGTCAGCGGTATTATCTCTGTTGTAAGCTCCCGTCAGAAAAATAAGGACATCAATCTTTCTATTGAAGCCAACAGAGATTCTATATCAGGTCTGCTCAACAAGCGTGCCGTAACATCATTTGCAACAAAACTCCTTGCTGAAACCCCTGCATATACCGTGGTTCTTGTCATTCTTGATATTGATAATTTCAGCGAAATAAACAGCAGCTATGGTCATCTTTTCGGAGACGAGGTAATATACAAAGTTGCCGGTATTGTAAAAAAAGAAATCGGTTCTCATGGAATTGCCGGAAGAATCAGCGGGAGCAGTTTTCTTATCGTGCTGGAAGATACAAAGAACGAAGAAAACCTTCGTGGCGTACTAAGAGCTATACGAACAAATACGGAATTTGCATTTTCTGACCGTTTTGAAAATTTCCGGCTGACCTGTTCCATGGGAGTTTCGGCATATCCCAAAGACAGCTCAGACTATGACGAACTTTTCATGCAGGCTGACAAGGCGCTGTATATAGCGCAGCAAAAAGGTCAGAACCGCTACGTTATTTATGATATTGAAAAGCACGGCCCGGTTGAAAAGGATGTTGAAAACAAGATCGTATATCTCAGCCGCAAGGACCCCTCCAACGAAACGCTTGGATTTATGGGACAACTTGTCGAAAGTCTGGTATTAGGCAGGCTGCCGGATATTTCCGTACTTTTGGAGCAAATACGCTCGCAGTTTGCCATTGACGATATCTGCGTTTACGCCGGAAAAGACATGAATCTTATCCTTAGCTGCGGAAATGCACAGTCAAAAAACGCTGCATATCTGTTTGAAAACAGTTATACAGAGCGTTTTACGGGAGAAGGCGTATTTGTTATCGACAATGTAAATGAACTTGAGGGGCGTGACGACAATGCCTATGCTCAGCTTACTTCTCAAAAAATCGGCGGAGCAGTTCAGTATCTCATGACTGAAAATAACGTTATCAAGGGAATGATATCTTTCTGCTATATCAGCCGTTTTAAGAAATGGTCTGTTTCTGATATAAATTACCTTTCAATTATTGGACGCACTGTCACGGCACTTCTGAAAAAAAATGCATACATATAATACTAATCCCAAATCTTTTCATGGGTTCGGTTAGGAATTAGTATAAAGCAATACCGCACAAAACAATGTAAGTTTTATGCGGTATTTCCTATTATTTCATTTTATTATTTTTATGACATTCTCCGTTCAGGGCACAGTCCGAACAACCACAGCCACAGGAAGTCTTTCCCTGTTTCTTATTACGAATCAGGGAAAAGACAGCCAGCCCGACGATAAGTACAACAAAAATGAGCCCAAAAATCCATTGCATAGAATCATCCCTTTACTTTAATATATTAAGCTTTGATGCCTCTTTGTATGGTCTTGCGATCAACCAGATAGCTACAGCAATAACTAAAAACGAGATAACTGCACCGACAATTCCGAGACCTGTCACTGTTCCTCCGAAAAGGGTAGAAAGCTGATAAATTACAAATGCAGTTATATAGGCAAATACGCACTGATATGCTACAGCAAAAGCCGTCCATTTAGGATTGTTCATCTCACGACGTATAGCTCCGATGGCTGCAAAGCAGGGAGCGCAGAGAAGATTGAATACCATGAATGAATATCCGGCAGCAGCAGTAAACTGCGCTCCGAGAGCCGTATAAAGTGGTGTATCACCTGAACCAAAGAGGATTCCCATAGCGCCAACGATATTCTCCTTTGCAACAAGTCCGGTGATCGATGCAACTGCTGACTGCCAGTTGCCCCAGCCCAGAGGAATGAAGATCCATGCGATCCCCTTACCGATCGTTGCAAGTACACTGCGGTCGAGTTCATCCTCAGAAAGCATACGGAAAGAACCGTCTACTGTTCCGAAGTAGGTCAGGAACCAAATGACAACAGTTGAAAGAAGAATAATCGTTCCTGCCTTCTTGATAAACGACCAGCCTCTTTCCCACATAGAGCGGAGAACGTTGCCGAGAGTAGGCATATGATATGCAGGAAGTTCCATTACAAACGGTGCAGGATCGCCTGCAAACATTCTGGTCTTTTTAAGAATAATTCCAGATATAACGATAGCTGCCATTCCAAGGAAGTATGCAGAGACTGCAACCCACGGTGAACCGCCAAATATAGCGCCTGCTATCATGGCGATAAAAGGAGTTTTCGCTCCGCAGGGAATAAATGTAGTTGTCATAATAGTCATACGGCGATCACGTGAATTTTCAATTGTACGTGAAGCCATTATTCCGGGAATACCACATCCTGTTCCTACGAGAATCGGAATAAACGACTTTCCCGAAAGACCGAATCTGCGGAAAACTCTGTCAAGAACAAACGCTACACGTGACATATATCCACACGCCTCAATGAAAGCAAGAAGCAGGAACAATACAAGCATCTGGGGAACAAATCCCAAAACAGCACCTACACCGCCGATGATTCCGTCAATAATCAGTCCGTGAAGCCAATCAGGACAGTTATCGCCAAGCAGCTTTTCTGCAAGAACCGGAACACCAGGCACCCATGTGCCATAGCTTGACGGGTCAACGCCGCCGTCATATTTTGCAAACATAGCAGCTGCGGTTTGGAACTCAGCCATATCAGCGGTTTCCTTTGTAACTTCAAGTGTTTCTTCATCCTCAAGTTCATATGTAAATTCATCATTGACTGCGCAGCGAGAAGCTATAAGTTTAAGCAGATCTGCTGCTGCATCTGCATCAAAATCATCTGATTCAGTATCAATAGCAGCTTCAGCGGCGGAAACATCTATTCCTCTTGATGCTGCAAATTCAAGACCGCCTGCAATTATTGCATCAGTATTTCCATATTCTTCAGCAGCTTTCTCTGCGTCATTGCTTCCGATTCCGAATAAATGAAATCCATCGCCAAAAAGACTGTCGTTTGCCCAATCTGTAGCAGTCGTTCCGACCGTCACCATGGAAATGTAGTATACCAGAAACATAACAACGGCAAATATAGGCAAACCAAGCCAACGATTGGTAACAATTTTGTCAATTTTATCAGATGTAGAAAGACGTCCCTTGTTTTTCTTTTTCAGACAGCTTCCAATTATCCTTGAAATATAATCATATCTTTCGTTTGTGATTATGGATTCTGCATCATCATCCATTTCCTTTTCAACAGCTGCTATATCATTTTCAATGTGTTTGAGAACGTTTTCCGGAAGATCAAGCTTCTCTATAGCCTTTTCGTCACGTTCAAAGAGCTTTATAGCGTACCAGCGCTGCATTTCTTCCGGCATACTATGAAGAGCAGCCTCTTCAATATGAGCAAGAGCATGTTCTACAGGGCCGGAAAAAGTATGCTGGGGAACAGACTTTGCAGATTTTGCAGCTGCAATAGCAGTCTCGGCAGCATCCATGACTCCTTCATTCTTTAGGGCAGAAATTTCAACAACCTTACATCCTATAGCTTTTGACAGCTGTTCAGGATTGATCTTGTCCCCGTTTTTCCGTACAACGTCCATCATATTCACTGCTGCTACCACGGGAATACCCAATTCGGTAAGCTGAGTTGTCAGATACAGATTTCGTTCAAGATTTGTTCCGTCGATAATATTCAGAATAGCGTCAGGACGTTCACTTATAAGATAGTTTCTTGCGACAACTTCCTCCAGAGTATATGGTGAAAGTGAGTATATACCGGGGAGATCGGTAATAACAACTCCGTCGTGTTTTTTTAGTTTTCCCTCCTTTTTTTCAACGGTAACCCCGGGCCAGTTTCCTACAAACTGATTTGAGCCTGTAAGTGCGTTGAAGATGGTGGTTTTGCCGCAGTTCGGATTGCCTGCCAGCGCAATTTTTATACTCATTTAACAGACCTCTCTTTCGCCGGTAAACGGCTTTATTTTGTTAGCTTCTGCTAATAATCTTTGAAAACGAAATCCCCTTCCGGGGAGGATTTCATAACAAAGGATAAGACTCCCTATATTTCAACTTCAATCATTTCAGCATCCGCCTTACGGATAGACAGTTCATACCCACGAACTGTTACTTCGATAGGATCTCCCAGCGGTGCGACCTTGCGAACAGTAACTTCAACCCCCTTTGTTATGCCCATATCCATAATTCTCCGTTTGACAGCGCCTTCTCCGGTGAGTTTTTTCACTTTAGCAGTGCCGCCGATCTTTACTTCCTTAAGATTCATCAAAACACCTCCTCAGACCATTATTTTCATAGCCATCTCACGACTTACAGCAACTCTTGTCTCCTTGACATTTACGATAAGATTTCCGTTGATTACATTGATTACCGACAAAGTACCTCCCACAACAAATCCAAGATTTTCAAGATGTTTTTTTACCTCAGGTGAACCACCGATTTTCTTTATTACATACATTTTTTCTGTATCTGCAAGTGTCAAAGGCATATAAAAATCATCCTTTCATAATGATATTAGTGTTCTCTAACCTATGTTATTATATACTAATATTATGCAATTGTCAATGATAAAATAATCTCTTCGTCAAAGTTTGTATACTATAACATAAATATCAGCGAATTAAAACAAAAAATGGAACAGATTGACAAAAAACGCTCTCCCTGAATACACAAGGAGAGCATATACCTTTTAGGCAACACCACACAAAGCGCACCTGACGGATTTGTACGGTATTGCCTTAATGTTTTTTCTTTGATACCTTTTCTTGTTTGTTTTTCTCCGGAAGTATGACAGAAACTTCTTCAGGCGTCGAAACGGATACGGTAAGTTCATTTTCACACTGATTGACATATTCAAAATATAACTTGTAAACAGTTGCAGCCAGAGGAACTCCGAGTATCATGCCCATAATGCCGCAAATTCCCCCGCCAAGTGTCACGGAAGCAAGAACCCAGATACCAGGGAGTCCTATTGACGATCCCACAACTTTCGGATATATCGCATTAGTTTCAATCTGCTGAAGAATTACAAGGAAAACCAGGAAAAGCAGCGCCTGTTTCGGACTTTCAGTACAAATAATAAATGCACTCAGACCTGCACCTACAAAAGCTCCGACAATGGGAATAAGTGCCGTTACACCAACGATTGTTCCCGTCATTGCCGCATAGGGAAGCCGCAGAATAGATGCTCCGATAAAAGTCAGAGAACCTATAATTATAGCCTCTATGAACTGACCGATAAAAAATCCAGTGAATGTCTGATGTGCTACAGAACAAAAATGATTTATCCTGCGTCCAGCATTTTCGCTCAGGTAGAGTTTCATAAAACGGCGAACATCACTTGCAAGTTTATCTTTACGCAGAAGAAGATATATTGCAAAAATTGTACCAAGAAGGATATTTGTAACAGTAGCTGTTACAGCGCCTATAAATGATATTACTGAGCTGAAAAGACCAAATGCGCCGTCTGTCAGTTTGGCTGCCATTGAAGCTGTATCAAGTTCAATACTGCTCAGTTCGTTGTAGATGTCCGGATATTCCTCCAACTTTTTAAGAGCCCAGTCTTTTGTACGGACAAACAAAGGCGGTATCTCCGCTGAAATAAGCTTGATAGCACTGACAATCTCTGGGATAATAATATTAAGTATCAGAGCAATAAGAGCAATTGCAATAGCAAAAGAAAGTATAAGGCATACGGGACGCCGGCTTTTATATATAAAGCCGGAATCTTTTTTTGGAAAGTAGTGCTTCTCAAAAAAATTCATGATGATATTGAAAATGTACGCCATTATACATCCGATAAACAAAGGCTTCAAAGCACTAACAGCTATTTCAGCAAAGCCTTGTATCAGACTGAAGTTCTGTACTACAACGCAGACAGCTACAGCAAGAATCGCTATAAAAATATATCTTTTTATTTCTTTCTTATCCATTTTTAATGTTTTTTAAGGTTATCTTAAAACTCCTCCATTTCAGAAATTTATTTTTTCATTGTATAATATTTATGTGATAAGACCGTGGAAAAATTGTTAACTTTGTGTAAACGTATTATATAAATCAATATCTGGCTATCACTTGCAAGGGAGACGTCCCACCTTTGGAACCTGTCCAAATAAAAATTATGTGCGGATTTTCGTACATAATTTTGACGAGGGCAAGGCGAAAAAGTGAAAACATACTGACGTATAGTAAACTTTTTCAATGCGGACATCGGCAAAATTTGCCGAAAAGACGTGCTGAATTTTCTATGTGGACAGGCTCTTACCCTATGCCAAAATTGATGTTTATGTATCCATATTTTTCTTTACAATTTCTTACAAGTATGATATAATAAAGTAAATGCTTGTTTACTGAGTATACACTCTTATGTCAACACGCTGTAGTTTTATAAAATACAGGAGGAAAAGAATATGAACAAAGTAAGAATCGGTATCGCAGGATATGGTAACCTCGGCAGAGGAGTAGAGCTTGCAATAAAACAAAATGATGATATGGAGCTTGCCGGCATATTTACAAGACGCAATCCCGAAACAGTAACGACTGTCACAGAGACTGCTCCTGTTTACCGCATTGAAGATGCAAAAAATATGCAAGATAAAATAGATGTTATGATAATATGCGGAGGAAGCGCCACTGACCTGCCTGAGCAGACTCCTGAACTTGCCGGATATTTCAATGTTATCGACAGCTTCGATACTCACGCAAGGATTCCTGAACATTTCACCAATGTTGACAAGGCTGCAAAGGAATCCGGTCATCTGGCATTTATCTCTCTTGGCTGGGATCCGGGTCTGTTTTCACTCAACCGACTCTATGCCGAATCAATTCTTCCCAACGGAAAAAGCTATACTTTCTGGGGCAAAGGCGTAAGCCAGGGACATTCTGACGCTATCAGACGTGTAAAAGGAGTAAAAAAAGGAATTCAGTATACTGTTCCGGTAGAATCAGCTATGGACGCCGTACGTTCCGGCAGTCAGCCTGAGCTTTCAACACGTGAGAAACATACAAGAGAATGTTTCGTCGTTCCGGAGGATGGAGCAGATCTTGCCGCTATTGAAAACGAGATCAAAACAATGAAAAACTATTTTGACCAGTACGATACTACTGTAAACTTCATTACTGAAGAAGAATTCGATGCTGTTCACAATAAGATGCCTCACGGCGGATTTGTTATGAGAAGCGGACTTACAGGCGACGGCGAAAAGACGCATCAGATGATCGAATACGCTATTAAACTTGAATCAAATCCCGAATTTACTGCCAGCGTGCTGATCTGCTATGCAAGAGCTCTTGCAAGACTGAAGTCAGAGGGAAAAACCGGCTGTATGACTGCTTTTGATATTGCCCCAGCATATCTTTCCAGACTCAGCGGTGAGGAACTCAGAGCGCAAATGCTTTAAAAAGTAAACTAAACGGGCATCAATCTGATGCCCGTTTTTCGTTATCAGAAGATCACTTCATCAGTTACTTCCATTGTTTCAATATTTGCAGCCACAAACTTGTTTCCGCAGAGAATATATACGTAATCTCCGGCATAAACAGATCTATAGAATATATCATTTTCATTATATCCGTTTATATCGCCGCCGATCTCTCCCTTATAGACGAAGCTGCCGTTTTCAAATGAGAAAAATACATAGCTGCTTTCTGCATTAAAACCGTCTTCACTATCATCCCATGTTTCTCTCATTACCGGAACGCCGATAAGATTCTTCTCGGGAGCAATAAGAAGAGCTTTTCTCTCCCACACTGCCACTGAACTTATCCAGTCCTCGTAGTCCTCACCACGATTGATCTCATAAGTGTCCAGAGCGTCAAGATTATACGGATCGGAATTATCAAACATCGTAAGCTTTATGCCCTGCTCGATGCCATCCTCGTCTGCCGATACACCAAAACCAAGAAGCATTCCGTCCTGCCACTGCTGCATATAAGTGCTGTAACCCAGAATTTTAAATTCGTCCATTATCGTAGGATTGGCAGGATCGCTCAGATCAACGGCAAACAACGGATCTGTCTGCTCGTAGGTCACAACATAAGCCGTATCGCCGCTGAAATTGACCGACTTTATCTCCTCGTCAATACCAAAATCCGTAAGACTTCCGACAATATTCATATCCATATCCAGAACGTAAACACGATTGTCACGCTTTGTGCGTGAATGAACTGCATAACTTTCTGTATGCGGAACATTATTTTCATCATACCATGTGTACTCCTCTGTGGCATCCTCATAGCTGTCCTTTGTAGTTGCAATACGGAAATATCCGCCGTACTCGCTCATGGAGAACTGATCCTTTACCCTGCCCTCAACGTTTCCGTTAGCCGCAGGGGTTATATTTCCCTCGCCAATTGCAATACGTGTGATCTCTGTATCGTCCCAGCCGACAGTTGTATAAAGATTACCAGCAGAACTGTATATCTCCCCTGTATATCCGGCAAGAGCCTTTGAATCAACAGCCGATATCTCTCCCGGAACATTCAGATCAAGGCTGCCTATAACGGTGCAGCCGAATGTTTCACTCTCTGTCAGTTCCTCCTCCGGCATAAGAATATCCTCCGGCGAAATAAAGAGCGTATTTTTGCCAACGCCGCACTTCGGGATATATCCGTCCAGCTGATCTTCGTCAATATTACCGAGATCCTGCGTTATATAGCTTGATATAAGATACATATATCCGTCCGGAGAAATCCTGACGTCATCGTATGATCCCTCCTGATAATACGTGTCGATAAGCCTGTGATCTTCATCAGTGCTGTAAACGGATACGAAAACGGCACTCTTGCTGCTGTAGTATGTCTCGATCTCATCATATCCGAACACCCTATCGAGCAAAGGAGCTTTTATCTCCTCCTCCTTTTCTCCGCTTACAGTACCCACTACAAGAAGCATATCGTTGTAGAGATACATATCGCTGACATACATACTTGTATCCTTATAACCGTCCCCGAAAGCATAATCAGATGCAACGCCGATATCTATTGTCTGGGAATCCGTGAATTTTCCGTTCTCGATTGAGGCAATATTCAGCTTTGCCGACGTACCACAGTAATAGTCGCTGAATCCAAGCTCATATGACAAACTTCCCTCATCACTATTATATAAGTAGTATATATTTTTGCCGTCAGTCTTTACGATATCAGCCTCAAGAACGCCCTCCTCCTGATTGTATGTTTCAGAGTGCTCTGAGGTGTTTTCGTCCTCGTCATCCGGCTGATATTCCGGTTCTGTAGGTTCTTCCTGTGGAGCATCCTTTATCTCACCCTGTACCGGTTCATCAGATACAGGAGGCTGTGCCATATCGCCACCGGCAACGCTGTTTCCATTTGTTTCGCCGTCGAAATCCGCTTCCCCTTTTTCTTCCATTTCCGGAGCAGCCACAGGAGCTTCATTCATAATTGCATCGTCATAAATATCCGCTGTTTCTTCTCTTCCTGTTGATGAAAAATCATACGTTTTTTTCTGATTTTCAGAATACTTCCTTTCAGCGTCCTTATACAGATTGTATACATCTTCATAACCGGACGCTCCGCTCATATAAGCAGCCTGAGTATTTACGATCAGCGGTTTGTTTCCTTCTACCGTTGATGCGGCTGATTTCCGACTTTCACTGTCTGACTCAAGCTTTCCTTTATCAAATAAATTCTTTTGTCCTGCAAAATAAACCGAAGTTCCGCAGATAACGGCACAAGCCGCCGCACCTGCCGTAATTCTGGCGGCAGTTTTCTTTATATTTCTTCTCTTTTTCGCCGGAGCTTTTTCATCCAGCATAATTTTTATCTTCTCAGGTTCAAGTTCCTGAGGAACAGGTTCTTTATTAAGCATCTCTCTGACCTTCTCATCGTTTGCGCTCATATTTGTACTCCTTTCAGGTGATATCAGATGTAAGTTCAAGCCTCAGAGCCTTTTTTATAGCAGCAAGCCTTGATCTCACCGTACTTGCTTTTATATCGCAGATTTTTGAAATTTCCTCACTTGAATACCCTCCTAAAACAGAGAGTGAAAGCAGCAATCTTGATCCTGTATTAAGCCGATCTATTGACTCTCTGAGTTCCACTGACTCAAAATCAAATTCACTTATTGAAGTATCGTCTTTAAGCTCGCCGGGAACATCAAAGTAATTCCGCTGAATTCGTTTGATCTTTGCGGAAAGTATTTTCATTATCCAGCCCCGGAAACAATCAGGATCTTTCAGTTTTTTTATGGAGCAGAAAGCATCCAAAACAGTATCGCTGACAGCATCTGCGGCATCATGAGAATTTCTCAGGCTGTATAGTGCAATATGATACATATCCTTGTACACTGTCCCATAGAGCCTTGAAAAGGCATCGCTGCTGCCCTGCTGTGCAAGTCGGACATCTGCGGAGAAATCATTCATTCAAATCCCTCCTTTGAATCGATTCATAAATATAGTGTCAGAAATAAGGCAAATTGACAATCACAAGACAAAAAATTGGCTATATGTACAAAAAACCAATTGGAAAATTGTACATATAGCCAACAAATAAATCCTATACGTTACGAATTTGCTCTGCCGAGAAAAGCTGCGCCGATAATTCCGGCGTCATTGCCCAGTTTTGCAATCACTATATCTGTACGCTTTGCAGAATTGCTTGCAAAATCCTCCTTTTCAACAAGAGCCTTTACGGGAAGCAGCAGAGGATCTCCCTCATTGCAGACACCGCCGCCGATACAAAGTACGTCAGGCTGGAATATGTTAATAGTATTTGTAATTCCGGCAGCAAGATACTTTATGTACTTATCAACAACATCCTTGGCAGCCTTGTCCCCTGCCCTCATTGCATCGAAAGATGTACGAGCCGTCACCTTGCCCTTTTCCTCTGCCATTTTATTCATGATACTTTCAGGGAACTGAGCCATTGCCTCTTTCGACATTCTGATAAGACCGGTTGCTGAGGAATAAGCCTCAAAGCATCCCTTTCTTCCGCATGAACACTGTGCGCCGTCAACCTCGATAACAGTGTGACCGATCTCTGCTCCTGCAAAGTTTGAGCCTGCATATATCCTGCCGTCAACAATGATACCTCCGCCCACGCCTGTGCCGAGTGTGATGCATACAGCGTTCTTAGCGCCCTTTGCAGCTCCGGCAACATATTCTCCGTAGGCTGCTGCATTGGCGTCGTTCTCGATAAAAACAGGCTTGTCGATAGCTTCACTGATATACTTTACCATAGGCGTATTTTCAAATCCGAGATTATTTGCTCTTTCGATAACGCCTGTAGAGCTGTTGGCGATTCCCGGGGTTCCTATTCCTATCCACTCGATATCGTTGATTGTAAGATTGGCATTCTTTACAGCCTGCAAAGCCATTTTTGCCATATCGTCGGCGATCTCCTTTTCCGGACGTGGACAGTTGGTCTTCGTGCTTGCCTTTGCAACGATATTGTACTCTTCGTCCACAACTCCGGCAACGATATTTGTACCGCCCAGATCAATTCCTACATAATATTTCATTTTAAAATCCTCCTTAGATTGTTGTTAAAATTATACTGCATCTGCCTTTTATATAAATCGCATCAGTTCCTGCCGGAACAAACACGCTTGAGCCTTTTTTTATATGCATGATCCTGCTGCTTTCCGGCAGTTGATCGTTCTCTGAACCCGGATAGATATCAGCTTCTCCGTCGATAACCAGAATATGAGAGAACACATCCGGATTGCTTATAGAAAACTGAGTAAAAATATCGTATCTGGCTGTTGAAAAATATTCGCAGCCACAAAGCGGACGACATTCGGCATCCGGCAGTCTGACAATTTCAGGCTGACCGTACTTTGCAGACGGCGGTTCAAGCCTTGTAACATCAAGAGCCTTTTGGATATGAAGTTCTCTCGGTTTGCCGTCAGCGCCGAGACGTCCGTAATCGTAAACACGATATGTCACATTTGAACTCTGCTGAATTTCGGCAATAAGAATTCCTTTTCCGATTGCATGGAGCGTTCCCGGCTCAATGAAAAATACGTCACCCTTATGAACTTTTACCCGGTTCACCTTTTCAAGAAGCGTATTTTCGTCTATTGCCCTTTTAAATTCTTCCTGTGAAATTTTCTCCTTAAATCCATATATCAGCTCTGCACCCTCATCACAGTCCATAACATACCACATTTCGGTCTTGCCGTTGTCACCCTCGAATTTCCGGGCATATTCGCTATCCGGATGCACCTGGACAGACAAATTTTCCCTTGCGTCTATAATTTTTATTAAGATAGGAAATTCCTCGTATTCCATGCAATCTTTCCGTATTGCTTCAGGATGACCTTTCAGAAAATCTTCAAGTGTCATTCCGTCATACTCTCCGCCGGATATGACGCTCAGTCCGTCCTTATGGCAGCTCAGTTCCCAACTTTCTGCCAGACGTTCAAGATTGCTTTCCATACCGAATTCGTCTCTCAGCCTTGTTCCACCCCAGATATAATCTTTAATAGTCGGTTTAAGTTCAAATGGCGTCATTTTCTCCTCCGTATTCCTTAATAAATTCTTCCATAGAGCCGTTGTAGACATTAAAATCTATGCATTCTTCGTCACCCTCATAACCGTCGAGACATCCGGAATCACAGTATTGCCAGAATTTCCAGTCCAGAAGATCGGGTTCCATGTTCACGCTTCTTATCCACAGGGGATAATCTCCGAAACTCTCCCTTATATAACGGCAGTAAACAGGGAGCGTAGTATAAAGAATTGGTTTTTTTCCGTAATATTCCTCCAGATCATCCAGAAGAGGTTTAAGAATAGCCTCTGCTTCCTCACATGAAGGCTTATTGCTTTTCTTGTCAGCGTAATATTCCACATCAACCACCGGTGGCATATCTATATCATTCCTTGACACGACAGAAATAAAATTTGCCGCCTGAGTTTCTCCGGGACTGTCAAAACTGAAAAAATGATACGCCGACAGTTTTATATCTGTTTCTGAGGCATCACTCAGATTTCTTCTGACAGATTCGTCCACATGACCGCTTCCCTCGGTAGCCTTTATAAAGGCAAATGAAACATTCTGAGATTCCAGACATTTCCAGTCAATAATTCCCTGATAATTGGATACATCAACACCGAAAACCGGATACTTCGCATGATTTACCGTTGCCGAAGAATAGTAGCAGGATGCTGCCATTGCCGCTCCGGTAAGAATACCTCCCGTAAGAATACATGTGATTTTTTTTAATAAATGCAATTTACTATCTCCTTTGTTCTTTGTCTACACTTATAATACCCTATTATCAAGAAATAGTCAACTGTTTTCTGTAATTTTTTGAGAATAATTGCAGCAGCAGCGTGTATATTATTCCGGAAGCTCGTCTATAAGGTGGATAATGTACTTCTGTATAGCCAGTGCGTCCATATTTGTAAGACCGTCGCTATTGCCGGAAACATCGGCATTAATTTTTCCCTCTTCGGTAATGTGACTGGGGTCACTGCCTTCCACTCCGTACTCATCCGGATTTCCGATAGCCTGCATTACAAGCACTGCGTCATTCAGAAAAACCTGACCATCACAATCTGCATCACCGTACAGCGGATCCGTATCATCCGGTGCTGCCTTATAAACTGTTTCATACATAGTTTTCGCCCAGATCTGTCTCATGGCGTCATATCCTTCTGAGGACGGATGAACTCCGTCACCGCTGAGACCATCGGGATTTTCACGGAAGTATGTTTCAAAATCAGGCCCCTGGATAAGTTTGCCGTCATATTCTTTATAAAGCCTGTCGATCATGCCGTTGAAATCGTCGAGATGTCCGTTTACATCTGCGTTAGTGGAATATGGGATCTTAGGCAGCACCGGAATCTTTCCGGCTGCAAGAACAGCGTCTATCATGTATTTTGTGTTTTCATAATATGCCTCGGCTCCAGAACCATCGTTTCCCCATGCGTCGTTCGTGCCGTAGGCAATGCTTACGTATTTCCCCGAATATACAGACAACCAGCGGTCGATATTTTCTCTGCCGTCAACAGAGCGTATACCGCCGATGCCGCCGTTCTCCTGGATAGGGAAATAGCGGCAGTCAAGTTGATTTACATAGGTTGCAAAGCCTGTACCGTAGCAGTTGTTCATGCCGCCTGCGGTAATAGAATCCCCAAGGAACAGCCAACTGTCATAAATACCGTCAGATATATCGTGAACATCGAAATTGATGCTGACATTGGAGCCTGTTCCGCCGTCCGAAGATGCAACATTCATGCGTATCCAGTTATATCCTGACATATCCACAACGTGCTAACGTGAACTGAGAGTATTATCGTCAACCGAAACAGCCGTCTCCCAGCCGTCAACGGGGAATTCTCCGCCGGGAGCTTTATTCACCTCTATAGTATAGCTGAACGGCTCCATATTTCGTGACTGGTACTGTCCGATACTGTCATAGGAACTTGTATTGTACCATACTGCCATAACGGTACGGCGCTGCTCCTCCGGAACTTCTGAAAGATCATACGCCAGGTAATTTGGTGTACTTGCGTTCCAGAACGAAAAATAATGCTCGTCGTTTCCCTGCTTGGCAGAATAGGATTCGCCGCTAAGATCGTATGCCGGACAGTTACGGCTTATGACCGGATTCGGCGTCATATCAGCATACACCGCCAATGACGCTGTAACGGACGCTGCGGCTGCCAGCGACGTCAGAACAGTCACTGCTTTTTTTATAAATTTTTTCATTTACACTCCCCCTTGATTGTTTTTATTATATCTGCAAAAATAACTGAGCGTGCATTCGCTGCATTTAGGACTTCTTGCCCTGCATATATCCCTGCCGAACTGCACCGTCTGATGACAGAAATGGGAAGAGATCTCCGGAGGTATAAGCTTTATCAGATCCTTTTCCACTTTTGCCGGCTCTTTGTTGTCAGTAAGTCCCAGCCTGCCGGTAATCCTTATGCAATGCGTATCGGTAACGATCGCCGGTTTTTTAAATACATCCCCAAGCATAAGATTGGCAGTTTTGCGCCCTATTCCTGATAAGGTCAGCAGTTCTTCCATAGTTGACGGCACCTCGCCGCCGAAATTTTCAATAAGCTGAGAAGCCATTGTTTTCAGGCTCAGAGCCTTTGTATGATAAAAACCGCACGGCTTTACATCCTGTTCAAGTTCCTGTAGATCAGCGTTGGCAAAAGCTTCAAGAGTCGGATATTTTTTGAACAGCGTTTTAGTGACGATATTGACACGTGCATCGGTACACTGAGCTGCCAGCCTGGCTGCAAACATCAGCTCATATGGCTTTTCGTAGTTCAGCGTGCAGTCAATATCAGGGTATATTATTTCAAGCTCTTTGCAGGCAAGAGCCGCTATTTCCTTTCTGGTCATGATTTTTCCTCCTTTGACTGTTGTCTGCGCTCTTCAAGAATCCTGTCATAAACCCTGTACATCTCCTGAACAGTATTTTCCAGAAAGTAGTAATGCCTTATGTAGAATCCCAACAGCACAATGATTATGGCAACAAGCACGATCATTGCCGGATGTTCCAGAAACAGAACAGCCGTCATGAATACCGAAAGAATAATGGCAAACATCATAGTTACCAGAAAATGAACAATCCGCTCATGCTGCATAAAGGCAATCTTGTCCTTGTGCTCGCTGAATATTTCTTCAAGTTCCTCACGGCTGTCGTAATCCGAAAGACGCTTATTTATTAATTCCATGTACCTTTTCAGATATTCTGTCATATTCTTCTCCTCTCATCCATTGGCGCACTATCTGTTATGCCTGTATTTTGTTGGCGTGACACCTACAATTTTCTTAAACTGCCTCATAAAATGCTCTTCATTATCATAGCCGCACATTGAGGCGACCTGCGACACGGTACAGCTCGTTTCGCTCAGTATCTCCTTAGCTTTCTCGATCTTACCGCTGATAACGTCAGTCATACACGACACCCCGAAAACTTCACTATAAAGATGCTGAAAATACGACCTTGACATATTCACATCCGCAGCCATTGAATCAACATTCCATTTCATCTGCGGATTACGATATATCTTTTCTCTCAGGTCTATAAGAGAACTATAATGCGGTTCAGACGAGAGCTGGACATTTCCCTTGTATATTCCTGTATCGCTCAGCTTCATCAAAAGAGTTTTCATAAGATTGTCCAACATCTTAACACGCCTTGCATTTATGGAATAAAACTCCGATGCAATGCTGCGGATAAGACCGCTTATAAAATCAGTGTCATGAAAACGCATTGGACGATTTATTTCAAGTTCCAGAGAATCCAGAAATTCTCTGTCATCTTCTCCTTCAAAATCTATCCAGTCGCAAACAAATGGTTCGTCGTCCGCTCCGTAACTACGCACGTATCCGCCGCCATACAGAACGGCAGTTCCGGCAGGAAGAGAAACGACAGTCCCACCGAACTCAAACTGCCCCCGGCTTTTCGTCAGGATAAGGATATACCGACCGCTCGCCGTTTCCCGACAAACCCTGTAGTCGCAGTCATAAACAGAATGAAATCCAACACTGTTAATATTCATTCCGTCACTTCCCGTTCGATATAAAACGCCATTCTACGTTCTTCCAATAGTCTCCGGCATAGTCTATACCGACTCTCGGAGCAGTTATTATATCCGGACGGAAGCCGTCATCCTCAATCCTGATCTTCTCGTTTCCGCAGAAACTCTCTCCGTTAAAACTTCCGTCTATTTTCAGAAATTTTGTCAGCTTTCCGGGTCCACTGTGGAGCTCTCCACACCTGAAAAGTACCCCCTGCGGCTGATCCTTTTCGCCGGTTATCACATTCATAAGCCAATGGACTCCGTAACACAGATAAACGTAGATAACCCCGCTTTCACCATAAAGAAGTTCCGTCCGCTTTGTCCTGCCCCTTGAAGCGTGACATCCCTTATCCTCCTCACCACGGTAAGCTTCCGTTTCTGAAATCCTCTCTCTCAGCTCTGTGCCGTCCTCCAGGGTTCTCACCAATATCTTTCCTACAAGATCAGGAGCGACCTTCAGAGCATCACGCCGAAAAAAATCATACGTCAATATCTTATTCATTATTATACCCTCAATTGTTTTTCAAGCTCAATATCCGGCTTGACAAAAGCAGTTTTGTAGTTTGTAAAAATAACTTTTCCGGGCTTTGCTCCCACAGGCTTTTTTACATATCGGGCAAGACAATAATCGACCGGAACAAGACTTGAATCCCGTCCCCGGCTGTTGCAGGCGGCGATCACCGCAGCTTCCTCGATAGTTTTATCCGGTATCTCCCGTCCCTGTGAAACAATAATAACATGAGAGCCGGTTATACTCTGAGTATGAAGCCACAAATCGTTTTTTTCAGCAAACTTCAATGAAAGCTGATCGTTCTGGTAATTATTCCTGCCGACAAGTATTGTAAATCCGTCACCTGATCTGTACTCAACCGGCGGAAGAGCTTTCGGAGGTTTTGTCTTTCCGCCTGCCGACTTCACATAGCCCTGTTCACGAAGTTCAAGACGCAGCTGAATAATATCGTTCTCCGAATTTGCCCGGGTCAGAGCGTCGAAAACGCTTTCAAGATACTGGAGTTCCTCTTCACCTTTTTCAATACGATCGGTAAGTTTTTCCTCAGCAGTAATGCATTTTTTATACTCAGAGTAGTATTTCTGAGCATTCTGAGAGGGTGATTTCCGTGGATCAAGACTTATTCTGACAACAGGGCATCCCTCTTCATAAAAATTTTCCGCCGAGAACGAATCATCACCTTTGACGATCCTGTACATATTCGCAGAAATTAAATCACCGCAAAGCTTGAAATGCTCCTTTCCGGCACACCCTGCAAGTTCCTCACGCTGAGCTGCGATTCGCCGTGAGACACGCTCCGTAAGATTCACCAGGAGCTTAAAAAGATCATTGGCACGCTGCTTGGTTCGCTGAACGCTGTCACGCTCATAGTAAAAATAGTCAAGGAGCTCTGAGGCGGAAGGCATTTCTTTTGTATACATAAGTGTTCCGAACTGCGACAGACGGATAAATGAGAAATCCTTTAACTGTCCGTCTTTCGTGAGAACAACAGAAAAACAACACCCGCCATTCATAAGCTGATCCCGTGTCCGCCGGATTATAAAAAGCAGACGTCCGAGCTGATCTTCAGTGATAAGATCGCTGTCGATATGGCTTCCCCTGCCGGCAAAAAATGTCCATTCACGTGCAAGAACAGGTGATATTCCCTCGAAAACACGTATCAGAGCCTTTGAAAGTTCCGCAGGATTTGAACTGCGTATTGCAGATATCATTTCCTCGTCACTGGCATTAAGAAAATTCAGTCTGCTGTCACGGGGCGGAAGCGTATAATTCATACCGGGAAGAACCATGCGTTCCCGTGACATTTCCGCATCGACACGCTTAATACTGTCGATAATGCGTCCCTCCCGACTTATTATTACAAGATTTGAACAACGTCCCATGATCTCACAGGCAAGCGTCACCGTCACCATGTCGCCAAGCTCATTTACACACTCGAAATCAAGAAATAATATGCGCTCCAGACCATCCTGACGGATATCAATAAGACGTCCGCCGCCGATATGCTTCCTGAGCAGCATACAAAACATCGGAGGAGTTTGTGGATTATCAATGCTTTTATCGGTCACGTGCACTCGAGCACTGCCGGCATTTGCCGATATATAAAGTTTTTTGCTGCCGTTCCTTGTCCTGATAACAATAACTATCTCCTCTCGTGAGGGCTGATAGATCTTATCAACACGACCTCCGATGAGAGGTTGCAGTTCTTTTTTTACTGCATATATAAACGCTCCGTCGAGAGCCATATAATCATTCCTTTTTATAAATTTGGTCATTTATCCAATCATGGACTTATCATTATTTACTGTTTATATAAGCAAGGAGTTCAAAATCCATAGTTGTTTCCAGCCTGTCAAATTGTTTGAGCCGTTCTTTCTGACCAACCGCTGTTCTGTAGTAGTAGGGCGTCATAGCGAAAAGAGACTGAATATCTTCCCTTGATACGAGCGCTGCCCTATAAGTAATACGTTTCTTTTCCACAAGCCGGAATCCATCAAGTTCATAGGGTTTGACCTGATTTTTATACGGTATATCGTAGATTGCCTGTTTCATTTCCCACAAATGATCCTTAGATGGTATCGCCATTATTAGTATTCCGCCCGGTACAAGAACTCTCCTGAACTCTTCTCCGCAGTACGGTGCAAATAATGTTATTGTCATATCACAGCCATTATCATGCACAGGAATATGAAATACGCTTGCTGTACTGTAAGTAATATTTTTTTTTCGCTTTGCTGCCATTTCCACCGCAATTTTTGATATATCAATTCCGTATATATCCACCGGAACTTCTGCTTGACGCAAAGCATCATAAACGGCAGAGGTATAATATCCCTCGCCGCAGCCGGCATCAAGTATCACACCGCCGCTGAAATTTCTACTTACCATAGCGCACAGTTCGTCACGAAGAGGGGAATAATATCCCTTTTCCAGGAAGTTCCTTCGTGCCTGAAGCATAAGTTTATTGTCGCCGTGAATTGACTTTCCACTATGCTTTGAAAGCAAAAGATTCACATAGCCGCTTTTAGCGATATCAAAACAGTGATTATTTCTGCAAATATAACTGTTTTCTGATATATCCAGATCATTTCCGCAAACCGGACAAATTAGAATGCTCATTTTTCCACCTCAGAAATAAATTACAGGATCAACCGAACGTTCAGATATCTCAACATCAAGCTGCGGATATTTTTCTTCAAGAACACGTCTTAGTTCCCATAAAACAGGATTTTCCGTGTGGAAATGACCACAGTCGAATACAGCGATATCAATAGCATTTGAAGCTACCCAGACATCGTGCTTAACATCTCCTGTGATAAGGGCATCGCAATTTTTACGCTTTGCAAGTCCGAGCATCGAGCCGCCCGAACCGGAGCAAAATGCAATACGTGAGATCATTTTTCTGGTATTCCTTGAGGTGCGAACATATTCACATCCAAAGATCCGTTTTAATTCAACAGCAAATTCATCTGAAAATACCTTTTCATCAAGTTCGATTATCCAGCCGAGATTACGTCCATTGCCAAGTTCCTCAAAAGGCTCAGGCTTTTTTGAAAAGGCAAAACTTCCGGAGAGCATTTTCAATATTACCCCATTAGTACCATTTTGTGCAATATCAAGGTTGGTATGCATACAAATTGCAGATATATCGCAGCTTATAAGCTTATAGACAGGATCATCAGCAGTTATTTTTTTCAGCGGCTCAAATATCACAGGATGATGTGAAATTATTACATCTGCTCTTTTATTATCTGCCTCTTCAATCACTTCATTCGTTATATCAAGAGCCAATAGAACTTTTCTGACTGAATCAAAGCAAGAATTGACCAAAAATCCGGAATTATCCCACTTTTCCTGAGCGGAAAAAGGATATTTTTCATCCAGAAATACATACAGCTCATTCATATCCACAGACTGTGCGCCCTCCGAGACCCTTTTTCCAAGACAGCGATAATGAACAGCTTCATTAATTTTTCCGGATTTTTCAAGAGCTTCGCTCACCTTTTCAAGCCGCTTCGATTCGATCTGACGATATTTTTTCCCAAGTTCGTCATCATCATCAAAAAATCCGGAAACAGACTCAGACTCCGTCAGTTTGCTATAAGCTTCAATGTCGCTTTCAGCACAAATAACCGTATATAGCCTGTCGTTTACATCTGCCGCTTTCTCGGTTTTTATCTGAATATTGGATTCATACAGCCATTTCCTGAGAATTTCAGGCTTTGTCATAGGCTGTAGAATCAGATTAACGCCGTAAAGCTCATAAACTTTCGGTTTAAGTATTTCAATTATTGTCTCACCGCCCATTCCGGCAATTATTATATCCGTTACTCCGTCAAGATTTATATTCTCAAGCCCGTCAGACAGCACAAGTTCTGCCTTATCAGATATGTTATACTTTTCAACAGTTTTTCGTGCGGATTCAAGCGGGCCTTCCTTAATATCAGAAGCAATGACCTTGCTGCACTTTCCGCTAAGAATCAGATCTGCCGCAAGATAAGCATGATCTGTGCCAACATCAACAGCCGTTCCACGTCCCGAAACAAGTTCCGCACACATTTTCAGTCTGTTATCAAGCATTTCTGCACCCCTTCTCAAAAAATAACAGCGTGCCGCATTGACCACAGCACGCCGGAACATAATTACTTAGAAGCAAAATAAATGTTAAGCTTTTCAACGAGAGCATCCGGATCAGTTCCATGAACGGCGCACGCCTCCTCAATTGATTCTCCTCTTGAAGCGGGGCAGCCGAGACAGTGCATTCCTATTTCAAGAAAGAAGGGTGCAACTTCAAAATCAGCATCAAGAATATCCCCGATAATAGTTTCTTTTGTAACCTGCATTTAAATTCATCCTTTCGATTGTTTGAACATATACTTGCCGCTGCTGCAAAGTGTCCGACATTACCGGATAATTTGCAGCAGAGGCAAGCATAACAAGGGACGCTGTCCCTGTGACATTCTGCCGAATCAATTCTACAGAAACTCACAGATACAGCCTTTTATCAATCTGAACTTTAACCAGTGGAGTATATAGGCAAATAGCGATGACCTCTCCGGGCACAGCCGGAAATATACCCGGCTGTGCCAAGACGACTTATATACCAGCCTTTAATGCAATCCATCCATATCTTTCGACAGACATTTTGCAATAGAGTAAGGCATAACAATTAAGCCTGGTTCATTTTTGCGAAACACTCACTGCAGTAAACAGGTCTGCCTTCTTTTGGTTCAAAACGAACCTTCGCTTCTCCACCACATGAAGCACATACAGCAGTATACAATACACGCTCGGTTCTGCCAGCATTTTTTCTGGCGCTGCGGCAAGCCTTACATCTTTGAGGTTCGTTTACAAATCCTTTTTCTGCGTAAAATTCCTGCTCTCCTGCAGAAAAGATAAATTCATTTCCACATTCTTTGCAGACTAATGTCTTGTCTTCGTACATTTTCATATACCTCTCTTATTATTTTTTGACCACGGTTGGACTTGCACCAGCACCTTTGAAATTCAACGCTCTTTTTAAGCTACACGGCCGTATCTGTTCCAAAGAAGTAAATTACAGGATTTTCCGCAGACCCGGAAAACCGGATCATGCGGAATCCTGAAAATAATTATTCTTCGGGATTTTTAGCTGCTTCCTCTTCAGCTGCCTTTAAAAGAGCCTCCATATCGAAACTAAAGTTATTCTTCTTAGGAGAAGGAGACTGCTTTGGCTGAGGTGCAGGTGCCGGCTTGCTGTTGTGTGAAGATCCTGCATTATTATATCCATGATTCTTGCTTGCATACGAACCTGCTGAACCAATGCTTGCAAAAGGATCTGCCTCACCAGCCGGAGATGATGAATTATCCTTACCCAAGTCACTCAAAGAAACTTTCGGAGCTTCAGATGCCTTAAAATCAGCCTTCGGAGCTTCTGCTTTCTTTACTGTATCTCCTGAGCCTACAGATTTCTTTGCTTCGCCAATAATAAGCTGGGCTTCACTCATACGATCTGTTGCCTGACTTGTGAGACGTCCAAGAACAGAAGATATATCATTAAATTTAACATTTACGCTCTCTATTTCATTAAGAAGCATTGATCTTACGGTGGATGACATCTCATTTACCTTGTCAGCGTGTTTGTTTGCATCATCGACAGTAGCCTTTGCCTGTTCATTTGCTTCCTTTATGCAGGCTTCAGCTGTAATATTTGCATCATTAATAGTCTTTTCTGCCTTTGAGTTAGCCTCTCGGAGAATAGCATCTGCCTTTTCGTTTGCATCTGCCATTGTCTTGTCAGCCTCAGTCTTAGCCTGAGTTTTCAGCATATTGACTGTCTTCTGAGCCTCTGCAAAAATAAGCCCCATTTGAGCTGTGGGATCATTTGCACTTTCTTTAAGTGTAACGATCTCACTGTTGAGCTTAGTGATCTCAGCATCTTTATCCTTGATCTTAGAAGCTGCTTCATCTTTTTCTTTATTAATCTGAGCGATAGTCTTGTCTCTCTCAGCGATTTCCTTTGCTTTGCTGCCGAGTTCGCTTGTAAGTCTTGAGATCTCCTGCTTTGTCTTAGCGAGTTCAGCATTATTTGCAGCCTGTTCTGCCGGTGCGGGAGCTGCCTGTGGAACTGCTGCCGGCTTTGACTGAGCTTCCTTGAGCTGTGCTCTAAGCTTGTCGATTTCTTTCTTGGCTGCTTCAAGAGCAGCTGTTGCCTGTGCTGCCTGTGCATTCTGCTGCTGAGAAGCTGCTGCGGATTCTTTCTTCTGATTGTCCTGAAGCTGTGCTTTAAGCCTATCTATTTCTTTCCTTGCTGCTTCAAGAGCCGCAGTCGTCTGAGCATTGGACTGAGCCACAGCAGCTGCTGCGCCTGATCCGCCAGCTTTCAGCTGATTAATAAGGTTCTGGTCAGATTCATGCTGTTTCTGAAGTTCCTCATTTTCTTTCTTTGCTGCTCTAAGTGCATTATTAGAAGCATTAAGTTTTTCCTGAAGATTATCTACTTGATTGCGGTATTTGATAATTTCCTGCTGATCCACATTATTTGCCGGTGCACCTTTTTTAATTTCGTCCTCCAGGGAAACTATTCTGGAATTAAGTTCGTCTATGTAAGTCATAACGTCTTCCTTGACGAATCCCTTTTGCATACCTTTAGTTTCTCTTAAGATTGTTGATTCTGCCATTGTAAAACTCCATTTCCCCCCGAATGAACGAGGTATGAATATATTCAAGGAAATAATATGCCTTTTAATAATTATATCATATTCAATATTAAATTTCAATTATTAATATGTAGAATTTTCGTGCTGATTTTAGTGCACTTAATATAAAAAGACATTTTATACATATGGTAATGTTGCAGGAAATAATCCGCATACGACAAAAGCGGCTTCCCTGTAAGAGAAACCGCTGAATCAATCACATCAGTTGCCCAACATTTTGAAAATATCGTCGAGGTCATAATCCTGATTTGCAGATGAACTCTTTGAAGAACTTCCATTCAATCCAAGACCGTCTATAAGAGGATTATCGATCTGGATAACATCTTCTTCAGCAGAAGCCTCTTCTTCTCCCAGATCTGCATCTTCTTCTTCAAATCCGGCAGCAATAACCGTAATGGTCATCTCGTCCTGCATATCTTCCTTGAATGCTGTACCAAAGATAAATTCAACGCCGTCAGCTGCTGTATCTGTTATCATCTTTGTAGCAGCGTCAACATCGGACGAAAGTATATCCTCGGACATAGCGATATTAATAAGAAGTCTCTTAGCGCCGGAGATAGATGTTTCAAGCAAAGGACTGGAAATAACTGCATTTGCGGCGTCTCTTGCCTTATCCTTTCCTGAACCGTGACCTATAGCCATATGAGCATAGCCTGCGCCCTTCATGATTGTTGATACATCTGCAAAATCAAGGTTTATGTAACCCTCTTCAACAATAAGATCAGAAATGCTCTTTACACCTGTTTTAAGCACATCATCAGAAAGAGCAAAAGACTGCATCATTGTCAGTGGCTTGTCCAGACCTACGAGAAGTCTTTCATTCGGAATAACGATAAGGGAGTCAACATACTTTTTCAGTTCTGCGATACCTTTTTCAGCCTGAGCCATTTTCTGTTCTCTCTCAAAAAGGAAAGGCTTGGTAACGACGGCAACTGTCAGAATATCCATTTCCTTAGCTATTTTGGCAACTACGGGAGCTGCTCCTGTGCCTGTACCGCCGCCCATACCGGCAGTAATGAAAATCATATCGGCGCCTTTAAGATGCGTCTCGATCTCATCACGGTTTTCTTCTGCACTCTTCTGACCAATTTCGGGCTTGTTTCCAGCGCCTCTTCCCTTTGTAAGCTTTGCACCAATCGGGATTCTTGTGGTAGCTCTCGACTTGTTAAGAGCCTTTGCATCAGTATTGACTGCAATATATTCAATATTACTTACTCCTGAATCGACCATGCAGTTTACGGCATTTCCGCCGCCGCCGCCTACACCGATGACCTTTATATTTACATCGGGTTCAAGCGATTCTTCGTAATTGAAATCAGACATTGTAAAACTCCTCCTACTTGTATTATCCTGTATATTTAACCAGACATGATTACACACTATAAATACACTTATTATTTTAGCATAATATCTGCTTTTTTGCAAGTTATAATTTAAAGTTTTCAAATTTCAGCAGATTTCACAATACACGTTCATGATTTTAAGTTATTTTTCACAAATCATCGTTTCATGTCTGACCATAAACATCCTCATGCTGCGTATCTGCCTGTGAAGTAGTTTCTGTCTGACTGGTCGGATTGTTGTGTTCTTCAAAAAGCGCCTCCTGATCCGGATTAGACTCTCCTGCCGGAACACTGTTTTCCTCGGAACTACCAGTATTCTGACTGCCTGCCCCACCGGGAACATTAACCGGATCATCAGTCATTCTGAAACTGCACTGATTAGTTCCGATCATTGTAAGATAGCCTTTTTTTCCTCTTATTGATTCATCCTGCATTACGCTTTCGGCAAGATTCAGCTTGTATTCAATGTCGCTGCATCCTCCCATGCGGAAAATCATTCCATTCTTATAAGTAACCTTTACACTGAATTCATCTGTCATATCAACGGCAGTTATATCACTGTCGCCTTTCGTTCCAAGACAGGCTATAAGTTCGTCAAACGCTTCTTTCTTTTGCTCGTTTTCTGTTGAGATCAGTTTTCCGGAAGTCTGGACTGACGGATCATAGCCATAAATTGAAGGAAGTCCGTTTGATACATCAGAGCTGCTGCTATTTTCAAGTATCTTTCCTTTCTTGCTCACCAGAAGAACACTGCTGCCGTCATTGTAAAAGACGTTGTACGCAGGAATACATCGTGTCACTTTAATCTCGACCGAGGACGGAAATTTCTTGCTAACCTTTGCAGTTTCAACATAAAGCAGCTTGTCCAATATCTTCTTTTCACTTTCTTTAGTATCGAGTCTCAGAAGATTATCACCTTTTTCTATGCCTGCCGCATTGACTATTTCCTCTGCGGAGTACATATCAGATTCTCCTGAGACTCGTATCTCATTCAGATTAAACAAAAATGTATAACTAATTGTAATTCCCACCGTAAGTACTATCAGCACAACTGCCAATCCGTAAAGATTATTCCAACGACTTCGGCGTCTTGTACGTTTGCGGCTGTTATTCCGCTCTACATTTCTTTTCTCAACGTCTTTCATATTATCTCCATATACTGTCAGATGCGGATCATATCACCGCCAAGTTTTCTGACAGCTTCTTCAATTTTTTCATAACCTCTGTCTATGTGAGATATCCGACTGATCTCCGATGTCCCTTCTGCCGAAAGAGCTGCTGCTGCCATTGCCGCACCTCCACGAAGATCTGTTGCCTCAACAGCCGCACCGCTCAGTGACGGAACTCCTTTTATAATAGCCGCCTTTCCCAGAACCTGTATATCTGCACCCATTTTTACCAAAGCGTCAGTGTGGCGATAACGGCAGTTAAAAATATTTTCCTCAAACACGCTTGTGCCCTCAGCCGTTACCAACGCAGCCATAAGCACTGCCTGAGCATCCGTCGGAAATCCTGGATGAGGCATTGTCCGTATCCTATCCCTGACCGCTTTTAGTCTTGACCCGCTCCGCAGATAGATCCTGTCGTCTCTTGCATATATACTGCACCCCGTCTGCTCAAGCACTGACAGGAACGGTTCCATTTCGGTGACGCAGGCGTTTGTAAGTATGATCTCACCCCGTGTCGCAGCAGTCATGGAAAGATAAGTAGCTCCTGCTATACGATCAGGCATAATGCGGTATTCACAGCCGTGAAGCCTTTTTTTGCCTCTGACGACTATCCTGCTTTCTCCATCCCCGGAAATATCAGCGCCGCAAGCTCTAAGAAAACCACATAGATCGCAAATTTCCGGTTCTCTTGCTGCATTGTTGATAACAGTCTCGCCCTCCGCCGTAACGGCGCAAAGAATGATATTTTCCGTTGCCCCCACCGACGGGAACGAAAGAGAGATCCTTGCCCCCCTTACGCTTCCCGACTGCGTTCTGCATATTATTCTGCCGCCTCCGTCACGGATATCCACACCCATTTTCCGCAGTGCAGCAAGATGCATGTCAATAGGACGAGGTCCGAGTTCGCACCCCCCCGGTACGCTTACGGAACATTCTCCCGTACTGCCCAACATTGCGCCCATGAAAATAATTGAAGACCGCATTTCACGCATAAGAGCCTCGGAAATAACCGTTTCACTTATTACCGACGAGTCGATAACAGCCGTATTTCCCGAAAAATTGCATCTGCATCCCACACAGTTAAGTATTCTTGCGGCAGAGTATACATCAGTAAGCTTAGGGCAGTTGTGAAGCGTACACTCTCCTCTGCAAAGCAGTGAAGCTGCCATTATGGGCAAAGCACTGTTTTTGCTGCCCTGAAGTGACAGCTCTCCTCTGAGACGTCTGCCGCCGTTTATAATCAATTTCTGCATTATACCACCTCACAGCATTTTTTGTATATTATGCTGCGGGCAGATTATATGTGAATCTTTAGCTGCGCTTTTTCAACAGCTTTTCAACTACTGTAAGAATACGTTCATTTGTATCGCTGAGATGAAGATCAGCAGCACATTGCGACATTATCTCAATTGTGTCCGGTGAATTATACAGACGCTCTATCTCACCAATAATCTTTTCATTTGTAACATCTTTCTGCTCAATGACAACAGCAGCTCCCGCCTTGCCGAGCACCATAGCATTGTGAAACTGATGATTTCCTGCCACAATAGGAGAAGGAATAAGTATTGAAGCCTTTCCTGCCGCTTCCAGTTCTGCAAGAGTCGATGCACCGGAACGGCAAATCACCAGATCGGCAGCCGCAAGACATACATCCATATCGTTTATGTACTCGGTTATGCGCAAACGGCTGCTTTTCAGCGGAATTCCAGATTCTTCCATTGCTTTTGGAAAAGTTTCCTTTCCCATACCGCCGTAGCCGTGAATATGATTGATCTTCAATCCGTTCCGAACGTGCCACCTTATGGTTTCGGTCATAGTATCGTTTATGCATCCTGCCCCCAGGCTTCCGCCAAAAGACAGGATCGTGAAACTGTTGTCAAATCCCAGCTTTTTCCTTGCATCTGTCTTACTGATAGTATTAATATTGCTTCTTACCGGAAGTCCCGTCACGCTGTATTCAAATTTACTCTTATCCATAAATTTCAGAGCCTCTATTACCGTAAGCATAACGTAATCAACTTCTTTTGAAAGAAGCCTGTTTGTAACTCCTGGATAAGCGTTCTGTTCATGTATAGCAGTGGGAATACCCAATTTTGCTGCCTTTCGTATTACCGGACCGGCGGCATATCCGCCCGTGCCTATAGCAATATCCGGAGAAAATCCCTTGATTATCTCCTTTGCACGCTTTCCTGAAACTGCCAGATACGCAAGAGCCTTGGCGTTTCTTCCGATATTTTCAAAGGATATCTTCCTCTGGAATCCTGCGACCTTAATAGTTTCAATTCTGTAGCCTGCCTTCGGCACAAGCTTGGATTCCATTCCCCTTGGCGTTCCTGCAAAAAGGAATTCAGCATCGGGATATTTTTCCTTAATTATATCTGCAATAGCAAGTCCGGGATTGATATGTCCTCCCGTGCCTCCACAGGCGATAAGTACTTTCATATTTTCACCTTTCTTAGAGCCTGTTCATTTTTTCATAGGCATATTCTGTCTCTTACTGCGTAAAAAAATCACAAACAGGCTCATATTAGTTCTGATAATCTGTTCTCATAATGCATCATGCTGATTTTCTTCCATCCGGTACAGTTTTTTTCTGTTTATAAACAGTTTTTTTCTTCTTTGCCCTGTGTTCTTCCGGATAGTATCTTTGCTGAGAAATATTCAGCATTATTCCCATTTCTGCAAGCTGCATTATAAGAGCTGTTCCGCCGTAACTGAAAAACGGCAGACTGATTCCCGTATTCGGTATAAGATTACTTACAACCGCCAGATTAAGTATAGTCTGTATGCCGATCTGTGTTGTGATTCCTACAGCAATAAGCATTCCGAAACGATCTTTACAGCGCACTGCAATCGAAAATCCTTCAACTACGAGAAGAAAGAAAACGAGAATTATAGCCAACGCCCCGATAAATCCCAGTTCCTCACAAACGATAGGGAATACAAAGTCATTTTTTGTCTCAGGGAGATAAAGATACTTCTGGCGTGAATTCCCAAGACCAAGACCGAAAAGTCCGCCCGAACCAATGGCTATAATTGAATTTGCAGTCTGCCACGTATCATTGAGCACATCAGCAAAGGGATTCTGCCATGACTTTATTCTGACTGCAACATAGCTTCCGGGAATATTTGCCTGAACGACAATGATTATTATTGCTGCTGTCAGAACCGAAGCCCCCAGAACAAGAAACTGTTTCCTGTTTGCGCCGCCGCAAAGTATCATTGCAACTGAAATCGAAGCTACCAGAATGATACCGGACAAATGAGGTTCCAGAAACAACAGAAATGCATATACTCCCATAAGCAGGGCATATTTTACGATTCCTACACGGAAATTGTCCATTTTCTTGCCGTCACGCTCCATACTGTAGGCAAAAAATATGATAATTGCAAGCTTTGCTACCTCAGACGGCTGAAAGCTCAGCGACGAACCAAGAGAAAGCCATCTTTTAGCCCCCATAGTACCGCCTTCGTCACTTCCGAAAAACAATACGATAACAAGCAGGACTGCGCCGAGGAAATAAAGAAGTCCGGCTATATTGAACTTCTTTAAAACCGGAAGCTTGATATTTTTAAGATTGTGATAATCCATTTTCATAAAGAAAATCAGAGCTACAAACCCAATCACCGCATTTTTTGCCTGATTTTTCGCATAATAGAGACCGTCACCGCCATGTTCGCTGTATGCCCAGGCATAGCTTGCGGATGACATCATTACGATACCAACCACAAGAAGTATCATTACGTAAGCAAAAAAGGAAAGGCTAAGATCACTGTTTCTGCCTTCACCCACAAAGGTTTTCCATAGCTGATTGAAGGTCGTTTGTTTCTTTTGTCTGCCTGATGCCATTCCGTTTCTCCTTTCCTTTTCTCCGGAGCTGCCGGAGGTCATATAGTCAGCCGATAATCATTCAAAGCAGGGTTATTATTCCCAGAATTCCGAAAATAATGCCTGCAAGCGTGAAAGTTATAACTATTTTATATTCGCTGAAACCGCTCATCTCAAAATGATGATGTATAGGAGTCATCTTGAAAATACGCTTACCCTCGCCTGTTTTCTTTTTTGTATACTTAAAATACGACACCTGTATAACAACCGAAAGCGCTTCAATAATATACACAAGAGCCGTAAGAAACAGCAGCAGATGATTGTGGAGAACAAGTCCCACGCCGGTAACG
Organism: Oscillospiraceae bacterium; assembly: GCA_021769725.1. Taxonomy (GTDB): domain Bacteria; phylum Bacillota; class Clostridia; order Oscillospirales; family Ruminococcaceae; genus Ruminococcus. Next base: position 66,549 of record JAETSI010000002.1, on the reverse strand, counting down.
GCTGCCCCCAGGAACATTGAACCAGTGTCGCCCATAAAACACTTTGCCGGATTGAGATTCCATATGAGAAAACCCAGACATCCGCCTGCAAGAGCCATAGTAAAAAGTGAAAGCTCTGTTTCCCTGAGAATAGCGCAACAGACAGTAAAGATCAGCATTGCCGCAAACGTCACAGACCCGCATAGTCCGTCCACACCGTCGGTAAGATTAACGGCGTTGGTCAGGTAAATTATTACGGGAATCATAATTATGTAGTAGAAAATTCCCAATGACGGCGTCTGCCAGAATCCGAGGTTTATCCTTGTAGAACCGTCGCCGAACTTATACAGTGCAAAAAGGAATCCTACAGAAAATACCGTCTGAAGTGCAATTTTCTGCATAGGGCTCAATCCATCGTTTTTCTTTCTGGCGACTTTGGTAAAATCGTCGATAAATCCGATCAATCCAAATAAAACAGAAAAAACTATAACGCTCAGCATTCTGTAGAACGAATGCCAGACAGCCACGGAGGTAACATCAATACCGCCTCTGATTCTGTAGATCCAATATCCGACCATAGCCGACAGCACCGAGGCGATAATAAACATGAATCCGCCCATTGTGGGAGTTCCCTGTTTTTTGGCGTGCCATTTAGGCCCGTCCTCGGTTTTTATAGGCTGACCAAATTTTATTCTTCTGAGAAAAGGAATAAGAAAAATTCCCGATACTCCGGCAACTACAAATGAAAGCAGCGTTACCGCAAGATTTATTATCCAATAAGACATTATGCGTTCCCTTTCTTTACCTTATTATTAACTGAGGTATTGCCTTTACTTCTCACTGCGCAGTAATTCCAGACCCTCACGGACAATCTCTCTTTCGTCAAAGTGAATATGCTTCATGCCTGCAAGAATCTGATAATCTTCATGTCCCTTGCCTGCAAGAACTATTATATCATCTTTTTCCGCAATTTTCAAGGCATGGAAGATAGCTTCCTTTCTGTCCGTCACAACATCATAAGGAACACTGCTGTCTTTCAGTCCCATCAGTATATCGCTGATAATTGCTTCGGGATCTTCGTTTCTTGGATTATCAGATGTTACTATCAGTTTATCCGCATACTTAGCCGCAGCCGCAGCCATTTTCGGACGCTTGGCTGCATCACGGTTTCCGCCGCAGCCGAAAAGACATATCAGATTGTGCTTTGTATACTCACGGGCACTGCAAAGAATATTCTCAACTGCATCCGGTGTATGAGCATAATCGCAGATAACCGTGAAATCAGTATCTGTCGGGATAACCTCGCATCTTCCCTTAACTCCCACGCATGATTCAACAGCAGATATAATGCTGTCAATACTGAGACCGGCTTTAAGACATACAGCCATTGCAGCGGTAAGATTGGAAACATTGAAAGCTCCCGGCATATGTGATTTTACCAGATAGGATTTATGACTGTCACAGAACCAAAAGCTCGAACCGCTTGCCTTGATCTTTATGCCATCAGCGTAAAAATCAGTACCGGACTTCACACTATATCTGAGTTTATCACAGTTTATTTCTTCAAAAAGCCTTCTTCCGTACTCGTCGTCATCGTTAATTATCGCCGTATCACAGATATTAAAAAGCATTTTCTTTGCCTGATAGTAATTTTCCATATCCTTATGATAATCCAGGTGATCCTGAGTAAGATTTGTGAAAACAGCTATATCAAAATGAGAGCTTCCTATTCTGTTCTGGACAAGTCCGAATGAGCTGACTTCCATAACCACGTATTCACAGTGTTCATCAGCCATCTGGCGAAGCAGAGCCATAAAATCATATGTAAGAGGCGTAGTATTGTCGGTGTGAAGGATCTTATCGCCGATCTCATTCTGGATCGTACCCACAAGACCGGTTTTATGACCATTTGCTGTTAGGATATACTTGATTACATTGGTAATAGTAGTTTTGCCGTTAGTACCGGTGACTCCTATCATTTTAAGTTCCCGTTCAGGATGACCGAACCATGCAGCGCAGAGTTTTCCGTAAAGCGCACGTGAATTGTTGGTGAGAATCTGTCTGTCGCCAAGTCCCAGATCATGTTCGCATACTACGGCAGCAGCGCCTTTTTCAAGCATTTCAGCAGCCGAATCGTGCCCGTCGAAGCTTCCGCCTTTAACGCAGACAAAGAGAGCCCCATCCGTTACTTTTCTTGTATCATCGGTAACAGAACTTATTTCAATGTTACCAAGCCTTGTTTCCGCATTATTTTCAAGAAGATCGCATAGTTTCAATCAAATCACTCCTTTTAGAAATCATAAATTGTATTTACAGAAATAAATTTCTGTAATATTGTATCAGTCTCCGCTGTCGTAAACGGTAAGTTCCAGCTCTATAGTAGTTCCTATCGGAACAGGAGTACCAGGATCTATCGACTGACTGCTTACAACAGCCTCATCTCTCATAGCTCCTTTTGCCACGTAATTGAGCTGGCAATATGTAAGCTGTTCATTTGCCCAGTCAAGATAACCATTTGTTACATCCGGAACAGTTGTGTATTCAACTGTATGGCTCGGCTCGGTGTACAGATATACGCATCCGTCCTTTGCAACGCTTTTTCCCGTTATCGGCGACTGTGCGACTACTTCAATACCGTTTCCGATAACTTCATACTTTATACCCTGACCTTCAAGCGTTCTTTTAGCATCATCAAGGGGACCTTCCAGAAGAGGTATCTTCACATCAAGATTTGCAAGTTCTTCGTCGGTATATTCAGGGCTGATGCCCAGATAAGGCAAAACATCGGTAAGGATATCTCTCGCAGTCGGAACAGCAACAACGCTGCCGTAATATCTCTCGTTTTCCTTGTCAGGCATATCTGCCATTACAAGAAGAACTATTTCAGGATCATCAGCAGGAGTAAAGCAGACATAAGAAGCTGCGTATTCATCTTTCATATCTCCTGCGCTCAGACGCTCTGCCGTACCGGACTTTCCGCCGATAGAATATCCTTTTATAGAAACATTGCCCTTGCCGTTGCCGTTTACCACGTTAAACAGAGCCTCTCTCATGGTTGCGGAAGTATCCTCAGATATTACCTGACGGCGCACGGTTCTCTCGTTCTTGAAAACGATGTTTCCGTCATTATCAACAACTTTGTCAACCACATATGGCTGTAGCAAATATCCGCCGTTTATTACCGCACAATAGGATGTTATCATCTCTATAGGCGTTATGGTCTCGCCTTGTCCGAAAGAATTTACCGCAAGGTCAACATTCGTCATTTCATCGGCTTCTTTTATGATACCTGCACTTTCTGCCAGGAGGTCGATCCCTGTTTTCTGGTCAATGCCAAAGGCATCCAGATAATATGAAAATTTCTCAATGCCAAGCCGCTTTCCTATTTCCATAAATGCAGGGTTGCATGAGTGGGTAAGCGCTTCCTGATATGTCTGCGCTCCGTGACCCTCATGCTTATGACACTTTATCGGTTCGGGATGACCTTCAATCTTGACAGCTCCGGAGCAATAGAATGAATCTTTTGCAAGATCGATGAGATTTTCTTCAAAAGCCGCAGCGCTTGTTATCACCTTAAAAACCGACCCTGGCTCATATACTTCGGTTATATTCTTATTGCGCCACTGTGTCTCACGTTCCTCGGCAAGCTTCTTGTCAGCCTCCGTCTCATTTTTCAGTGCCTTTATTGCAGTTTCCTTATCTTCAGAGATCTTATACGGATTATTAAGATCGTAGCTCGGATACTGTGCCATGCCGTATATAGCGCCGGTCTTGGCATTCATAAGAATAGCGCAGCCCCTGTTCTTGACCTTGTATTTTTCAACCATTTCCTGGAGATGCTGTTCCAGATAATACTGAATGTTCATATCTATCGTCAGATACACATCGTCACCGTTCTTGGCGTCATACGTCTTGGAATATCTGTACGGAAGTTCGTTTCCGTTTGAATCTTTTGCAGAGATCGTTCTGCCGTCAATACCGGAAAGGTATTCATTATAGGATGCTTCAACGCCGTACATTCCGTTTCCGTCGGCAGAGGTAAATCCGATAACAGACGCTGCCAGTTCTGACTGTGGATAATAGCGCTTTGTATCTTCCTCTACTGCCAACGAAACAAAGCCGTATTTGTTAAAGAAGCTGAGTACTTCATCTGCTACAGGCTTTTCGACCTGATCCTGGAGCACACTATACTGTGTATCTTCCTCCATAGCCTTACGAACCTTATCCGGCTCAATAGCAAGTTTTTCCGACAAAAAAGCCACCGTTTGCTCAGTGAAAGCGTTTGCAGATTCGGGAAGAGCATTCATTTCTACTCCGTTTTCATCATATTCAGGCTTGTAGTCGCCGTTTTTTTTGTCTTCATTCCTCTTGTCTATACGTTTTTGAAGCTCTTCCAGTTCATTTTTATACATTGACGGATCAAGAAATACCTTATATACTGTTGCGCTCTTGGCAAGAACATTCCCATTAGCGTCAAAGATCGAGCCTCTGTGAGCTGATATTGTTATTGAGCCGAAATGCTGACTATTAGCCATAGCCTGATATTTATTATTATTAACAACAGATATTTTAAAAAAATTCAGAGCAATAAGGAAAAACAGTACGAAAAACACGGCCGTCATGATAATTTTTGTTCTGAATCTCATAGATTGTGATGGATTATAATTTGCCATAAAAGCCTCCTTTGCGGTGAATAAAACATAATCCGGAAAAATTCGTCAATTCCTGCATTATGAATTATAAATAGAATAAGGCAGGGTTTTATATCCACCCCGCCTTTGAACATCTTATCAGAAATGATGTCCGTTTCCATTTGATACGACGAAGGATTTTTCGCTGTTCAAGCGTGGAACCGCATTCCCGGACTGTTTATTCCGCAGTCCGGGAAAGTGATCCCTTATTCCGACCACTCGCTGTATCTCCGTGTCCTACATATAACCTCGGCTTTAATTTATTGTTTCGCCGATAGTATTCTATCAATTTAATGGGCAGTCTTTTTAATATTTATATTTGTACTACCCTTTAAAATATTCCGCACATCTATCAAAAAAATCACCGACTTTGTCAAATAATGATTTTTTCTGTTTTGGAATATTAACTACGTCACCGGTCTGTATCTTAATGAATTCGATCTGCGAAGGATCTATCTTCTGCATACCGAGTACATTTTCTGCATATTCTTCGACGTTTTTAGCAGACATCTTGCTTTCAAGCTCAGAATGCAGCCTTGTGTTTTCTGCCTCAGTCAGCTCCAAATCGTGATTAAGAGAAGAAACCTTATTATACACAGTATTTCTTCTGTCAAGCGAATAAATTACCGAACCAAGCATCGCTGCCGCAAGCAATGACAGCATAACGATTCTCATTACCGAACCCCTTCTGGCTTCGGTGCGCCTGTAGCTTATCTGCGGTTTTTCTTCCTCTTCAGGCTCAAGTTCCGGAGCATTGACAGGCTCATCGCTGTATTCATTCTGAGTGTCGGAGTATTCATAGCTGTACTCGTCGTCGTAATAATAAACGGTATTATCAGCCATCTGCTTCCGCACTCCTTTCTATCACTCTGAGTTTTGCGCTTCTGCTTCTGTTGTTTCTTTCAAGTTCTTTTTCGTTAGCTTCTATTGGTTTTTTGTTCACAAGATTCCCCTGCGGCTTGCGTCCGCATACACACTGGGGAAAATCCGGAGGGCATATACATCCCCTGCACCAACCTGCAAATCTCTGCTTGACAAGCCTGTCCTCCAGAGAATGAAAAGTTATAACTGCAAGTCTGCCTCCTGCCTTCAAGCTGCCGAACGCATCGTCAAGTCCCTGGGACAAATGCTCAAGTTCTCCATTCACTGCTATTCTTATTGCCTGAAAGGTCTTTTTGCAAGGGTTTTTTTCACGTCTTGCTTTCTGAGGAACGCTGTTCCTGATAATATCAGCAAGCTGAGATGTTGTCTCAACAGGTCTGACTGCACGTTCTTTCACAATATTTCCTGCAATACGCCGTGAAAATTTCTCCTCACCGTATTCAAAAATGATTCTTGCCAACTCCTGTTCGGAATATGTGTTGACAATATCCGCAGCGCTCATACCCTCCTTGCTCATACGCATATCAAGGGGAGCGTCCAGGTGATATGAGAAGCCTCGGCTTCCCTCGTCAAGCTGATATGATGACACGCCCAGATCCATAAGGATACCATCAACGGCGTCTATCTCCAGTTCATCCAACACCCTGCGAAGCTGTGAATAATTACTGTGAATGACCTGTGCATTGCCGAATCCCGACAGTCTTTCTGTGGCTGCGGCTACGGCATCCGGGTCACGGTCAAGTGAAATAAGCCTGCCCTTATCGCTGAGACGGGATGCTATCAAATAAGAGTGACCGCCGCCGCCGGCTGTACCGTCTACATAGACTCCGTCCGGACGAATATTTAGCCCCTCCATGCATTCCTCTGCCAGCACGGGGATATGGGTAAATTCCATTCTTCGTTTCTCCTTTTTCCGGGCCTGCAGCACCTCTAAGCTCACCGATATTTCACGGGCCTGGCTGTAAGCACACCGGACAACATAAATCTTATCAAAGGACGAGATCTGCCAGCACGTCATTAATATCTTCGATAGAAATGCTGCTGCTGAATTCCTCCCACTTCGCTCTGTTCCAGATTTCAGCTCTGTTTTCAGAACCGATAACCACAACTTCATCCTCCGAACCTATTTCCGCATGATCTCTGAGAGTCTGGGTAATAAAGATTCTGCCCTGCTTGTCCGGCACCTGTTTATCGGCGCAGGAAAGAAGCAGACGGCGGATATCACTGCCGGCTTTTCCTTTTACGGAATAGAGCTTGCTTCTGTACACCTGAAATTCCTCAGGGGAGTAAACGGCGATGTAACGATCATCATGACCGGCACAGAGATAGAACTCCGGGCCAAGGATCTCACGAAGCTTATTTGGGAAGCTCATACGTCCCTTTTGGTCAATACTTGGATAATAAGTACCGCACAACGGATCCGACATGATCTTCGCCTCGCTTTCGTTTTTATTCGGGAGTAAAAAGTTCCGCCAGAATGATGGAAATTTTCACAACTCATCACCTTTTTTCACCCTACAATAATTTTATCACTTTATCGCACATTTTACAAGATGTAATTCTACACAATGCTAAACAAGTATTTTGCTGCATTATTGGTTATTATTATCAAAAGTACATTAAAAGGGAACAAATAACAAAACGAATGTTTGCAATTAATTAAGAAAAAATTCAAATAGCAACAATAAAACAACAAAGCAAGCCCGGATAAAGGGGCTTGCTCATTATGTCAATCTGTAACTGAAGTTGTTCTGGAACTCTTATCGTTCTGTGACACTGTTATAGGTTCTGACACATCCGTCGTAATAACTTCCGGTGGCTGTGCAGTAACATCGGGCTGTGTTGGCGGCTCGGTATTATCCGTAACATCAGGCACTTCCGGCTCCTCAGGAGTTGTAGGTATCTGTATATCCGGAACTATATCCGATACAGGCACATCAGGCATAGGCACATCAGGCATCGGAGCAGAACCGATAGGAGCTGACGGGTCATCAGCGTAGTCGCTGTCTTCCGGCGGTGTATACATAATATCAAACTTGCATGATTTCAAACCCATAGCAAGTGAGAAAGCATATCCTTTTACATACATCTGTCCGTCAATAAGAATATCGGTTATATATCCTGTTGCATCAGAATAAATCGGCTGAATCCAGTTATAAGGATTTTCTGAAAGCGTAAGTCCATATGCTGATTCTATCCTGTTTTTGAGTTCCTTTGCGCTTATATAAGTAACAGTGCCGAAATGAGGATCATATGCGCCGTCATAGTCACTTGGAACGCTTACCAGATATGGAATATCCTGATAGAACACCTCATGGCAATTAGCCGTACAGCCGCCGCTGGAAGCGTAGAACATGGTCAGGGCATAGTCTCCGTCATAGAAAAGTGCTTCACCGAGAACTTCCGAACAAGCGTCAATAACGATCTGCGGCGGATTTGCCTTTGGACGCAGGTCGCTGGAATCATCACCATTGTATTTAATATATGTATACACAGCAACAGCCTGCGCTTTTATCGCCTCATATGCCATAGAGCCGCCGACCTCATTATAAACTATCTGAGACACTACATCAAGAGTATCTCCGGCAGGCTGATGACGAACGGTAAGTTCTTCATAATCCGTAAGTCCAGTATTCATGAGAAATGTTCCCGGATAATAATGGAACAGGATATCCTGATATGTCCATCCGCTGTATGTCGCATAGAAATTGGCGCCGTTCTGACTCATTCCCACGCCGTGGCCCCATCCATAAGTAATAAAAGCGAAATCTCCTGGCTGTGCCTCTGCGTTTACTCTCTGACTGGGCGGAATATCACCTACCGGCTTTCCGGAAAGGTAAAGTTCCACCGTTGTAGGCTCGGCATTTCTTGATTTTCTGGTAAGAGACGGGGATGCTTTCATTATCTTCCGGCGTCTCTCAGTCATAGCTGCAAATTCCTCTTCCGTAAGAGCATCTGTGCCCTCAGAAAACGTCTTAACTCCAACTGTTGCGAGCATTTCAGGAGTTGTCTCCTCGTAGCTAACCAAAGACAAACTGTTGTCATATTCGGAAATATCCGCCTTTGCCCAGTCTGCCTCCTCAACAGGAAATTCTTCTGTGTCTTCCGTATGAATTTCTGTAATATTCTCTGGCTCAGTCATATCCGATGAAGCGGACGTCTCAGGTTCGGTTGCATAGCTTATTGCAGATACCGTTCCAGTAAGAACTATCAACCCTGCCATTATGGCAGCGGCAGTTTTTAATGAATATTTGTTGTTCATAATCATCACCATATCAATCAAGCTGCCGAAGTATTTTCAGCCGCTGCTTTGCTGGCAGCCTCTGCTTCAGCTTTGACTTTCTGTTCATTGATCCATTCCTGTGTGTGTGCGATACTTGAAACATCGCTTATACTTTCTCCCTCACGGAGACTTCTTGCCACAACAATAAAGCGCATATCTGCCTGATTATTGTAGCAGGTAGACAAGGTTATCAGTCTGTCGCCGTACTGAACGTCAATTCCGGTGTCAAGCAAAGCCCCGTCCTTGCAGGTCTTTACATAAGCATCAAACTGTTCCTTAGTATCAAGTTCCTCCATATCCCAATAATTGAATCCGTTTTCTTCGTATTCACCCTTGGTAGGCAGATAGGCAAAAATGACATAGTCCTGACTATCATACTTTGATTCCAGTTCTATAAAAGAGCATTTTTCATAGAACCCGGGCTCATTCCTGTATCTCCTGAATGACCCAAACATAGTCTCATTCAGCATATCATGTCCGTGAATAACAAGATTTTCCGACTGTTCATCATCGTTTGAATTAAGCGTATTCCGGTAATCCATAAAGATAGATCCGGCGAATTCATAGCTTTTATCAGAATTACGATAGAGATAGTAATAAGTCTCTCCGGCATTTTCCGTACCATGATAAGCATCGTTTGCCGCAATCTCTCCAGGATCAAGAAAAACAGGATAATCAACCGGTGTTCCGTCAATTTTCATCCATGCGATATAATCTGGATTTATACTGTTCATAACCTTTGCCTTTGCCGTAATTCCGTTATCCGAGGGGACATATTCAACGTTATCCGACCAATTGTCAGGAAGAACAAATTCTGTTTCAAACTCAACAACAGGAACGGTCGTTTCTACCTGTGAGATACTTACGACAGGGACGTCCTCATCTCCTTTTTTAAGGGAAAAAACATACGCTCCCATTCCCACGGCAACAGCCAGCGAAATACAGGCCGTCGTGATCTTAATTGATTTTTTCATTTATTTCTCACACTCCTAAAGCATGATCTTTTATCCAACTGCTCCCGAAGCTTCTGCGGAAACCGATACCTTTTCCGGTTCTGCCGGCGTTTCAGATTCTTTCTTTTTTACCGGAGCATTATATGGGACAAAGTCATCCGGATCATAGTGCTCATTTGTCTTTGTATTGTAGTACATTGACGGCCACTTGATATTTGAGTTTGACTTGCTGTTCTCAGTACCTTTTTTTGCATCCTCTCCGGATCTCACCTGTCTTGCCATGATAATAAGACGGCCTCTTTCGCCCAAATAATCATCGCAGGTGGACAGAGTAAGGAGCTGATCTCCGTATTTTACATCAACATCATTCGTCCGAATAGTTCTTCTCTTTGCTTCATTAACAAAGTCATAGAATTCCTGTTCACTGCCAAAGTTAAATTTGTTCCAGCAATCAAACTTTGTCTCACTCTTATCTTCGGAATCAAGAATAAATATGGCAAATATTTTATAGGTATAGTGGCTGTAATTTGAATTAAGGTGGATTATCGGATGATCGCTGTAATAATCAGAAGTATTCCGGTATTTTATCAGACAGCCGAACATACTCTCATCTTTCATGGCGTGACCGTAAACAACCAGATTCTGGGAATTCGGGGTTTTAAGATGTCCCTCATCGTCCACGTCATCAAAATGATTTCTCCAGTCCAGGAAAAGTTCTCCTGCCCGGTTTTCTTCACCGCTTATCTTCTTGTCAAGATATTCAAAATTATCACTGCCTCTGAGCAGAACATTATCAATCGGCGTTCCATCTATCTTTATATAACCGACAACATCTTTATTGACATCAAGAAGTTTTTTTGCTCCTGGAAGCAGTGTGTAAACCGGCAGTTTTTCGGCTTTGTCGGTATCGGTTACCACAACGGGATGCTTCTCGCCGCCGGACGGCTCAGTCGTCTCATATGTCCAGTAAAGATTTCTTGTCTCTTCGTTAACTTTTTTACTCTTCCACAAATCAAGGTAGTAATCAGCGACCATATATCCGCAGACAACTATAGCGATTATAGAAACCATAAAGACGATCTTGCGGATGACCTCCAGAACGCTGTCCCCTTTCTGGGGGAAAAGACCAAGAAAACGCTGTCTGAACGTTTTTTTCTTCTTCTTTTTCTTTTTCGTGTCGGAGACAGTCAAGGGAGTGTCTTTTATCTTCTTAGCCGTTTTTTTCTCGACTTCATTTTTTTCTTCTTCTCGAACAGTATTCCCATGATCCTCAGCATATATTTCTTCTCTTTCATGAGATAACGGAGGCAGTTTCTTCACCTCAATTTCCGGTACAGGAGCAGATTCAACAGATTCAATAATATGCGGCTCACGTTCGGATATCTTTTCTGGTACATGGATAATTTCAGGTTCATGAACGGTTTCATGTGCTTGTTCATACACAGGCTCATGCGCAGGTTCGGGCTTAAGAACCGACGAAGCCTGATGTTTAATAACATCTTCCCCATATATCTCCGCAAGAATGCTCTCGGCAGTTTCCGCTCCCAGCGATACCGGCTTGCGTTCTTTTTTTGCAAGGATTCTGTTTATATTCTGTTCCCAATCCGCAATTTCAGGTGATTCAGCTGATTTCATCATATCGTTTTCCGGACGAACACTTTTTTTGATCCTGCTAATTTTATCGGCTCTGCTCAGATCCTCAGAACTGCCGTATAAATCATTCATTCGTTTTTTACGCCTCCATAAGTGCTTTTTCTATTGTTTCAAATATATATACTGCTGCCGCCTTACGGATGCTGCTGCGGCTCAGATCGTTCAATTTCCATAATTCAGGCAGTTCTGCAAACTGTCTGCCCATTATATCAAATCCGATATATACTGTTCCTACCGGAGTTTCTTCTGTTCCTCCTCCCGGACCTGCTATTCCCGTAACGGAAACGCATATATCAGCTCCAGAAACCTTTTTCAGTCCCCTGACCATTTCAAGAGCTGTCTCACGGCTTACAACGCCATATTTTCTGATAGTTTCGGGGGAAACATCCAGAAATCTGCTTTTCATTCTTTCAGAATAAGTACATACTCCAAGTTCAAAAATTCCGGAAGCCCCCGGTACTGCCGTTATCAGCTCCGACAAAAGACCTCCGGTGCAGCTCTCCGCAGTAGAAATGGATGTACCTCTCCGTACTAATAATTGTACAACATTTGTAACCAATTTGTCAAGATTTTTGGTCGCATATTCATCATGTTCAACAGTTTTCAATTTATCCCTTCTTCAATTAATGTACATTAGTAACAAAAGCCATTCACTAAATTGTAACAATCATGGATTCTTTTCTCAATCAAAATTAAAGGCTTTCATCTTGGTATTTTCAACAGCTTTCTGAATAAGCGGTTCAAAATCAAAATTGTTCTGAGCTTTTTCCACATCCGAAAGCTGCGGACGTACCTTGGGGTGACGAGGAGTAAACACCGTACAGCAATCCTCGTACGGAAGCGTCGATGTCTCAAATGTGTCTATTTTACGTGCGATTTCAATTATTTCCGTCTTGTCCATACCTACAAGAGGACGGAAAACGGGAATCCGGCAAACTGCATCAGTACAAGCGATAGCCGCCATGGTCTGACTTGCCACCTGACCGACGCTTTCTCCGGTAATAAGAGCGAGACAATTGTCCTTGGCAGCTATTCTCTGGGCAATCTCCATCATAATACGTCTCATTATAATTGTAAAGAATTCTTCCGGACAATTATCCTTGATTGCTTCCTGAATCTCTGTAAACGGTACGCAGTGGAAAGCAATTCCGCCGCAGTAATCTGTAAGCTTATCACAAAGCTGCTCAACCTTGAGCTGCGCACGGTCAGATGTATAAGGCGGACTTACATAATGAATAGCCTCAATATGAACTCCTCTTTTTGCCATCATCCATCCGGCAACAGGACTGTCAATGCCTCCGGAAAGAAGAAGCATTGCCTTTCCGCTGCTTCCCACCGGGAGTCCTCCTGCCCCTTTCAGATTTTCTCCGTGTACGTAAGCGTTTGTATCACGTATCTCAACCGTCACTGTCACCTGCGGATTCTTCACATCAACTGTAAGGTGCGGGAATTTTTCAAGAAGAATTCCGCCCAGTTCCATACATATCTCGGGGGATTTCATATGGAACGCCTTATCTGCTCTCTTGGCGTTTACCTTAAAAGTATGTGCATTATTCAGCACATCAGCAAGATATTCAACGCTTTTTTCTGCAATATCATCAAAATTCTTCTCACAGACGCAGGCACGGCAGAGGGTAGCAATGCCAAATATTTTGCCGACACGATCTATCACATCCGAAAGATCGGCATTTTCGTCGTTCGGGGTGATATACATTGTAGACTGGGCAGTGGTACAGGTAAAGCTACCGATAAGCTTTAGCCTCCGCTTGATATTCTTTGTGAGCATATCTTCAAAAGTCCGCTTGTTAAGTCCTTTCAAAGCCATTTCACCATATTTTGCAAGTACAACTTCTTTCATTTTCGTAATCCTTTCTATCCTCTTATTTTTTCAAGCCCCTCACGGAGAGCCGACACAAACAAATCAAGTTCAGCCTCCGTTGTCTCTGCTGTAATGCTGATCCTCAGAGCACTGTCCGCTCTTTTTCCGGTGATCCCGAACTGTCCCAGAACACCGCTCTGTGCACCCTTTGAACACGCAGAACCGCTTGAAACATAAATTTCCTTACTTTCCAGAAAATGAAGCATGATCTCAGACCGCTTTCCTGTTGCCGAAATATTTATGATATACGGAGATCCGTCATCCGGCGAATTTATTTCTATATTTTCAATATCCGATAATTGTCCGAGAAGATATTTTTTGAGTTCAGCCGCTCTGTCAAACCGCTGCCCGATATCTGCGGCAAGAGTTTCCGCAGCAGCTCCGAATGCGGCTATCAGTGGAACACTTTCCGTTCCGGAACGAATTCCCTTTTCCTGCTTTCCTCCTGTGACAACCGGAAGAACCCTGATACCTTTCTTTATATAAATAGCTCCTGCACCCTTAACGCCATGGATTTTATGACCGCTGAAAGAAATCAGGTCAGCTCCCAGAGAATTTACCCTGACCGGAAGCTTCATATATCCCTGAACACAGTCGCAGTGGGTAATAATATCCGGAAAACGCCGTTTTACGGCAGTGAAAGTCTCCTTTACAGGGAGAATATAACCGGTCTCGTTATTGACGAGCATCATGCTGATAAGACAGGTATTTTCGTCACATGATTCAAGAAAATCTTCAGAATATATCTTTCCGTCGCTTCGTGGAGAAATCCTCACGACCTCAAATCCGTTCTTTTCAAGAGCAGAGGCTGTTTCTTCGACCGAAGCGTGTTCCACTGACGAGATAATTATTTTCCGGCGTTTTCTTCCGTAAGCATCAGAAGCTCCACGAAGAGCAAGGTTATTGCTCTCGGTTGCTCCGGATGTGAATATTATATTGTCAGGTGATGCACCTATAGTATCGGCAATTATCTTTCTGGCTTTGTCCATGACAAGCTGAGCGTCCAGTCCTGCTCTGTGCAGGGAAGACGGATTCCCGAAATTAACTGTCATTGCATCGACGGCTGCGGCAACAGCCGGAGCACATGGTCTGGTGGTTGCAGCGTTATCAAGATAAACAGGCATTTTTTTACTCCTAATATTTTTTCTCTCACCGCATCGTATAACGATGCCGTAAATTTAATTATATCATATTTGAAGCAAAAAAGCCACAGTTTTTTGTAAAAAATCAGAAAAATATCTAAAAAAATAAGGGCAGTCATAATGCCGCCCTTGATGATTCCAAATATTTCTTTTTTTCGTGTATATCAGCGATAAGTTCTTTAATCAGCTTATCTTCGGCAAGTCTTTCTGCTCTGGTCTTACAGTCGTGAGATGCTTCCTCCGCCCTGAACGCACATCGTTCAGCCGCCGCTATATCATTCCTCACATAGAAATAATATGCAGCAAGAATTCGCTGTGAATCAGCATCCATATCACTTTTCAGCTGATCTTTCAGCATATCATAAAAATAATCCGCACGTGTCTTATTAAGGCATACTGCCGAATAATAATACAGCATATCGTAATAAGCTCTCGACCATGCTATAAGATACTCTTTCGGCTTATCAATATAATTGATTTTCATCGCTGTTTCCTGAGAATGTATTACCTCGCCTGCACCGGAAATATCATCATCCCAGAGCTTCTTTATAAAAGCATAAGAAAGATAAAATATCACCTCTGACTGTACCGCCTTGCCGTCAAGCGTCTTGTAATCAGGAACATCTATATCATCAAAACTAATATCATTTTTCATTTTTCCGGTGATTTCTGTCAACTGCCTGCTTACTCCTGATGACTTCCGTTTTACCTCAATATAAAGAAATATGAAACCTGATATAAGAAACACTACAAACCATGCACCAATCCCAAGAAAGAACGACACAAGCCTTCTGTCAGCATCTCCGTTAATCCATAGTCTCACCATGAGAAAATTATAAACGATACAAGCAAAAATATCTATTGCACTTTCTATTGAATAAGATACAATAGCAGAATGATCGCTCTCATTTTCCCTGAACATATGCAGCTCACATATCGGTGAAAAGCCTATTATGCTGAATCCTGATTTTTCTCTCCAGCAAATATTCAGATATCTGAAAAGCTTCACAGAGCCCCCACGCATTTTCTCGACGGCAAATTTTACAAGTCCCTTAAATCCCGAAACAACTGGGATACCTATAAATATACCGAATAAGAAAATTACTATTTCCTGATACGACATCATTCGCTCATTCTGGCACGAATATACTTTTCAAGCATATCAACGGTGCGGTCTATTCCGAGACGGCTGCTGTTGATGCTGAGATCATAAAGTCTTGAATCGCCCCAATGACCCGAACAATGATAGTTGTGATAGCGTTTTCTCTTTCTGTCCTTTTTATCTATAAGATCTTTTGCCTTTTCCTCGGAGAGGTCGTAAACCTCCATGACACGCTTTACTTTTTCATCTGCATCCCCAAGAATAAATAACGATACAAGTCCCTCATACTTACGCAGTTTTGTTTCGGAGCAGCGTCCCACTACCACAAACGATTCCCCGCTTGCGGCTTTGTCCTCAATGAATTTAAACTGCATTTCTGCGATATTGTCCTCGATAGAGTTGCTGTATCCCCTTACAGAACGTGAAAAAAGCCTGTGCTTCGGATTTTCATTATATTTCTCGATTTCTTCCGGTGCAAGTCCGGTCTTTTCTGCGATCTCAAGAATAAGATGACGGTCATATATCGGAATATCAAATCTCTTTGCAAGTGCCTCGGCGATAACACGTCCGCCGCTGCCGAATTCACGTCCGACTGAAATAATTATCTGTCCCATAATTTCCTCCTGTTAATTTCAAATATAGCGTACAAATATATATACTGTCGAAATAGCAAGTACCATTACTGTTGCAGGAGCAAGTTTTTTGCAGTATCTTCCCCAGCTTACAGGATGACCGTTCTTGGCTGCTACGGAAGTTCCTACAACATTTGCGGAAGCTCCGATGGGAGTTGCGCTTCCGCCGATATCCGTACCGATAGAAAGCGTCCATGCAAGCGTATGCAGACTTACTCCGGTCGAAGCGGCAAGACTCTGTATAACAGGAACCATTGTAGCCGCAAACGGAATATTATCAACAAAAGCACTGGCAATCGCCGATACCCAGAGAATAATAGCTATCATTGCCATTGCGTTTCCGCCGCTTATTTTTTCAATGAACTGTGCGATAAGTTCAAGGATTCCGGTTTCTTCAAGACCGCTTACAACGATAAACAGTCCGATAAAGAATACTACAGTCTTATAATCCACCTTTTTCATGATTTCAGGTGTACTTTTTCCTGCCGCTATAATCGTAATGACTGCTATTGCAAGACCGATAGTTGCAACCGTAAGATGAGTTATGGAATGTGTTACAAGAAGAACAACAGCAAGTCCGAAAATAAGGCTGCTGACAATGAAGTCCTTCTTGTTTGTAATAGCCTCCGACGGCTTGGGAAGCTTGCTTATGTCGATTTTTTCGGCGTTATCCGAAACAAGTTCCTTCCTGAACGCAAAGTAGAAAAATACCACTGAAAATACAAGCGATATTCCGGCAGCCACGCCCGTATTGCTGAGAAAATCAAAAAATGAATATCCCATAGAAGTTCCCACAATAATATTAGGAGGATCTCCGCACATCGTAGCGCTTCCGCCCAGATTTGCGCAGAAAATCTCCGACAGTATCATCGGCACGGGATTGAACCTGAGAAGCTGTGCAAGTTCGATAGTTACAGCCGCTAAAAACATGATAACAGTAATGCTGTCGATAAACATTGAAAGAACTGCCGACATTATCATGAATGTAATGAAAACAGGTATCGTCCGGCATTTTACCAGGAACGCTATCTTCATGCAAAGCCAGCGGAAAAATCCTGCCTTAGCCATTCCCTCGACCATAATCATCATTCCGGCAATGAAAATGATAGTTGCCCAGTTTATTCCTTTGCTTTCGCTTTCCGACGTGGCATACCAGAATTCTGCCGTTGCGAAATTCTTTATCGCAAGCGTATTCCAGATTGCAGTCCAGCTATGCTGACAGATACCGAAAACTACGGCAATAGTCAGAACTCCGCTGCCAAGCGTCACGTAATGCCGTTCTATTTTGTCAAGCACGATCATAATGAACATTGCAACAAAAATTATTACGGCAAAAATTTGTGCTGTCATAAAAAAGCCTCCATTAAAATCAAAAATCCATTACGAATTATAGCACATCCGCTCAGATTTTTCAAGAAAATTCAGACAGGATGATAATTTTCTACAAATAAGGTTCGTTTTTTCACCCGTCTATCACTTTTTTGGACAACTTGTCGATAACTCTTGCAAAAAAGAGATATATGTGGTATACTAATAGAAATTGGAATTACAGGAGTTAAAAATCTATGATGTATTTTTTGCTAATGGCAGGCTTCGTCCTGCTTATAAAGGGTGCCGACTTCTTCGTTGAGGGCAGTTCATCAGCCGCAAAGAAACTAAGCATACCGCCAATCATCATCGGCATGACAATCGTTGCAATGGGAACAAGTCTGCCGGAGACATCCGTAAGCATCAGCGCTTCACTAGCTGACAAAAACGACCTTTCTATCAGCAACGCCGTCGGTTCAAATATTTTCAATCTTATGATCGTGGCAGGTCTTTGTGCGATTCTTTGTCCGCTGCCGATAAACCGTGATACATTGAAAAGAGATTTCCCTTTTTCAATACTTGCAGCCGCTGTTCTGCTCGGATTCGGATTTTTCACCGGCAGCATATCACGCATAGCTGGAATCGTTTTGCTGCTTTTGTTTATATTTTTCCTTTACATCATGGTAAACAGCGCTTTGAAGGCAAGACGATCCGGTACTCTGATAAGCGATGAAGAGGAAATCAAGATACTTCCTGTCTGGCGATGCATCATATATATAATCGGCGGAATAATCGCCATTGCTGCCGGAGGAAAAATGGTGGTTGAGGGGGCATCAGATATCGCAAGAAGTCTCGGTATGTCGGACAATCTCATAGGCATGACTATAGTTGCTCTCGGCACAAGCCTGCCTGAACTTGTTACGTCGGTCGTAGCCGCCAGAAAAAACGAAATAGATATGGCTCTTGGAAATGTTATCGGGTCAAACGTCTTCAATATCCTCTTTGTACTCGGGATCGCCGCTGTCATTTCGCCTATTGGATTTACAATACAGAATTCCATTGATACAATATTCCTCATAGCTTCAAGTCTGCTGGTGCTCGCTTTCTGTCTGCCGAAGAAAAAACTCGTCAGATGGCACGGAATATCAATGGTAGTTCTGTATGCAGGATACACTGTTTATCTTTTTGTGAGATAATTTTCTTATCGGGTCTTGACGTTTCCGGAAAAATAGTGTAAAATAAGAAAAGGTTAATCAGGGATGAATCCCAATAATATATGGAGGCTTTTATTATGTCTAAAACTTTTATCGTTGAAACATCCGCCCGTCACGTACACGTAACTCAGGAGCACCTTGAAATTCTTTTCGGCAAGGGCTACGAGCTCACAAAGAAAAAAGATCTTTCCCAGCCCGGTCAATTTGCCTGCGAGGAGAGAGTAACAGTCGTTGGTCCTAAAAAGGAACTTGCCGGCGTTTCTATTCTCGGTCCTGTACGTCCTGAAACACAGGTCGAGCTTTCCGCTACTGATGCTCGTTCTATCGGAATTGCCGCTCCTATCAGAGAATCTGCTGATATCGCAGGATCAGGCGCCTGCAAGCTTATCGGTCCTGCCGGCGAAATTGAAATCTCTGAGGGCGTTATCGTTGCAAAGAGACACATTCACCTCACCCCTGCCGATGCTGAAGAGCTTGGCGTAAAGGACAAGCAGATAGTATGGGTAAAGCTTGCTACTCCGGAGAGAAGTGCAGTTCTCGGTGATGTTGTATGCCGTGTTTCTGAAAAGTATGCACGTGCAATGCACATCGACACCGACGAATCAAACGCTGTAGGCGCAGGACGTGAACTTTACGGCGAGATCGTTGAAATAGGCTGATTTTCTTAGGTTTTAAGGCAATACATAAAAACGGCTCTCCGTTCATCCGGAGAGCCGTTTTTTTAATATTCTATCGTATAAAGCTCTTTATTCTTAAAATAGGCAGCCTTTTCGCCATTGGCAACGATCATAGTATCAATTCCTATATTCTCTGAAAGTTTCTCAATACCTCCGTTTGCGTATAGACAGAACAAATCGAACTTTGTTCCCTCCGAATCACTGTTTCTTTGCAGAAAAAGAATTTTCCCGAAATCGGGCGGAAGATAATTCGGCGTGGCAATGCTCTGACAGCCGTCTGCACGATAATAGTTTCCGCTTTCCATGTCATAAATATAACTCTTTGCAGTTGATTCGCCGAAGTTAAAGTCAAAAGAAATAAATCTTCCGCTTACATTCATTTGCGCAACATAATTATCCGGATCCTGCTTTAATTCATATGCGATTTCTTTCAGACAGACTGACGATTCAAGCTCGCCGTTTTCATTGTAGATATTAAGACAAGGCTCTGTTGAATCCGATGTCTGTGCATATTCGTAGATATGATCTCCGTTTGCGGTATAGACAAGCCTTTCCTTACTGGAATTATATTTCTTTTTTATTATCTCTCTGCTGCCGCTTTTATTAAACAACATTACATGAATAGTCTCATTATACCCCTGACCTGTCGCCCATATCTCCATATAGGAATCTTTGCCGACGGCATGCGTTGTACGCATAAGGCTGTCGTTGCCTTCACCCTTCTGAATTATTTCAGCGCTGTTTGTCAATGTATCCAATAAATAATGTATCCGACCTCCAGAGCCATACATAACAGAATATATCCTGCCGTCAACAAATGCAGTATCTCCTGTTTTTACATTGCATCCCGGAACAATTCCATTAAATTCAGTTGATTCTCCCGTGGTAAGATTGTATTTATAAAATATTAAATCTGAGGTTCCATTAAATTTTTCAATCCATTTTTCAAAATAAACATATTTATCATCTAATGCAATCAAAGCTAACGAGTCATATTCACTGCCGAGATAATCGGTATACACAAAACCGTCTGCCTTGACGTTTTCCTTGTTTTCGGATACCTCATCAGGCAGTTCTACAGGCGGAGTGTAATAGAATGCGCTGTTCTCTGACGCATATTCAGTGTTTGCGGCAGTGGTAATTTCTGTATCGGTTACAGAAGTGGTTTCTATCGGAGAAATAATTACATTGCCGTCCGTGTCCTTATCACTGTCATCAGCATTTTTTTCACAGGACGTTACCGTAACTGATGCTGCCAATATCAAAGGGATGCAGATTATTTTTTTCATAAGTTTCTCCATTATAATGTCAATATAAGAAATGCCTTGCCCAGTGATTGCAAGTTATTTCATAAATTTCAGATGTTTAAGTTTTCTCATAACATGCACCTCCTAAATTAAAAACATTTTAGTTGGCGCCATACAAGTATTGTATAATATTTCCATTTATATTATACAATACCTTGCAAATTTTGTCAAGATATATTTTTTAATTTCTTAAAAAATATTTCAAAAGGCAATATCGCACAAAACACATATATTTCTGTGCGATATTGCCCTAAAATTTAATCACTGTAATTCTCACGCAGGAATTTAATTTCCCTGGCATACCCCTCGATATCGTTAGGTGTTTCCAGAATAACAGGAAGTCCCCGGAGCTTCGGATGATTTATCACTCTTATCAGAGCGTCCGCACCGATATGTCCCTCACCGATCTTAGCGTGTCTGTCCTTATGAGCACCAAGAGAATTCATACTGTCGTTAAGATGAATCGCTTTCAGCTTGTCCAAACCGATGATGCGATCAAATTCCCCTAAAACGCCATCAAGATCATTAACGATATCATAGCCGCCGTCCCAGACATGACATGTATCAAAGCAGACGCCGAGTTTGTTATTAATCCGTACTCTGTCGATTATCTCCCGGAGTTCCTCAAATGATCTTCCAACCTCCGAACCTTTTCCAGCCATAGTCTCCAGAAGAACTATAGTAGACTGCTCGGCCGTAAGAACGGTATTAAGCTGATCCGCAATAAGTTCTATTCCCACATCAGCCCCTTGTTTCACGTGAGAACCGGGATGAAAATTGTAGTAATTCCCCGGAGTAGCCTCCATACGTACAAGGTCATCCGCCATAGCCTCTCTTGCAAAACGACGGATATTCTCGTCGGCGGCGCAGGCGTTCATGGTATACGGAGCGTGTGCGACCAGCTTACCGAAATTATTTTCAGCTGCAAATTTGACAAAACCAGCTGCATCCTCCGGATTGATTGCCTTTGCAGATCCTCCCCTGGGATTTCTGGTAAAAAAGGCAAAAGTATTGGCGTCTATTTCAGCCGCCTGATTTCCCATAGCCATGTACCCCTTTGAACTTGACAGATGACATCCGATATAAAGCATATTTTCCTCCGGAATTATTCTATAGTAACTTTTTTCATGATCTGAGGATTAACGGGCTTGTCCCTGAAATCCGTAGGAGTTTCAGCAATCTCGTCAACAATGTCCATTCCCTCTATGACTTTGCCGAAAGCCGCATACTGACCGTCAAGGTGCGGAGCGTCCTCGTGCATGATAAAGAACTGCGAACCTGCGGAATCAGGCATCATGGAGCGAGCCATAGAAAGCACTCCTCTTGTGTGTTTAAGATCGTTCTTAACGCCGTTTGAGGAAAACTCGCCCTTGATATTCCAGCCCGGACCGCCTGTTCCCGTACCGTTAGGACATCCGCCCTGAATCATGAAACCGGGAATAACTCTATGAAAAGTCAGTCCGTCATAGAATCCGCTGTTTACCAGCTTTTCAAAATTTGCGCACGATATAGGTGCAATTTCAGGATAAAGCTCAATCTTTATCTTCTTTCCATTTTCCATTTCAATAATAACCATTATTATTTCCTCCTAATTATTTTCTTTCCCAGAGTTCATCCAGTTTTGACTTTGAAGAAGTTTCTGTTTGCGGAATATTTTCAGGCGTTTCCGGTTCAGACGGAACAGTCTGCGCCGGTGGAGCAGTCGTATATGACGGCGTATAGGCATTATCTCCCTGAACGATCTGCGGAGAAACAATTATTGTAGGACGCTGTGTAACAGTATTTTTAGTTTTAGCATCTTTTACACAGGATTTTCCTGCTATTGCCATAAGCACAGCCGCTAAAACAGCAGCTATAAGCCCTATCATTTTATTTCTTTCCATTTCTGCCTCCTCCTGAAATCCTGATAAATCAATTATACTTCTTTTTGATATAAAAGTCAACCGATAAAAAGAAAAAAGGGGGAACGCATTCTCCCCTTTTTCTAAAAACATAATCAATCGCTGTTTCTTATTCTTCCTGAAGCAACAAAAGAAACAACCGCAAGAGCCAGACATACAACAAGTAAAATAATAGGAGAGATGCATATAAAGTGATAATCGCTGTTTGATTCACCTACAATATATATGCCCTCGATAATGTTTGCAATATATCCCAAAACTGTAGTTAACATTCCAATTCCTATCAGTAAAGTTGCAGCAGCATGGTTCTTGACAAGAGAACACAAAGCTCCGATAACAGCAGCAAGTATTGATATGCACATCATAACGAAAGAAATAATTACACATACTCCTCCAAGTTCGCCGTCTTCTACAAGGTCGCCTATCATTTCAGCAACATCGCCGTCTGTAGAATAAAGTCCGGCTAACAGCACATCTCCGTTACCGCTGATGCTGGTTGCATAGAACCATTCTCTTCCGTATTTAACGACGCCGAACTCCAGAAGTCCAACAGCAAGAATAACGAGCAGAACAGCCATAGCAAGAGCAAAAAGTCCTTTCAGGGACGTTCCGGAAGAATATGTATTTCCATACGGCTGATTTCCATAATAACCATAACCGGGCTGCTGAGAATATGATCCATACATTGGCTGCTGCGGAGGTGGGGCATTCACTCCGGCGGCAGGAGCAGCCGGCTTTGCCGCTGTCGTCTGACCGCAATTAGGACAGAAAGCTGCCCCGTCATTTAATAAAGAACCACATTTTTTACAATACATAAAATTACCTCTTTTCCTTTATATTTCCGTTACAAACGGCGTAATGAGAATTACCAGCATACATACAGGGCACACATATTTTATCATACCACGGTACAAAATTTTTGAACGGAATTTTCTTTCTCCGTACATCACTTCATCCTCAACATATTTTGTCTTGACCACGTATCCCACAAGAATACAAGTGAACAACGCTGCTACAGGCATCATAAGATTATTGGTTATAAAGTCGAAGAAATCAAGCATCTGCATACCAAAAAGTGTAAAATCAGACCATACGCTGTAACCAAGCACCGACATCATGCCTAATACTATCGTGAATACTATAACTACGCAGCAGCTTTTTACTCTGTTCAGTTTCGTCTTTTCCATAACAACGGCAGTCACTGTCTCCATAAGAGAAATTGACGATGTAAGCGCTGCAAGAGCAACAAGTATAAAAAATGCTGTTCCTATTATCTGACCTGCCGGCATAGAATCAAACACCTTGGGCATAGTAACAAACATAAGTCCCGGTCCCTTGTTGAGAGCATCGGGATCGCCGCCTGAAAATACGAATACTGCCGGAACAATAATAAGTCCTGCCAGAAAAGCCACAAGGGTATCAAATATCTCAATCTGTCTTACAGAACTTTCAATAGAATCTTCCCGGCGCATATAAGAGCCGTATGTAACCATAATTCCCATTGCAATGGACATTGAGTAGAAAAGCTGTCCTACTGCGGCGGCAATTGTCTTCATAAGCTTTGTTCCAGTAAATCCATCAAAATCAGGGAGAACGTAATATTTAAGTCCCTCCCCTGCACCGTCAAGGGTAAGCGTATAAATGCTTATGCCAAGTATAAGTACCAGAAGCACAGGCATAAGGAATTTACTGAATTTCTCAATTCCTTTTTCAACACCGAGACATACCACTACAGCTCCTACCAGGACATATATCAAAAAAAATACAGTAGGCTGTGAGACGAATCCGATAAAATGGTCGAAAAATCCAATCTCTGCTCCGCTTTCCGCAGTGCCGTAGGATGCACTGGCAATTTCCGAACCTCCGCCCGTAATAAAGACGGTCATGTATTTCAGAACCCACCCTCCAATAACGCAGTAGTAAGGAAGTATGAGTGCCGGAACAAGTGCCGACAGCCAACCTAAAGGTCTGAATTTTCCATTTACATCAGAAAATGCTTCTATAACACTTTTGCCTGTTCTGCGCCCTATAGATATTTCTGTTACAATAAGCGCAAAACCAAAAGTTACAGCAAATATCAGGTAGATCAGCAGAAAAATTCCGCCGCCGTATTTTGCTGCAAGATACGGGAACCGCCATATATTTCCAAGTCCCACAGCAGAACCTGCGGCTGCAAGAATAAAACCTATTTTCGAGCCGAATCCACCATTTGAAGATGCTTCACTGTTTTGTTTCATAAATATATTCTCCTTATCCTCCATATTCCTGATATTTTGCCAAGCAAGCAAAACAATGCTATAATTGTATCACAAAAAAGAAAAAAAATCAACACTTTTTTACAATTTTACACGTAATTCAATTTTTTATGCTCATCATTGCTTTTTAAAAAAAGGGGGGCTGCCTCCTTAAATGCAACACCTCACAAAGAGATATTATCCCCTTTGGAATCCCGGTATTGATTCCCATTACTATTTTATTATAACGGTTCTTGAATCAGCAGGACAAACATATTATAAATAATGAGAAAGGAGCTGAATATATATGACGGAAAACACACAAACTTCCGAGCCGACAGAAGATAGTCCGCAGGAATTTCTGCCGGACTATGAAGAAAAATACCGTGAACGCTCCGGTGATGCTCCGGCTATGCAGGCGGCAGTATGTATTGTGATTGCGGCATCGGTTTTTATAATCAATATTATTTTTCCTGGAATAGCTGTCGGTATATTTGAAAAAATAAAAGAACTTACCGCAGATCCGGCAGAACTTTTTCCTAATCCTATAGATCTGCTCCGCCCGTTTTTTGATTAGCTTCAGAATAGGGGGAATACGGATTAGTATCAGCTTTTCGTTCCTGATGTTCAACGCTCTTATTTTTCTTGTCAGGGAGCACCGGACGATCCTTTACTTTTACAGTGGATGCCTTCTGCATGAACTGGGACATATACTTGCCGCCGCTATTGCAGGAACGGCAGCAGAAAATATCGTCCTGAG
This sequence comes from Oscillospiraceae bacterium, assembly GCA_021769725.1. Lineage (GTDB taxonomy): Bacteria > Bacillota > Clostridia > Oscillospirales > Ruminococcaceae > Ruminococcus. Next base: position 40,952 of record JAETSI010000002.1, on the reverse strand, counting down.
CGGGACAGGAATAATTATAACTACGGAAAAAAATGCCGCCGTTCCCATAAAGCGCAGTCTTTTTCTGTTACTGTCCGGGCCTGCAGTCAATCTGATATTCGCCGTCATAACAAAACTTCTGGGCGGCAGCCGCCTTTTTATGATGCTGAATCTGACCCTTTGTCTGTATAATTTGCTGCCATTTCCAAGCCTCGACGGCGGAGCTGTCATTGAAATCCTGATAAGTGGAATACGCTGCGAATACGGTATCCGAATTCTTCTTGCAACCGTCAGATATGCGCTTCTCATTGCTGCGGCTGCAGCCGTTTTTCTGGGAATAAAAGAGTTCTTTCCGGTCTTTTGCATACTTCTGATTTTAAATGTTACAAATAAGATAAATTATAGTAAAAAAGCAAAGAAAATGCAAAAATAATGTTGACAAACAAAAAATTGTATGATATGATTAACGTGAGGATTATCAGTAAATTCTGTGGCTTATGTTGTCGTATTTTTAGAATTTCCGGCAGAATTGTACTTATTTTCTAATTTTTATATTTTGTGGAGGTTTATTATGGCATTTTGTAAAACTTGCGGTGTACAGATTCCTGACGGAATGACTCAATGTGCATCATGCGCCGCTCAGAACGACGCAGTTTCTGGTCAGCAGCAGGCGGCGGCTCCTTTCTCTCCTTCCGATAACGGCGGAAACATGGGAGCTTATAATCCCGATGCGGCAGCCGGCGGCGATTTTAACGCTTCTTTTGTACCGGGAAATAACAAATCCAACTCAAAGAAGGGTTTCATTGTCCTTGGCATTGCGGCTGTTGTACTTATAGCTCTGCTTATATTCCTTTTCAACATTTTCTTCGGCGGTTATAAAAAGCCTATTAAAAACGCTGTAAAGGGTATAAACAAAGTCGATATTGATAAGGTTGCTCATGCTGTTATCCCTAAAAAACAATTCAACGATTTCAAGGATATTGTTGAGGACGAAACCGGTGACAGTTACAAAGAAGCTGTAAAGAATCTTGAAGACGAGATCAATGATACTCTCAAAGATACTAAACTTGATTACAAGGTAAAAGTTGACTTCAAGGGCAAGAAAAAGGTATCTGGCGGCACCTGTGATGACATTGAAGATATGGCTAACATGGTGTTTGAAGAAATGGGTCTTGACGAAGTTGAAGTAAAGAAAGCCTACAGAGTAAAGGTTAAACTTGAAGCTGAAGCTGAATACGAAAAAGAAGAAGTATCTGCCGGCGCTACTTTCAACATCTACGTTGTAAAGTATAAGGGATGCAGCGGCTGGTATCTTGCACCTTATGCCGATGAAGATTCGTTTGGCGGCTGGCTTGATCTTGCAAAGGATTTAGGCGGTTATGGCGGTTTAGGCGGATTTGATCTGGATGATCTCTACGACGATGACGATTACGACGACTACGACGATTACTTTGATTTCTGATAATAAAATTACCGGGAGCGGATGATTCTGTTCCCGGTTTTATTTTTAAAAAAATTTCTCTGTAAAATGACCTTTTAATAATCCGAAACGTGTTATAATTAGAGAAATATATCACTCATACTAATCCTTGATCAAACTGATGAAAAGATTGACAGATAGCGTTTTGTCAATCAAGGAAATCAGCTGTGGGAATACTGTCGTATGGCAAAGATAATTGACGCAGAGTGACGAAATGATAGCTGTCAAGATTTTCAACAGGTTAGTCAAGGATTAGTATCAGAAAGGAGCTGACAATATGACCGATGCTGAAAGCATTACCCGGGATGTCCACGAATATGGCGATATACTATACAGAATTTGTCTCCTTATGCTGAAAAATCATGCGGATGCTGAGGATGCTGTTCAGGAAACTTTTATAAAATATATACAGAAAGAACCAGTTTTTACAAGCAGCGAACACAAAAAGGCATGGCTCATAACCGTTTCTGCCAATAAGTGCCGTGATATGCTTCGGAAACGTGGCAGAACAGAGGACGAAAGCGAGGAAATTCTCAAAAATATAGCCGTTAATGAGAATGAGGACTGCTCCGGAATACTTGAAGCTCTGTTTGAACTTCCAGAAAAATTCAGGATCGTTATGACACTCCACTATGTAGAGGGATACAAGGTTGAGGAAATAGCAAAAATTATCGGCAAATCATCATCTGCTGTCAAAATGCGTCTCCAGAAAGGAAGAACACTGTTAAGAGATATTTACAAAAAGGAGTTTATGGTATGAATTACAAGAAACTTAAAAGATCCGCCGAAAAAATAACAATGCCGGAAGATGCTAAAGAGCGGATAATTACAAGATGTCACGAACTGGAAAAGAATCTCGAAGAACTGTCCGATAATGAATCCGGATTTATCCAGCAGGTCAGCGGCGTTGAAAAGGCGAAAACACATCGTATCACCAGAATGATAAGTGCAGCAACAGCTTGTGCTGTTATAACAGGAAGCGTTGTAGCAGCGGCTCATTTCCTGAAACGCTCCGCCCCCGGAACAGAAAATCAAATGGTAGGAATCGAGGGCGTAGAAGTTAAAAATAATCCTCTGTCCGACTTCTGCGATCACAATTACGCTTTAACGAATACAATAGGTTCTGTCCAGACAACAAATCTCACCGAGAAGCAAAAATTGCTTTTTGCTGATTTTTTTAACGAGTGCGAATACGGCGAATGGACCGATGAAGATCAGCTGTTTGCTATAACAAGATCATACTACGCAGCATATACTTTTATCGAAAAAAGCGAAACGGGATCTGACACTATCACTATTGACTGCAATAACTGCCTTACAATAGAACATAGCTCCGGTGAATACCCATCTGACGAGCCTGCCGTCATTGAACAATACAAGGTAAACTTTGAAGCGTTCGTGAATGCCGTCAATCTTATCATGGAAACTGACAAGGATGAAAAAACAGCTCCTTTTGGTGATATGAGTGAATACGACTTTGACATTATCTTCGGCGAATATAATGAAAGCAGCCATGCCATTCCCGTCAGCGAAGAACAAAAACTGAACCTTGTCCAGTTCCTTAACAATGTGGATTACACTGAATGGACTGACGAGGATGAAGCCGAAGCAGCTCTTTCAAGTTATCCTGCAAAAGGCGAATATAATCTGCATGGAAAAAACGACTATTTCTTCTGCGATATCTCTTTTGATATTACAGGATGTCTTACAGCAACATACGGTGACTTTCCTCCTGATTCCGGTAATTATACAATGAAAAAATACAAGATAGACTATGATCTGTTCAGTAAAACTATTAAGCAGATAATTGATGCAGACGATAACGAAAAGTCTTGTATCAGAACATACCCGTTTATCGACTTTGAATCCGAAATTAACAACGGAGCTGAAATAAAATATACCCTTTCCGACAAGCCCATGCCCGATCTTACTGAGGAGCAGTGCATACTTCTGGACAATTACTTTAATAAAGCCTTTGATAAGCTTGAATCTGTCGAAGATCACGTTCCTGTTTCAGAACCCATAATAAAATTTGAGGTTACAGTAATACCCGATACAACGTTTTCCGTTCAAATTTACAGCGATGACTATCTCTATATAAAAAGCAGTATTGACCAAAATTCCGGATGGTATAAATATTCCGGCAGCCGGATGCACGCAGAGATCGAGACAGCATTCAGAAACGGCAGCAATACTGACAACAATACGCTTTATCCGCCTTTCGGAAATCTGGCAAAGAACAGCGGAACATATAAAGTGATCCGAAGTGACGGCGCTGCCGCAGAACTTGAAGGAGATTTTCTCCACCAGATTTTCTACGGCTACGACTGGACTGAATGTGAAATTACCGAAGATATTGTTATCAAACCGGCAGAATTTACTTTCAGCTATGATTACAATGACTCCGATACAAACATCGTCTCCGTTTCTATTGACGGTCAGGTTCATTGGGTTCATCAGAATGCACATACAGAAAAAACAATAGAAGAACACTGGTATCAGCTTACCGACACCAATGTTCCGGATTCTCTTTCATCAAGATTCTCTGAATAATCTATAGAGACCCTGAAAAATTTTGTGTAAAAAGAATAAAATACTTCCAATCAGACAAAGCTAAGAGCAAGAAAAAAAGATCTGAAAGGAAGTATTTTTATTATGGAAAAAACCTCAAAAGAATTATTAAAGGAATTTGTGAACAGCCAGAAATTCACAAGTACAACCGACATCATGAACAGCATGAAGGAATTGTTCAGTGATGTGCTCCAGCAGGTCATGGAAGCAGAACTTGAAGAAAAGCTGGGTTATGAAAAAAGTCAGCGTATATCAGAATCTGACGAATCCGGTATTCAAAAAAATTACAGAAACGGTTACTCGAAAAAGACTGTAAAAACTCAGTTGGGAGAGGTTGATGTCAAAATCCCCCGTGACAGAAACGGAGAATATGAGCCGCAGATCATTGGAAAATACAACCGGAATGCCGATGGGATGGAAGAAAAAATTCTTGCACTTTATGCCTGCGGAATGAGTCAGCGCGACATCTCTGAACAAATCAAAAATCTTTACGATGTTGAGATTTCTGACGGACTTGTAAGCAAAATTGTAGACAAGATTTCTCCTGAAGTAACTGCATGGCAAAACCGAGCTCTTGAATCAGTTTACCCGTTTATTTTCATGGATGCAATTCACTACAAAGTCAAGGAAAACCATCAGTATATTACCAAAGCAGCTTATGTTGTACTCGGTATTCAGCAGGACGGTCACAAGGATATTTTAGGTACCTGGATAGGAGAAAGTGAAAGTGCAAAATTCTGGCTCAGCGTCATGAATGATCTTAAAAATCGTGGTGTTAAGGACGTTTACGTGTTCTGCGTTGACGGTCTGACAGGTTTCAGAGAAGCAATAAATGCAGCGTTTCCTCATTCGCAGATCCAGCGCTGTATTATCCATCAGATACGCTCTTCAACCAGATATGTCAGCTACAAAGATATTAAAGCCGTAATGGCAGACCTGAAAAAAGTTTACCAGGCTGTAAGTGAAGATGAAGCGTTAAATGCACTTATGCAGTTCAAAGAAAACTGGCAGAAAATCTATCCGAGCTGTGTCAGAAGCTGGGAGGAAAACTGGGACATTTTATCAACGTTTTATGCATATCCTGCAGAGATTCGTAAGATAATATATACAACAAATATTATTGAAGGACTAAATCGTCAGTTCCGGAAAATAACAAAGAATAAGCCGTCATTTACAAATGACGACTCACTGAGAAAAATGTTGTATCTTGCGTCTAAGAACATTGTCGAACGCTGGACTGTTTCATGTCGAAACTGGGATATGGTTTCCAACCAGCTTCGTATAATGTTTGAGGATAGAGAAACGGCATAAAACAGATTTCTCTTCTTGTTATTGTTCCCGAAAGTTGCCGCAGCATTCACGCCTGCGGCGCGCATACCACGTCAGCTTTCAGGAACTTTGCAATTAAGAGGGAATCTTAAAGTACGCTTGCCTTACAAGCCTTTGTTTGATTGGATGATTTTACTTTTACACAAAATATTTTGGGATGCCAATCTATATGTAAAAAGCCGCACTTTAAAACAGTGCGGCTCTTTTTAATGATTAGAATAAAGCTTCTTGAAATCCGTAGGCGTACAGTGCTTTATCTCCTTGAAAATACGATTGAAAGTGGTAAGGCTCTTGAATCCCGATCTCATTGCCACCTCAGTTATAGGGATAGTCGGATCAAGAAGCAGAAGCTCTGCCGCTCTTGTGCGGCGTGCATTTATGTACTGCAAATATGACATGGAATTATACTGCTTGAATATCCTTGAAAAATGATATTTGCTGTAGCCTGCAACATTTGCAAGCTGATCCAGTGAAATATCATACATATAATTATTGTCGATGTATTTAAAAACTGTACCGAATTTTTCGCTGTATTCGCTGATCTTCTCGTCATCGCAATCCATAAGTATCTTGCTCTGCTCCAGCTGAAATTCCCGCAGAGCCATGAAAAGATCTATCATCATCAGATAAGTTTTGACTACGGCAAGCTCTGATTTCGAATTATACATTTTATATATATCCATCATAGTTTTTCTGGCGAAAATGTGAAGTTCTTTACTGTACTCCGGAGTAATAAGCACAGGTGATTTTAAAGATCTCATAACAGCTTCCAGCACCGGAACTTCTCCTAAATTAACATTATCGCACTGGAATATCAGTCTGTGCCCCGGAACAGCAGGCATACTGTGTAGTTCTCCGGGGGGAATGATAAGCACCTCATTCTCCTCTATACGATAATCAATACCTCCCACATTGACAATATAATGATTCTTCAAAGGCATAAGAAGTTCAACGGCACTGTGCCAATGTACAGGATATGCTTCGTTATCATAATTATCATGAAGCAGTACATACTTTTTTTCATCGTAATCCACGGTTTCATAATCTCCTGAAAGATACTTTATCACATTATTCACCACGCTTTAAATTTATACTTTCATATTTATTATATAACATAATAAATAATTTGTAAATAGATGGGCAAAAACTTTGTTGATTTATAACAAATTTCTTTTTAATATTATTATAATTTGCCGGATTTACCGCCGAAAAGTTTTGAGAATTCAACCACAACGCCATATAGAACAGCTCCGATAACAAGAATTATCCAGTTATCTCCCCAGTCATCTGAAATGAATCCATCAACCAGAAACAGCGCTGTAACTATGAGCCAATATATTTTCCCTATGCTTGGTCTGCTGTCATATTCTTTTTTTACTGCTTTGTTTTCTTTAGAAAATTTACACTCTTCAAGAAGTTTTTCAAAACCCTCGTTGATATTCTCAGCTCTGACAAGGAAATATACACCGTAAGCACAAATAAACAGCATAATACATAATCCTATGGCATATGTAAAATCAGATTCTGAAATAAGTGCCGAGCCGATCATAGGGATAACAGAAATTATACAAAGAATTGAACCCAGAATTTTATCACGTGTATACGAAAAGCCATAGTTTTTCTTTTTTTCTCTTACCATGCCGGAAACTCCATATTCGGTATCTATGCTTTCTTCTCCAAGATATTTATACAGATTCATTTCACTATCTGATACCATAAAAATCCCCACTGCCACAGCAACTATAAGTAAAAGAATTATAAGTCCGAGCACTCCTGCTCCGTCCTCTGATAACGGAATCCTGCCGCCTTCACCTGCCACACCAAGCAATATAAGCGGAATCACCGAAAAAATACAGAGAAAAACAGCAAAAGCTGTACGCCGTGCATTTTTTTCATTTATTTTAAGAAAAGCAGCTGCTTCTTCCATTGTCACTTTTCTGAGAGATTTCTCATCGTCATCTCCGATAACCGGTTCATCATCGAGTATTTCGATCTCATCGTTTAAAAGATAATCAGTAGTTACACTGAAAATACGAGAGAGTGCAAGTATTCTGTTTAAATCCGGCACAGACTGCGCTCCCTCCCATTTAGAAACTGCTTGACGGCTGACGTTCATCTTTTCGGCTAGTTCTTCCTGAGACATACCGTTTTTCTTTCTTAGATCAATAAGCTTATCTGCAAAAATCATAAAATTTTCTCCTTTGCTGTATATTGCATATCAATTGATTACGGTCTAATTATATGATATATTTCAGTTGAAGTCAAGCAGCCAGACTTTACAATTTGTCAACAGGCAGTTGCAAACCACGTTTTTTAGCTGAAAGAATAAAACAGCAGCCGACCTTAATAGTCGGCTGCTGCAAGGGGATATAAATTGAAGAAATCTTATTTTAAAAACACACTTTAAGAAACATCAATTACACTTTGTGTGGATCTGTCCGCCATTAAGCTGCTTCCCCTTTGCCTCAAACATTTCGGAAACGGTTACTATCTGCCAACCCTGTTCCTTAAGGTAAGGTGCAAGCTCTTCTATTGCAGCTGCTGTTGCCTCATATGTCTCGTGACAAAGTACGATAGATCCATTAAGAGAACCATCATTCATTGCTGTCTTGATCTTATTTACCATCTGATCCTTTGTTGCGCCGTTCCAGTCCTGTGTATCAATAGAACAAGTGATAAGCGGAACATCATTAAGAGTTGACTGTACAGTCTGATTAGAAGCAAGATAAGGAAGTCTCAGCAGCTTTGAAGGCTCTGTTCCGATAATTCCTTTAAGTTTGGATGCACACTGGTCATACTCGCTTCTTATCTCGGATGCAGATTTCTCTGTAAGATTGGGGTGAGATTTTGTATGGTTAGCGATCTCCATGCCCTTTGAATAAGCATATTTAACTTCCTGCTCGCCGTCAGTTCCTCTGATCCAGTCGCCAACATAGAAGAATGTTGCACGGAAATCCTGCTTTGCAAGAGCGTCTATAATTCTTGTACCCGTTGTCGGAGATGCACCGTCGTCAAAGCTGATAGCAACCATAGGCTTCGAAGGATCAACTTTTCCCGAAGGTGTAATATCAGGAATTGAAATCTCTCCTACCGTTCCCCTTCCTGTTACTACCTTTGATGCTGTTCCCTTTGAAGCTGCCTGAACATCATCAAGATAGTAATCAGCCGTTGAATCGGGAAGTTCAACGTAAAGCAAAAGATCAGTTGCTCCTGCCGGAATAGTGTAAGCTGTATTTTCGAGCTTTGTCCATGTTTTGTCAGCTGCTGCTACAGATGCTATCTCGTCATACATTTCCTCTCCGTCAAGATTATACTTGAGGGTCATTTTGGCAGTCTGAGAAGAACCGGATGCCTGAAGAACTGCGGCACTGAAACTGTATGTGCTTCCTGCCTTATACGAATTGTCAAGAGCCTTTGCAGCGCCCTGCCATGTGTCCTCTCTGCCCGTAACTTTAAGGGATGATCCCTCTGAATAATAAGTTGAATTGTCGAGTGAGAGTGCTGCTGCTCCTCTCTGCTCCCAGCCGTCTGTTCCTGAAGAGAAAGTGTCATCAAAAAATTCAGCATCTGTATCTACAGGGGGTGTAGTTGTTACTATAGGATCTGTGTTGCCCTCTTGAACGCTCTCAGGAAGCTTGCTTATCATGCCAAGGAGATATTTCTGAATAGCAAGAGCATCAAGGTTTGTAAGACCATTTCCAGCCTCGTTTACGTCTGCGTTAAGTTTTCCCTGTTCAGTAATATGGCTTGCATCACTTCCGTTTACGCCGTATGCGTCAGGATTTCCAATTGCCTGCATAACAAGTACCGCATCATTAAGATAAACCCTGCCGTCACAGTCTGCATCGCCCCAGAGAGTAACTTTCAAACCGGGATTCTCAGATTTAGCTGTTGTTGTAGTTGTTACGGACGGTTTCTTTGTAGTTGTTGTAGTTGTTGTAATTGTTCCGCTAGCAACCGTACCGCCGCCTGTTGTTACAGATGACTTTACGCCTGACTTTGATCCCTGTGCTTCGTCAATATAAAAATCTGTAAGGCTGTCGGGAGCTTCTACATAAAGCAAAAGATCTGATGCTCCGGAGGGAATAGTGAATGAAGTATTCTCAAGCTTTGTCCACTCTCCACTTTTTACTGTAGCAGAAGCTATCTGATCGTAATTGTCTTCACCGTTCAGTTTATACTGAAGTGTAAGCTGCATATCAACTGACGAGCCGCTCTTCTGAAGAACACCTGTGCTGAAACTGTAGGTATTTCCGCCAACAAAGGCATCAGAATTGAGAGCGATAGAAGCGCCGTGCCAGTTATCTGTACGTCCTGTAACATAAAGTGACTTCTTGCCGGAATAATAATTGCTGGAATCAGTTGAAACAGATGCATCGCCTCTCTCTGACCAGCCGTCAGTACCGGACTCAAATGTGCTCTTGAAATAATTACCGTCTGCATCGGGTTCTACTGAGGGAGTAGGGTCGGGCGTAGGGTTTGGATTTCCGCTGGGGTCTGTATAAACATCGAGCTTTTTGATATCTGCGACGCCGCTGCTCTGCCAGCCTTCAGCATTCAAAGCAACCTCATAAAGATTACCGATACCCCAGCCTTCGTCTGCCCATGCTTTGAAGTGATCGGAAACAGTAATGTGACCGGAGGTTCTCTTCTGCTGACGTACACTGAAATACTGCTTAAAGGTCTCACTGCCGCCGTTGATAGTCGGACCGGTGTGATCCATCTGGAAAATCTTGTACTGTGCGCCGTCAATGGTAACCATCTTGCCATTAGCATCCGGACACCAGTCTACCCAGTCCTCTATGATGTAATACTCAACGAGCGGTACGTTACCGGCGTTCTTGTTCTGGAACCAGCCGTATACGCAAAGACGTGAGTTGCCGTTTGCGCTCCCGGTCTGACGATAGTCGGCTTCATAATCCATACCGATGTATGGATAATCGGTAGCCTTTTTCTGGGAACCGAAGTCCAGACCACGGCGAGCAAGGAAGTTACCGCTGCTGACGCTTGCGTTCCACTCCGCCTTGAAAGCAGCGCCCTGACCGAGTGTCATAGAACCGTTGCCGCCAGTTGTGTCAATCCAGACCTCGTAGCTGTAACCGTCGCAATTGCCCTTATGCTGATTCGTACCGTTGCCAACGCTGAGCTTATCGCCAACATTTGCTGCCGAAGAAGAAGTCGGCATTTTTGGAAGCATCGTGAAGCACATAACTGCAACTGTAAACACACCAGCCAATTTGCTTAATTTACTTTTCAGTTTCATAAAAATCCTCCCTTTAGAAATAATCAGTAGGTGAAATCCATCCGGATTTCTTTGAGTTCTTTACGGCAACACCGCATTAAGAACTCTGTCGGAATTCTGCTTAAAAAGCTTTTCTTAATATGCATCATTCCTCGCTTTCAATTAAATTAATATAATGGTAAATTTTATCCGGAAACGTATCCGGAATCAAGTACTGAACAGTGTGCAGATCCCTGTCAGTAAATGGCTTCCTCTGAAAAGCACTTCTGGTAAATGAATTTTCAAAGGTCATCTTATATTAATATTTTATTGCGTTTTCATGAACAAATCAAGTCGTATGTTGCTATTTATTAATAAACCAGTCATTTTTTGCTAACTTAAAGAAGTATCTCCACCATGATTTCTTGCTGTATCCCATCGAATTACAGGCTAATTTCAAAAAAAGCCACAAGATACAATAGTTTTATAAGAAATTTATTTTTAAAAGTTAACTTTATAGCATATGTGATAATTAATATAATTATCAATTACTTTGGAATCATTTTATAAAGCAATAAGAATTCCAGGACTTGCAAATTAAGGAAATATATGTTATAATTAGGGCAGCACAAGCGAAAAGAGGAATCGGGATATGAAAATAAACTGGAATTCAAAATATAATACAATTTCCATTTACACCATACTGACCTTTACAGCCTGCCTTGTAGTCTACGCTATTCTGTTCAATTTCACTATTGTAGGCAAGGTGATAAAGACATTTCTGTCCGTGGCCGCACCGATTACCTGGGGTCTTGTCATCGCCTACCTGGTAAATCCTATCATGATGCTTGCGGAGAGACGGATAAAAAAGTTCACTGAACGCAAAAAGCCGCATCCCAGGCTGAACCGCATCATCGCTACCGCCATTGCAATGACAGTTTTTATTGCAATAATTTCAGCTCTTCTTGCAATCATACTGCCGCAGGTGCTCAACAGCATAACCGGTATTTTTGAAAATGTCAGCACATATATCGACAACTGCCATGACTGGGTAAATTCTCTCTCCGACAAATATCCAGATCTTGTAAAAAACGCTGATGAGCAGATAAGCCGCCTGGAAATTGATGTGAATAAATTTGTAGAAGAGTTAGTTCCTAAAGTCGGTGATCTCATGGTCAAAATAACCGATCGTACCTTTGCATTTGTGATCGCTATAAAAGATTTCCTTATAGGAATGATAGTAGCCGTTTATTTCCTCTATGATAAGGAACATTTTCAGGCACAGATCAAAAAATTCACCTATGCGATTCTTCCGAAAAAAGGAGCTTCCGCTTTCTTCCGGATATGTACGCAGACGAACAGTTCAATAAGCGGATTTATCTCCGGAAAAATCATTGATTCCATAATTATCGGTTTTCTCTGTTTCATCTGCATGACTGTTATGAAACTTAATTTTGCTGTTCTTATTTCCGTTATCGTGGGAATCACTAACATAATCCCATTTTTCGGTCCTTTTATCGGAGCTATTCCAAGCGGACTTCTGCTTCTTGTATCATCGCCGAAGCAGGTAATTCCTTTTGCAATTCTTATACTTATTATACAACAGCTTGACGGAAACGTTATCGGTCCGAAGATTCTTGGTCAGTCAACAGGTGTTTCCTCATTCTGGGTTCTGTTCTCTATTCTTGTTGGAGGCGGTCTTTTCGGGTTTGCCGGAATGATACTCGGTGTTCCCGTATTTGCCGTCGTATATTCGCTGATAAGCGAATATATCAGCTATCGTCTTGAATCCAAAAATATGTCCGCAGTTACCGCCGACTACGCTCCGACCGCACCGGAGCCAATCAAAAAGAAGAATCAAAAAGAAGATCAGGAAAAAACAAAATGAACCCAATATACAGAACAGCCATATGCCCCGGAAGGTATATGGCTGTTTTTGAACTTATTCTTTTATCTGATATTGCTCCGCTTCCCTGATAAGTTTTACATCAACCAGAGCATCCGTCACTGTGCCGTTTTCAACAAATTCCTCAGAAAAGATCTTTCCTTCCTCACGTATTCTGCCTGCAAGCCCGGCTTTTGAATAAGGGATAAGCAGTTTCATTCTCCTTGCCGTCACCGGAAGCTTTCTTACGATACATTCAAGCAGCCTGTCAAATCCACGCTGTTCTCTGGCGCTTATCAGAACTGTTGAATCATCCTCAAAGACCGTATCGGCATCCAGAGCAATATCCAGCTTATTCATTACGTTGATCTTCGGTATATCGCCGCAGCCAAGCTCCGTGAGAAGCTGTTCTGTGACCTCAGCCTGTTCCTGCCTTTCAGGAGAGGAAAGATCCTGTACATTCAGGATCACATCCGCAGAAGCCGCTTCCTCCAGCGTTGACTTGAACGCTTCTACCAGATTATGCGGCAGTCTCCGTATCAGTCCGACCGTATCAATAAGCATGACGCTGCGTCCGTCAGGCAGCTCTATTGAACGAGAAGTAGTATCAAGAGTCGCAAAAAGCTTATTTTCCGCCAGAACTCCAGCATCCGTCAAAGCATTAAGCAGAGTTGATTTTCCCACATTGGTATATCCGACAATCGCTGCGCATAGAACTCCGTCTTTCTTCCGGCGTGAGCGTGAGAAATCACGGTGCTTTTTAAGCTCCTCCAGTTCGGCTTCAAGATAGGAGATCCTTTTTCTGATATGCCGCTTATCCGTTTCCAGCTTTGTTTCACCCGGGCCTCTTGTGCCGATACCTCCGCCAAGCCTTGAAAGAGCTGTACCCATTCCGGTAAGACGTGGGAGACGATACTTCTGCTGCGCCAGTTCAACTTGCAGCTTTCCCTCTTTAGTCCGGGCTCGCTGAGCAAAGATGTCCAATATCAGCGTGGTTCGGTCAATTACCCGTATATCAAGGATATCCTCAATATTTCGCACCTGAACGCCTGTCAGTTCGTGGTCGAATATAACCAGCTCGGCTTTGAGTATTTCAAGCTGTTCTTTCAATTCTTCAAGACGTCCGCTGCCCATACAGGTCGCAGGATCATATGAGGGGCGTTTCTGGATAACAGTACCGACCACCTCGGCTTCGGCAGTTGAAGCAAGTTCCTCAAGCTCACGAATAGAGACCTCGGCATCAAATTCGCCGGTATCCACACAGGCAAGAACTGCCTTGACCGGAATATTTTCAGTTTTATTTTCGTACATCAGGATTCCTTTCTTATACTGTTCATCAGATTTCTGATCTCACCCGGAGTAAAAACATATTTCTTACCGCAGAAATGGCAGCACACTTCTGTATCTTTCCCCTCTTCGGCTATATCATTCAGCTCGTCCGCACCGATACTTATTAAGACCTTTTCCGTTCTCTCACGGCTGCAATCGCAGCGGTACTCCGGTGAAGCCGTATCAAGCTCGTTGGGGTCAAGACCTTTAAGAAGCATACCGGCAATTTCCTCCGGCGATACTCCCTCATCCAGCAGCTTGGAGATCGGCGGCATTTTATTGATATTTTCCTCGATGATATCTATGCATTTTTCATCTGCAAACGGCAGCAGCTGCACTAAAAATCCTCCTGCCGACCTTACCGTCAGATCGGGATTTACCAGAACTCCCAGACTGCATACCGTAGGTATCTGCTCGCTGACTGCATAATAATTTGCAATATCCTCGGCGATCTCACCGGAAACAAGCGGAATTACTCCTACATACGGCTCTTTAAGTCCCATATCACGCACAACGGAAAGATTACCGTCACGTCCGACAGCTCCGCCGACATCAAGCTTTCCCTGAGCGTTAAGTGGAATTTCCACAACCGGATTTGCAACACAGCTTTTTACATTTCCCCGGCTGTCGGCAACGGCGGTAAGCTGTCCGGCAGGGCCTCCGCCGTTTATACGGAGAGTAATGCTGTCATTTTCGCCTTTAAGCATATATCCCATAAGGGAAGCGGCTATAGTCAACCGTCCCAGACCTGCGGTTATGACCGCAGATGTTGTGTGAATCCGCTCTATCTCCGATACGATATCCTTAGCGTCAAGAACTTCTGCAAAGGCAGAACCATCTGCCGATATTGCCCTATATAATTTACCCATTGTATTATCCTTTCATATATTCTGACCATTTCGTATGCATCGTGCAACATATACTATACGCTGCGTATCATCAGCAGGCGGTGCGAATGTATCATCCCCGTATTTGGCAAGAAGCTTAAACCCCGACTCTGCCAGAACCCTTTCAAGATCTGCTTCACTGTACGCTTTCTCAGAAAAGCTATCGGAGCTTCGTTCGTATAAACCGTTGTCAAGCTCCTCAAAGAATTCAAGATTCATGTGTACGTCATCAGTTTCTCTGTTCAGAGTATTTTCCCATACGCAGTAAACACCCTCTGCCTCATATGTGAAAGTATTGTCAGCGAGAATATTCCGGTGCTTGTACAGCGTATTCACATCAAAGATAAACAAGCCTTCAAGCTCGGAAAAAAATGCCACGCCCTCAAAAACCTTCCGTACATCCTCAATGGACGGCAGATGATTTATGCTGTCCAGGGCACATATCGTTACATCTACCGTTCCGTACATATCCAGGCGGCGCATATCCTGGCAAAGATACTGTATGCTGCTGCCGCTGCCAAACTTTTTTTCTATGGCTATTCCCAGCATTTCATCGGAATTGTCAACGCCGATAACATCGTATCCGAGATCTGCCATTACCTCTGAAATACTGCCCGTTCCGCAGGCGAGATCAAGGAGGATGTTTCCGCTTGTTGTCTTGAATTTCTTTATTATCTCATGAAAATATTCTCCCCGCTTCCGGTAGTCGATATTCGCCGTAAGTTTATCATAAAATCGTGCAAAAGCGCTGTAGCCCGACATCTGTTTCACCTCCCGGAAACTTCGGAAACCACTTCGTTTCCGTCCTCGTCAACGGTGACGCACTCCTTTATTACAAGAATTTCCTCACCATTTTCATCATATTCAAAACGATATATATAATGCTGACCGTCCTCGCTGCTGACATAATCATGCTTGCGTGTAACGGGAACAAGCCTGCCTGACTTCCACTTATAGACGATGGTTTCATGATCGGCGGCACTTATCTTTACCGCAAGATCCAGAACCTGATTATCTGCATCGACGTCCATAAGCTGTCCTATCTCATTCAGCACGTCCCATTTTTCAAAAGAATTGAAATCTCTTGTAGGGTTCATATAAAAATATGTACCCGGAATGTTCGGAGTTCCGATTATATTTGGTACAAAAAGATCATCATAACCGTCAAAGTTGAAATCGGAAATTATGAGAAATTCTTCCGGATCACGGTCATAGCTCTCGGCACGCTTTATAAGATCCGTACAGTCAAGCTCTATTTTCTGTAAAACAGAACCTCCGTCATAATACACGATACCGTCATCTTCAACTTTGAATTTATACTCTGAATCTTTCAAAGCTGCGGATTCAGATGTCTCCGGAATTGTTGTTTCCCCTTTGATATCCGAAACAGGAACTTTTTCTTTTTCGCTTGAAGCAGAGCTTTTTTCTCTGTCAGAACATCCGGATAAGATTCCTGCTGCTATCAGAAGAATAAAATACTTTCTCATCTGATCCTTACCTGACCTTTCTGCAACAAAAGGCGGACTATGCATCCGCCTTTGTGAACTTTAGTATTACTTATTTTCCATATCCTTTGCCTTGCAGCACTTCTTATACTTTTTGCCGCTGCCGCATGGACATGGATCATTATCTTTTATCTTCTTTGCCTTAGCCTGATTGGAAAAACTGCCGTCGCCTGCTCCGGCATTAGGAGCATCCGGCTTTGCTACTTGTTCACGCTCCGGCATACTGTCCTTTCTCACCTTTACGGTAAGGAGCATATGTATAGTATCCTCACGGATAGCCTCTACCATTGCGTCGAACATTTCAAATCCTTCAAAGCGATACTCAATAACAGGATTCTTCTGACCGTAGGAGCGCAGTCCGATACCCTTTTTCAGCTCCTCCATATCGTCGATGTGAGCCATCCACTTTGTATCAACAACTTTAAGCAAGATAACACGTTCCAGTTCACGCATTACCTCTTCCCCGTATTCTTCTTCCTTAGCCTGATAAATCTCTCCTGCCTTTTCACTGAGAGCCTGAATTATATCCTCCTTGGTGACATCCTCAAGTTCTTCTTCGGTGAATTCAAGATCTTCCGGTCCAAGGAGCCATCCCTGGAAATGATCCTTAAGACCTATAATATTCCATTCTTCCTTAACCGTTTCATCAACGAGATAAGTATTAACAGTAGTTGTAATGAGATCTTCCATCATTTTGAGAATGCTCTCGTGGAGATCTTCGCCGTCAAGAACCTGCGATCTCTGCTTATATATGATCTCACGCTGAGTGTTCATAACGTCATCATAATTAAGAACATTCTTTCTGATACTAAAATTGTTGCCCTCAACCTTTTTCTGTGAAGATTCAATAATCTTTGTAAGGAGTTTGCTTTCGATAGGCATACTTTCATCAACATTGAGTGTTCTCATCATATTTTCAAGACGTTCACCGGCAAAAATACGCATAAGATCATCTTCTACTGAAAGGAAGAAGCAGCTTTCGCCCTCGTCGCCCTGACGTCCGGAGCGTCCTCGAAGCTGATTGTCAATACGTCGTGATTCATGACGTTCCGTACCCAGAATGTAAAGACCTCCGGCTTCCTTTACCTTTACTGCCTTTTCCTTTACTTCCTCGTTAAACTTATTGTAAAGCTGACGATACAGCTCTCTTGCCTGTAAGATTTCCTGATCTTCAGTATCAGCAAAGCCTATAGCCTCAGTAATTATTTCCTCAGGTATCTGACGCTTTCTCATTTCTGCTCTTGCAAGGAATTCTGCGTTTCCTCCCAGCATGATATCGGTACCACGTCCTGCCATATTTGTTGCAATGGTAACAGCGCCGTACTTGCCTGCCTGAGCTACGATTTCAGCTTCCTTGGCGTGCTGCTTGGCATTGAGTACTTCATGCTTGATTCCTTTTCTTTTCAGCATAGCTGAAAGAAGTTCAGATTTTTCAATAGATACCGTACCTACAAGGATAGGCTGTCCTTTATCATGGCATTCAATGATCTTCTCTATGATAGCGGCATACTTTCCCTTTTCCGAACTGAATACCTGATCGTTATGATCAATTCTGATAACGGGCTTATTTGTCGGAATAGAGATAACGTCCAGTTTATAGATTTCCTTGAACTCTGCTTCTTCGGTCATAGCCGTACCGGTCATTCCGGAGAGCTTTGTATAAAGACGGAAGAAATTCTGGAAAGTAATAGTTGCAAGAGTCTTTGATTCGCTCTTGATCTTTACGCCTTCCTTTGCCTCGATTGCCTGATGAAGTCCGTCATTGAAACGGCGTCCCATCATAAGACGTCCCGTAAATTCGTCAACGATAATAATTTCTCCGTCCTTGACAACATAGTCAATATCGTTCTTCATAACGCCGTTTGCCTTGATAGCCTGGTTGATATGGTGAAGAAGCGTCATATTATCAGGATCCATAAGGTTTTCAACATTGAAAGCAGCCTCTGCCTTTTTTACACCACGCTGAGTGATAGTTGCAGTTTTAGCCTTTTCGTCAATAATATAGTCGGCTGTCTCATTTAGAGCGTCCTGATCTGCCTTGTCATCCATTTCAACAACGGTCGTAGGCGTAAGCGTCTTGGCAAAGCGGTCAACGATCGAATAAAGATCAGTAGACTTGTCCCCTCTTCCGGAGATAATAAGAGGAGTACGTGCTTCGTCGATAAGTATTGAATCGACTTCGTCCACGATAGCAAAGTTAGGAGCACGCTGAACACGTTCTTCCTTATGAGTTACCATGTTGTCACGGAGGTAATCGAATCCGAGTTCATTGTTTGTTGCATAAGTTACATCACAGTTATAAGCTTCACGTCTTTCATCGTTAGTGAGACCGTGAAGAATGCATCCTACAGTAAGTCCAAGCCAGCGGTGAACCTTTCCCATTTCCTCAGCCTGGGTTTTGGCAAGGTAGTCGTTTACCGTAACAACGTGAACGCCAAGACCGGAAAGAGCATTGAGATATGAAGCAACACAGGCAACAAGAGTTTTACCTTCACCTGTTTTCATTTCGGCTATACGTCCCTGATGAAGAACGATAGCACCGATAATCTGTACAGGGTATGGCTTTTTTTCCAGAACTCGCCATGCTGCCTCTCTTACCGTTGCAAGAGCCTCTGGAAGAATATCGTCAAGTGTTTCGCCTTCTTCAAGCCTGTCCTTGAATTCCTGAGTTTTTGCCTTGAGTTCGGCATCAGAAAGTTTCTGATACTCTTCGTCAAGTGCAAGGACTTTATTTTTAATAGGTTCGATACGCTTCAGCTCTCTGTTGCTGTAACCGTTAGCGCCGAAAATTCCTTTGAATAAACCCATTTGTATACCGCCTTTTCATGTATTGATGATTATTTCTTTAAGATATAAATACATATAATATATTTTACAACAAATCAGCACATTTGTCAATACCTACTTCAAATCTTGCAGAAACTTATTGTACGCTTTGTCAATATATCCGGACATATGCTCAAAATAAGCCTCGTCAAACGGTACAAAAAGATATGCCTCGTCGCTGAATTCGTCACTGTTGTAACGCTCTTCGCCGAAATAATCAAGAGCCATGCTGTCTACGTCAGAGGGATAGCACGGAGCATCGCCGTCACCATAAAAATCGTAATAATATCCGGAAAACGCCTTTCCCTCTTCGGTAAAAAGTTCTTTGTTCAGTTCTCCGTCCAGAGAATTTATGAGGAACTTCCGTATATCCAGTTCACCAGATCGTATCAGCCGGAACTCATCGGCAAAATAATCAAGAAATTCATCGTTTATCATATCATGTTCTATCATCCATCGCAAAAATGCGGCAATATGATCGGCGCCGTTTATATCCGAGATGTCAAGTTCCTTTTCCTCTATCTTGCATGCGTGATCCCCTACTGTATCAAGAATATCGCCGAAATTGTCAGGGACACAGGAGCGTCTTTCCGGATCTGCCACCTTTGAAAAATCCCTGCCCATGCGGTCAGTGAGGGCCGCCGATCCGTTTTTCTCTGCAAACATGAGCTCGCTTTCGGTAAGTGGTATCACCTGGTAAAACGTGACCTCCTCATCCTCAGAAAGCTTGCATTCCCAGGATTCCTTACCAAACATGGACATCAGAAGTATGACACCACGGAATCCGGACTGTTCCTGGAAATTCTTTCCGTAGTCAATTGTGTGCCCCCAGCTCAGCCAGGTATCGTCTCCGGCGGAAAATTCTGCGATCAGGTCAAGCAGATGCACCGGCCAGAAAGCGTACGGTTCGCTGCCGTCAAGCTTCCAGCCAGGCGGCAGACAGAGCACGAGTTCTCCCCGGCTGCAATACTTTTCTCCGCTTTTTCCTTCCGCTTTCATAACATGAGCGCCCATTCCGGTTGTCACCAGTGTTATATACGGATTCTTGCGGCTTGCAGGGATAACATTTATATTAAGCGTTATACGCCCCTCTTCCTTATTCTGAAAGTAGTTGCTGACCGTACCGAAATTATCCCCGATGTGTTTTTCAACAATTCTGAGCTGTTCATCTGTATAAACTTCCGGTTCTGTTTTTTTCTTTTTTCCACGTGCCATTGTCATACCTCCTATCCTAGTATTATTTCAGCGATATCCTGCGGCTTTTCTGCAATATATGCCGCACCCTCAGCTTCAAGCTCATGCCGCCCACGAAATCCCCATGCACATCCTATGGAAATAAGCCCAGAATTTTTTGCCGTCCGTATATCCACATTACTGTCACCTATCATGTATACTAAGTTGTCATCCGGAAGACCGTCAAGTATCTCTCTTATCACGGCAGGATCCGGCTTTTTCGGACGTTCATCACAGCCGCCCAGTACCTTGAAGAATCCTGCTTCCGGAAGAAACGCTGCAATTATCTTTCTGGCGGCATCCTGCGGCTTATTTGTAGCTACTGCAAGCTTCACTCCGGACTGTGAAAGAATTCTTATCGTTTCCGCAATTCCGTCATACAGCTGGGTATTGTCCAGATAATGACTTCCGTAGCGGATACAGAATATATCATAAAGTTCTCCTTCCCTGTCCTTGCTGCCATCGGGAAGCGCACGAAAACATAACTTCTTAGCTCCGTTTCCCACCATTTGCTTATAGCTTTCTACGGAATGTATAGGATATCCGAGTTCTTTCAAACCATAATTCACAGCATCGGCAAGATCCTGCAATGTATCGGCAAGAGTGCCGTCAAGATCAAAAATTGCTGTTATCACAAAAATCACCTCATATTCTTAATGCAAGGAGTTCAGAATACTGCCTGCGGAACGCTTCAAATCTTCCCTGTTCGATTGCATCACGGATTTTCTCTGCAAGAGTATTATAAAAATAAAGATTGTGCTGAACTGCAAGACGTCCGGCAAGCTGCTCGTTCGCCTTGAAAAGATGACGGATATATGCACGGCTGAAGTTCCGGCAGGTCGGGCAGTCGCATTGTTCATCAACAGGTCGTGGATCGGTCTCATAACATTTATTGCCAAGATGCATTATGCCGCTCCAGGTAAAGACCGTGGCATGACGTGCATTGCGGCTGGGCATTACGCAGTCGAACATATCCACCCCACGGGCGACTGCCTCGATTATATTAGACGGCGTTCCCACTCCCATGAGATAACGGGGCTTATTTACCGGCATAAACGGCTCAACTGTCTCGATTATGCGATACATATCCTCTGTCGCCTCACCGACTGCAAGACCGCCTATAGCATAACCGTCCAGATCAAGGGCAGCTATCTCCTCCATATGCCGGATGCGGATATCATCATAAGTCGAACCCTGATTTATGCCGAAAAGCATCTGATTTTTATTTATCGTATCCGGAAGGCTGTTAAGACGTGTCATTTCTTCCTTGCAGCGTATCAGCCAGCGTGTGGTGCGGTCAACAGAAGCTTCAACATACTTTCTCGGTGCAGGATTCTCAATACATTCGTCAAACGCCATTGCAATAGTAGACGCAAGATTAGACTGTATCCGCATACTTTCTTCCGGTCCCATGAAAATACGCCGCCCGTCGATATGTGAGGCAAAATATACTCCCTCCTCCTTGATCTTACGGAGCTTTGCAAGGGAAAATACCTGAAATCCGCCGCTGTCTGTAAGAATTGGCTTGTCCCAGTTCATGAACTTGTGAAGTCCGCCCATTTCTCTTACTATATGGTCGCCGGGACGCAGGTGCAGATGATACGTATTGCAGAGTTCCACCTGAGTTTTCAGTCCCTTTAAATCAATAGAGGAGATTCCTCCCTTGATAGCGGCGGATGTTCCCACGTTCATGAAGCACGGTGTCTGGAATGTGCCGTGAACAGTCGTCACCTGTCCACGTCTGGCTTTGTTTTCTTGCTTTAATAATGTATACATAATGTCTCCTTATTTTATATCCTTATATGGCTCGTCCGTCTCCGGCGTACGGTACTCATGCTTCTCGTAATAGCCGATAAGTCTTCCGTCTTCATCACGTAGAGCTACCATATAAACATCCTTTTTTTCCTTTTCGTTATGGAATGTAAATATCCGGTTGTTGTCACGGCTTTCTCCGAACCACTTCACTACAGCCCTGATTTTATCATTGGATTCACTGTTGTGGCAGTCAAGAAGCGAACTGCCCAGAAGATGAACACCTTTCTGTTCATAAAATGCGGAAGCCGCAGGGTTCATATAGATTATCTTATGCCCAAGGTCGCAGACGATCACCCGTGCCGGATCGCTCTCGACTATACTCCTGAAAAATACTGAAATACCCATTTTTAGCGCTCCTTTACAAAATACACATCGAATCTCCGAAGCTGAAAAAGCGGTAACGCTCCTCAACGGCTTTTTTGTAGGCATTCATAGTGTTGTCATATCCCATAAACGCCGAAACAAGCATTATAAGCGTACTTTCCGGCAGGTGGAAATTGGTGATAAGACCGTCAATGCACTTGAATTCATAGCCGGGATAAATGAAAATATCCGTATATCCGTCATGCTCGGATATCTCGTTATAAAACGTCGTCACGCTTTCAAGAGTACGGCAGGATGTAGTTCCCACAGCAATAACACGTCCGCCCTTAGCCTTTGTCTCGTTTATGAGATCAGCAGTTTCTTTCGGAAGATAATAGTGCTCGCTGTGCATTTTGTGATCGAGAACGTTATCCTCTTTCACGGGACGGAAAGTTCCCAGCCCCACATGAAGCGTAACAAATGCCGTTTTTACGCCCTTCTCACGGAGTTTGTCAAGCAGCTCCGGAGTAAAATGCAGTCCTGCCGTCGGAGCAGCCGCAGAGCCGAGTTCTCTGGAATATACCGTCTGATAACGCTCCTTGTTCTCCAACTTTGTCGTGATATAAGGCGGCAGCGGCATCTGTCCCACATCGTCAAGAGCAGTGAAGAAATTTCCCTCGCACTCAAACCGGACTATCCTGTTTCCGTCGTCCTTTACCTCGGTTACTTCAGCAGTAAGACGTCCGCCGCCAAAGCTGAATCTTGTGCCGACCTTTGCCTTTTTACCGGGACGGCAGATTATCTCCCAGACCTTATCGCCCTTCTGCTCAAGCAGCAGGAACTCGATAAACGTACCGTTTCCAATCTTCTCTCCATACAGTCTGGCGGGAATAACACGAGAATCGTTCATTACCAGCAAATCACCCTCACGCAGATGATTGCATAGATTATAGAAGTGGTCGTGGCTGACCTCTCCGGTACGTCGGTCAACACACATCATCCGGGAAGCGCTCCTCGGTTCGACCGGCGTCTGAGCTATAAGCTCCTCGGGAAGATCATAATAAAAATCAGATTTTAAAATTTGCATGGAATTCTCCTTTTCGTTTAATTTGCAATAATATAAAAAAACTCTTGACATATCAAAAATTAAGTGCTATTATAGTAACAAGGTAGAGGTGCGGATGCGATCAGTAAGCGGACAGAGGATGACCGTTCCTTTGAAGTCCGGTGAAAGGCAATTCCGCCGAAGGACTGTCTCCGGTAAATTCAGTTCTGGTCACAGGCTCAACAGGTCTGCGACTGTCATCATGCTTTATGGTGGAGAGCTATCGGCATTGTTTATACCGATGTCAATATTTCTATTATAACGTATGATGAACCGGTTTGCAACCGGTTTTTGTTATTTTCAGTAATTTTTTATAAAAGGAGATCATTTATGAAACAGTACAATGTTGGTATTATCGGCGCAACGGGCATGGTAGGTCAGAGATTTGCAACTCTGCTTGAAAATCATCCCTGGTTCAGCGTCAAGGTTCTTGCCGCTTCACCCAGAAGCGCCGGACAGACATATCAGGAAGCAGCAGGCAGCCGCTGGAAAATGACAGTTCCAATGCCTGAATCCATGAAGAATATGATTCTTATGGACGCTACATCGGATATTGACAAGATCGCCGGAATGGTAGACTTCTGTTTCTGTGCCGTTGATATGAAAAAAGACGAAATAAAGGCTCTTGAAGAAGCATACGCAAAGGCTGAATGTCCTATTGTTTCCAACAACTCCGCCCACAGATTCACTCCGGATGTTCCAATGGTAGTTCCGGAAATTAATCCGGATCACATTGAGATCATCAAGGCTCAGAGAAAGCGTCTCGGCACTAAGAAAGGCTTTATCGCAGTTAAGTCCAACTGCTCGATCCAGAGCTACGTTCCGGCGCTCCATCCCCTGAGAAAATTTGGTCTCAAAAACGTTCTTGCCTGTACATATCAGGCTATTTCCGGCGCCGGAAAGAACTTTGAGACATGGCCTGAAATGGTAGATAACCTTATCCCGTTTATCGGCGGCGAAGAAGAAAAATCCGAGCAGGAACCCCTCAAAGTATGGGGAGAGATCAAGGGCAATGAGATCGTCAAGGCTGAAACTCCTTCTATCACGACGCAGTGCCTCCGTGTTCCCGTTTCAGACGGTCACACAGCCGCTGTTTTCGTGAGCTTTGAAAACAAGCCCTCCAAGGAAGAAATACTTCAGCTCTGGGCTGATTTCAAGGGTGTTCCGCAGGAACTTGAACTCCCCAGCGCTCCGAAGCAGTTTATCCACTATTTCGAGGATGACAACCGTCCACAGGCTAAACTTGACAGAAACCTTGAGGGAGGTATGGCTGTTTCTACAGGTCGTCTCCGTGAAGATACACAGTATGACTACAAATTCGTTTGTCTCTCGCACAATACATTAAGAGGTGCGGCAGGCGGCGGCGTGCTTCTTGCCGAACTTCTTGCAGCTAAGGGATACTTCGACTGATTTTCGACAAACGTCCGCATATATGAAAGGAACTTATTTATGAAGAATACCATTTTTACCGGCGCAGCCATAGCAATTATTACCCCTATGAACGCCGACGGTTCTATAAATTATAAAAAGCTGGGAGAACTTATCGACTTCCAGATAGAAAATCACACCGACGCTATCGTTATCTGCGGTACTACAGGCGAAGCTTCTACAATGACAGACGAAGAACATCTTGAATGCATCCGCTTTGCCGTTGAAAAAACGGCGCACCGTGTTCCGGTTATCGCAGGTACGGGCAGCAATGATACAAAATATGCCGCTGATCTCTCCAGAGAAGCCGAATCTGCCGGTGCGGACGGACTTCTCCTCGTCACCCCCTACTACAACAAGACCACTCAGAGCGGTCTTATAGCTCACTTCACTGCTGTTGCAAATGCTGTCAATATTCCGATAATCCTTTACAATATCCCCGGCAGAACAGGAATGAATATGGATGTCGCCACCGTTAAGGCGCTTGCAAAGCATCCTAATATCGTAGCCGTCAAGGAGGCAAGCGGAAATATCAGCTATGCTGCTAAGCTTATTGCAGAATGCGGCGATATGATCGACGTTTACAGCGGCAACGACGATATGATCGTGCCTATTATGTCACTGGGCGGAAAGGGCGTTATTTCTGTACTTTCCCACGTTATCCCCAAGGAGACTCACGATATGGTACAGCTGTGCCTTGACAACAATTTTGCAGAGGCGGCAAAGCTCCAGATAGAATATCTTGATCTTATAAACAACCTGTTTATAGAAGTAAATCCCATCCCCATAAAGGCAGCCGTAAATATGATGGGCATGGACGCAGGTCCCTGCCGTCTCCCTCTCTGTGAAATGTCTGAGGAACATAAGGCTGTACTCCAGGCTTCTATGAAAAGGCACGGTCTTATTAAGTAATCGTTTACCATAAAACCTGTCTGCACAACATCATTATACAGACAGGTTCAGAATTCAAAAATAGGAGTGTAAAACATGACAAATATTGCTATATGCGGCGCTAACGGAAAAATGGGAAAAACCATTTACAGCTGCATCCAGGATCGTGATGACTGTGCCGTTGTTGCTGGAATTGATCTGTACACACATCAGTACGCCGATTTTCCCATTGTTGATTCCCCTTCAAAACTCCCGGTAAAGCCTGATGTTATCATCGACTTTTCCAACCCCGCCTCACTGGATGGACTTCTTGAATACTGCCTGTCAACAGGTGTTCCGCTTGTTGTAGCTTCTACGGGTTACAGCGACGAACAGATTGCGAAGATCAGGAATGCTTCTGAACAGATCCCGGTTTTCTTTACTTTCAATATGTCTCTGGGCATCAATCTGCTTGTACAGCTTGCTAAAAAAGCTGCTGCCGTTCTGGGCGGTCAGTTTGATATAGAGATCGTTGAAAAGCACCACAATCAGAAAATCGACGCTCCGAGCGGTACGGCTATCATGCTGGCTAACGCTATCAACGAGACTCTTAACAACTCAAAACACTTTGTTTACGACCGTCATTCACGCCGTCAGAAACGTGAAAAATCCGAGATCGGTATGCACGCTATCCGTGGCGGAACTATTGTAGGTGAACACGATATTATCTTTGCAGGTCACGATGAAGTAATCACACTGTCTCACTCTGCCGCTTCAAAGACTGTTTTCGCTGAAGGATCAATAAATGCCGCCGTTTTCCTGAAAGATCAGGAACCCGGACTTTACGATATGTCTGCTGTTTTAGGCTGAGGAGGAAAAAGCAATGATATCACCAGAGGAACTTGAACAAATCCGTGAATTATTCAAAAACGACCGCTTTGCGACGGAAGCCGGCGCTGTTATTGACGAGGTCGGAGAACATTATGCAAAGGTCAGCCTTACTATCAGCGAACATCACAAAAACGCTGCCGGAGGCGTTATGGGAGGCGTATATTTCACACTGGCTGATTTTGCCTTTGCCGTTGCAGCTAACTGGCAAAAGATCGGCACTGTATCTGTAAATACGGACATTTCCTTTGTAGACACACCCAAAACGAAACGCATCATTGCTGAAACTGAACTTATAAAGGACGGCAGATCCACGTGCTGCTACAATGTGAGTGTAACCGACGAGGACGGTAATCCTGTAGCTGCAGTAAAGGTTCTTGGCTTTAAAAAGAATTGACAAAAACAGCGTCTGACTATACCGGTCAGACGCTGTTTTTCTTATGATATTTTTTCGGACTTTCTTGCGTTGTGTTTCTTTTTCTTGACATCGTACATCTTATCATCTGCCTGCTTGATAAGACTGTACAGCGTGTCGTTATCTCCTGGAACTGACAGAATACTTCCTACGCTTGCAGAAAGAGTATAAGGCTTTTTAATAATAGCGTTTATACTGTCCAGTTTCACACTAAGCTTTCTTGCCAGTGACTCAGGACTGCCCTCTGACGCATTTGTGTCAAAGATTACAAACTCATCGCCGCCAAAACGTGCGCATATCGCAGAATGATCGCAGCACTCGTTTATAATTCCTGCCAGGCGCTGAATAGCAAAATCTCCCTCGTTATGACCATAATTATCGTTGATAAACTTCAATCCGTCCATATCAACAAAGCTGAGCATAATGCGTTTTTTCTTCTTCACACATTCTTTGTACATATCATCAGCCTGATTTATAAAGCCGTTTCTGTTGTAAATATTGCACAGCGGATCAATTACATATATCCTGTTCAGTTCTTCCATTGCCTTGTTAAGATGATAGAGCTTGCGGATATTTTCAATTGAATTGCTAATAGTCATTGTAAGGGTATGGCAAAGAAGACTGCTGACAGGAAAATCGCCGTTGGTGATTATGTAATATCCCAAGCATCTTTCACGGAAGTGAAGCGGCAGGAAATAACTGATATTTCCTCCTGTAAGCTGTTCTTCCGGATACATATTGCTGCTCGGGAAACAACTTACCGTTCTTCTTCCCCCTCTGTCCCAGATAAGCGGAGCAGTCATATACGACGAGAAAGAACTGCCACCGTCCTCAGTGACAGTAGGACCGCCGTATGTGTCTTGCCAATCGTCGGCAAGACACAGGCAGAATTTCTCA
This sequence comes from Oscillospiraceae bacterium, assembly GCA_021769725.1. Classification (GTDB taxonomy): domain Bacteria; phylum Bacillota; class Clostridia; order Oscillospirales; family Ruminococcaceae; genus Ruminococcus. The sequence continues at coordinate 12,986 of JAETSI010000002.1, read as the reverse complement.
CAGCCAAGTTCTTCGACAAAATCACCGATAATGTTCATATGCTCTTCAACCGTTTCAGTTTCAGCCAACCCTGCCGTAAGGCGGTTGAGCATGGAAACGTTGGCGTTTGAATTCTCTGTATTCTTGTATGTACGTCTCTTAAAGTCCCTGAAATCATCGGGAGATTCAGTCAGACAGCCACAACTTTCCGAAAATACGGGATATGCCTCCAGTCTCGTACTCTTGTGAGGTTTGCCGCCGCTGATAATATCATAAATAATGCTGCAAGCCTTATATCCTGATGTAAACAGCGGCCTTTTAACCGAAGTAAGGGCAGGGCAAAAATTTCTTGCATTGTATGTATAGTCAAAGCCTGTAACAATAACATCATCCGGCACTCTGTAGCCAAGCTTCTGAAGAGCGGAAACAGCGGTCAGAGCCATGGCATCGTTGGCACAGATAAAAGCGTCGGGCAGTGATAAGCCTGATTTTACAAATTCATCCACAGCCAGTTTTCCGTCGCCGCTTCTGAACTCGCCGTAGAACACTCTTGCCGGGTCAGCTTCAAGATCATTTTCACTCATTACTCTAAGAAAAGCCTCGTATCTGTCCTTTGCTTCCGGATTTGAAAGTGGACCTGAAATATAATTTATGACCTTAGCGCCGTGCTCAGTTATAACGTGATTTACAATCTCCTCCATAGCGGCGGTATTGTCAATGCATATATCATACATATCGGAATATTCCGAGTTGTCAATAACCACAGCCGGAATACCTGCTTTTCTGACTTTATTTACTATGCGTTCTTTTACATCCGGGGCACAGATAGTATTTGTCATAAGCAGAACACCGTCAAATTTTGTGAAATCAACCATATTATAGATACTGTACTCGCCTATATCGAATCTTTTGCTTGCAAGCATTCCTCCAAAAGCGGCAAAGTAAGAAACATTCACCTCGTTTTCACGAGCAAATCGGTTTATTCCTCCTATAATGTTGCTCTGGTATTCTTCATCCAGACCGGATACAATAACTGCAATATTAATTATATTACCCATTCTTAACACCTACTGAACAAAAATTTTGTAAGAGCCTGTTTAACATCTCGGTGTGTACGGATTTTTGAGCATAATTTTACCGAGGACAAGACGAAAAAGCGAAAGCATACTGACGTATAGTGAGCTTTTTCAACGCATACATCGGCAAAATTTGCCGAAAAGACGTGCGCAGCGAGATATTAAACAGGCTCTAAGAACAGTCACATATTGACTGCCTGGAAATGCATTCCGTATATTTCTTTAATTATAACACAGCTTCGCAAAAAATAAAAGACCTAAATTAAATTTCGTGATAATTAACATACTTTTAAGCTTATATTTGTGCATATCTACAATTATTACGAATTTTTCGTCTTTTTTATTCAATAAAATCACTTACTTATGAAAACACTTTTATGAGAGGTTGTGTTTATATGAAAAAATTAGTCGCAGTAATTTCTGCAATTGTTCTTTGTACTTCTGCTTTTTCCTGTAGTAAAACAAATAAGAAAAACGAAGTTTCACGCTCATTTACGGCTGAAAAAATGAACAACATTGCTTATAAAGGCGATATCATTAAGCTGCCAGAGGATATGACAATGATCTACAGTGTTGATCCCTTTGACAAATGCTCAAAATATTTTGTGATCGGCTATGGCTCAGGCGGAGTCGCTTTCTGGATTACAGACGCTGATTTTACATCGTTTACCAAAGTAGATATCCCCGATTTCAAATACGGCGCTGCATATATGCCCGACGTTTCAGAGGATGGGATATTTGTAACATTTATAAACGATGTAAGCTATGGCGATCTTCCCGCCCCTGATCCAAACTCCGAGGATTATAACTATGAAGAATACGAAGCGGCGGCAGAGTATAAATTCAGGATATTGACCTATTCCACCGACGGAAGTCTTCTCTCTGACAACGAAATAAAAGATTTTCCGACGCTTCCGGAGCAGATGACGCAGATAACCGACTGCGTTTCAGACGGAAAAACAGTTATTGTAAATATTGACGGCAGTTACGAGGTATTCTCTGTAGACGGTACATATATTGGCGCACTAACTGCAAATGACGGAGAAACAGTTGAGAATATCGGAAAAAACAGCAGTGGAAAGCTTATCGCTGCCGTTCGCACCGATGCTGACAACATACAGCTCCGTGAAATAACCAACAAGGGCGAAACGAAAAAAAGCTTGGTGACATATGGACTTTCCGAGACTGTCTACGGAGAAATAGAGCCGGGCTGGGGCGATTATACCATGTTCATCCGCTCCATGACCACTATATACGGCATAAGATCCGGGGATAATTCTATTGTTCCTCTGTTCAGCGTCAACCGTGCAGGGCTGAACTCAAGTAACTTTTCAAACTTTGTCATGTGCCCGGACGGCAATTTTGCAGTTCCGATAACCAATTACAGCAACTGGACATGCAAAATAAAGCGTTTTATTCCATGCGATCCCTCGGAACTTGAAAACATCCCGACGCTCACAATCGGCTTTTATGGCAGGAACTGGCCTTTGGAAGAATATATTGAAATCTTCAATGACGAAAATCAGGATTACCAGATAACGCTGAAATCATACGGCGGCGACAGCGAAGAATATGAAGATGCCACGGAACAGATAAGACAGGACGCTCTTGACAGAAATCTTCCCGATATTATCGTTTCAAGCGAAATAGACGGAATGATCGGCGAATTCAACACCTTGAACATGGATATTTACTGCGACCTCTACGAATTCATGGACAAGGACGATACCCTCACCCGTGATGCGCTTGTACCGAGTCTGCTTGAACATCTTGACTATAATTTTAACGGTCATCTGTACCTGATGCCGGAATCGTTCAGAGTTCGTCTCCCATACATGGCAAAGACTGAATTTGTGGGGGATATACAAAACTGGGATTTCAACACATATATGGATCTCCTTGAAGAGCCTCCGGCAGGCATGGCTGACGAATTTAAAAACAAGGAAGAAACCCAATGGCAGCGGCTTCGTATTGATAGTTTCAGCGATTATCTTGACTTTAAAAACGTCTCATGCAGCTTTGATTCTCCGGACTTCATACGTGCCCTGAAATACGCATATGAGGGTATTCCGGACGATCAGTATGCATACGCATCCGAGGGTGAAGAATACGATCAGGACGCTGAACAGCGCAGATACAACTATGCAATCAGAGAAAACCGTGAACTGTTTACCAACGGTTCTATTATGAATTATAAAGACTATATCACTTTAACTAAAGGCGAGTTCGGCGGAGAACCGTTTACTGTTCTGGGAAAACCCGGATCGAAAAACAGCGGCGCTTTAATACAGGCTATGTCCAATTCATACGGTATTACAAAAACTTCTGATAATAAAGAGCTTGCATGGCAATTTATAAAGCATATGCTCAGCGATGATTATTACAGGGATTATTACTTTACCGACAGCTACCATTGGATGCCAAGTTTTGCGCCAACCAAAAGCGGCATGAAGATTTTAGAGGAATATGACAAACAGCCAATGGGTGATACTTACAATTCGCAGATAAAAGACTACGGCGGCGTTACATATGATACATATACAAAGGACGAAAACGGCGAGTATATTTATGAACGTCTTGGATATGTGGATGATAATGTCGTCTCAGAAGTAAATAAGTTTATAGATTCCGCAAAGCCAAGCGATCAGTCCTATATCTACGCAGCCTTCACCAACGAACAGGCTTCCGAAACAATGCGCATTTTCAACGAGGAAATAGAAAAATTCTTCCACGGCGAATCTTCCGCCGAAGACTGCGCTTCAATGATACAAAGTCGTATATCCATTTATCTCTCCGAGCAATTCGGATAATTCAGAAAGGTTGATTTTAATGAAAAAATTACTTGCATTTATCTTCGCACTTACAGTCTGTACAGCGTGCTTTTCCTGCGAAAGTAAAAATAACAAAAGCAAAAGCAGCAGCTCTGTTTCCAAAGAAGAATCCCCCGATACCACTGGAATGACAGCCGTCAAGCTTTCGGATGCGGCTTATCAGAAGAAATCTCTTGACCTTCCGGCGGATATAAATATGATCTACTGCTCCAATGTTTTTAACGGAGGAAACAATTATCTTCTGTTAGGCTCAGGAAAAAAATCACCGCAGTTCTGGATCACCGACCGTGACTTTACGGAATTCAAAGAAATAGATTACCCTGACTTTAATGTGGGTGCAAACTACAATATCACCGTACTTGACGACGGAACTGCCGTGACCTTTATAAACAACGTGGATTATGGCGATCTCCCTGCCCCCGACACATCGTCCCCCGACTACAGCCAGGAAGAATATGATGCAGCCGCAAGCTACGGTTTCAGGATATACACCTACGCTCCTGACGGCAGCGTGCTCACTGCAAACGATGTAACAAGCTGTCCCATAACGCCGGAAAGAGATACCGCAATAAGCGGAATGGCTTCGGACGGAAAAACATTAGTTGTAAGCGTCAACGGAACATACGAAGTATTTTCAATCGACGGAACTTACATTGGTGAACTTACCGTTGATGACGGCTGTTCCGCAGAATGTATCGGTTCGGATAAGGACGGGAATATAATATGCGCTGTCCGCACCGGCGATGAAAGCGTGCAGTTCTGTAAAGTCAATTCGGAGGGAAAAGCTGAAAAAACAGACCTGACATACAAATTTCCGGAAACTGTATCGTATGATATCGTTCCCGGTTCGGGCGATTACTCGATGTACGTCAGCTCTATGACAACGATCTATGGCGTAAGAGCAGATGACGGTACCATAGAATCACTTTTCAGCCTTAATGCAGCCGGACTTAATTCCAGTAATTTTTCAGATTTTGCTATCGGTTCTGACGGGAAATTCATTGTTCCGGTCACAAGCTACAGCGACTGGTCAGTCAGTGTCAAAAAATTCACTCAATGCGATCCGGCAGAGCTTGAAAATATTCCCACCATAACCGTTGGAATGTTCTACGAAAATCAATTTTTCAGCTCTGTAGTCGAGGATTTCAACGAAAACAACAGTGATTGCCGGATCAAAGTGAAATATTATCAGGAAAGCGATCATGTTTCGCAGAATATGGACTTCGACGACGACGAAGCTATGGATGCTTACTTTAAAAAAATAGAAGACGCTCGCAGCAGCGCTGTTGAACAGCTAAGGCAGGACGTTACAAAAGGAGAACTTCCGGACGTATTAGTCCTCGAAGGCGGCGGCAATATCACAGGAATTTTCGGCGGAATTGATCTTGCAGACATGGGGGCGCTGTGCGATCTCTATGATTTTATGGACAAGGATGAAACCCTTACCCGTGAGAGTTTTGTTCCCAGTGTGCTGAACGCCGCAGACAGATCTTTTGACGGTCATGTATATTCGATTCCAACAAATTTCTCTATCAGGCTGGATAATACGGCAAAAACAAAATTTGTGAGCGATATAAAGAAATTCGATTTTGACACTTATCTGGACTGCATTAAAAACGAAAGCGAGATACTTGGAAATGATTCTGTGAACGAATCATATAAGACGCGGAACGGAAGATCGTGTATTATAAACCACTGGCACTGGATAGACAAGGAAAAGGCTGAATGTCACTTTGATTCGCCACAGTTCCTCCGTTTTCTTGAATACTGTCAGGCAGGCGAGCCTGATCCTGAACCTGATGAAAATTACGTTTATGAAGAACCCTCCGAAGAGGAGTCACGTCAGCGGTGGATAGATCAGCAATGCCGGTATATAGAGGACAAGGCGCTTTTAAACAACAGCTATATCAGCAGATACAATAATTATTTATACGAAATAAAAGGAACTTTCGGCAATGAAGACGTTACCGTACTCGGTGAGGTCGACGGTAAAATGGATACGGCAGTTTTCAGTTTTCCGCACAGCCAGTACGCTATCCCGGAATGCTGCGAAAACAAGGAGCTTGCATGGCAATTCATAAAATATCGTTTAAGCGACAAATGCTATAAGGACGCATATAATACAGGAGCCAGATTTCCTGTAACGAACAGCGGTCTTGAGATATACAGGAAAAACGATCAACAACCGCAGGACAATGAATATGCAGTCGGATATGAAGATTATACCGGCTATCTCTACCCCACCGGATATTTTGACGAAAACGGCAACACTAAATATCTTGAGCTTGGAGATCTGACTGATGAAGATATAGCAGTTGTTGATAAGTACATTGCCGGAGCTGTACTATCTTCTTCCCCTGACAGAGTTTCCGATGAATATACTCAGAGATACAACGATGTATACGATATTTATAATGAAGAACTTCAGCGTATGTTCCACTATGAAATAACTCCGAAGGAATGCGCATATATGTTACAGAATCGTATGTCGATCTATCTTTCGGAAAATTTCGGATAAAATAAGACATCTTCAATTTACAATATCTCCAATAGGAAAGCGGCGGTCAGTTAATGACCGCCGCTTTTCTTTATATTATTTAACCCTTAAGTTCAACTCTTCTGATCTTTCCGCTGATAGTCTTTGGAAGTTCGTCACGGAACTCAACTATTCTCGGATATTTATACGGAGCAGTATGCTCCTTGACATAATTCTGGATCTCCTTTTTAAGTTCATCCGTTCCGACTGTTCCCTTTGTGAGAACGATAGACGCCTTTACAACCTGACCTCTTATCGGATCGGGAGCAGCACTTACGCCGCATTCCAGAACATACGGAAGTTCCATAATAACGCTTTCGATCTCAAATGGTCCGATGCGGTAACCGGATGACTTAATAACATCGTCAACACGTCCAACATACCAATAATAGCCGTCCTCATCCTTCCAGGCTGTATCGCCTGTATGGTAAATTCCGTCATGCCATGCTTCCGTTGTCTTTTCCTGATCATTATAATATTCCAAGAAAAGTCCGGGAGGCGTATTCTTGTCGGTGCGGATAACGATCTCGCCTGTTTCACCAGGCTTTACGGGATTTCCGTCCGGATCAACAATGTCAACATCATACTGTACATTTGGCTTTCCCATAGAACCGGGACGAGCCGTCATGCCTACGAAGTTGCCGATAACAAGGGTGGTTTCAGTCTGACCGAAGCCCTCCATAAGCTTTACGCCCGTTGCCTTGAGGAACTGATTGTACACCTCGGGATTAAGTGCCTCACCGGCTACTGTCGCATACTTGATGCTGCTGAGGTCGAACTTTGACAGATCTTCTTTGATAAAGAATCTGAACATCGTGGGGGGAGCACAGAAAGTAGTTATACCGTACTTTGCGAACATCGGCAGAATCTTGTTTGCGTCAAAGCGGTCAAAGTCATAAACGAAAACGCAGGTCTCGCTGAGCCACTGACCGTAAAGCTTGCCCCAGAGTGCTTTACCCCAGCCCGTGTCAGAGATAGTGAAATGAATGCCGTTAGGATCAACGTTATGCCAATAACGGGCAGTCACAAAGTGACCGAGAGCATACAGATGACTATGCTCTGCAATTTTAGGATATCCTGTGGTTCCCGAAGTGAAGTACATGAGATTAGGCTCATGACCGCAGGAAAGTTCACTGGGATCAGTCGGACGCTCAAATACGTCGCTGCATCCCTTGATGCCTTCGTCGAAGCTGAACCAGCCGTCACGCTGACCGTGCGCCATCATTTTAATGATATTCATACCGCATTCTTCAACGGCAAGATCGACCTGATGTGCAACATCGCCGTCTCCTGTACAGACGATAGCTTTTACATCAGCTGCCTGGAAACGATATGTGAAATCATGCTGAACGAGCTGATTTGTAGCGGGAATTACTATAGCGCCAAGCTTGTGAAGCGCATTAATTGCAAACCAGAACTGATAGTGTCTTTTAAGAACAAGCATTACCCTGTCGCCCTTGCGGATTCCCATTGAACGGAAATAATTAGCCGCCTGATTTGAGTATTTCTTGATATCACTGAACGTAAAGCGCTTTTCTTCCATTTCGTTGGAAACGTAAATGAGAGCGCACTTGTCAGGATTCTTTTCGGCAAGAACATCAACGATATCAAAGCCAAAGTTAAATGTTTCAACATTCTTAAAATGAATATCCTTCATTGCACCGTTTTCGTCAGTTTCAACATCCACGAACTTATCTGCAACAGGATTCTCGACCTTTGCAAGATCGAAGTTTGTAACTCCGGGCAAAATAACGGGTTCAAGGTGCTGAATAGCTCTCTGAGGAGCGTTGGCACCGAATACGACAGCATAGAATTTGCACTCTTTGCCGCCTACAGCCCATTCGTCATGCGGTTCAGAGCTATCATAATAGATAGAGTCTCCCTCGTTCAGGATCTCGACATTATCACCGACCTGAACTTTAAGCTGTCCGCTTACAACAATATCCATCTCCTGTCCCTCATGGGTATGGGGATGAGCAACCCTGAATTTTTCGTCAACATACGGAATTGTAACAAGAAACGGTTCACCAATCTTATTCTTAAAGTTCGGGGCAAGACGCTGATAAGTAAGACCCTTGCGGCGTGCAATAGGCAGTCCTTCCCCTTTTCTTGTAATGTCAAAACTATTGATATGCGGAGATTCACCCTCCATGAGATCAGTGATCTCAACGCCTGTTGCGCCTGCGAATTTATAGATAAACGAGAAGCTGAAATCCTTTGCTCCGCCCTCATAAGCAAGATATTCAAAGGATGTCATCCCTACTTTTTCAGCCATTTCCTCAGGGGTCAGACCTACCGACTCACGTGTAGCTCTAATTCGCTCAGCGACCTCTCTTATCTTAAACTCCGGATTCAATAAATTACTCATAGTAAGCCTGCTCCTTTCTGTAAAATCAGCTGATTTTTTAATGCTGAATTTATACATATTGTATACTTTGTGTATACGCTTACATGAGAATAATTATATCACTTTTTTTTTACAATGTCAACATATATTTCCTGTATACTGTATGATTTTTTGTTTTATAGTTTAAATCGCACAAAATTAATACATAACAAGCAAACAAGTTTACCAATACTCCATATTGACAATTCATAATTGTGGGAGTATAATAAAAATGCGGCATCAGAATTTATGCCGACATTATCACTGAAGAGTAAAGGTGTGTCCGCTATACCGGGAATCCGGTATTCCAGTGCTGCCGGGACGGGGAGTTGTCCGGCGGACGAAAGCCATACGGCTGCGATTCGCATCTTGCATCCCGCTTCATAGGACAATAAAAAGCATTATGCCTTCTTTTCTTGTCATATGAGTGAGGAAAAGGAGGTATTTTTTTATGAATTCAACAAACAAGACAACTTCTGCTGTTAAGAGTCTTAAACTCTTTGGCAACACCCGTGTGCTGGTTGTATCAGCGCTGTTCATCGCCATGAGCATTGTGCTCGGCAAAGTGTTGGCATTTAACATCGGAACCAGCATCCGCATCAGCTTCGAGAATCTTCCGCTTCTCATGGCAGGAATATTTTTCGGGCCGTTTATCGGAGCAGCTGTCGGAGCCGGTGCCGACCTGATTGGATGTCTCCTGGTAGGCTACTCCATTAATCCTGTTATTACTTTGGGGGCAGCTTCTATCGGATTCATTTCAGGACTTATATCTATTCTTCTTTCAAAGATGGATAAATGTCCCAGAACGGCTCTTTCCGTTCTTGCCGCTCACGCAGCAGGCTCTATGCTGATAAAATCAATAGGTATGTATTTATATTTCCATACGCCTATACAAGTGCTCCTGTTGAGGATACCACTGTATATAGGTATCGGAATACTGGAATTTTATATTATTTATCTGCTGCTGAAAAACAAAGCTTTTTCAGATCAGCTTGAAAGAGTGAAAAAATGACAAATTACGACAACGCCCTGGAATATCTGAAAAACATCTCACGCAGAGGAAGCAAGCTGGGTCTTGAACGTATCAAACAGATCATGACACTACTTGACGAACCGCAGAATAAAGTAAAGGCTGTCCATATATCAGGCACAAACGGAAAAGGTTCATTCGGCGCTATGCTTTGTTCTGTCCTGAAAACAGCCGGATATCTTACAGGCAGTTTCTCTTCCCCGGCAATCACAGAAGTCACTGACAGCTTCCGCATAAACGGCAGTGAGATCCTCCGTGAAGAATTCGGAGATCTCATTTGTTCGCTCACCCCCCTTTGCGAAAGCATAAACGACAAACCAACTGAATTTGAAGTTCTTACCGCCGCTGCCTACAAATTATTCACAGATAAAAACTGTGATATTTCTGTTGTAGAATGCGGAATGGGCGGCTGTCTTGATTCTACCAATGTCATTGATGCTCCCCTGCTTTCTGTAATTACAAACGTCCAGAAAGATCATTGCAGTTTTCTTGGAAATACTCCCGAAGAAATTGCACGTCACAAATCAGGGATTATTCGTCCAGGCTGCCCGGTTCTCTTCGGCGGAAATGATCCCGATGCCGACAGAGTAATAGCCGAAGCCGCACAGAAAGCCGGATCGGAGCTTTACCGCACCGATCTCAGCCGGATATCTGATGTTTCCTGCTCTCTCGGCGGCACGGATTTCTGCTTTGAGGGATTCGGCAGACTGCATATATGCCTCACCGGAACTTACCAGATTTATAACGCTGCAAATGTACTGACAGCAGTTGAAATTCTGCGTAAGCGTGGCCTGAATATCACCGACAGCGATGTCAGAACAGGTCTTGAAAAAGCAAAATGGCACGGAAGATTTGAAATTCTCAGAAAAAATCCACTTGTAATTTTTGACGGTTCTCATAACCCATGCGGCATAAAGTGCGCTGCTGACAGTATACAACTTTGTTCGGATAAAAAAGCTGCTCTTCTCATCGGCGTGATGGCTGACAAGGAATACGGTCTTTACGCCGATATATTGGGAGATCTGACCGACAAGGCATTTGCCGTCAAACCGGATAATCCAAGAGCTCTTGACAGCAGTCTGCTGGCGGATTCGTTTAATGCAAAAGGAATTGCAGCAGCTTATTTTACAGACTTTAAAAAAGGTGTCAAATCCGCATATGAATACGCACAAAACCGTAATATACCACTTATTGCTCTGGGCTCTCTTTATATGTACAAGGAATTTATTGATGCAATTGAAAAACTACCAGATTAACTAATGGATCTTTCAACCAATATTTTACTGTTCTGCGTCACAAATTCTCAATGGATTGTCGTATTTCAAGAAGTTTATATGCAGGATATTTGATTTAACAGTTTGAAACTGCAATGTTTGTCTATCTGGGGCAAGGGTGGATTCGTCGGTCTGGTTCAGTGTACTCTTGCGAAAAAATATATATTTCTTTGCTCACTCGGCATTTCTGCCGAGTGTTTTCTTTATTCTTTTTGAAATCGGGGATTATGCATTGTTACCTATACCTTTAGTTGATCAAATATTATTTTAGTAGAAATGATTAGAAAATATTTAAGTTGCACTCCACCGAATGATGTGCTATAATAGAATTACAGTAAAAAACATAATAACTCCGGAGAAAAAATTATGGATAACAACACTGCATTCAGAAAAAATTTAGTAAATCGAAGAAAGGAACTTGGTCTTACTCAGGAACAACTTGCTCAGAAAATGAATGTTTCACCGCAGGCTGTTTCAAAATGGGAAAATACAAGTTATCCTGACGGTTCTCTTTTACCACTGCTTTCCGAAACTCTTAATATTTCTCTTGATGAACTTTTTGGCTTAAAAAAAGGTGGACACCGTGTCTGCATAGTGTAAAGAGCGAATCCGAATATGCGAAACACGGTCTTGAACTGCTCAAGATGTGTGATTCTCTGGAGAAAAGGTTATCGCTCGATGACAAAAAACTGCTTAACGAAATAACAGATCTGCATGGAAAATTGTCAGAAACAATGATAGCCGAAAGCTATGTACAAGGCTTTCGTGATTGTGCTGAACTGATAATAGATGTGATGTTCGGCAAGAGTGAAAACCTGAAATAGTGTCATAGCAATGGCAATTAAAATTGTGTAAGGGTACGGTAAAACACCGTACCCTTTACATTGTCAAAGGGAGCGGTACTTCACCGCTCCCCTTTAAAATATTCCAAAGGAGGAAAGTAAAATGAATAATGTAATTTATGTGATCGCGTTTAGAAATATAACGAGAGGTGTTAGCTATTGGCAGAAATTGAAAAGATGTACGACAAGATGTTTACCGATTATCCTGACGTGGTGAGCGTTCCGCAGCTGATGAAAATGCTGTCGGTAGGTCGCCATGCTGCATACGAACTGGTCAACAGCGGCGAGATACAGAGCTTCAATGTCGGTAAAAATATAAAGATACCAAAGATAAAAGTAATAGAATATATACTGGGAACAAGGAGGTGCTGCCCATGAAAAATGTTACTGAGAGTCTGCAAACCAAGTACGGCAAGTACTACGCTGATAAAAGATACATAATTTTTCTCCGGTCGAGCCTTATGAAAAGTTTACTCTAAAAGTAAAAACGAATTGCTCTGCCGGAGCACCGGCTTATGTAAAGCTGCGGTCTGACAAACGCAAACCGCAGTTTCATTTAAATGCCATTTTGCTCGTCATCAAAGATGACAACCGCAAAATATGGCAAATAGATTTCAGCAAGCAAACTTGCCTCATCTATAATTCGTTTTGCCTTGTACAGTATTTATCCCCGATATCCGCTGTACACGGAACTTTACAGGCGACCGGCAGCTTACCGATCTCATGGAAATCTCATCCCACTATGATTCTCATAGTGCCGTCCTCATTGCTTGAGTCTGTGACTGGACGGAAGTATCATTATCCTCACACATTTCATTGCCCTGATATGAGCTAATTTTTGCCTATATTTCGCCTGTTTTTTATCCTTGTCAATCTGGACAAAAAAGGTCATACCGTGGAAATAAAGGTTTTTTGTTCCTGTAATTTATTATAGTAAGTAAGTAGCTCCTGCTCATCAACGGTCAACTCGATCTTTGATGAGTTTTTTTCTTTTCCATAAACTAAATAGTCCAACGAAACATTGAAGAAATC
>JAETSI010000022.1 GCA_021769725.1 Oscillospiraceae bacterium | reverse complement strand
AGTTGGTCAGAGCTCCCGGCTCATAACCGGTCGGTCCGGGGTTCGAGTCCCTGATGGTCCACCAGTTTATTTAATCCCCCACTTGATATCTCTCTGTCAAGTGGGGGATTTTCTTTATATTTATTCCTCCTTTATTATAATGGTCATATTCTTATATGATTTTACCGCCAGAGTGATATGGCGTTTCTATTGACAAAGATGAAAGTACTGTGGTATAATAATTACTAAAGCAAATCGAAATTTAAGGAGAAAAATATGAAAGCTGATGTCATTAAGAAATATTTTCGGTCTTGGTTAGATAAGGATGTTGAGAGTGTAAAACAGATTTTTTCTGAAAATGCCTTGTATAGTGAATGCTATGGACCTGAATATCATGGCTTACCACAAATTATAACATGGTTTGAAGATTGGAATAATAAAGGGCAAGTATTAGAATGGACAATCAAGCGAATATTAGAACAAAACCAAACGTTAATTGTTGAATGGTACTTCAAATGTAATTATGATGGTAGGATAGATGGCTTTGATGGTGTTACAATAGCAGATTTTGATAAGGATATGAAGATATTAAAATTATGTGAATTTCAGTCGAAGGCAGAACACTACTATCCATATGAATTATGATACTAATTCTGATTAATCTGAGTAAAAATATAACAGCAAGCACCGATGCAGTATAATGCACCGGGGCTAAATTTTTTATATGAGTATTGATGTTACGAAAAATTTTTTAAATCAATATTCAATGCCTTTTCTTGCGTGTATCCCCTTTGTAAATGGGTGACGTAACGGTTCTATATTGCTGTGGTAATCGGCGTACTTCAGGAATGCTTTCTCTGGAGAACGTCCTGTAAGAACGAGTTCTTTTTTTTCATTAGCTGAGATCTTACCAATAATCTCAAATATCTTGTCACTGTCTACAAGACCGGAGTTGTATGCACCGAATATTTCGTCAAGAACTATCATATCTGCCTCTTCACGATTAATGAGATTACAAACCTCATCAAGCATACTATTATGAAATTTTCTGACAGCTTTCTTTTCTTCTTCGTTCATTTGAAAAGAAAACTTCTTGCATACGTCGCAGTAGCGGACGGTCATACCGCTTATTTGTCGTAAAACAGCTATTTCTGATGAGCTTCCGTTCTTTAGAAACTGACAGAAATGTACTCTTAGTCCTGCCCCGGCTGCACGGATCGCAAGACCTACAGCTGCCGTCGTCTTGCCTTTTCCATCGCCGCTGTAAATATGTATCATCGCAGTACTCCTTTTTTTAATATACACAAAAGTCCTCAAATTACTTTGAGGACTTTTTGCAATGATTATGGTTGGGGTGGAAGGATTTGAACCCTCGAAATAACGGAGTCAGAGTCCGCTGCCTTACCACTTGGCGACACCCCAGTTTTTTGTCATTAATTGTTTCAGCTTTATTATTATAACACTAATTCTATGAAATGTCAATAGGAGAAAATATATTTTTTTATTTTAATTAATATACCGCATACTTGTATTTTTTTGAAAAAGTATTATAATTATATTATGACAATATACAGGAGGCACAATAAAATGAAAAAAATGTATTTTATCGTTAATCTTGTTGCCGGAAAGGCGCTTATAGCCAAAAAACTGGGCAAGATAATTGACGAATTTGTAAAAGCAGATTATGAAGTGACTGTTCATACTACTCAAAGCAGCGAAGATGTTGTAAATGTTGCACAGTATGCCTGCAAATCCTGTTTTGATCTTATAGTGTGCGCCGGCGGAGACGGAACGCTCAGCAACTGCCTACAGGCTCTTATGAGGAGCGAGAAGAAGATACCCCTCGGTTATATCCCGGCAGGCACTACAAACGATTTTGCAAAGGGTCTGCGTATTCCTAAGGACACTATGGCTGCTGTCAGGCAGATAATCGAAGGAACTCCCGTTCCACAGGATGTAGGGGGCTTTAACGACGATTATTTTACTTACATCGTTGCATTCGGGGCTTTTACAAATATTACGTATGAAACGTCCCAGCAGATAAAAAATCTTTTCGGACATACAGCATATATTCTTAATGGCATTCTCCAGCTTACAAATATCAAGGCAACACGAATGAAGATTGAGTATGGGCAAAACGTTATAGAGGACGATTTTGTATTTGGAATGGTCTCGAATACGGCGTCTGTGGCTGGGCTGTTTTCTATGGATGATTTTATGCTCGATGACGGTGTTTTTGAGGTTCTGCTTATCAAGAAGCCGGCAAATCCCTTGCAGCTTCAGCAGATCATTCATTCACTTCTGAATATGAAAGGCGATATTGACAAGGACTATATCAAGCTTTTTCGTACTAACAAAATTACTTTCACCTGCGTTGGTGATGAGCCTGTTTCATGGACCCGTGACGGCGAATATGGCGGCGATTCGAGAGTGAATACAGTTTTCAATTATCATAAAGCTGTTTCGTTTATAGTTGGCAAAGAGGGGAATCCTAACTTTTCACCGGATGACGAGCCGGAGTCCGATGAGGATTATATTTACGATTATTCTTTGGATTACATTGGCGAGTTTTTCGACTAAAGTAAAATGCAATTTAATGATAAATGATAAATATTTATTGTTATAATTATATATAACAAGCTGTTTTAAACTTGTAATTTTATGTATATTATTACAAATTTTATGAAAAACGATAAATAATTATTGACAAAAAAGAAATCTCCTGCTATAATATAATCATTGGAAACGAAATTGGTTTTAAGGAGATTTTATTATGGAAAATGAATACGTTGTAAAAATTAATAAGTTAGGGAAAGTAAGCAGGATTTTAATTACTATTATAATGGTAATTATAATGATAGTCCTAGTCTGTCTTCCGATTCTTATGATCCTCACATTTTTCATCCCCAATGATGGTGTAAGGATCAACGGCAATGCTTCGGTCAATATCATTGTAGAAAATGAAAACATTGTCAATCATATCGTTAAGATAGATGAATCCGATTTTAACGGCAATATACTCGGCACAGCGCTTAAGTGGATAGTAAAAGATGATGGGGTTGTAAATGGTGAGCATTTGTTTACAATTGAAGGCGGAATTAAAGATTTAACCGGAAAACAGCTCAAACCTATTGTAGCTGTCGCTTGTATGTATGGGGAAATAGTTCTGATATGTCTGTATATTGCACTGATATTTGCCAAAAAGCTTGCAAAGGCTTTTGAAACGTGTAGATCGCCGTTTGAGGAAGAAGTGATTAAGAAAATGAAACCATTCGGAATAGCGCTTGCAGTATGGGCAGCAGCAGTTCTTTTTATCAATGGTATCAGCGGACTGCTTGTTGTTTTTGCAGTTATAATCGTGCTTTTGTTTATTTCAATATTCAGATATGGCGCACAGCTTCAGCAGCAGTCTGACGACACTGTATGAGGCGATCAATATGGCAATAATATCACGACTTGACCGTGTAATGGCGGATCGAAAAATAAGCCTCAACGAGCTAAGCGAGCGTGTCGGGGTGAGTAACGTTAATCTTTCAAAACTGAAAACAGGAAAAGTCAGCGCTATAAGATTCTCTACCCTTAACGCAATATGCAGGACGCTTAACTGCCAGCCAGGGGATATACTGGAATACAGCAGGGACGAAGAGGACAAAATCACCTAAGAGCTTGAACAAGCTTCAATAAAGTAAAGGGCGGACATTGTGTGTCCGCCTTATTTGTTTATTCAATTCTGTTCAGTGCCCGGTCTATTGCTTCCGGGTCAAAGCCGACTACTGCTGTCTTTCCGATAACCGTTATAGGAACTGTCTGTTGTCCTGTCAGTGTAAATGCCCTGTGCGCATTGTCCGGGTCAGTGGTATTTTTCGTTCTGAACCGAACGCCCTTTGAGTCAAGATAATCCTTTGTTTTCCTATACCAGAAGCAGTTGTCGGAACCGTATATTTCTACCATGAAAGACTCCTTTCAAAAACTTGTTATATATTCGGTATCGTTATTTTTTCCGCAATACAAGGAATTATACTAAAAACCCGTACCAATAATCGTTTCCAACGTTTATCGGTACGGGCTATAATATTACATAAGATCGCAGATGAGATTTGAAAATTCTACAGGGTTTTCAATGCTTATTCCCTCGATAAGCAGGGCCTGATCGTAAAGGAGTCGTGCATACTTGCCGAGCTTATCGCTGTCTCCGGCTTCCTTTACGGCATTGAGCTTTCCGAATATTTCATGTTCCGGATTGATCTCCAGAATTCTCTGTGCATGGACTTTCTGATCGGTAGGCATAGAGTTGAGAACTTTTTCCATTTCAAGAGATATCTCACCTTCGCTTGTAAGGCATACAGGATGCGTTTTAAGTCGCTGAGAGAGAACCACCTTTGTTACCTTGCCGTCAAGAGCCTTTGCAAGCTCATCAAGCATTCCGGAAGCTGCTTCTTCTTTTGCCTTGAGTTCTTCTTTCTTCTCAGGTGATTCAAGACCAAGATCGTCAGAAGAAACGGACTTGAATTCCTTGTCTTTGTATTTTCCGATAGATTTTACAGCAAATTCGTCGATATTGTCTGTGAGGTAAAGAATCTCAAAGCCGTTGTCCTTGACAAGCTCTGTCTGCGGCAGCTGACTGATCCTTGCTGTGCTTTCTCCTGCTGCGTAGTAGATGTATTTCTGCTCTTCACGCATACCTGTAACGTATTCGTCCAGAGTGACAAGTTTATTGTTGTTGGATGATGTGAACAGCAGCAGATCCTGGAGCTTTTCCTTGTTCATGCCGTAGTCGCTGTAGATGCCGTATTTCATCTGGAGACCAAATGCTTTCCAGAATTCCTCGTATTTTTCACGCTCGTTTTTAAGCATCTTTTTCAATTCGCTGCTGATAGTTTTTTCAATGCTCTTGGCAATGACTTTAAGCTGTCTGTCGTGCTGGAGCATCTCACGTGAGATATTCAGAGACAGATCCTCGGAATCTACCAGACCCTTTACAAAGCTGAAATAGTCCGGGAGAAGATCGGCGCATTTATCCATAATAAGAACGCCGTTAGAATAAAGCTGGAGTCCCTTTTCATACTCCTTTGAGTAGTAGTCGTAGGGAGCTTTTGACGGGATATAAAGCAGTGCATTGTAGTTTGCAGCGCCCTCGTTTTTAACGTGGGAATATTTCAGCGGTTCGTTATAGTCAAAGAATTTTTCGGTATAAAAATGCTTGTAATCCTCTTCTTTAAGCTCTGATTTATTCTTTTTCCAGAGAGGAACCATACTGTTAAGAGTTTCGATTTCGAGATATTCTTCGTATTCCGGAGCTTTTCCTGCTTCCTTATCCTCCTCGGACTGTTCTTTCGGGCGGCTGTGAGTCACTTCCATTTTAATGGGGAAACGAATATAATCGGAATACTTTTTAACAAGAGATTTCAGTCTGTACTGATCGAGGAATCCCGAGTAGTCTTCATCTTCGGAATCAGGGAGCAGCTCCAGTATGATATCAGTACCGACAGATTTCTTGTCGGCTTCGGTGATCGTGTAGCCGTCAACACCCTCGGATTCCCACTGATAAGCCTTGTCGCTGCCGTATGCCTTTGAGATAACAGTCACTTTTTTTGCGACCATAAATGCCGAATAAAAACCTACGCCGAACTGACCAATGATCTGGTTATCCTCTTCAAGCTTGTTCTCGCTCTTGAATTTAAGTGAGCCGCTTTCGGCGATTGTTCCCAGATGAGCTTCAAGCTCCTCGGCAGTCATACCGATGCCGTTATCAGAGATCTTTAGTCTGTTTCCTTCCTTATCTGTGGAAATCCAGATAGCAAAATCATCTTTGTTCAGTCCCACCTGATCGTCAGTAAGGGATTTGAAATAAAGCTTATCAATAGCGTCGCTGGCGTTTGAGATCAGCTCACGGAGGAAAATCTCCTTATGTGTATAGATTGAATGAATCATCATATCCAGAAGTTTTTTGGATTCTGCTTTAAACTGTTTTGTTTCCATTTTTAACGATCCTTTCTGTAATCTGAAATCAATTAATTAGCACTCGCTGTGTTTGAGTGCTAATTGTATTATAGTACTTTTGCAAACAAAAATCAAGTACACAGGAAAATGTTTACAGATTATTCATAATTAGAAGAAAAAAAAATTGTTGACAATTCTTTCTATATGGTTTACAATAATACTATAAGCATCCTATGAAAGGAGTGCAGAACATGATAAGTATAAAAAAGGATGATTTTAACCGAAACTATGAACTCTTTGCCAGACTTTGCGAAATAACCTCAGAACCGCTTAAAATCGTTAAGGAAGGAATGCCGGATCTTGTTGTTATAAATGCTGATACATATATCCGGCGCAAAAAAATGCTCGATCTTCGTGAAAAACTTTTGAAAATAAACGAAGATGAACTCTTTGAGGAAAAGGGGGTTACCTTTGAGGAACTTGAAAAATATCTTGATGAGGTGGAAAACGAAACGGAAAAAAACTGATGAAAATTTAATGAAATTATAGGGGATTCCTTGACAAATCCGTTATTTGATATTATAATAAATATAATGGCAGTGGGGTTGCCGTGAAAATTAACGCATACATGAAAAAGGAGGATTTTTTAATGGGTATTTTTCGCAGATTAAGCGATATGCTTAAATCAAACATCAATGATCTTATTGACAGGGCAGAAGATCCTGAAAAAATGGTAAAGCAGATCATAATGGATATGCAGAAAGAACTTACCAAGGCTACCCAGAATTACGGTAAGGCTAAGGCAAGCGAGCGTCTGGCTGAAAAGAAATATCTTGATGCCAAGAAGGTTTCTGACGGTTGGGAGGCAAAGGCAAAGGCTGCTCTGTCGCAGAGCAATTCAGATCTGGCAAAGCAGGCTCTTGCTAAGAAAGTCAAGGCTGACGAGGATGTTGCCGCCTACAAGGAAATGTACGATTCTATCTCAGCTCAGACCGAGGCTATCGGCGATCAGGTAGAGGTACTCAAGTCAAAGCTGGATGAGGCTAAGGCACGTCAGGCAATGCTTATAGCACGTTCACAGATGGCTGACACACAGAAGAATCTTGCAAAGTCGTCAGGCGGCTTTGACGGCAATTCAGCTATGGAAAAATTTGACAGAATGGAAGAAAAAATCAAATACAAGGAGGCTGAGGCTGCTGCTTTTACCGAAATCGCCGGAGCAGGTGAGGACAGCGAATTAAACGAGACCTTTGAACAGCTTGAATCTGCCGCAAAGGTCGATGCGGAACTTGCAAGACTTATGGCGGAAATGAACGGTGGAACTGACAGTCCGGATACTGAAAAATAATTTGGAATAGAGGTATTTTATGGGCGAAAAAAATTATTCATCACGCAGGATCATAAGAGATACGCTTCCTGTTCTCGGTGCTGTTTTTATAGCAATTGCGTCTGTTGTATATATTCTGTGCAGAAGTTGGAGCAATAAACTCTATGCTGAGAAGTGGAAGGATTACGCAGACTGCGGAATTTGATGTCGATAAAAAATTAAGCTGCTGCATCAATGCGATGCGGCAGCTTTTTTATTAGTTTTTATCATTTTTAAAGAAAAGACCTACTGCCTCACTGGCGGACAGCATGAAAAATACCACGATCGTACAGATAAGAGAGACTGCGTACAGTGAACCTACAAGAGCAATACTGCCTTTGTGCTGTGGAATCATGACGATTCCCGGGAATATCTGTATGATACCGAAAAGCAGGAACACGAAAGAAGCAAGGGATTTGCATCCGCCGATACCCGTAATAAGCAATAAAGAACAGAGACCTACGGCAACAGCAATGTACATTGCCGAGTTCTCGACAATTTTGCCTATACCGTCAAAGTCCGGTTTGTATCCAAGACCAAGCTGTCCGGAATAAAGCAGATAGAATACTACGGCTGCAATTACGCCAATAACGGCAAGAAGAATGGAGATTTTGAATCCTTTCTGAGCAAGTTCTGCTCTGCGCTCCTCTTTGAGTTGAAGCATCATCCGCAAGCTTTCTTTTGAATCTTTTTGCTCTGATACCAGCTGAGAGGATACAGCTTTTTTTGCGCCCTCCCGCTTTGCTCTTTCCAGATCTTCGTCAACAAATTTGGGAACGTATTTCGGCGGTTCGGGAGCTTCATCAAGAACAGGTGCTTTAATCGGCTCGGCAGGTTTCACAGGTTCCTCCTTTTTCGTAGGCGGAACATAGTTGTCCTCGTCAAGTATGGGGGCAGTCACGACCGGTTGCGGCGCTTCTGCTCCAAGCTGTGCTCTTCTGAGGTCAAGCACTTTCTGCTGATTTGCAGGGGGCAGTCGGTTGAAAGTCTCCATCTGATCCGGGGTAAAACCTGCGATGATCTCTTCATCGGACATGATTAACTTTTCCGGTTCAGCCGCCTGACCAAGATCAGAAGAATCATCCAGTACAGGAGCAGTGATACCTGTGGGATCGCCTTTTTTCGAGGTGCTGGGAGAATATGAATCCATATCGTCAAGTATAGGGGCAGAAACTCCTTGTGGACCGCCTTTTTTGGATGAAGGAGCAACGTAGTCTATATCATCAAGAATGGGAGCTGTGACGTTCTGAGGCCCGTCTTTTTTCTTTGCAGCGGTATTATATTCTATTTCGTCCAGCGGAGAGCCGCCGAAGTTGTTTTCATCATTCATTTTTTTCACCTCTGTTAAAGTATTTTCTTACAGGTGCTGTTTTATTATCTTTCCAGTATCTGTGCTCTGTCCGGGCCGATACCTACCATGCTTACATGACAGCCTACGAGGTCTTCAAGACGTGCAATGTAGCTCTTACAGTTGTCAGGAAGTTCGTCAAAGCTTGCACACTTTGAAATATCCTCGCTGAATCCGGGGAATTCCTCATAAACAGGCTCGCAGCCCTCAAGTTCTTCAAGCGTCGGCGGGAAATTTTCAGTTACAGTGCCGTCAGGTTTTTTGTAGGCAACGCACATTTTGAGCGTCTCGATGCCAGCCAGTGTGTCAAGCTTGTTAATAGCCAGACTATCAAGGCCGTTTACTCTTACTGAGTGACGGATTATAACAGCGTCAAACCAGCCCGTTCTTCTGGGACGTCCGGTAGTTGTACCGAATTCTCCTCCTACGGTTCTTATTCTGTCACCGATCTCGTCGTCAAGTTCTGTCGGGAAAGGTCCTTTGCCAACACGTGTGGTATATGCTTTTGCTACGCCAATGATATTGGAGATCACCTTCGGACCAACGCCCGTTCCGACGCATACGCCTGCGGAGAGAGGGTGAGATGAGGTTACATAGGGATATGTACCGAAATCAATATCCAGAAGTGTTGCCTGAGCACCCTCGAACATAATCGTTTTTCCGGCTTTTTCAGCTTCAAATGTGAGAACAGAAACGTCGTCCACGTATGGCGCAAGACGTTTGCCGTATTCCGTATACTGGGCTGTTACAGCGTCCAGGTCAAATGCTTCACCGCCGTACACTTCGGTTATGATCTTGTTTTTAAGCTTGCCGGTAGACTGGATCTTCTCGGCAAGTACCTCGGGATGTACAAGGTCATACATCCTTATGCCGCAGCGCTCATATTTGTCCATGTATGTAGGACCTATGCCACGCTTTGTAGTTCCGATATCTTTTCCGCCTCTGAAAGCTTCAGAAAGGCCGTCCAGAGTGATATGCCATGGCATTACGATATGTGCACGGGGGTCTACTTTCAGATGTCCCTCAGTTTTGATGCCTCTTTCAGCAAGGCTGTTAAGTTCTCCGATAAAGTCCTTGGGGTCAAGCACAACTCCGGCGCCGATAAGACAGAGTGTATTGGGATAAAGAATACCCGAGGGGATAAGGTGAAGCTTGTAAACTTCTCCGTTGTTTACAACAGTATGACCGGCATTATTACCGCCCTGTGAACGAACGACTACGTCTGCACGGGAAGCAAGGATGTCAATGATCTTTCCTTTTCCTTCGTCTCCCCACTGAGTTCCGACAACAATATTAGCAGGCATTTGTTTTCCTCTTTTCATTTATAGTAATTTAATGTACAAAAGCACACTTACAATTTATTATAGCATATATTTCTTGCTATTGCAATAGGAAAGAGAAATTTATATTTGAATAAACAAAAGAAGCCGCCGTCACAGACAGCAGCTTCAAATAAACCATTGTGGGGATGCTTTTATTCGCACTCTTCCTTTTTGATCTTGAAAATAACTCTAAGTATTCCGGAGAGAAATTTCGGACTTTTGATAACAACTACTTTCATATGCAGTTCCTCCTTTTCGTGATATAATATTATATTCACCTGTGGAAATTATGTTACATTATGATTGTATAACAAGTGCAATACCATATTCAATATCAAGAAAGGCTTGCGCAGCGGTTATCTCATTGCTTACTCCTATGGGATACGAGGGCTTCATATTATAGTTTTCAAGGGGGTATTTTACTCCTCTTAGGCTTTTAATCCTTACCGTATCAGTAAGGGCGAATACAGAAAAATATTTTTCTCCGTATTTTGGGGTTCTGGGATACATTGCTTCTCCTTTTCCCTGAAGGCATATATATTCATTTCCGACAAGGATAAGACTCGCACCATGCTCATGTGCATAAAGCATGGTTTGAATATTTGCAAAAGCATGATCGAATCGTGCCCCTCCAAGTGCTCCGTAAAGATATATCTGATTATATCCACGTTCTATGGCTGTTTTTACAGCCAGAAGTGTATCAGTATCATCTTTCTCCGGAACAGAACGGTATATTTCGGTATTTTTCGGCAGCTTACCGGTATATGAATCGAAATCGCCTAATATGATATCAGGTTCAAGACCAATTTTTTTTGCGTGTCTGTAACCGCTGTCAGCACAGATAATAAAACCGTCATGGGTATTGAACCATGTATTATCGATTTTTCCAAGATCCCCACCGGCAAAAATATGGCATCTTTTCATTTTATCTCCCACTCCTTTAGCTGTTTTGCCTCGTCATACATTGTACAGTAGCTTGTGTGACGGCTTAGCGGAATTATTCCTCTTCTGACGGCTTCAATCACAGCGCAGTCCTTTTCACGGGTATGAGAACAGTCGCTGAAACGACATTTATCTGTAAATTCTGCCATTTCCCGGAAGCATCCTGCAAGTTCCTCCTTGCGTATGATATCATAGCGATTTGTCTCAAAGGTAGAAAATCCGGGAGTATCTGCTATATATCCACCTGTATTCAGCTTGTAAAGTTCCGCATGGCGTGTGGTATGCCGACCTCTGCCGAGCTTTTTGCTGATCTCGGCGGTAGGAATGTTAAGTGAAGGATCAACGGCATTGAGCAGCGTGGATTTTCCTGCACCGGAATTGCCTGTAAAAGCGCTGATCTTTCCAGCAAGAATATTTCTTATAGTGTCGATCGAACTGTCGCTGCCGTAGTTGATTTCAAGCACATCTATGCCGGTACTGCGGTATATGCCAGATATTTCGCTGCTGCTGCCAAGGTCAGTTTTGGTTATGGCTATGATCGGTTTTATGCCTTTGTATTCAGCAATGGCAATGAATTTGTCCAGAAGCAGATAATTCGGGGCAGGAGAGCAGGTCGAAACGATAAAGACAAGCTGATCGAGGTTGGCAAGGGGAGGACGAATGATACAGTTCCTGCGGTTAATTACAGCGGTTATAACTTCGTTTTGAAATTCAACGCTGTCGCCTACGCAGGGAGTAATGCCTTTGCTGCGGAAAACTCCTCTTGCCTTGCAGCTGAATATGCCGTCAGGGGACTCTACAGTATAGAGTCCCCCTAAGCATTTTGTTATTATTCCGCTTTGTACTGTGCCGTTCATCAATACCACTGCCATTTTGTCTGACCGTCTGTTTCATCGTATACCCAGTCGCCGTTGACGCCGGGTGCATATGCGACCCAATTACCGTTTGCGTCGTATTCACCGTCAACGCCAGGAACAAATCCTGCTGAAGTAGTGGGGTCAACGACAGGCGGATCTGTAACAGGCGGATCGTCAATAACGGGCGGATCTGTTTCAGGTTCCGGTTCAGGGAAACCGCCAACCAGCGCAAATGCACCGTCAACATCTTCGCTGATACAAGTTACTGTTCCGTCAGCAAAGTTAAAGTAGTATTGTCCAAGCTGTGCTCTTGCACCTGATTCAAGATTGGTAAGCTTAACTGTTACAAGAACGTTTTCTCCTGAACCCTTTATCAATTGTTCATACGAACTCATATCAGGAACAAGTATTGTGGATGAGCTGACTGTGCTGGTTTTATTATCTTCACTTTTAATAACAAAATCGATTACAAATCGTCCGTTTGCACTTACAGGGAATCCAATACTGAATGGTATTTCGCCGTCAGGGCTTACTCCGGTGCTTATAAACAGCGTGATCTCTGTGCCCTGTTCAACCTTTGTGCCTTTTTCAATGCTCTGTTCAACGACTTTTCCTTCGTCTTCGTATGAGTCTTTCGGTTCTGTTTTTACTTTTAGACCGAGATACTGAGCTGTCATGGCTGCTTCTCTTGCATCCATTCCAACGTAGTTGTCTACTTCGACCTGTTCAAGATTTGACCCCATGCTGACATATACAAGAACTTTTGAGCCTTTTTGTATTTGTTCACCTGCTTTGGGTTCGGTCTTGATTACATTGTTTTCAGCAATATTCGGATCAGTCTGCGTTTTTATTTCAGGCACCAGTCCACGCATTGTCAGCTGATCCTTAGCCAGTTCCTGATTTATATTTACAACGTCGGGAACTTCAGTAGTTTCCTGTCCCTTACTGATCTTTATTTTAAGCGTATCACCCTTTTTGTATTCGGTACCTGGATCAATACTCTGCCATATAATGGTGTTTTCATCGGCAGGATCATATTCATAGCCTTCAACAACGAACTTTATGCTGTTACCGAACTTGCTCTTTGCAGTGTCGTAGTCCATACCTATGAAGTCTTTCATTTTATAGTCGTTTTTGTTTTTGTCTCCCTTAAAAAGACCGCTGAGCATTGTTGCTACAAAAATTACTGCAACAATGATAACGACTACTACTACGGCTGTAAGTACTGGGATAACCAGCGACGAGCGTTCTTCGTCGTCGTCATCATCGTCCTCGTCGTCGTAATAATCCTTGTAGGTTACAGGCTTGCCGGGGGGAGGGGCAGGAACCTGTCTCTGGGCTGCGGATGCTCCTGCGTAGGCGGCGGCAGCACCCACTCCGGCTGCAACTGCTGCGCCTCTCGGAGCAAAGGCAGAATCATTGTTGTCGGGGATCTCGGACTGTATCTCATTATTTACCGGTGCACTGAAATTTATGGTATTTTCCGTATCGTCTTCTTCACGGTAATATCCGAAAGTAATTGACGGATTGGCTTTGAATTTCTCAATATCAGCAATCATATCGGCGGTAGTCTGGTATCTGTCCTCCGGAGCTTTTTCCATAGCTCTGAGAACTATTTCTTCCAGACCGTCCGGAATATCCGGATTTATTGCCCTGGGACGCTCCGGAATATCGTGCATATGCATTACGGCAATGGCTACGGGATTGTCACTGTCAAAAGGCTTTCTGCCTGCCAGCATTTCGTACATCATTGCACCGACGGAGTAAATATCACTTTTGGCATCTGTTACATTTCCGCTTGCCTGTTCCGGGCTAATATAATGAACGCTTCCGATAGCCTGATCGGTTGCCGTTTTGCCCTCTTCACGGGCAAATTTTGCAATTCCGAAGTCCATGACTTTGATTGTTCCGTCGGTAAACATCATTATGTTCTGCGGCTTTATGTCACGGTGTACAATGCCCTTGTCATGAGCGTGTTGGAGAGCCCTGAGTATCTGAATAACGAAGTGAACCGTATCTTTCCATGTGAGAACCTTTTCTTCCTCGATGTATTCTTTCAGGGTGATTCCGTCAATGTATTCCATGACGATATACTGGATCTTCTCGGAAAAACCCACATCATAGATCTTAACGATATTGGGATGAGAAAGTACTGCTATCGCTTTTGATTCGTTTCTGAAACGGCGCAGAAATTCTTCGTTTTCTGCATATTCCTTTTTCAGTATCTTAATAGCTACCGTTTTGTTGTCGATCACATCGACGCCCTTGTAAACCTCAGCCATTCCTCCGACGCCGATAAGTTCAGTTATCTCATATCTGCCGTCGAGCTTTTTGCCAATGTTCTTATCCATTCTGTTCCTCCTAATCCGATATGACCGCAATTGTTATGTTGTCACGGCCACCCTTGCTCAGAGCAAGCTTTATCAATTCGTCTGCAACGTTATCAAAAGATGAGTTCAGGATAACGTTATATATTTCATCGTCGCCGCAGTAGCCTGAAAGTCCGTCAGAGCACAGCAGCAGGCTGATTTTATCCTTGTAGTCAAGCATGAATGTATCCGGGAGTACGGTTTTTTCTACCCCTACCGCCCTTGTAAGCATATGCCGCTGCGGATGTACTTCCATTTCATCCTTAGTGATCTGTCCCTTTTCATAAAGAAGTGCGGCAACATTGTGATCGGTGGTTATTCTGAGCAGTTCTTTGTCGGTTATCAGATAGGCTCTGCTGTCACCGACATTTATTATAAAAGCGGATTTGCTGTTTATGAATGCTGCGACACAGGTCGTTCCCATACCAAAGTTCTTGAAGTCAAGCCGGGCACGTGTGTAGATAACAGAGTTTGCCGCCGAAATCGAAGATATAAGCAATTTTCTGATTTCTTCGTCGTCAAGAACTTCAGAGTATCCTGCGGAAAATCGCTGAAAAAACTCTTCAACAGCAACAGAGCTTGCTTCCTTTCCGGCACGCTCCCCACCCATGCCGTCGCACACAACAGCAAGGATGTTATGACCAAAATATTCACATCTTACGGCGTCCTGATTTTCGTCACGCTTCAAACCAATATCTGTTCCGAATCTGAATCTCAATTATCCAAACCTCCTTTGCTTCCGGCGTCACGTCTGAGCTGACCGCACGCCGCTTCTATATCGCTGCCGAGAGTTCGTCTGACAGTAGCATTGATACCTCTTTTCCACAGGTGTTTTGCAAAGTCTGCAACTCCCGAACGGACAGTTTTGTAACTGCGTTCCTTTACTTTATTCACAGGAATAAGGTTTACATGGCAGTTCATGCCTCTCAGCAGATCCGCCAGCTTGTCCGCATCTTTTTCCGATGAATTAACGTCGTTTATAACGGCGTACTCAAAGGTAATGCGTCTGCCTGTTTTTTCAATGTAATATCTACAGGCTTTCATAAGTTCGTTTATATTATATGTTCTGTTGATGGGCATTATTTCGCTTCTTTTGTCGTCATATGGACTATGGAGGGAAACTGACAGAGTAAGCTGGAGTTTCATATCCGCCAGTTCACGTATTCTTGGAACTATTCCGCAGGTCGAAAGGGAAACATGGCGCAGACTCAAATTGTTTCCGTTCTTGTCCGAAAGCAGTTTCAGGAATCTGAGAACGTTGTCAAAATTGTCAAGCGGCTCGCCGATCCCCATAAGGACTACCCCTGAGACCCGGACTCCTGCGTCTCGTTCGGTTTCGTATATCTGCATGAGTATTTCTGACGGTGTCAGCGATCTTATATACCCTGCGATAGCGGAGGCGCAGAAGTTGCACCCCATTTTACAGCCCACCTGAGTGGATACGCAAATACTTTTTCCGTAGTTGTAATCCATTAAAACTGTTTCGACATAGTTTCCGTCAGGCAGTCTATAAAGATATTTTACAGTATTATCTATGGCAGATTCAAGTCTTTTTTGCATAAATAGTCTATTTATACAAAATTTTTCTTTAAGGTGCTGTCTCAGTTGGACAGATATATCAGTCATTTTGTCAAAATCCATGACTCTTTTTACGTGAAGCCATTGGAAAATCTGTTTTGCACGGAATTTTTTCTCCCCGTTTTCAACGAGCATCTGTTCAAGTTCGTCAAGGCTGAGACTGAGAATATCTGTTTTTATCAATTGATACACCTCTTATCTGATTTTACGGAATTTTGCAATGAAGAATCCGTCGCTTCCAAAATGCATGGGAAATATACTTGCTCTGCACTCAAATTTTTCACCGGTGATTCCGCCGAGCGTGCAGGGTTCAAGCTCCGGGTGCGCTGTCAGAAGCCTGTCGCAGATCATATCGTTTTCGGCACGTCGGAGCGTACAGGTAGAGTATACCATTTCGCCGCCCGGCGCAAGATACCTGACTGCATTGTCCGCAATGGCGTATTGTATAACGGGAAGTCCGGAAAAATCGGAAATATTCTTGTATTTTATCTCCGGCTTGCGTCCGATAACTCCGATACCGGAGCAG
This sequence comes from Oscillospiraceae bacterium, assembly GCA_021769725.1. Classification (GTDB taxonomy): domain Bacteria; phylum Bacillota; class Clostridia; order Oscillospirales; family Ruminococcaceae; genus Ruminococcus. The sequence goes on along the minus strand of JAETSI010000022.1, from coordinate 33,133 downwards.
GGGACATCGCAGAGAATTTTTGTAAACTCCGGAAGTTCCGGATTGAATTTTGATGCATCTCCCACATCAGCAGTAATGTTTTTCAGTTCCAGTCGGTCTGCACCGTCACGTATGAGCCTGACACGTTTTTCGTGAAGGTCGAAAGCAAATATTTTTCCTTTTCCGTTCATCATTTCAGCCATTGTGAAGGTCTTTCCGCCGGGAGCGGCGCAGATGTCGAGGACAAGATCACTTTCAGACGGAGCAAGGGCGTCGCAGCAGAGCTGTGATGAAAGATCCTGAACGTGAAAAAATCCGTTCCTGAAAGCGTTCAGTTCAGCAGGATCGCCGCAGTCAAGATTATAGCAATATTCCAGTATCTCAGATTTTTCAGCAGAAATTCCGCCGAGAGCAGCCAGAAATTCCTCGTCAGTACATCTTAGCGGATTGCGCCGGACAGAAATATCCGGCTTGCCCAAAGCGGCTTCAAGAAGATTTTCTGCATATTCTCTGCCATAGTCGTCTATAAGCGACGTAACAAGTCCGCAAGGAGCAGAATATTTTATTGAAGCTTTTTGTATCTCATCTTCGGGCAGCTTTATTTTTTTTCCACTGCGGATAAAATTTCTGAGTATTGCATTTATCATGCCTGAAGCGCTTGTTTTCTTCATTGCCCTCGCAAGATCTACACTTTCATTTACCGCTGCATTGTCAGGTATCCCGTCCATGTAAAGGAGCTGAAAAATACCGCAGCGGAGAATATTCAGCACTGAATCATCAAGCTTTGAAAGGGGACGTGAAGAAAGTCCGCTGATTATATGATCAAGAGTGAGCTTTCTCTCAATTACCCCGTAATATATAGCTGAACACAGCTTTTTTTCCCTTGGCTCCATGTCTGCGGAGCCAAGGGCGCTGTTCAGCTGAATGTTTGAATAGCTTCCGCTGCTGAAAGTTTTGCACAGAAGCTTTACCGCAAGATAACGTGCATCTGACATAATTATTTATCTCTGAACATTGAAAGAAGTCTGAGAAGCTGCATTATTGATGTTATAAGAGCAGTCACATATGTGAAAGCAGCAGCCTTGAGAACCTTTCTTGCCATTGGTACTTCGTTGTAATCAAGAATACCGTCGGCTTCAAGCGTATTGAGAGCTCTTCCGCTTGCGTCAAGCTCAGTAGGGAGAGTTACTAACTGGAACAGAACAACAGCAGAGAACATGATAACTCCGAGCCATGCGATCATAGGCATTGCCTCGAAAAGAAGCACACCTATAAGGAATGTGATATACCAGAGCCTTGAGCAGATGTTAGTGATAGGAACGATAGCCGTCCTGAGCTTGATAGGAGCATATTCCTGAGCGTGCTGGCAGGCGTGACCACACTCGTGAGCCGCTACTCCGATAGCAGCAACAGAAGTGTTTCCGTAAACTGAGTCGGACAGCCTGATAACGTTTGCTGTAGGATCAAAGTGATCGGTGAGGTTTCCTCTGATTCTTTCAATGCGGATGTGGTAAAGACCGTTGCTGTCAAGTATCTGTCTTGCGACCTGATCGGCTGTAAGTCCCCTTGAATTGTGTACAGTCTTGTACTTATTGAATGTTGATGTTACTCTGATCTGTGCAATGATCGGGAGAATGAGCATTACGACTAAGAAAATAATTGATGATGACATAATTATACCTCCTGGTTTAAAATAGTACCGGCTGTGAGTTTATTTCCCCGAAGAAAATCCTGCACCTTCATGCGTTTTTTACCCTCAGGCTGGACTTCAAGGAAGCGTATGATTTTTCCGTCTCCGCATTTTACTCCGAAATGAACTGTATCTGTGATTTCTCCATTGACCGCACTGTCGGCTGATTCTCCGGTGAGCATGGAAGCAAAGACTTTAAGTCTTTTACCGCCGAGAATTGCAAATCCGGTAACGCCTCTGATAGTATTGTGTACCTCGGCGGCAGTTTTTGAAAAATCCAAAGAGCTCATTTCTTTAGTTATCATAGGGGAGTAGCATGAAAGTGAATCGTCCTGTTTTTCAGGTACGAGAGTTCCGTTTTCAATGGCGGTAAGCGTTTCGGTAAGAACTTCAGCGCCTATTTCTGACAGACGGCTGTAAAGTTCCTGGTAGGTTTCGTTTTCTCCAATAAAAGTTGAGCGTTTTATCAGCATATCTCCTGTATCAAGACCTTCGCTCATTTGCATCGAAGTTACTCCCGTTTCACGTTCGCCGTTCAGAATGACCCAGTTAATTGGTGCAGCACCTCTGTATTTTGGCAGGAGAGATGCGTGAATATTAATACAGCCATATTTAGGAAGTTCCAATATCTCACGTGGGAGTATCTGACCATATGCTGTAACGACTATTACATCGGGAGCAAGCTCACGGAGGACCTTCGTCGCATTTTCTGCGTCTTCTCCCTTTCTCAGGGAAAGCGGCTGATAAATTGGAAGTCCGTATTCAAGCGCAGCTGTCTTAACGGGGGTTGGAATCATTTTGTATCCTCTTCCTTTGGGTTTATCGGGTTGGGTAAATACTGCGGCGACCTCATGGCTGCTCTCCGCCAGCGCTTTCAGACAGGGGACGGCAAAGTCCGGAGTTCCCATAAATATTGTTTTCATGTATCATTCCTCCTCGGGAACGAAAAATTCCTCTACGATTTCAGTAAAAACGTGACCTTCAAGGTGATCGTTTTCATGACAGGTACATTGTGCGCCGAGTTCCGTGAAATCACGCTCAAACCAGTTTCCGTGGCGATCCTGAGCTTTGAGGTGACACTTCATCGGACGTGTGACGTATCCCCAGATATTCGGGCAGGAGAGACATCCCTCCTGGACACGCTGTTTGCCTTCACGTTTTGTCACTTCGGGGTTTATGGCTTCAACTGAGCCTTCATCCAGATGCATGATGAATATTCTGCGGCAGATGCCTATCTGGGGAGCGGCGAGACCAAGTCCCTGTGCCTTGTCAAGAGTCTCGTGCATATCGTCAAGGAGCTGGGCAAGCTTTTCGTCGAATTTTTCAACGGGTTTGCATACCTTATGAAGCATCTCGTCCTTGTCGGTCAAAATTTTTCTTAGTGCCATTGCTTAATCATCCTTTCTGTCATACACCCGTATCGCCGTTCATATCGGCATAGAGCGTGACTTTTTTCATTTCTTTTATCTTTGCCGCCTTTACGGTGAGATTACGTATGAATCCACGTATTTCGGCAGTATTTTTGCATTTTATAATTATCCTGTATCTGTATTTGCCATTTATTTTTCCGTATGAGCACTTTACAGGTCCCAGAACTCTTATCGGAGTTTTCGGCTGAAGTTCCCTGAGCATTCCGTTCATCAGGACGATAACGGCGTCTGTGCCGCTTTTCACCGCAGCTTCGTCAGCCGACGAAAAGCAGAGTATGCACATATCGCATAGCGGCGGAAATATCATAGCCCGGCGTATGGCAATTTCTTCTCTGTAGAAGCTTTTGTAGTCCTGCATCGCAGCCAGATTCATTACGTAATGATCCGGCATGAATGTCTGGAGTACTGCTCTTCCCTGACGTTTTCCACGTCCTCCTCTGCCTACGACCTGTGTTATAAGCGAGAAAGTTCGTTCATAACTTCGGAAATCTCCGGCATAGAGAGCTTTGTCAACGGAGAGTACACCGACCAGCGTAACATCGGGAAAATCAAGTCCCTTGCCGATCATCTGCGTACCTATCATTATGTCGTATTTCCCGTTCCGGAAGTCCATGAAGTTTTTTTCGTAGGAACACCGGGAAAAGGCAGTGTCTGCATCCATACGCAGAATTCTTGCCTGTGGAAACATCATATTAAGTTCTGCCTCCAGCTTCTGTGTTCCAAAACCCATGCTTTTCAAGTGCCGTGAGCCGCAGACAGGACAGGCAGTGACCGGTTCGCAGCTGTATCCGCAGTAGTGGCACATCATCCTGTCGTTTTTTTTGTGATATGTCAGCGGAACGGAACAATTAGGGCAATATATTGGCTTATAGCAGTCGCAGCAGCTTACAATGGTATGAAATCCTCTGCGATTGAGCAGAAGTATCGTCTGTTCGCCCTTTTGCAGATTATCGTTTATTTCTGCCGTAAGACACCGGCTGAATTCTGAAGGATTCCCCTCGTTGCGTTCGATATTCATATCTATAACATTTACCTGCGGAAGAGGATTGCTGTGAAAGCGGTTCTTCATTTCCAGAAGCTTGTATATGCCTTTTTCGGCAAGATAATAGCTTTCTATCGAAGGGGTGGCAGATGCGAGAAGCAGCACTGCACTATGACAGGCACATCTTTGCCGGGCAACGTCATGGGTTGAATAACGGGGAGCAGTTTCCGATTTATAGGAACGTTCACCCTCCTCGTCGATTACTATAAGTCCGATATTGTCAAGAGGAGCAAACACCGCACTCCTTGTTCCGATAACTATATCGGCGTCTTTGCGTTTTATTCTTTTGTATTCGTCAAGCCGCTGTCCCATTGAAAGTCCGCTGTGAATGACGGCAACCCTTTCCCCGAAAAGTGATCTGAACCGTCTCAGTACCTGCGGTGTAAGTCCTATTTCAGGGACGAGGAGCATAGCCTGACGACCAAGTTTTACCGTATCGGAAATAAGTTTTTCAAATACAGAGGTTTTTCCGCTGCCTGTTACACCATGGAGCAGAAAAGTTCCGGATTTTTTCTCGAAGATCCTGGCAAGAACGGCATCGTGAGCATGCTGCTGCTCCTCCGACAGCGTTATATCATCAGGATCGCATCGTTCATTTGCTCCGTCCTGAACACTTCTGAGAACCTCCGTTTCGTATTCGGCAGCGGCTCCGTTGACACAGAGACGTTTTATAACGTCTGCCGAAACACCGCACATATATGCAGCTTCCTTTACGGTAGCCGCACCGAATTCACTCAGAAAATCGGCTGTTTTTTTCTGTTTCGGAGTAAGTCGGAATTTATCCGGATTACTGAGATATTCGTCTGTAAGCCGCACCATTCTGACCGCTGCATCTCCTGCTGCCTGACGAAAAATATTATCCGACGTTATAGCTTCGGATTCAAGCAGCTCGTCTATCAGCGTTCTGCCGTTTTTGTCAATATAATCAGCAATGAGACTATTAAGTTCTTTAACGTCCGGGACAGATTTTAATTTTTTCAGAAGCTCGGCAGCGTTTTTCGACAGTGAGGAAAGATCACTGAAACTTTTATCAAGAGAAAATTTTTCTCTGACAGAAATGCTCATGGCAGGCGGCAGCATGACTTTTACTGCATCGAAGTAGGTGCAGAAAGTCTGCTCATGGAGATAAAAAGCAAGCTGTACCAGTTCTTCTGAGATGATCGGTTTTTTATCGGCAAGAGAAATCACGAATTTCAGTCCGTCCATCTCTCCCTCTGAAAGATTCATAACAATGCCGATTCTGCGCTTACCGCCCTTTCCGAACGGCACAAGAACTCTGCATCCGCAGGCAATATTTGCTGCCATGTTATCAGGTACGCTGTAGCTGAACAGCTTATCAAATGAACTGGCAGTTCCGCTGACGGCTGTTTCGGCGATTAGCGGCATTACTCGGCGTTTTGATTTGCAGTGCTGATTATCTTGCATTTTCCACTGGCAATTTCCTCGACAGCAGTTTTCACAGGTTTCTCTTCAAGCGTTTCACCATTTTTATAAAGTTCCTCTGAAATTTCTCTTGCACGTTTTGCAACGGCGATAACAAGAGAGTAGCAGCTTTCGTTTTTTGAAATTATCTGATTTACAGCTGGTCTGAGCATATTAATTACACCTCATTTAAAATTTTATTTATAAGTTCTGCCGAGTAAGCACTTTTCAGCTTTTCGGCACGAATAACGGCGAAAAAGTCTTCAATAGCATCCTCCAGAGCGTCATTTACAATAATGTAGTCATAATTTCCGGCAAGTTGTATCTCACCCGAAGCCTTTGAAATACGTTCTTCAATGACCTCGTTGGATTCCGTTCCTCTTTTGTTGAGACGGCGGCGAAGTTCTTTGACGGACGGCGGAGCAATAAACATAAAAAGTGCATCTGGGCGCAAAGCTCTTATTTTCATAGCGCCCTGAACTTCAATCTCCAGAATAACATCAATTCCTTGCTCAAGGTAAGGGTCAACTTCGCTTTTCAGCGTACCGTAACAGTTTCCGCAATATTCTGCATGTTCCAGAAACTCGTCTGCATTTATTTTTCTGTCAAAGTCCTCACGGCTGAGAAAATGGTAAGAAATACCGTCCTTTTCCCCTTCACGTGGATTTCTTGTAGTTGCCGAGACTGCCGTTCTGAAATTTTTGTTTTTCAGTATTTCTTCAAGCATTGTTCCTTTGCCGCAGCCTGATGGTGCTGAAAAAACGATCAGCTTTCCTTTATTCATTGTCGTCGATGCCTCCTGTTTCGTTGATTCTGGCGGCAAGAGTGTCCGTTATAAGGGATGAAAGGACAACATGACCGCTGTCCATTACTATAACGGCTCTTGTCTTTCTGCCGAATGTTGCGTCGATAGCCATTCCACTGTCACGAGCCTCCTGAATCAAGCGTTTTATTGGCGCTGATTCAGGGCTGACGATCGAAATGATTCTTGCGGGGGAGATCATATTTCCGTAGCCTATATTTATCATTTTCATAGCATTACTCGACATTCTGGATCTGCTCACGGATTTTTTCAATTTCCGATTTCATATCCACGACTATTTTGGTGATGCTAAGATCCTGAGCTTTTGAACCTATTGTGTTGACTTCACGGTTGATCTCCTGAATAATAAAATCCAGTTTTCTGCCAACAGGTTCTTCGGATTCAAGAATATCTCGAAGCTGTGCGATATGGCTTCTGAGACGGACTGTCTCCTCGTCAACAGCAATTTTCTCAGAAAATATAGCAGCTTCGGTAATGATGCGCTGTTCGTCTATATTTTTATCGGCAAGTACTTCGCTGATTTTTTTGTATAGTTTATTCCTGTAGGCTTCAACAGTAGCAGGGGACTGAGCCTCTACCATTCCAACACGTTCGATTATGAAATCTGCCTTTTCAAGAATATCTCTTTTTAGACGCTCGCCCTCTGTTTCACGCATAGCGACGAAACGTTCAAGCGCTTCGGAAGTTATTTCGGAAACATCTGCACAGATTTGTTCTTCATCGTCCGGTGTTTTTTGGATATTAAAGATATCCGGAATCTTTATAAGCTTTGAAAGTACAAGATCATCTTTCAGACCGAGTTCTTCTGAAATGCTTCTGAGTGCCGAAACATAGCCTTCTGCAACGCCTTTGTTTATTGCAATCTGTGCATCTTTGCCGTCAATATTGTTTATAGTTACCGAGACTTCAACTTTACCTCTTGAAATTGCTGATTTGAGAAGTGATTTCAGCTTTTCATCGATGTAGCTGTATGTTCTGGGAATTCTGGATGTATATTCGTAGTATCTATGGTTTACCGAGCGGATCTCCACCGAAATATCCCTTCCGTTCAGGATTTTCTGTGCTCTGCCGTAACCGGTCATACTTCTGAGCATTTTTCGCCCTCCTTCGTATTTAAGTACGTTTATGACGTCAGATAAGTACACATATATATTATATCACCAAACTCCTGAAAATGCAAGCTTTTTGTAAACAAAAAAAGACGGTGCCGAAACACCGTCTTTGGTTATATTGGATTATTCCTTAACGAAATCCTTGGGATCAAGAGAAGCAACAAGATTGACAAGATACTTCTGGATCTGGAGAGCGTCATTGTTTGTAAGAAGTGTACCGTTTTCATAAACGTCAGCGTTCTTGACGCCCTGAGCTGTGATATGTGAAGGATCTGAACCGTTTTCACCGTAAACATCCGGGTTACCGATAGCCTGCATTACGAGTACAGCATCATTCAGGAGAACCTGACCGTCGCAGTTTGCATCGCCCCAGAGTACTTTGTCCGGTTCATCCTCGTTGATAGGTGTAACATCAGGATAGAGGAGTGCCATTCCGCCGTATGCCATAAGAGCATCACCCATATGCCAGAATCTGTGAAGCTTGAACTCAAATGCATCTGTTGCTCCGGTTTCGTTGTAAACCTTTTCGAGTTCCTGGAACATAGGATCTTCGTGGTATTTCTCACGAATGGAGATAAACGTTGCACCGTTTTCAAGCTTTGATTTACCATCAGGCATTACGCCCTTGTAGTTAGAAGGAATGTAAACATCCTGATCGAATACTCTATGCAGACTTCCGTTATGGTCTGTGAATGCAATACCAACTTCATCACGACCCTGATTCCACTGAGCGGAGAGGAGCTTGTTAGCGAGACGGAGACCCTTTGCAGCTACTGAATCGTCCTTAGCTGTTTCTTCGTAAGCCTCAGAAGAAGGAACACCCTTAGCAGCAGCGTAGTAAATAAGGGTATTACAGAGTGAAGAAACGCATCCAACGTCTCCCTGACCGTAACCTGTGATCTCGCAGTGGAGCTTCTGGTTGCCGTTAGGATCATACTTACCTGTCCATGTGTCAGGAGCAACTGAATAGTCTGTATCGCTGTCACCCCAGTCAAGGTTTGAAGGAATAGCATAGGACATAAACGTACCGTCTTCTGCAACGTAATCAAACTTTGTATTCTCTTCAAACCAGCTGATCCATCTTTCAAGAAGAACATCAAGAGCGTCCTCGATAGACATACCAGCGGGCTTAACGCCTGAAGTATCTTCGTTCTTTGTTACATAGTAATAAAGTTCAGCAAGACGCTGTGTTGACCATACCTGGTTACCGATCCAGTGGTTTGAACCTGGGTCAGCATATACAGGGTGTGGAACATAAACCATGTCGTAGAATGTCGGATAACCATCCGGGTACTTCTCATAACGTCCTCTGTAGGAGTTTGTACATCCGCCTGCGAAAGGACCTTCAACAGACTGAAGCCAGAGGTACATTTCGATCTGTCTCTTAAGAGATTCCTTGTAGTCGCTGGTAGCCTGTGAACCGGATGCCATACCGCTGTTCATCCACTGGTCTGTAACGAGAGCATAAGCAGCAAGAGGATTCTGATAGAACTGATGTGAGTGTGAGCAGCCGATCTGCCAAGCCCAGTCGTAGTTGCCGAGAGCTCCGCCCCATGATGTATACCAAGCCATGAGGTAGTGCTGTGACTTTGTTCCTGCTGAGCCTGAAGACATAATATTCTGACAGCCGATCTCGTGATAGTACTTATCAAACATATCGTTACGGCACTGATCGCCCATTTTACCTGCAAGACCTGAAAGATCGCCGCAGTCAACGCCCCACTGGTTTGCAAAGTATATAGCCTGGATAGCACGATCTTCTGCGTCAGGAGCATTTGTGAATGCATACTGAGGAGAAACATTACCTACGCCGTTAAAGATGCCCTTGATACCATCCTGGGAGTTACCGTACTTGAGTTCTTCGATACAAGGATGAGGAACTGTTTCAAAACAGGACTCCTGCTCGCCACGCTGGAATGTGTTGATAAATGTAAAATGACCTTTGCCGCCACCGAAGCCATACCAGTCGTCAACGTCAGCCAGCCAGTGCATAAGGTAGTAACCGTTGTCACCGCCGTAAGTGGACTTGAATTCATCGAACAGCGGGTTGATAGCGTCTACGCCTGCATTAGAAGTAGGATATTCCTGAGGAGTATCAAGTTCCTTTGCTGTATCAGCTTTGAGTCTGGGCTGTGTCCAGAGCGATTTGTAATTTATGCTGTTATTGATGCCTGAAGCCTCAGACCAGCCAGGAATAATAGCTTCCAGTGTTTTCCAGCCCTTTTCAAGGTCGCCGGTTTGACCGTCAATTCTTTTCTGCTGAACGAGAACGTCGTGCATTGCTGTTACCCATGCAATGTAGGACATAGCCTCTGATGTTGTTTCATGACCGTAATCAGGAGCTTCGACAACAACAGTTTCGATTGCGTGGTAAGGAATTCCGAATGAATCGCCGCCGTTGTTCTGTGAGCTGAGATAGCCGCTCTGCTGACCGTTTGTGATGACGTCGTCATAAAGTGAGCTGAACATTGCAGCATAGCTTTCATTAGCGTTGTTCTCTGAAGCGTACGGATTTGAATCTGCTGCTGAACCCATTGCAGGCATTATAGCGGAAGCAGAAGTAGCAGCTGCGAGAATTCCGGCAACGAGAGCCTTGTTCTTTTTGCTTATCATAATTTTTTCCCCTCTCATTAAAATATAGTTTTAAGTGGTTTGAAAATGGAACTTGTTCTGCCGATACACTATTAAATAGTATATGAACAGAACTACGAAAATATCGCATACTGTGAGCTGCCATACGGGACAGACACACAATTTTCAAATTATTTTCACTATAATTATATTCCACATTTCACCGCCTGTCAACAGTTTTGGAGATTTTCACTTTTTATTAACCGATATTTTGGTGCAATGCACACAATCAGAATGAGCTTTTTGTATATTTTGTCCATTAAGGATTTTAAATAAACTTCTTAATATTAATATTATATTTATAAAATCAAAATTTTAAAATTACTTTCTAAAATTCATCCTATACTCAATATTCTTTCACAAAATTCTCACAGTACAGTTATAACATTTATTTGATTCAGTACATATTGCTTTTTTGGAATTAATAAATTATTAATAAAATATTAATTATGCGTTAATATTTTTTTGAGATAATAAAAAAGTATGCTACAACCAGACTTATAATCTTTTTAAGAAAGGAGAAGCTCATGATTAAAATCGAAAATTTAACGAAATATTACGGCAAAAATAAAGCCGTTAATAATATCAGCTTTACGATCAACGATAATGAGATTCTTGGTTTCCTGGGACCTAACGGTGCCGGAAAATCCACAACAATGAATATGATTTCCGGATATTTGCCTATGACTTCAGGAACAGTCAGTATCTACGGAACTGACATAACGAAAGATCCGGTAAAGGCAAAGAGGAATATTGGCTATCTTCCGGAAAATCCGCCTGTCTACCCCGATCTTAAAGTCTCGGAATATCTTTCATTCTGCGCAGGGCTTAAGGGAATCGCAAAGGGAAACCGCAAAGATGAGATCAAGCGTGTGACGGAACTGCTCGCTCTTGGCGACGTTTCCGGAAAACTTATCCGCAACCTGTCAAAGGGATATAAACAGCGGGTGGGATTTGCACAGGCTATGCTCGGTGATCCTAAGTTTATTATTCTTGACGAGCCTACTGTCGGTCTTGACCCGAATCAGGTGATAGAGGTCAGAAAGCTGATAAAAAATCTGAAAAAAAATCATACCGTTATTTTCAGTTCACATATTCTCAGTGAGGTAAGCGAGGTCTGCGACAGGGTAATAATTATCAATAAGGGCGACATCAGGGCAATTGATACTATTGAAAATCTTGAAAAATCCTTTAATGCAAACCAGAACCTTCACATTAAAGTAAAAGGTTCAAAGAGCAAAGCGGCTTCTATTATCGAAATTACCGACGGTATCAAGGAAATTATTTCGATCGACGATGAAGGAAGCGATATATGGTCGTTTGACGTACTGCTTGAGGGCAACTCTGAAGATGTCCGTGACAGACTAATGACGGAATTGGTGAAAAATCATGTCAGCATAATGGAAATATACGCCGAAAAGCCAAATCTCGAAAACGTCTTTATCGAACTTATCAACCGACCTGTTAAAAAGACAAGTTTGTCGGATCTTATAGATGAGATCGTTCCCGAAAGTGGCGGAAGCAACAGTAATGACGGCGATGACGAACAGGAGGTAGAGTAAATGTTTTCGATATATAAAAAGGAATTGCAGTCTTTTTTCTACACACCTTTTGCTTATGCATTGACTGCATTGTTTATGCTTCTTTTTACTTACATATTTGCAAACAAGATCGGTTCCCTTGAATCGGGCAATACTGTTTATGTTCCTTTTGTAAGCATATTCTATGACGTTATCTTCTTCTTTATGTTTCTGATTCCTCTGATTACAATGAGAACATTTGCTGATGAACGGAAATTCGGCACGGAAGTTCTGCTCATGACTTCTCCTGTCAGCGTCCTGAAGATAGTTATAGGAAAATTCCTTGCAAATGTTACGGTATTCCTTTTTATGCTTGCAGGAACCGGAATCTTCCCTATAGTGACACAGCATTATGCCGGTGATGGCGGCGGAGTTATCGTCAGCCAGCTTATATGCGCATATATAGGCTTCTTTTTCTGGGGCGTAATGTTCATCACACTGGGAATGCTTATCTCATCATTTACTGAAAGTTCAATTATTGCCGCTATTATCGGCGAACTTGTGATGTTTGTATTCCTTTTCCTTGACGACTTTGCATATACGGCGTTTATAGAACAATATCCAAAGCTTCAGTCAGTACTCATTGCCTTTGCAGCTCAGTCAAGATTTCATTATTTCTCGCAGGGCGTTATCAGACGCTCCGACCTGATATTCTTTGTGTCAGCAATAATCGTTCTTCTTTCATGGACATATATATCCATTGAAAAAAGACGCTGGAAGAGGGGGTAAATTTTGATGGAAAAGAAAAAAGAAGCTGTAAATCTTGATAAGGCAAAAAGGAAAAAAATTAATCTTTCAGGCCCGATAGCTTTCGTAATGGCATTTCTGGTTCTGCTGGTGTTTGTTCCTGTTAATCTTATCGTAAGCTATTATGATGATTTCTACGATATGACGCCCAATAAGAAGTATACTCTTGATCCCGTAACGGTAAAACTCATTGAAGATAACAAGGATAAGGAGATAGAGATTTATTTCCTGGCAGAACTCAGGGGACTAAAAGAAGATCCGTCTTCACTTCCGCTCTATCACACTCTTACAAGACTTGAAAAATATGACAACATCAAGCTTACCTGTTTTGAACCAAATGACGATCCTGCACTGGCACAGACTCTTGACCCTACGGGCATACACGGAATAAGCCGTGCAGATATCTTCGTTAAGTGCGGCGATGTTATCAAGAAAGTCAACAAGCGTATGATATTTCAGAACTACAACGAAGCAAACGGTACATCTGACTATTCCGGTGAGGAACAGATAGCCAATGCAATTAAAATCGTTACCAATGGTTCTCTCCCGACTGTATACTTCCTGACCGGACACGGAGAGAAGTCTATTGAGGATTCTTATCTTGATTATGCAAATCATCTTAAGGCGAATACTTACGATGTAGCGGAGCTCAACCTTGACGAAGTCGGATCTGTTCCGTCAGATGCGGAAATTATCTGTATAGCCGGTCCTCAGAGCGATATTACCGATAAGGAAAGGGAACTCATTGAAGGATATCTCAGCGATCCGATAAATCCAGGCTCCGTTTCATTTTTCATGTCTCCCTGCGATACAGAGGGAACATTTGACAACATCGAAAGCATTCTCTATGACTACGGTCTTACAATGGACTACAATCTTGTCAGGGAAACAAATACCATAAACGAGCTTTATGACAGAAAAAATCAGCAGCTTCCTGAATTTATGAGGATACATTATATGAATCCTTCGGAAGATCTCAAAGTCGATCTCACTACCGATGTTATCACTCTCTGCAATGAGGGCGGCCTGACGGCAGGTATCTCCAATACACGAAGCATCGGAAGAATTGACGACGATAAGTTCCCGCAGTACGATCAGTTTGAACGAGCTTCGATTATTGAGAATATTCCTGAAACAACAGAATCTGAAGATGGTATGACAAACACTGTAACCTATTCTACAGAAAGCATTGCAATGGGCGGTGACAAGAGTACTGCTGCTCAGGCAGAAAGACTTACAGGTCAGCAGCTTGCATATGCATATTATTCGCATAACAAGAATAATAACAGCAAGATAGTTGTTTTCGGTTCTACTGACATGATCGACAGTGATATGCTTTCAGATTCCGTAAGCGCAACAAATATGCTTGCTCTTTTCTCTAACACATGGCTTTATGATACTGAAGTTTCAGCCGGTGTAAACATCAAGAAAGAAGCGATAGACCAGATGACTTTCAAGAATGCCAAGGAAGCTACGACGGCTATTGCGATTACTGTTATCGTTCCGATATGTGTTGCAGTTTTCGGCGTCGTTGTATGGCTCAGGAGGCGTCACGCATAATAAGGAATAATACTGATCCCCGATTGATCTGTTGATCAGTTCGATCAGGGATTATTATAAGCATCTGTTTAGGAGCTGAAATATGAAAAAGATTATTATCTCGTTTCTGATACTTCTTATAGCCGCAGGAGGATCCCTGGGAGTTTATTTGAATGTCAGAAAGAAAAGCGAAAAAGAAACAAAAAAACAGCAGGAAGAAATTGCTGACCTTCAGTTGTTCAGCTTTTCTCCGGAAACTATTGATAAGATAGTTATTAACAATCCCGATGCCAGCTATACAGCTCAGTTTCAGGATGACCAATGGGTTCTTACGGACGGCGGTGACTTTGATCTTGACGGTGAATATATGGAGCTTATCAGAAGCTATTTTTCAACCCTGACGGCTTCTGATAAACACAGTGGCAATCTTGAAGATTATTCCCTTGATGCAGAGCACGCAAGTACTGTTACACTCAGCGGCGGCGGTCAGAGTTATACTGTAACTATAGGCGGGATTTCTCCTACAAAAGAATACTATTACGTTATGGTTGACGGAAAATCAGATATCTACTCTGTTGAATCAGTTTACAGCAGCGGCAGCAACTTCAGTACGGAAAAAATGATGCTTAAATCAAAGGATCTTGTTCCGTTTGAGGATGACGGCATTGAACGCATTACTGCAATAAAGAACGGCAAGGTGACCTATGATCTGACTTATGATGATGAGAGCGGCGAATGGAGTCTTCCGGAAGAATATTCAGATTTTGGTTTTGATGTGACGGCCGTTACTTCTATGATAAATGTAATCACACGTCTTCAGGCAGAGCAGATGCTTGACGAGAACCTTGAAGATATGGCAAAATACGGCTTTGATGATCCGTATGCCGAGGTGATCGTAAAGGGTAAAGACGGTACTGAACGTCATATAATCGCAGGAGATTTCTCCGAGGACGGAACGTATGCCAATATGCTTGTTTATGACAGCGGCAGTGAGGAGAAAAATCAGGTGGAGGTATACTATAAATCTGACGTGGATTTTGTGGATTATACTCCTATCAACTTCATAGCAACAACAGTATATAATCCAAGTCAGTATGATGTCAGCAGATTCAAGGTGGCATATGACGGACAAGAATACGAATTTACTATGGATCAGGAACAAAAGAAGTGTCAGTATAACGGACAGACTATTCAACTGGCGGTTCAGAGTATTCTGACTGAATTTACAAATTTCTATAATTCTTTTTCTATATATGTAGTGAAGAAAATTGATATGGAGGCTGAGCCTGAACTTAAAGATCCGCTTCTTTCTGTTGAATATGAACTTACAGACGGAACAATAAAAACCTATCATCTTACCGATGCCGGAAATCAGCAGTGTTATGTGTTTGTGGACGGCAAGTACACAGGAGAGATAACAAGTGACAGCAGTATTATCGGAAACAGTTCAGTTCGGAATTATTTTGATATTCTCTGCGATGAAGCAGATATTAGTTAAATATGTTCAAAAGAGAACGCCCTCTCTTGCAGGGCGTTCTCTCTTTAGAATCCCGTGATAAGTCCGATATTGTTTTGTGACAGACTGAAATCGGAAAATCTATTGATTTTTAAGGAGTGATTTTATGAGCAAAAAAATTAAAGGTGTTATTATCTCCGGTGCATCAGCGCTTATTATCCTGATTGCAGCGTTTTTGGGTATAAATCTTTCGTCAGATAAGGATGTCAAGACATCTGATACTTCGGATAAAACTGTGACGACAACCGCTGTATCTTCTGACGAAAATGCGGAAATACTTACAACATCCGCTGAAAAAAATAATGTCAGAAAGACTACTGTTGTAAATCCTGAAAAAATTACCGAACCGGAAATCGAAACAACCGCAGGGAACAACAAAGTTGATGATTCGGATAATGATTATGTTGAATATTATTTCAGAACAGAAAAACTTCGTGACGACCATTTCAGCAAGCATTGCGTGGAGTTCAGCGTTGGTTTTGATTACGAGACCGCCGAGGATTACGAAAAGGGCGCAAGTGACGTTATAAATAATCCTGATGCTCTGTACAAAACAGAGGCAGAGGACGGAGACGGAATCTATTATATTGAGGAATCAAACGAATTTGTGGTTTTATCAACGGACGGTTATATCAGGACGTATTTCAGACCAGGCGGAAGAAAAGCATATTTTGACAGGCAATAGGCGGTGTAAAAATGAATCCAAGACTTCCATATCTGCGTGAAAAAACTTCAAAGCTTACGGTTTCTCCCGGTGTGTATATAATGAAAAACCGGGAAAGCTCGATTATTTATATAGGAAAAGCAAAAAATCTTCACAACAGAGTGAGCAGTTATTTTCGTGAAAATCCCGACCATACTCCGAAAGTGGCTGCCATGGTGTCGAATGTTTTTGACTATGATTTTATCGTTACCGACAGTGAATATGAAGCTCTTCTTCTTGAATGCAGTCTTATTAAGCAGCACAAGCCGAAATATAATATCCTGCTGAAGGATGACAAGGGTTATCATTATATACGTATTTCTGAAGGGAACTTTCCGAAGATAACAACAGAAAAGAATACCAAGGAAAGCGGAAAGTATCTCGGACCGTATACAAGCGGTTTTATAACGAAAGAGGCAGTAAACGAAGCAAATAGGGTGTTCATGCTGCCTACCTGTACACGTATTTTTCCACGTGATTTTGGTAAGGGCAGACCATGCCTTAATTATCATATCAAAACCTGCATGGGTCTTTGCCGTGGCAAGATAAGCAGTGATGAATATAAAAGAATCATTGCACAGGCAGTTGAATTCATAAAAAGCGGCAGTACCGATTCGGTGGAACGTATGCGTCAGGAAATGGAAGAGGCGGCGGAAAATCTTGATTTTGAGAAAGCAGCTCTGCTTCGTGACAGGATAGTCGCTGTAAAAAAAGCATCTGAAAAACAGAAGATCATTAACAGCGTTGTGGACTCTGCGGATGTTGTCGGTGCCGCAGAATTTTACGACGGTATATATATTTCTGTGCTGATGTATCGTGACAGCCGGCTTTACGATAAGGCAGTATTTGAATTTGAAAAGCCTGATTCCGGAGACGATATTTTAAATTCGTTCATTATGCAGTTCTATTACGGCAGGAATGATATTCCAAAATCGGTAGTGACTGATAAACTTCCGTCAGATTTTAGACTTCTTGAGGAACTTATGGAAAAGCAGTCAGGTCATAAGGTGAAGTTCCACGTTCCGCAGAAAGGAAAACAACTGGAACTTCTTCGTCTGGCAAAAAGTAACAGCGCCGAATATGCAGCGCTGAAAAACAACCGCACCGGCAAAGAGGTCATCGCACTTGAGCAGCTTGGCAGAAGTCTTGGATTAAAAAAACCGCCGAAATATATCGAGGCTTACGACATTTCAAATCTCTCGTCCGAATCCATGGTTGCAGGAATGGTCGTTTTTGAGGACGGCAGACCGTTGAAAAAGGCGTATAAACGCTTCACAATAAAGGAACAGCAGTATCAGAACGACTATGGAAGTATGCAGGAGACGCTGCGGCGCAGATTGATGCATATTGTTACCGGGGAGGGGGACGAATATTTTACCCGTGTTCCCGATCTTATCCTTCTTGACGGCGGAAAGGGACATGTTCATGCTGTTGAACCGGTAATTCGTGAACTCGGATTGAATATTCCGGTTTTTGGCATGGTAAAGGATAACAAACATCGTACCCGTGCTATTGCAGCAGAGGGGATGGAGATTCAGATAAACGAACTGAAATCTGCATTTAATCTGGTTACCAGAATACAGGATGAAGTACACCGCTTTTCCGTGAGCTTCATGCATTCAAGGCATAAGAAAAAGACGTATGCCTCCGAGCTGACAAACGTCCGGGGAATAGGTGAAAAGAAAGCTGCAATGCTTATGATGAAGTACAAGACAAAGGAAAATCTTGGCTGCGCCTCCCCGCAGGAACTTGCAGCAGCGGCAGGAGTTTCTGCTGAAATCGGACAGGAACTCTGGAATCTTATTCATAGTTGACGATTAGTAAAATGCCTGTAAGTACAGTAATATTTTTTGTACATCTTCTTGTACTTAATAAGGGGACGCTGTCCCCTTAACCCCTGCCAAAGGGGGAATCCCCCCTTTGGAAACCCATTATTAATAAATTTAAAAGCCCCATAAAGGGGCTTTTAAATTTATTATGACAAATCCTCAAACAGGAAATTTACCATTTGGTAAAGGTTTAATGAGAAAACATCTGCTTGTAAGTAAAAACAAAAGACAAAAATTATTACTGTACTTACAGGTATATTTATTACTCGTCAAACAGGGGAGTAGAGAAGTAGCGTTCTGCTGTATCGGGGAGGATTGTTACTACAGTTTTGCCCTCGCCAAGTTTTTCAGCTAATTTCAGTGCTGCGGCTACATTTGTACCACTGGATATTCCGCACATGATGCCTTCCTTTGAAGCAAGATCTTTTGCCGTTCTGATTGCTTCTTCATCGCTGACGATATAGATATTATCGTAGATATTTGTATTGAGAATATCAGGGATAATACCGTCGCCAATCCCCATCTGGAGATGTGTTCCGATAGTTCCGCCGGCAAGGATAGCGGCGTTTTCTGGTTCTACAGCCCATATTTCAATATCGGGATATTGTGCCCTGAGTGCTTCGCCGATACCTGTGATAGTTCCTCCAGTGCCTATTCCGGAACAGAAACCGTCAATTCTTCCGGCGGTCTGTTCGAGGATTTCAAGGGCAGTGTGATATTTATGAGCATAAATATTATTGGGATTGGCAAATTGCTGAGGAACAAAAATGTTTTCATCCTCTTCTGCCATTTTCAGGGCTGTATGGAGGCATTCTTCAATGCACTTTCCTATATCGCCGTCGTCATGGATGAGGATCACCTCCGCACCGTAATGGCGGACGAGCTTCCGGCGTTCTTCGCTGACGGAATCAGGCATTATAATTATAGTTTTGTACCCTCTGACAGCTCCCACAAGAGCAAGACCTATTCCCTGATTGCCGCTGGTGGGTTCTGCTATAATTGTATTTTTGTTTATTTTTCCCTCACGCTCTGCATTAAGGATCATTTTGTAAGCGGTTCTTGTCTTTATAGACCCCCCCACGTTAAGACCCTCAAATTTTACAAGGACTTCGGCATTGCCTGGCTTGTTCATGCGGTTAAGTTTTATCATAGGAGTGTGTCCCATAGCTTCTATAATATTATTATAAATCATTCAAAATTTCTCCTTATCTCAGATACTGTAGTGGTAGTTGTTTTAAACTCTGCTGTTATATTATATACCATTTTATGGATATTTGCAATATATTCAGAGAAAATTTCTTAATATGCCAAATATTATAAGAACAGTCAGTGAAAATATCTCTGCAGCTTTCAGAAATTTTTCTCCACGGTCGGATATCCAGAACACGGCGCATACGCACCAGAGGGGGAGCAAAGAAAAAATCGCCGGATTGCAGCGGAATGCTCCCAGAATATCAAAAGAAGATAATTTCAGAAACATTCTGGATATTCCGCAGCCAGGGCACAGTATCCTGCCGCCGGACATAACTCTGACAATGCAGGGAATTCCCAGTCCGGTAAGTTTTACAAAAATAAAATAAGCGGCTCCCAGCGCAAGTACAGCCAGAGATTTGTGAAGTTTGCTTTTATTAATCATCATATAATGTAGTAAAATTGCCCCTGTTACGGGGCAATGGATTTTGGTTCAGGCAATGTTGTTTATGTCATTCTGCATCAGGCAGTATGTTATAAGTCCTCCGGCGTATGGTATGAACGTCAGCACGATAAACAGAATCCCATGTTTCGGGGGAACTTGATTACGGATTATATACGCACGGTCAATTTTTACACCTTGTGTATACGCCCAGTAAAAATAGTATAATCCGCAAGTCAGGATGCATAGAAGAAAAGCTATTCCTCCGGAAGTGGGACTGCGTTCCTCGGAAAGATAGTTCACTTCATCGTTCAGATTTCCAAACCATAGAATACCATAAATTCCGCAGGTTAATATCGTCAGAATAATGCAGGATGAAATGGAGCGTATCTGTACGCCCGATGAGTAGTATCTGCTATATGTTTTCTGGTTTCTATAGCTTGAGTAATCAGTGTTTTCGGGATTATTCTGCTGCGGGTTATCATTTATAGGCGGCTGCCATACCGCCGGTGTCTGTTCCGGAGTGGCTGCTCCACAGTTGGGGCAGAAATTATCGTTAAATTCATATCCGCAGTATTCGCACTTCATAATAAGCCTCGTTTCGCATAAATATTATATATTATTATATCATATTTACTTCATTAATGCAATCGTTGATTTATACAAGAAGTTACATTTCTTTTTGGAGATTTTGATTAGCGGTGTGTATTATGCTTTTCCGGAAATTCTTTTAGTTTTCATGCGGTTGTATCGGGCAAGCTTGTTGATATCTCTTTGCATTATGCAGTATGAAATGATCGGAAATATAAAATCAGTACAATGCATATCCGTCGGCTGAAGATGATTTTACAAGTTCTATCTGGCGGTTGATTATATCAGAATCGTCTATCCATTCCCTTTCTCCTGCCTGACCTGCCCATTTATCTTCTTTCCCCTGCTTATAGGCTGCAAGACCGATGATAAGCTTTACCGGACTGTCTCTACGCAATTCTTCCCAGCGTCTGAGAGTAGGCTCAAATGGGCATACGGCGTTTTCAAAACCGAAATATATCTGCGGAACGATATAATCGCAGTACCCCTCGCTGCCTGCCCAGAGCTTAACATCAGCATACTGTGAGTTATAATTTGATTCGATATTACCCTGAGGACTGATTCCGAAAAGAATTCTGCTATCGTGAGTTTTTACCGTATCGTATATTGTTTTGACAAATTTTGTGCAATTGGCAAGTCTCCATTGTGCAAGATCGCTGCTGCCGCTTTTTTCAAATTCCACGCTGTCGAAATTTTCATCCGATGAGGGATAGAAGTAATCGTCGATATGAATGCCGTCAAGGTCATAATTCTCCAGGAGTTCGCCGACGCAGGCGCTGAGCAGTTCCGATGTTTCGGGATAGGACGGGTCGAGATACCAGCGGTTTCCTACCAGCTTGGCAATACGGCAGTCGGGATCTTCTGTCCATTTTTTAATTATGAAATCGTCAGGCAAAGCAGCCATTTGTTCAGCAGTCTGACACCGCAGAGGATTCAGCCAGCCGTGAGCAGAAAGTTCCAGTTGGTGCGCTTCCTCAAGCATTATAGATAGAGGATCATAGTCTCCGTCAAGACTTACGCCCTTTGGAAAGATCTCAGACTTGTAATATGCGTCTCCGCAGGGGTGGACATGAAGATATACGGTATTTATGCCATTTTCCTTTGCCTGTGTGAATCGTTCACGAACGGCAGTCCGGAATTCATCTGCCGTTTTTCCGTACATATAATCTTCGTACTGCATATACGGAAACCACTGCCCAGTCTGAAAGTCATAATTAATCGGAGTATAGCCTTCAGGAACATCAATGTGAAGCTGATTGAAGTCCTGGACGAATGTTGTAACGGGGATTTTGGATGATTCCCCAGCCGGAGCAGCCGGAGCGGAGCACGAGCATAAAATCAGAGGGATAAGCAGAAGAATAAGATATTTCATAATAGTCTCCTTTCATAGGTAGTCCCCTTTTAAGTTGCTGACATTGGTTATGTACAGGCTTTCAAAATTATATTCTGGTTTACGCTGAAAAATTACTGCTTGCAAAAATTCCGGCAATGATGTATAATAGAATAATATTAAAGGCAACACCGCACAAAGATTGCACGTCATCTGCTTGCATATTTTCCGTCATATCGCACAAAAATCTCTTGACAGGCGTCAGTCTGCCTGCGAAATTTTTATGCAATCTGACGAAAAAATCTGACTGCACATCTGCCGCACAATCTTTGTGCGGTGTTGCCTTAAAAAAGAAAGGAAAATTAAACATGAATAAAAAAGAAACAGCGGAGATTAAAAAGAATTTTTCAGATAAGAGTGGATTTTTTGTCATGGAGCGTCTGCTCACAGGTTTTGTGGATGCCGAGAAAAATCTTCGGTGTCATAATGTAAGCTCTTGCCTTACCATGTCTGTCGAGGAGCATGACGTCTATGAGGAAACGCTTAAAAAGGTTCTCAATACAAATGTCGGAAAATCATTTGTTGAGTACGAATTCCCCAATGAGGCGTATGAAGAGGGAAAACCTCAGAATATACTCTATACGCTGCTGAAATCTGAACTCAAGGATGATACAGTCTGCGAGGATTTTTTAAATCATATAGCTGCCAACATTGTTTGTGAGGGACCGTTTGCTGTGCTGACAGCTTATTGCAGCTACACTGTCAGACGAAAGGATAAAAACGATGAGTTCGCAGTTGGCGAGGATGAGGTTTACCGCTACATACTTACGGCATTCTGTCCGGTGAATACATGCAGCGACGGTTTCATTTTCGATTCATTCAATAATGAGATCACCAAGAAAGTCAATACGGAGCTTATTATCAGCAAATCTCCCTCAGACGGATTTTTGTTCCCTGTTTTCAGCAACAGAAGCAGCGATATAAATCATGTGATGTACTATACCAAGACTGCAAGCAAGCCTGATATTTCAATTATCGAGAATGTTCTCGGCTGTAATTTTGTTATGTCCGCAGAAAATGAAAAGGCAAATTTCCAGAATATCCTCAAAAGCGTGGCAGGTGAGGATCTTGACTATATGCTCATAAAGACGGTGAATGAGAAGATTCAGAGCGTTGTTGAGGACAGCAAGGAAGATACTGACAGAACCGTTATCGAACCGGCAATGCTCAAGGATATTTTTTCAGATTCCGGACTGCCGCAGGAACGTGTGAATATGGTAGAGCCGGTATATGAGAAAGTATGCGGAACAGCTCCGCTTACGGCTGCAAATCTTATTGAAACCAAAACGGTGCTTGCTTCACCGGGAATTACGGTGAATATCAAGCCGTCTGCTGCCGATAAGGTGCGCACAAGCGTGATAGACGGAAGAAAATGTCTCCTTATTGATATTGATGATCCGACTATTGAAATAAATGGACTGCCTGTTACACTCTGAGTCATTATCTTGATTCTTTCTGCATATACTGAATAATACCAAATTAATGGAGGAGATAGTATGTGCGGAATTGCAGGAGCTATAAGTTTTTCTGAGGATATGCGCAATGATATGAAAATATATGAGAAGATGCAGAGGGCAATGATAAGACGTGGCCCTGATCAGCGTGGAATAGTTCTCACCCGTGAGGCGGCTCTTATCCACACAAGACTTGCAGTTATTGACATATCCGGCGGACGTCAGCCTATGAGCTGTGCATTCGGAGAAAAAACATATACTCTGGTTTACAACGGCGAACTGTATAATACCCGGGAGATCCGCCGTGAACTTGAACAGGAATTTGAGTTTGAAACTTCCTCTGATACCGAGGTGGTTCTGAAAAGCTACATTAAGTGGGGAAAAGCCTGCGTAGAACGCTTTAACGGAATTTTTGCCTTTGCGGTCTATGACGAGGCGGAACACCGTGTTTTTCTGGCAAGAGACAGAATAGGCGTAAAGCCGCTGTTTTATTACGATGCGGGCGATAAGCTGATTTTTGCTTCTGAACTTCCAGTATTGATGGAACATCCCGATATCTCTCATGAAATCGACGAAACCGGTGTATCTGAACTTATACTTATGGCTCCGGGAAGAACGCCCGGCTGCGGCGTTATCAGGGGAGTAAAGGAAATTATGCCGGGCTGGCGTGGCTTTTACAGTGAACGTGGTCTGAAACTGGAGGAATACTGGCGTCTACGTGCGTATGAACTCAATGAAACTTTTGAGCAGACTGCCGAGCACGTCCGTGAACTTCTCCTCGACTCCATAAGGCGGCAGCTGGTATCGGATGTGCCTGTCTGCACATTTCTTTCCGGAGGTCTGGATTCAAGCCTTATTTCAAGCGTTGCTGCATCCGAAATGAAAAAGCAGGGTAAGAAATTAAGTACTTTTTCCGTTGATTATCACGATAATGATAAATACTTTAGAAAAAGCCATTTTCAGCCAAACAGCGATCCGGAATATATAGAATGCATGGCAGAATATCTCGGAACAGATCATCATTGGATCGTGGTAGATACTCCCGAACTGATCGACGCACTTGACGAAGCTGTTGAAGCAAGAGGACTGCCCGGAATGGCAGATGTAGATGCTTCCATGCTGCTGCTTTGCCGTGAGATCAAAAAGCACGGGACTGTAGCGCTGTCCGGAGAGTGCGCCGACGAGATTTTCGGTGGCTATCCATGGTACAGGGATAAGGATATCCGCATGACTGACGGTTTTCCTTGGGCGCAGAGTACTTCCTACCGCAGAAGTTTTCTCGGTGATGCCTACAGAAACCGGATAGATGCCGACGACTATGTATATAGTGCGTACAGAAGAACGGCTGACGATACTCTGAAACTAAAAACGGACAGCGATCTTGAATCACGTATGCGTGAGATGACTCAGCTTAATTTCAGCTGGTTTATGCAGAATCTTCTTGACCGTAAGGACAGAATGAGTATGTACAGCGGACTTGAAGTCCGTGTGCCGTTCTGCGATTACCGTATTGCAGAATACCTCTATAACGTCCGCTGGGAGTACAAGGACTGGCAGGGGCAGGAAAAAGGACTTCTCCGTGAGGCTATGAGTGACTGGCTGCCGGAAAAGGTGCTGCGCAGAAAGAAAAGTCCGTATCCAAAGACGCATAATCCGGCATTTTTAGAGGCTGTAACGTCAAGGCTGAGGGAGATCATGGATGATAAATGCAGTACGCTTACTGAACTGGTAAGCAGGCAGGCACTTGAGCGGCTTCTTACTCATGTGGATCATGTTCAGTGGTACGGACAACTGATGAATCTTCCGCAGACTATAGCTTTTTTTGTTCAGCTGGATTACTGGCTGAGAAGATTCAAAATACAGTTAGTATAAAAGCAACGCCTCAGAGAGTGATCTCCGAGGCGTTTTTATTGAACTTTCTTTTGTGTTTGGCGGGTCACCGTTAATCTGTCAGATCATGGCGGATGTTGTTTTTATCTTCGGAAGCTATCTGTTGTTGTTTCAGATCTTCCTGTATCTGATTATATCTTATTTCAGATTCCATAGCAGACAGCTGCTTTTGAAGGAGATCACTTTCATCAATGAAAGCAGCATACTGATTCCATTTTTCACACTCTCTGTTTATCCGCAGTTTTTCGATCTCCAGGAGCTTTCTGTCAGAGTCTGTCATATACGTATTGAGTGCAGTATCCTCAAGACGATCATATTCTGAAGTAAGGTCGGAAATTGCAGCGTTTATCTTATTTTCAGAAATATAATTGTCATTTACGCTTGTCATATCCAACGAAGTATAATACTGAACTTCATCAAAGTTATTGGCGGAATATACCGCAGCCGGAATTTTCTTGCCGAGGTAAACGTGCAGATTTCTCTGGAATGCCGTATCCTCCGGAAAAGCAATTGTGCTTAAAATAGTTCCGGTGCGGTTATAGCCGTTGTGAGTTTCCACCATATATTCTGCAATTGTCCGGACTTGCTGTTTGCTGTCCCATGCATAGCAGATTTCAGGTGTGAAATAGCAGATATCGCCGGTAATATCATAATTTCCGGTAAAGAGATCGGTTTTTGTCATAACGTTTGAATTTTTATCTGTATAAACCGGATTGCCATTGCAGTCAACGGAACGCTTCCATGAATTTTCGGAAATCTGAATTTCTTCACCGCTGCTGTCTGTTACCTTTAAATCGTAATAATAATTATCGGGATTGTCATATCGGTAATAGACAACGTCAGTCCGGACAGATTTGACACTTTTTCCTTTCTTGTAGAAAGAAAAGTCAGAAAAGCTTGCCGCTGATATAGTCTTTCCATTATTGTTGCTGAGTGCTCCGATGTTATTGAAGGTGAAAGCCGCTGATACAGCATTGGAACATTCGTCGTCACTGGAAAAGAAGTAATTGAAGCCGTTTTCCAGTTCAGCCATTTCCTTTTTGGAGAAAGTCACTCCGGTCTCAGCCGCAGCTACTATATTATCCTCAGAGTATACTCCATAATATTCCACGGCATATATCTGATTGGTTCTTATCCCTCCGATAGTTTTAACAAAAATCCGCACATTCATATCTTCATCGCATTCTTCAAAGGGGCATCTGTACATAGGAGTAACAAGAACATCATGGCTTAAATAATCGTTAAGGGTGAGATCACAGATGTAGTAATCACCATTTTGGATCTCTTTATTTATTTTGAGTATGATGTCGTTGCAGCCATCTTTGTCATTACAGTTTTCCATAGAATACTTCAGGCTGTTAATAAGAGCAATTTTAGGAACTATACCTATGCAAAGCACAATTGCCGCAGCCGCAGATAACCATTTGAGTGCAGGAAGAATTCTGCGCTTTCCTGTTACATTTTCAAGGTCGCTTACGGTGAACCCGCAGTCGGAAAAATCCGAGTCTTTTTCAGGAAAAGCTCTTGAGGAGATTCTGTCAAAGCAATCCACAGAGGTAGAAAGTTCATTCATTTTTTCTTTCAGTATTTTTTCAAATTCCTGATCCGAATTGAAATCATTTTTTTTCACTTGTCTGCACCTGCCTTTTCCTGTAAGATATCCATTGCTCGTTTGTACCTTGACTTGATCGTTGTTTCGGGGATCTTTAATACTTTTGCTATTTCCTTGAAAGTCATTTCAGCGCAGCATTTCAAAATGACGATTTGTCTTTGCTTGTCGTTAAGATGCTTTAGAAGTTGATTTATATATATACTGTCCTCGACAGTTTGCTCGGCGTCGCCGTAGCTTTGTATGAAAGAGTTGCTGATCTCTTTTTTGTAGCGCCGGCGAAGCTCTAATGCAACGTTGCGTGCGATTGTAAGGATGAAACCTTTGCCGTCACCTTTGCGTGGATTGAACCTTTTTATCTGTGTAAGCCGGATAAATGTTTCGGTAACGCAGTCTTCCGAAAGATGATAGTCGGCTGTTATACCAAATGCCACTGCGAAAACCGCAGACTTGAACATGATATACAGCTGTTCCAGACTGTCTTTGGATGTATTACAGGTGCTTATCAGCCAGTTGATATCACCTGTTTCAGTGGAGGTTGTATTGTCCTGATTAAATGCTAAAATGATAAGGTCACCTCCGGAATTTGTCTTTGTGTTGGCAAGCATAGTCTCACCCTCTCCTTTTTAATAGGATCAGCATCCGGTTCTTTAAAAATGTTTATATTGATACCCGACACTGCTTTATGAAAGCTTTCACCAATAAGTGATTTTTGAGGGGAAAAAAGACGAACTTTTCAAAAAATTTTTTTATTTTTTGTTATTATAAACTAACGGTATTGTTATCATTCTGCTTTAAGAGATTATACATTCATAAATGCTTTGAAATTACCGGCAAGAACTCCTCTGAGTTCGCTGTCGCTGAGACCGACAGCCATAAGACGTTCAAGTTCTGCTTCGTGAGACCACATGGGGAAATCAGTTCCGAAGAAGCAATTTTCCGCTCCGAAGCTGCGTATACGTTCAGCTGCCTTTTCCGGCGTCATAAATGCAAGCGAACTGCATACATCAAAGCGTACATTCTCAAATCCACAAAGATATTCCTGTGCCTCGTCCCAGCGCTGATATCCGCCCAGATGAGAGGCAATAAGTTTCAGTTTCGGGAAGTTTTTTGCAATGTTTGCAATTCTTTCAGGTGAGGAATATTCATATCTGTTATCTCCGCAGTGAATGAGAACAGGAAGCGAATCTCCGATTATATCATATATCTTGAACGCCTCGGGTGAATCGGCATTGAATGTCTGGAAATCCGGATGCAGCTTTACTCCTTTGAGACCAAGGGATTTAATCTGTTCAATGTCGCCTTCAATATTGTCTGACAGAGGATGAGTTGAGCCAAGTCCAAAAAAGCACTTGTGTTCTTCACATTCATGTGCAATGAATTTATTTATATGGCTGATCTGGTGCGGTACAGTTGCAACAGAGCATACCAGATAAAGAGAAGTTCCGATTTTGCTGCCCGACTCTATGAGTTTGGCTGAACTGCCGCAGCTATCCATGTGCAGATCATAGAATCTGCCTATATTAACGGTAGCCTTTTCTGCGATCGCACCGGGAAAAATATGTGCATGAGCGTCAATTATCTCATAATCCTTGTATATTTCTTTTTCCATGTTTATTACCTCCTGGAAATTCTTTCTATAAATAATTATACTACTGTCATTTTAAAAAGTCAATGTCAATAATCTAAATGATTTTGTTTCCCATGCTCACATTTAAGTGTTGGCATTGACTTTTCAGAAAAATATCACATAATTAACATAAAGGAGCGTTATAATATAATCACAGAAAGAGAAATAAAGCGGAATTGGGAATAAATCAGGAAGGTGCAAAAAAATGAAACATTATAAAAAAGCATTTAGTTTCCTTACAGCCGCTTTGACATTTGCAGCTATGACGGCAGGATGCAGTAATTCAAAGTCTGAAAAATCTGATTCTTCGTCAGAGTCTGTTGCGGAAACAGATCCGTTCACGGATGATTCTGGTTTTTCTGCTGAATCTACTTCTGACAGCTTTTCAAAGTCGTCGGAAATTATTCCTTTGTCAAACGGTAAGTTCAGTCAGCTTTTTTCTGACAGGGATATGAACCAGAACTATGGAGAAATTACGGCAGAGATAAGATTTAACGGTGATAAGGCAGATATAACGGGTTCCGGAGCTTTATCAGAAGCGTCTGTTGTTACTATAACTCAAGAGGGCGTATACCGCATAACCGGCAAGACCACGAATGGTCAGATTGTCGTGAATGCTCCGCAGGCAAAGGTACAGCTTGTACTTGACAACGCCAATATTGCAAATGAAAAATCTTCTGCTGTCTGCATTCAGGATGCAGACAAGACCTTTATTACTCTTGCACCGGACAGTGAGAATTTTCTCTCTGACGGTGAGAATTATTCTTATCCTGACGATACCGTTACCGAACCGGATGCAGCTGTTTTCAGCGAGGACAGCCTGACTATAAACGGTACGGGCTCTCTTACCGTAAACGGAAACTACAACGACGGTATCCGCTGCAAAGACGATATCGTGATAACAGGCGGTAATCTGAATATTACGGCAGTGTCTGATGGTATAAAAGGTAAAGATTACGTTGCGGCTGCCGGCGGAACTGTTACTGTAAATTCCGGTCAGGACGGCGTAAAATCTACTAATAAGACAGATACATCCAAGGGATTTATCTATATATGCGGCGGAACTTTCAATATAATTGCTGCACAGGACGGTTTTCAGGCGGAGACATCATTTATTGCAGACGGCGGAGAATTTAATATAACCTCCGGGGGAGGCAGCGTAAATTCAACCAAAACCCACAATGATGATTTCGGCGTTATGCACGGCGGACGGGATTTCGGTGATTTCAAGGATTTTCGGCAGAATGATTCTGAATATAGGGGATTCCCTGAAATGAGTTCTGACAGCAATGTCAGCTTTACTGCCAATGAAACTGTATCAGAGAGCGGTATGTCCGAAACAACCAGCACAAAGGGCATAAAAGGAGGGGCAGAGATCATCATAAACGGCGGAACTTTTATTATAGACTCTGCCGATGATGCTCTTCATTCTAACGGTAATGTGAATATCACCGGAGGTACTTCAGAGCTTTCTTCCGGAGGTAAAGGTATTCACGGAGACAGTCATGCTGAAATATCAGACGGAACTGTCAAAGTCCTTGCTTCTTATGAGGGAATTGAGGCAGCTGTTATAGATATATGCGGCGGAGAACTTGAAATAAAAGCTTCAGATGACGGTTTCAATGCAAGTGACGGCAATACTTCTCAGGAAGGTATGGGAGCATACATCGATGGTGTTCAGATCAATATCAGCGGTGGATTTGTTTATGTCAATGCTGACGGTGACGGTCTGGATTCTAACGGAGATATGACGATAAGCGGCGGAACAATCCTTGTGGACGGCCCGGTAAACGGCGGAAACAGCGCTCTTGATGGAAATGGTGAGATAATTGTCAGCGGAGGTCTGCTTGTTGCGGCAGGCAGCGCTCAGATGGCAGAGCTGCCCGGAAACAATTCTTCTCAGAATGTTGTAGGAGCAAATATAGGTTCATGCGGCGGCGGTACTCTTGTTACACTTACAGACAGCAGCGGAAAGGAAATACTGAGTTACGCTCCGTCCAAGAATTTTGAACATATAGTTATAAGCTCTCCGGATATAAAATCAGGTGAAAGCTATACCATTTATACTGGCGGAAGTTCGGATTCTACAGAAAATCACGGGCTTTATGAAATGTCAGGTTATAAAAATGACGGCACAGAAGTCGGCAGTTTTACCGTTGAAAATGTTGTTTCAACTATTGGTTCACAAGGAATGGGAGGATTCGGCGGCTTTGGCGGCGGAAAATTCGGTGATAAGTTTCCGGAAATGCCCGACGGCTTTGATCCCGGTCAGATGCAGCCACCTACAGGTGACGACGGCAGACCGGAAATGCCTGAAGATTTTGATCCGGAACAAATGCCGGAAAGGCCGGACAAAAAGGACAGTCACGGACGAAACGGCAGCGCAGAGTCCGATATTAATTAAGACATCTTCATTTTCATATAAACCACCCTTAAAGGACAGCGGCATCGGATATTTCTTCCGGTGCCGCTGTTCTTTTATGAGTATTAGTCAAGTGAGAATTTTCTTACGTTGTTATCCTGATCCATTGAATAAAGATTTGAGCCGACAACTACCGGAAATCCTATGTAGCCAAGATGAGGATAAATTACTTCGGAATTGTTCTGTAAATCTATGACCAGAAGATGATCGTTTTCGTCAATACAGTAGATCATGCTGCCGGATACATTCGTGCATTTAGTGTAGCCGTCTCTGATAAGTCTGTTGTCTGAACCGTCATAGTTCATGGAATACAGCCACCTGTCGTCACGGCTTGAGGAGTAGTATATTCTGCCGCCTGATACGCAGAGATCAGAAACAGAGTTTATCAGGGAGGTATGACCGCTGCCGTCTATGTTCATAACATCAAGCGAATAATTATTGTCGTAGTTTACAAAGAAGATTTTTCCGTCTGCAACGTTCATATACCAGCAGTGTGCCTGTATCAGCCGAGTGTATTCTGAGCCGTCGGGTTTCATGCGGCATATATAGTTTCCTGCGCTGGTATTCCCCGGGTCGGTCATTTCTGAAAAATACAGCCAGTCATCGTAGTATGTGAGTTCGTAACAGTATGCAGGATTCAGGATATTAAAGCCGCTGCCGTCCTTTTTAATGCTGCATATATAGTTTCCGTTGCTCCAGTTGCAGAAAATTAGACTGTCCCCTACAGAGTTAATATAGCTTGCCCGGGTGTTGTAAACGATTTTTGTCTCACCGTTTGATTCAGAATAGATGCATCCGGCTTCTGTCGAGTAGTACAGCGTGACTCCGTCTGACGTCACATAGCCTCCATTGATAATATTAGCAGATGCCGTGCCATTTTCAGGTGAGGGGGACGGTATAGGCGGAGCGGTAGTAACAGGCGAAGCAGTTGTCACAGACTGCGTTGTCGGTGCTGTTGTCGTGCTTGTTGCGGTGGTTTCCGTTGTTTCTGTCGTGGTAATAGCAGTGGTACTTTCCGTTTCTTTAGGAACGTCAGGTTCTGTCGTCTCTTGTGAAATTGTAGTTTCAGGAGGTACGATAACCGAATCATCGTCGCCTGAAACGTCGTCTTTCTGCTGCCGGACAAGGAATATCACCAATATTGCCAATATCACTACCAGTATGAAAATACCGGAGCCAAGGAGGATCTTTGGTATAGCCGAGTCATTATTTACACGTTCTACAGGCTGATAACCTGACGGATAATTAGGTGGCTGAGAAACAGGAGGCTGGGTATATCCTCCGTAATTAACAGGCTGCTGAATCGGCTGATTTACCGGCTGTCCTGAATATCCTCCGTAACCTGCGGCAGGTGCGGCATAGCCTCCTGCGGCAGTAGACTGAACGGGGGGCGGCGAACTTATCACCGGACTGCCGTCACGTATTGCCATAAGATCACGGAGCATATTTGTCATATTCTGATAGCGTTCTGCCGGGTTAAAAGCACAGGCTTTCAGTATGACCTTTGCAAACGGTACAGAAGCATTTTTTGGTCTTGGAAGGTTTTCGCCTTTCATACGTCGGTCTATAGCTTCTTCCGGAAGACACATATCACCGAACGGAAACTGATAATTGTTCATCATACAGTAAAGCGAGATACCAAAAGAATAAATATCAGCCTGTTTTGTGTAGCCGTCATTTCCGTAGCGTGCATAATATACTTCCGGTGCAATGTAGCCCTCTGTGCCGGCAAATGAACGTGTTGATACTGATTTTTTTGAAATATTAAAGTCGCCAAGCTTGTATACTCCGCTGTCGGATACAAAGAAATTTCCGGGTTTAACGTCACGGTGGATAATCCCCAGCTCATGGGCTGCTTTGATTCCGTTTCCTATATCTATGGCAAGCTTCAGCACATTTTTTTCTGAAACATCAAAAGTCCGGTTTTTCATGATCTTTTGCAGACAGGTCAGGCACTCCATGCGTATCATGATATAGTAGCCGATCTGTTTATTATCCACTACAAGAGGCTTTATGCTTTCGTCCTCATAGAGCACAATATTCGGCGACGAACGCAGCTTATACATGATAGTAGTTTCATTTTCAGCTTCACGTCGTTTTCTTTCAAGATATTCCATGCGGCGTGCTTCGTCAACGTATACGGATTCGTCGGCAATAATCGGTTCAACTTTAAGAGCGGAAACATCAGTGCGGTTCTCTCTTCTGGCCTCAATTCGGTAAACAACGGCTGAACCGCCTCTGCCGAGTTCTTCCTTTATGTACCAGTTATCCCATAGGGGCTGTTTTATCTGATTTTTGATTATTTCATGAATATCGCTCATATCAGCACCTTATTTCTTGTTAATAATAAGAGTAAATACATAATTTATTATAACATATTTACACAGATAAATCAAGTATTTTGTATGTCTTTTTCAGACACGGTCTTGATTATAATGGGGCAGATATGATATAATAAAATATAAACAGAA
>JAETSI010000113.1 GCA_021769725.1 Oscillospiraceae bacterium | reverse complement strand
CAGGACCTACGCCGCCAACTGCATCCGGCGGGAAAAAAATTCGGATAATCGCGCAGATTTAGATGACAGCGTTGCATTTCAAGTATATAATAATCAAAAGGCTTCCGAGGCGTCCGCCCGTGCTGTCACAGCCACGGCAGGCGAGATTCTTCCCCTGGACGAGGTTCTGTACTACTCGACCTCCTGCGGCACCTGCGGGCGGGAGGATCTGGCAGACGAAGCGGCATTCCGCTCCTACCTGGAAGAGGAGCCCCGCGCGGATGCGGAGTACGGATCCCCGTGGATCCGCTGGGAGGCAGTGCTTTCCAAGGATGCACTGCTCGCGCATCTGCAGGCGGAGTTCGGTTATCCGGGCGATTCCGTCGAACGGCTGCAGGTCACGAAACGGCTGCCAAACGGCCAGGCACAGGAGCTGACCGCAAGCGGTGGCGGAGCGTCCCTGGCGATCGAGGGAGAGTATCAGATCCGGCGCGCGCTGGCGCCGACTGACAGCGGTCTGACGCTGCACAACGGTCAAAGCGCCTCCCTGTCCATGCTGCCAAGCGCCTGGTTCGTTCTGCGCACAGAGCCGACATCTGGCTCGCAAAGTGGCCAACATATGTCTCCTGACACCACTGCCCAGAACGAAACGAATGGCGTGTTTTCTGACACTGCCGGCCAGAATGAAGCGATCGTGTCTCCCGACGATGCCGCCCAGGATGAAATGATGACCTCCCCGGCCGACATTCCACACAAGGAAACCGGAGAAAGTGAGTTATCACATGTCGAGGACTTCTAAAATCATCATCCTGATCTTCCGGTTCGTCCGGAAGACCGGCAGAGACCGCGTGCGCGCACATGCGGCGGAGGCGGCATTTTTCATCATCATGAGCGTGTTCCCTCTGCTGATGCTGATGCTCACCCTGCTGCGCTACACACCGATTACCCCGGACCAGATCGTCTTCACGATCGAGGAGCTGACTCCGTTCACCGTCGCCTCCGAGGTGCGGCCGATCGTGAACGATATCTTCGAGCAGTCCACGGCTGTCGTGCCCTGGACGATTCTGGTCGCGATCTGGACGGCGGGAAAGGGGATCCTCGGACTCTCGGACGGATTAAATTCCATCTATCAGATCGAGAAACCGGGAAATTATGTGATTACCCGGCTGCGCTGCGCCTGCTACACGGTCGTGCTGATCCTCGCGCTCGTCGTCAGCCTGGGCATCCTCGTGTTCGGCTACGGGATCTCCACCTTCCTGGTGCGGAAGATTCCGCTTCTCGTTGGCTATCAGGACGCGCTGGTCATCCTGCCGACAGGGATCGCGCTTTTGCTCCTCGTGCTGCTGTTTACCGTCCTGTACGCGTACCTGCCAAGCCGCAGACAGCCGTTTTTCCGGCAGCTCCCCGGGGCAGTGTTCTCCTCCGTCTCCTGGGCGGTCTTTTCCTACGCGTTCTCGATCTATCTGGACTTGCATGTACCTCCTGTTCCTCGGCGCGGAAATCAACCATTATCTTGCCGATCCGGAGCTGTTTGCGCTTGACAGATAAATTTGCAGAGGTGATGCACTTGAAAAAAATATTAATTATTTGATACTCTGCTAAATCGGAATTTTCACTACTCTACGTTCCGTAGATAAACGAAACTCTACACTCCGTGTGTGTTTATCGAATCATTCATCATGTACAATATTGGCAGAAAGGAGGACGCGGATGGATCAAATCAAGATTGGCAAATTCATTGCCGAAACAAGAAAAGCGCAGAGCATGACCCAAAAACAGCTTGCCGATGTACTGTCAATCAGCGATAAGACGATTTCTAAATAGGAATGTGGAGTTTCCCAAAGTTAAAGATACCACACCAATCCCGGCTGACTTTGCTATTTCCTCGATAGACACAAATTTACTGCACTGTTTGTAAAAAGTCTTCAACTTCTTTGTTGAATGTAATGTATCTTTTATTTGCAATAAAGGGATTCCCTTTAACAATCTATAATTTCGCATTCGGTATATTTTTTGCAATCTCTTTTGTATGGGATTCCCGAATTATATCATTTTTGCCACAAATCACGAGCGTAGGGACTGTTATTTTTGACAATTCATTTCTCTCGATGTTCGGGTCATTGACCATTAACCCAAGCATTTCGGCATTCTTTTTTTGCTTCATGAGATTTTGAAGCAAACCGTCTTGCTATTTTGTATCCACGCTATTATTAGCTCCGTCTGAAAATCCTAAAATAATTGCATCTGAAATTTCAAGACCTTTCATAAATTCGTCCAAATCACAGGAAAACTGCTCAATAGTAAAAGGCTTTATACCTCTTGGCGATTTACCATGACCTCTTGTATCTAAAGCGATCACTCTGTATCTGTCGCTAAAATAATCTATTTGATTCTTGAAATATGATCCATCCTGTCCGTTCACCAATCCCAAAGCGCCTATGCAATTTATAGGGAACAGGTTGCTGAATGTGAAAAAACTTACGGAACAGACAACCAAGAGCAAAATAAGAAAAGTGTGCTTGAACAGTTGAAGAATCCAAAAATAACAACAGAGTACCAACAGCAAAGGACGATCAAGAACAAAGACCGAGGGGCGAGATAAGTCTTCGGTCTTTACCATATGTTAAATATTAAAGAATTTAGTATATTTGATATTAAAATACCCTGATGGAGTTGGAAACAATTAATGTTGAATGAGTTCATATATGTGTAGAGAGTGGGCGGTATAAGAATTACTCTTTATTTAAATTTGCATCTTGACAAAAACAAGTTCTATATAGTACCATTAATACTGTGAAAAGGAGACGTCCTTTTTTATGCTGTACAGCAAAACTGCCGCTTCTATCCTTGCGAAGCGGCGAGCAAGGAAGGTTTGATAAGAATTGGAGACACGAACAGGTTTTTTGATTTCCCATATTAGACAGGTTCAGGGGAGAGTTTTTGACCGTCTTTTACAGACGTGTGGCGTAGAAGAATTCAATGGAGCACAAGGGCATATTCTTTATGTGTTATGGAAAAGTGAAGGCATTCCTATCGTGGAACTTGCACAAAAGACTGGATTGGCAAAAAATACACTTACCGTAATGCTTTGCAGAATGGAGGAAAATGGACTGATCCGTCGAGAAGCTTCATCTTCTGATCGGCGTCAAAGCTTGATTAGCCTGACGCCCAAAGCGCGTGCACTGGAGAAACGCTATGACCAAGTCTCCCAGCAAATGAACAGCTTATTTTTTGTGGATTTTGAAAAGGCGGAAATCAAGGAATTAGAACAGTATCTTGACCGTATCGTTTCCAACCTGGAGCGGGCGGAACAAGCATTAAAAAAAGGAAAGGATGTATACGATGGCAAAGGTAAAAACTAAGATCTATAATGATTTCTGTCCGCAGGCGTTATTTCTCTATGGCACAAAACAGGAAGACGGGCAGCCCCATTTTGGTCTTTTCTGTTGGTTTGGATATTGTCATTCCTCAGAGGGGCTCGGGGTAATGGCATGTATCGGTGAGGAAAAGCAGACCAAGGATTTGATACGCAAAAACGGTGTATTCTCTGCTAATCTCGTATCCGAAAAGCTACTGCCCCTGGCAGATTATTATGGTTGTACCTGCGGCAGAACCACACCTGATAAAATGAAGTACCTGCCTACGGTAGAACGGGGACAAGTGCTGGACGTGCCGACTATTGCAGAAAGCCCTGTTACTTTTGAACTGGAAGTGAAGAAATCAATTCCTATGGGAGATGGATCAGATATATTTCTCTGTTTAATCCGTAATGTAACTCAGGATGAACGACTGATGAATACAACAGTTCCCTTTACGGAGAGATTGATGCAGGCTGCTCCGGTATTATCTCCGGGCGAAGAAACATATTCTTCTGTTGATGGAAGATATCTTGGAAAATGGGGAGAACCTATGAAGAATATGGCTAATACCAAAGAATAAGCTGTATAGTACAAAAGCATTTTGGAAGAACAAACTACAAAGGTCTTGGAATGATTTAATCCCCCCGGTTTCGGGGGGATTAAATTACTACAGTTCAAGACTATCTTCTGCATCAACCCACATCTGTAAACTGCCATCGAGAGTTACGCAGAGAGCGCAATAATTTATATGGGAAGCAGAATGACTTGAAAGGGCAGAAATACAGAGAAGAAAAATCGTTGGAACGATAGATAGGTAAATTGTTTAGTTGATTATATCAATAGATAAATCCTTTTTATGTACTGTAGCCGAGCATGTTGCGAAAGGGGAAAATTATGAATTTGCTAAAATGTGGAGATGTCATTGGAATTATATCACCAAGTTGGGTAGCTAATCAAAATGATTATGAAAAATATGCGAAAGGTATTGAAAGATTGGGATTTCAAGTCAAATTCGGCAAGAATATTTACAAAAATACTTATAAATTTACTGCAAGTATAGAAGAACGTGTTGATGATTTGAACGAAATGATATATGACGAAACCGTAAGGATGGTATTCTTTGGCGGGGGATATGGGAGCGTAGACTTAATTCCATATATAGATTATAACAAAATAAAAGAAACTCCGAAGCTTTTTTTGAGTTATAGTGATGGAACATCTATCCTTAATGCAATATACGCTAATACCGGCATAACAACATACTACGGGCAGACTCCGGGATTATTTGATAATATCAGCGAATACGACAGAAAACAATTTGTTTCGCATTTGGTTGATGGAACTGTAACAGATTATATTAGCAATAGTAATTGGTATACTATAACAGAGGGATGCTGTGAAGGAATCCTTGTCGGCGGATATTTGCTTAATTTTGTTTTAGCTTTAGGTAACAGATTCTTTCCCTATCAAACAGACAGGAATTATATATTGTTTATTGAAGAGTTGGATAAATTTCAATCCGTTCAAGATGTCAGTATGTTCTTAACTTGTATAGGACAAAGTCGGTTAATGGAACAAGTAACAGGTTTATTGTTTGGACACTATTCAGATGATATTTCGCCCCTGTTGTTTGAAGTACTGGAAAGGTTCGGCAAAAAATATAGTATTCCTGTGGCTTATTGTGATGATTTTGGTCATGGTTCCAATCATGCAATTTTTCCTATTGGAAGAAAGGCGGTTTTAGATACAAAAAATAAAACATTATTATTTCAATAGAGTATCATTTACCTGAATTATTCACAAATCAGTTGAATAAGTTGCACGCCAGCACATGAATCTGCAGGCGGTTGCATTGACGGTCATAGAGGAACTGCTGACGGCGGAAAAGTCAAAGCCGCTTTTCCCTTCTTTGATGAAATTTTCCATTTTGCTGCGACCGCAGTAAAATTGGAGTACTTGGTATGGCGCCAGTTCCTCCATTGTGGTAACAATGAATGTGTAAGTGTATATAATCTGCCCGCTAGGCTCTTCTATATTGTGAGGATTATAGTCAATTGTTAAAATGTAATGGCAATAGGATAATATC
This sequence comes from Oscillospiraceae bacterium, assembly GCA_021769725.1. Classification (GTDB taxonomy): domain Bacteria; phylum Bacillota; class Clostridia; order Oscillospirales; family Ruminococcaceae; genus Ruminococcus. The sequence goes on along the minus strand of JAETSI010000113.1, from coordinate 943 downwards.
GTGAAAGGTAGTGATGTAATGAAAATAGGCGCATATCAATTTGCTGTCACAAATAATGTCAATCATAATATGGAAATAATCAGAAGAACTATCACACAGGCATCTAAAGAGGGGATTAGGCTGTTAGTCTTTCCGGAGTGTGCGTTGACTGGATATCCGCCTTATGATATTGAAAGTTCCTCTTCAGTCAAATTTGATGAATTGAATCATGCGTACGAACAATTGCAAACAATGGCTACTGATAATTCGATATACATAATAGTCGGAACCATTACACAAGAAAATAAAAGATATTATAACAGCGCCATTATTTTTACACCTGATAGAGAAAAGTTGGTTTATCACAAAAGAGCCTTGTGGGGATGGGATAAAGATAATTTCAATACAGGAAACAGCAATGGAGTTTTTGACATAGAAGGCTTAAAGGTTGGAATAAGAATATGCTTTGAAGTTAGGTTCCCGGAATTTTTCAGGGAACTGTATAAGGCTCATACTGATTTAAACATTATTCTGTTTTATGATGTTGCCGACTATGATGATATGGAAAGATATGAAATGATAAAATCCCATATCAGAACCAGAGCCGTTGAAAATGTTACATATACAATAACCGTAAACACAATTTGTCCGTATCAGACAGCACCAACTGCCTTATATGATAAATCTGGCAGTACATTATATGAGCTTAAAAGAAATGAAGAGGGGTTGCTTATATATGATTTGGAAAACAGGCAGCTTAACTTTGGGGAACAAGGACGAAAAAAGATTTCGGACTGGCTGACAGAAAATATATAACAGATAAGTTAAAACTTTATACAGATTAAGTAAAAAACAGAGGGGCAAGATAAGAAAGCCCCTCATCTTTGTCAGCTCATCCTATTTCCCTTAACAGTTTTTTGCTCCCAAAAAGTCCAGTGAATCAAAGGCTTGAAACCTATCTTTT